>DDVH01000053.1:0-575 GCA_002345215.1 Anaerolineales bacterium UBA2317
TGCATCTCGCCTGCATGAAGCCGGAGTTGCTAGTAAACGTGCGGCAGCTATAGTTCGTTGAATACGTTCTCGGGCCTTGTACACGCCGCGCGTCACGTCATGGGAGCTGGTAACCCCTGAAGCCGGTAGTCTAACTGCAAAGAGGACGCCGTCGAAGGTGGTGCTGGTGACTGGGACGAAGTCGTAACAAGGTAGGTGTACCGGAAGGTGCGCCTGGATCACCTCCTTTCTAGAGAAAGTGAGCACACCCTATGGGGTAGTTGCTCTAAAAATTGCCCACACGGTGAACTTGGGCGCTGGTTGTAAAATTGAAGTTTTCTGTCACTCCTCAGTTGTTGAGGAACCCGCGGGCTTGTAGCTCAGTTGGTTAGAGCACAGTCCTGATAAGACTGGGGTCACAGGTTCGAATCCTGTCAAGCCCACACTAACCAGGCTGGTCCTGGGGATGTAGCTCAGCGGGAGAGCAGCGCGTTTGCAACGCGAAGGTCGCGGGTTCAAATCCCGCCATCTCCACTGAGTTTGTTTGTAAGTATGTTTTTCGGAGTGTAAACAAAAGTTTGAAGAGAAGCGAAGCA
>DDVH01000053.1:875-2057 GCA_002345215.1 Anaerolineales bacterium UBA2317
TTTGAATGTTGACCGATGTTTTTGAGACATCAAAGATGTTGGTCACCAGTCAAATGGTGAGTGAACCTTAAAAACTGAATAGCAATTGATGTAGGCCGATAATTTATTTTATCGAATGTAATAAAGTTGAAAAGTATCAATTTCTCCGCATCACGTGGAGAAGCTACTAAGGGTTTATGGTGAATGCCTTGGTGCCAAATGCCGATGAAGGACGTGGGACACTGCGATAAGCCTCCGGGGAGCCGTGTACAGGCGCTGATCCGAGGATGTCCGAATAGGGAAACCAATCGTTGCGAACCAACGATGTCCTCTTACTGAATATATAGGTTTGAGGATGGGAACCTGGGGAACTGAAACATCTAAGTACCCAGAGGAAAAGAAATTATTCCGCTAGTAGTGGCGAGCGAACGCGGAACAGCCCAAACCATTTGTGCTTGCACAGATGGGGTTGTAGGACCAGCAATACGAAGTTAAAAAACAGTCAGTTAGCGGAAAGGTGTGGGAAAGCCTGCCGAAGAGGGTAATAGCCCCGTATGCGAAAACTGATTGTCTTCTGCTGTGTTCCTGAGTACTGCCGGGCACGCTAATCCGGCAGGAATCTAGGGAGTCCACTCTCTAAGGCTAAATACATTTGGCAACCGATAGTGAACTAGTACCGTGAGGGAAAGGTGAAAAGTCCCCCTGTTAGGGGAGTGAAATAGAACCTGAAACCATAAACTTACAAGCAGTTGGAGGGCTAACGGTAGGTTGAGCGCCCTAGAAATAGGGATGTTCCTTGCTATGCCTGACAGCGTGCCTCTTGGAGAATGAGCCTGCGAGTTAATCTCAGTGGCGAGGTTAAGGGAGTGACACCCGAAGCCGTAGCGAAAGCGAGTCTGAATAGGGCGTATAGTCGCTGGGATTAGGCCCGAAACCGTATGAGCTACCCATGGGCAGGGTGAAGCGAGTCTAATCACTCGTGGAGGCCCGAACCCACTAACGTTGCAAAGTTAGGGGATGACCTGTGGGTAGAGGTGATATGCCAATCGAATACGGAGATAGCTGGTTCTCCCCGAAATAGCTTTAGGGCTAGCGTCATGCGTTTAGTACTGGAGGTACAGCACTGAATGGGCTAAGGGGCTTACAGCTTACTGAACCCAATCAAACTCGGAATGCCAGTACTCCATAGCATGGCAGTCGGAC
>DDVH01000053.1:2330-29224 GCA_002345215.1 Anaerolineales bacterium UBA2317
TCTATACTAAGTGGTGAACGAGGTGAGGTTACTTGAACAACCAGGAGGTTGGCTTAGAAGCAGCCACCCTTTAAAAAGTGCGTAACAGCTTACTGGTCTAGTGACTTTGCGCGGAAAACTTAACGGGGCTAAGCATAGTACCGAAGCTATAGATTTTGACATTTGTCAAAGTAGTAGGGGAGCGTTCCATCAGCGGTGAAGGTTGATCGTAAGGGCAACTGGAGCGGATGGAAGTGAGAATGCAGGCATGAGTAGCGTACAAACACGTGAGAACCGTGTTCGCCGTAAATCTAAGGTTTCCGACGCCAGGTCATTCCGCGTCGGGTTAGTCGAGTCCTTAGCCGAGGCCGAGAGGCGTAGGCGATGGATATCCGGTCAACATTCCGGAACCGCTAGAAAGTGCGATGGGAGGACGCAACGAGATAGGCCAGCCCATTATTGGATTTGGGTGCGATCCATCTAGGTGTTGAGATTAGTAGGGAAATCCGCTAGTCGAGCTGAGGTGGAAGCGAGCCGTAAGGCATAAGTGGTTGAGTCTTGTTGCCAAGAAAAGTCTCTAAGCATAACTTTCTAGTGCTCGTACCGCAAACCGACACTGGTAGATGGGTAGAGTATACCAAGGCGAACGGGAGAACCCTCGTTAAGGAACTAGGCAACATGACCCCGTAACTTCGGGAGAAGGGGTACCCCCTGAGGTGTTAAAGCCTCGGAGGGTCGCAGTGAAATGGCTCTGGTGACTGGTTAACAAAACCACAGGTCTCTGCTAAGCCGTAAGGCGATGTATAGGGGCTGACGCGTGCCCAGTGCTGGAAGGTTAAGGAGAGAGGTTAGCGCAAGCGAAGCTTTGAACCGAAGCCCCAGTGAACGGCGGCCGTAACTATAACGGTCCTAAGGTAGCGAAATTCCTTGTCGGGTAAGTTCCGACCCGCACGAATCGCGTAACAATTAGAGCACTGTCTCGACGAGGGACCCGGTGAAATTGAAATGGCTGTGAAGATGCGGCCTACCCGCAGCAGGACAAAAAGACCCCGTGGAGCTTTACTGCAACTTGGCATTGTATTTGGATATGATCTGTGTAGCATAGGTGGGAGGCTTTGAAGCTGGCGCGTCAGCGTCGGTGGAGCCATTAGTGAAATACCACCCTGATTATGTTTAGATCCTAACCCCATTCCATTATCTGGATGGGGGACCGTGCCAGGTGGGCAGTTTGACTGGGGCGGTCGCCTCCCAAAAGGTAACGGAGGCGCCCAAAGGTTCCCTCAGGTGGAATGGAAACCCACCATAGAGTGTAAAGGCATAAGGGAGCTTGACTGTAAGGCCAACGCGCCGAACAGAGACGAAAGTCGGGCTTAGTGATCCCACAGTACCGAGTGGAAGGGCTGTGGCTTACCGGATAAAAGCTACCCCGGGGATAACAGGCTGGTGAGATCCAAGAGTTCACATCGACGATCTCGCTCGGCACCTCGATGTCGGCTCATCGCATCCTGGGGCTGGACAAGGTCCCAAGGGTCGGGCTGTTCGCCCGTTAAAGCGGTACGCGAGCTGGGTTCAGACCGTCGTGAGACAGGTCGGTCTCTATCCGCTGTGGGCGTAAGGGATTTGAAGGGAGCTGCTCCTAGTACGAGAGGACCGGAGTGGACAGACCTCTAGTGTGCCAGTTGTTCCGCCAGGAGCATCGCTGGGTAGCCATGTCTGGCAAAGATAACCGCTGAAAGCATCTAAGTGGGAAACTTGCCCTAAGATTAGATCCCTGTATTCCCGTAAGGGAGTAAGACCCCAGATAGACTATCTGGTATATAGGCAGTGTGTGTAAGCATAGTAATGTGTTCAGCTAAACTGTACTAATGGTCGAGGGCTTCATCCCGTGGTGCGGAGAACTTGGTACTTTTCCGATACATATACATCAATTTTTTAGCTATTCAGTAAATTACTTTGTGAAACAAGTCTCTTGGTGATTTGAGCGACATGGGTACACCCGGTCCCATCCCGAACCCGGCAGTTAAGCATGTCAGCGCTGATGGTACTTGGAGGGCGACCTCCTGGGAGAGTAGGTCATTGCCAAGAGGCTTTTTCTTTTAATATTTTATGCAGATGGGTTTCTTCTCATCTGCATGTGAATCGTGTATAATTTTGAAGGAAGAGTCAGCTGAGGTTGTTTTACTCAGGTATAAATCAAGGAGAGAAGCGTTTTTTTGATCGAATGGTCATGAGTTCGTTTCAGGTTTTGATAATCCCTGTCGGCTGAATCTATGTGTCAGTCGATTTTTTATTTTCATCTTGAAAGGAGGTGAAACCAGTGGCATCTGTAAATTTAAGAAATGGTGAATCGCAAGATTCTTTGCTTAAACGCTTTCGTAAGAAGGTAGTGAAGAGTGGAGTTCTTAGTACGGTTCGCCGCAAACGCTGGTTCGTCTCGAAAAGCGAAACCCGCCGAATGGAAAAGAAGAAAGCAATTCGACGTATTAAGCGACGTTCTTTTAAGGATACTGAATAAATCGAGAGGCGTGTATGACTAAAGAAGATGGAAAAATTAAAGTTGATGGTTTGGTGATTGAAGCCTTGCCCGGTACGCAGTTTCGTGTGCGTTTGGATAATGGGCATGAGGTGTTAGCTTACCTTTCTGGTAAGATGCGCAAGCATTACATTCGCATTTTGTTGGGAGACCGTGTTGCTCTTGAGATGTCTCCTTATGATATGTCGCGCGGGCGTATTACTTTCCGTCAACGTAAACAATCTGCTTCTGCTACACCTGCGCCCACTGAAGAATAATTTCTGATAACAAAAACGCTCTCATTTTGAGGGCGTTTTGTTTTTATTGGTGGGAATATATCTCCACAGTTGGACGATTAATGTTCCAATGAGGACAAGGGAAATACCAAAGATTTCTTTTTCGCTTAATGTTTCGTTGAGGAATAGCCAGGCAAGAATTGCAATTTGTGGAAGCATAGTTCCGTTGATGATGCTTGATTCAACAGCGGTTAGTGTTTGTAAAGTTTTATTCCAGAGTGTGAATGCAAATGCGGTATTGACTAGTGCTAACCAAGCGACGATCATCCATTGGTTTATGTTTAGCTTACCGAAGCCTTGTGTAATAATGCCAGTTGCCAGTAATAATAATCCGCCAAAACCCATGCTGATACAAGTAACTACTAAAGGATTTATTTTACTTTTTGAATTAATATGCCTTCCATAAATGGATGAAACCGCATTGGCAAGTAATCCGACAATTCCTGCAATTAAGCCAAGCGTTTGGTTTGATTGTGTAGAAGATAAAGGTAAAAAGTAAAACAGGATACCGATAATTGAAAGAAGGATTCCGCCCCATTGAATTATAGATGTCTTTTCATGTTTGCTGAAAATACTATAAAAGGCGACTGTTATTGTGGTTAAATTTAATAAGAGGGTTAACGTGGTTGCAGGTAAAAAAGATAAACTGAGAAATTGTGCGCCTTGTGTAATTGCATAAAACAAAACACCAAGCAGAAACAATTCCAGCCAATTCTGTTTGGTGAGATTTTTTATACTTTGTATATGCTTTTGGTTGAAAATCACTAGTGGGAGCAAACACAAAAAGGCGAGTGTATATCTAAGCCCGGCAAAGGTTAGCGAAGGTAAGTTTGCGTTGAGTCCAATTTTTATCAAGACCCATGAAGTTGACCATAAAAATGTTACGAATAATGCTTGAAGTATGGCTATTAGGTGAGAAGATTTTTTCTTTTCAAAAGTCATGATAGATTTGGGATTTCTTCTAACGAGTAAAAAATCTTTGCGCCTTTTTCTTTTGCCACATTAACCATTTGGTCTGCACCAGATGATTCACCGCCAACGCGCAAAACGGCATCACATTTATCCAATAATTTGACAGCAATCGGATGAAAAATTTCATTGAACGGCTCATCTCCGATTTGTTTTGAACCTGCTAGGTGGACAAGTGGCAAAGCAAACCATTCACCTAACACTGGAATATGCCCTTTGCGAAAAATTGGCAAAGCAAAACTTTCCATAAAATGTACATTGGCTTGAATTTTTTCTGGGTCATCATTTGTGCCGGAACGATAGGGTCCCGCAATTAATATCATCATTGGTTTCATTTGGTCTCTTTTAGATAAGGTCTGACCATCAACAACGCGGCGAGGGATTTAGCATCTGGCATGTCGCCTCTTTCTGCCATTTGAATTGCTTCACGCGCGGGAATTTTTTCTACCGACAAAAATTCGTCATCATCGGCTTCGAGCGGATTTTCACTTAAGTCCTCTGCTAAAAATACGCCCATGTATTCGGTCGAGTAGCCAGGTGCGAGGTAGAAAGAACCGATTTGAGTCAATTTGCCCGCTTGCATTCCCGTCTCTTCCCGAATTTCCCGCGCGGCACAAACATCAAATGGTTCGTCTCCATCACGTGTACCAGCAGGCAATTCGAGCATTTCAATTCCTGCGGCATGGCGATATTGTTTTACAAAAAGAATATTGCCTTCAGCGTCAATTGGAATCAAAATCACCGAACCACCATGTTCGACAATATCAAATTTTGTTTCATGACCATCTGGCGTTTTCATCGTATCGCGGCGGATAGTGAACGCACGACCCTTCATCAAAACTTCAGATTTTAGTAATTCAAAAGGCATAGTTTCCTTCTTTCAAAAAAACCCTAAAGACATTGTGCCTTTAGGGTTTTAATACTTTTATTGGTTACATATTACGGAATTTGCAATTGTTGACCAACAGTAAGTGTTGCATTGACTGAAATATTGTTTGCAGTAGCAATCGCGTTTGGGTCAACATCACCATATTTACAAGCTACGCTATATAGTGTTTCAGTAGCGGAAGCAACCGTATAAGTTGCTGGGTGAGCCGTGAGCGCACGATTGCCCGGGAATGAACCACTTTGGGGAATTGTCAAAACAGTGCCTGCTGAAAGGTTGTATGCTTGTTGGGTGGTGAGACCACTTAAGGAAAGCAATTGTGTTGGGTCTACATTGAAACGACGAGCAATACAATAAGGAAATTCACCTTTTTGTAATGTATAAGTTGCTGGGCGTACACCCGGCGGAACCGAAGTGGCGGCTGGTGCGGCATTTGTAGCAGTCACTGCACCAACATTGGTTGGTGTACTATTTATATCCAGTGTGGGGGTAGGGGTGATATCACTAACTTGTGGAGTTAATGTTAAGTTTGGGTCTACTGTAGCATTTGGGTCGCCACCGGCTGTAGCAGTTTGAGCCGCCGCAGTTTGCTTAGCAAATTCTTCAATCATTGCCATTGGGTTTTCAACCGATGCAATTGGCGAAACAAATAAACCTTCAGGTATCAACGTTGGTGTTTCAATTGGTGCCGCAGATAAAGACTGTGTGCAGGCTGAAATCAGTAAGGTTGAAATCAACATAATAGAAAGTACCAGCACACTTCGACGTGATTTACTCATAGATTCTCCTCGTTCAACATAATCAACATAAAATGGTAGCACATGAAGTTTAATGCGTCAAGCCAACGTCATGGATTGCAACCCAAAGATAATAAAATCGCCTCGATTTCTTGCCCGCTTCCTTCTTGACTTTTGACCTGAATCTGCTCCCAAACAGTACACACGCCTCTGCGGATTCGTGAATCGCTTTCCAAAATGATATTAGATAAATTTTGTGCGGTTTGTAAATCACCTATTAGTGCAAAACCCTCAATAAAAACTAACCATTCTGTTGGGTCTTCGGGACTAAACTCTAATCCAATTGCTTCATTTCCAAGTGATGCCACTTGTTGATAATCACTTTGTTGTTGAGCTAATTCCGCTTTGGCGAAGTAATAACACCAACCATGCTCAGGTTCAGAGAAAAATGGCGGGATTGCGGGTTGTTCTGGATTTGAAATAATGCGCGACAAATCAGATAAATGGATCGCGTCAGTCAAGACATTGGGTTCACGAGAATAAATTTCTTCATCGTCGCGATTCGGGTCTAATACACGTAAACATCCATTTTGTGGCATATAGATGACTACTGCATTTGATGTTGAACTACGAAAATCCACTGTGCGATATGGATAAAAAATTTCAATATCTTTCTCAAGTGCTGGTAAAGTGGGACCACCAATTCTTTTTTCTGTATACAAAAAGATATATGGCAAATTTGAGCGAGTGTAATCTGGAGCATACATCCAGTTGATAGGAGCGGTGAAAGATAAATCGGTTTCGTAATCAATTGGCATTTGGTGGGTGAATAAAACTGTATTTGGCTCTAAAGCAGGCATCCGCCATGCCATTTGCCAATAAATTTCGCCTTGCTTTTGCCAGTCTCTGCGGAAGATATTGGCGTTGAAAAATTGTTGACCAATTCCCAAAGCAATTAATCCAGAAAAAATAATTAACTTTGTTTTTTGATTTTTGAAAATTAACTCAACGATTCCGATGACAAATAAAGTCCCGCCAATCATCATCGAAATCATGAATCTATCGTAGGAAGATTGTAGAGTTAACGGAAGATTCGCCGCGAGAGAAGGAAGCCTGCCAAGCAAGATGCCGATTAATCCAATAATGATTAATGAAATAGCAAAAGATTTTTCATTTGATTCATCTTGCACCGAACGAATCAGAATCAATGTGAGAAATGCAAAGGAAAGCGCAACCAAGCCTAAAGTCAGGAGTGAAGCGGGAGCAGGGAGGGATGAAAATGTCAAAACCAGAGATTGTATCCAAATGTAAAATCCAGTTTTCCAAATCGCATCAAGAGCTTGAGTTAAAAAGAAAATCAAGTTTGGAGATTGTGTGGCTGTGACTTCGTAAGAATTATACGGACCGAATCGGTAATAATAGAAAAGCCAGGCGGCGTTGAGAATCCAAATCAGCAAATATGGCAAAAATATTTTGAGCGATTTTTTTAGGCGATTGAGAAAGTTTTCTTGAAAGAAGAAAAACAAAAATAGAAAACGCAAACCTTCGATGCTGAAAAAATATTCAGTGGGGAAGATGCCGCAAATTTGCAAAAGCAAGGCAATGATTGTGTCGGTGACTTTTTGCGAGTGAACTGACGAGTGCAGGGCTTTGAAGGTATAACCGAAAGATAAAAGATAAAAAATAAACGGGATAAGTTCTTGATTGATATGTGTGAGTGCCACCCAATGTTGACTATACCCAGGGAAAATTAACATCAACAACGAAGCAATGTAAGCGATATTTTTTTTGTTCGGATAAATTTGGGTGAACATCCACCATGCGGAGATGCCAAGCAGAAAACGAATCACGAGTGCAAAGATTTGCCAATATAACGGAACTGGCGGAATTAAACTGGTGGTGAAATAAAAAATGGAACCGAGAAACGGACGAAATGGTAAAAATGCAGGCACAAACTCAGCAGGACCGAGAAATTTTGCAATCCATGCGAACGGCAAATCATCCCAATAAAAGCCTGTGAAGGGGAGCAGAAGTCCGTATGCGATGAGGGTGATGATGGCGAAGAGAAAATATTTTGAATGGAGAAAGGACATCAATCAATTATAAGAGAGAATAAGTTTTTTATAGATAATAAACCTTAGTCGTATAATTAAAATATAGAGACGTACCTTTTGGGCAGTATATTCATGTTTAAATATAATCATAAAACGATTATATTTGCAACAATGAAATCCTTTTCAATCCAAATTTTCGCTTGTCACATATATCTGACCATTAAAATAGTTGTGGCCAGCCATAAATAAAAATTTCGTAAGTTGTATTGCCTGCGCGACTTTATTTCCACCAGGAAGAACAACTATATCTGTAAACACAATGTTACCTTCATCATCAGTTTGTACAATAAACTCATTCGTTCGCTGAGCAAAAGTTAATTCAGTCGCTCTAAACTTTGATTCATCCGATGGATGAAACTTTTTCCCCATTTCAGCCGAAAAACCCAACCAATCGGATATTCCAAGAGTGATACCGCCATATTTATTAACCTCAGTAGAATAATAATTAGTTTCCTCACCATTCAAATAAATTTTTAATTTACTATCAGCAGTTGGGAAAAGATTTCGAATAGAGGGATCCCAATTGTAAATCGTTGAACTTAAGAATGCAGCGTTACCACTTTCTTCAAATGCCTGTAAACTTTGCTTAGTCCAAACTATTGGTCCTTTAATATTTGAAGTTCCATTTCTTCCGTTAGTTGCTGGGTCCTGAAGCAAAAGATAAGGCAAGAAATCTAAATCTTGAATTAAGTGACCATTACCTGATGCCCAAACTTTTAACCAATACTCTGTTAACTTTTGTATTTCTAACGATTTCTCTGAATCATTAATATAAAAATATTTTGGATGGTTAGCTTCAACACTGACAATCATATCAGGCTCCATTCTTGCAACTAACTCAGGAAGTCTCTGCAATTCTTCAACCATTTTTGCAATTTCCTCCTCAGATAGTTTTGGGAAAGGTGTTGATGTAGGAGATGCAATGGCTGTTGGAGTAGATGTGATTCTTGAAATAGGTGTAACTGTTGCAGTAATTGTCTCTGTAGCTTTATTTTCTACATTATTTTGTTGCGGGCTTGAAGTACAAGCTCCAACATAAACTGCTGTGACTATCATCAGAAAAATCAAACTAAATTTTATGTATTTTTTATCACTATTAAAATGTAGATAATTCATTTTTATTCTCCGCTTATGACTATTTTGACCATTTCGACCTGTAAGACCAATCAGATCTGTCCGATTAACCCGAAACCGCAAAAATCCGAATCGCATTATGTTTCCCCTTGAACATAATCTTCCCCAACTCTTCCACTTTGAAATTTTCGGATAAGCCTTGCTTCGTGTAATTATCAATTAACAATGGACGTAACGCCTCTTTTGTATATTGTTCAATACGAGAAGCCAGATTGACAGTATCTCCGATACAAGTATAAATTGCACGAGTTTGTGTGCCTGTGTACCCTGCCACCATATCACCAGAAGCGATTCCAATTCCGATGTGAATTTGATTTTTCCCTTGTGCTAATAAACTTTGATTAAATATTTTCAATTGTTCTAACATTTGCAACGCCGCACGCACTGATTTTTCAGCATGGTCTTCAAAAAATATCGGCGCACCAAACACAGCCATCAATCCATCCCCAATCACTTGATTCACAGTGCCACCATTATTCGTAATCGCATCGAACATCAAACTGAAATATTGATTCAACAAATCGATCGTCTCAGCAGGGTCTTGGCTTTCCGCAATTGTTGTAAATGAGCGAATGTCTGCAAACAACACACTTCCAGTCACTTGTTTGCCACCCAATGAAAAACCTGTGCGTAATAATTCTTCGGCAACTTCTTTGGTGGCAAACGTTCTAAACAATTTTCGTTGTTCATCACGCAAACGTTTTTTTTCTAAACTTGCATTCACACGCGCCCGCAACAAAATCGGGTTGACAGGTTTCGTCAAATAATCTTCTGCGCCGAGTTCCACACATTTCACAACCGCGTCTAATTCATCCATTGCAGATGTCATAATGATTGGGATTTGTCGCAACTCAACATCTTTCAAACAGGCTTCCAACACTTCAAAGCCATTCATCTCAGGCATTTCAATATCAAGCAAAACCAAATCAAACGAACCCGTGCGAATTTTTTCCAAACCCTCTTTGCCATCATTCGCAGTTTCAACAATATGATTCTGTTGCTCCAATGTGCGCGAAAGAATCATACGATTAATTTTGTTATCGTCCACGATTAATAAACGCGCGGGTTCAGAGGATACAACCATGATTTATTTCAACTCTTCCAATTGATTCTTAACTTGATAAAACGCTTCTTCCATAACCTGTAACTTGTTTCCAATTTCCAAATTATTTTCTCGCCCCAAGCTTTCTAATTCGCGGGCTAGACTCGCTAATTCAGTTGCACCAAACGTCGCCGCATTAGATTTGACTGTATGCGCCGCACGTGTGAATGATTCAGCATCTTTTTTATCAAGAGCATTTTTCATTTGTTCAATTTGATTCGGTGCATCTTCAAGAAATGTATGAATTAATTCCTTAATAAAATCTGCATCCGTAGATTCTTTTAGGCTGTTGAAGGTGTTGATGTCAATGATGGTCATGATTCTCCAAATAAACAAATGTAGGGGCGAGGTTTCCTCGCCCTTCTTTGGGCGGGAAAACCCCGCCCCTACAAATTAATTCTTTTCGCTTTCCTTAATGCATCCACCAATTCCACCACACGAATTGGCTTGGGGATGTAATTATTCATGCCTGCTTCTAAGCACATTTCTCTATCACCTTGCATGGCGTTGGCTGTTAAGCCAATAATGTGTGGACGGTTTTCTTGCCATCGAGAAACAATCTGACGCGTGGCTTCTAATCCATCCATTTCAGGCATTTGCACATCCATCAAAATCACATCATACGTTTGTCTTTCAATAGATTGAATCGTTTCAATACCATTCGATGCAATATCTGCTCTGTAACCCATTTGCTCAAGCAATTTCAAAGTTAGTTTTTGATTGACGACATTGTCTTCGGCTAAGAGAATGCGGAGCGGATGCCGCGTACCCATTTGAGGGTCAGGTTTGAAGCGTTCTGTCGTAATCGTCTTTTCATCTTCATCAGGTGAAACAAACAGACTCACCAGCGTATCAAAAAGTTGAGATTGTTTAATCGGCTTGGAAAGATATGCCGAAAATAAATTCATGTTATCGCCAACTTCGCGCCTGCCCACTGAACTAAACAACACCAATGGGATTTTTACTTTAATTTCATGAATATGTTTTGCTAATTCAACGCCATCCATTTCAGGCATATGCATATCGAGAATGGCAACATCAAATGTTTCACCATGTTCAAGCCATTGTAAAGCGGTGCTTGGGTTTTCAGTATCTTTTGGAAGCATGCCCCACTTAATTGTTTGCATATTTAAGATGTAACGATTGGTGGCATTATCATCCACAATCAAAACGCGTTTATTTTGTAAAGCAGGTTGCACACCGAGATATTCACGTTTTTGAGTGGGGGGTAGGTCTGCAATTTGTGTGACGATACTAAATGAAAAAGTGGAACCTTTTCCAAGCCCATCACTTTTTGCCCACATGGTTCCGCCCATCATCTCAGAAAGTTTTTTGCTGATAGCAAGCCCCAAACCTGTACCGCCATATTTTCTAGTCGTGGATGAATCGGCTTGTGAAAACGATTGGAATAAACGATTCATGCCTTCTTTTGAAATGCCAATACCTGTATCTCGCACGGAAAAAGTTAAGCCAACATCTTTTCCATTTTGTTGGCTCGAAACTGTTAAAACCACTTCACCTTTTTCTGTAAACTTCACTGCATTGCTTAATAAATTCGTAATGACTTGTCTTAATCTTGTTGAATCGCCCATAATCGCAGAGGGAACGTCGCCGTCGAAAAGATAAGCAATATCAATACTTTTTTCTACCGCTTTAGTTGAGACCAAATCCAATGCGGATTCAACACATTCGCGTAAATCTAATGGACGATTTTCAATATCCATTCTGCCCGCTTCAATTTTTGAAAAATCTAAAATGTCATTGATAATTGCTAACAACGTATCACTGGATGTGCGAATGGTTTCAACATAATCTTTTTGCTCATCACTTAATTTTGTATCGAGCAATAATCCGCTCATACCAATCACGGCATTCATCGGCGTGCGGATTTCATGACTCATTGTGGCAAGGAAAGAACTCTTGGCTTCGTTTGCTTTTTCTGCGGCGGCACGTGCACTGCGTGCTTCTTCAAACAAACGCGCATTTTGTAAAGCCGTCGCCATGCTAGATGCAACTGATTCCAATAAACGCACAATTGAATCATCATACGCATGTTCACGTTCAAAATTTTGCACTGTAATTCCGCCGATGATATCTTTACCCACAACCATAGGCGACATAACGACTGATTTTGGAATTTGGTTTCGCACAGTCATACCAGAACCAAGTTTCTTCCACAAAATAGGCGACTCGCGATTAATCACCAATGACTTACTTTGTAACGATGCTTTAATCGTAAATTCATTAATTGGAAATGGTGGGAATTGCACGCGTTCATTATTTTTCGTCACATAATGTCCCGTGACAGTTTTTGTTTCGGGGTCAAATAAACCAATGCCAATATTATCTTCCATGACCAATTCGCGCAGTTTGTCACCTACTTTTTCAATAATACTTTGCACATCTAATTGTTGAGTTAATACTTGACCAATTTCATTTAAGATTTCTAATTCAGAAGCGCGACGTTTTGTTTCTTGTAATAACCTTTGTGTTTCATCAAACAGTCGTGCGTTTTCAATCGCAACACTGATTGAATTTGCAATTGTCTTTAAGAGATTGATATCCGCTTCGGAGAATGCATCTTCATGTTCTAGATTTTGTAACGATATAACGCCTCGGACTTCGTTGCTAACTGTCAGCGGAACCCACACACCTGATTTAACCTCAACAGGTTCGGGGTCTTCGCCGAGCAAACGTGAATTCAATTGATTTGATATTTCTTCAAAATTACGGTTGACTACAATCGTTTCCTTGGTGCGGATAACTTTGCCACTAAAGCCGCCACTGCTTTCATCTAATATCAATGGTGATTGATACAGCCGTTCACCCTTTTCAATAATATATGGATAATGTGTTAAGTTTGTATTTTTGTCGTAAATGACCAATACAACGGTTTGGGCATCAAATATTTCTTGAATTTTATTGCCAGCATTTTCATAAATGGTTTGAATATCAAGCCGTGTATCTAAGCCAGTCAACATGCTGTTGATAATAGAAAGTTCAGTGGCTCGTTGACTTGTTTCTTTCAATAGATTTTGCGATTCATCAAACAATTTTGCATTTTGAATGGCAATACCCATACTGGCGGATAATGTTGAAAGTAATTGAACATCATTTTCTGTAAATGCAAATTCACGCTCATAATTTTGAATGGATATTGACCCTAATACTTGGTTTGTACCCAGAATAGGAATTGCAATTAATGATTTTGGAAATTCATCGCCTGCTAATAAAGTTGAGCCATATTCATGTGCTTTTTCATTTAATTTTTCATTGATAAACAAGGTAGCACGATTGCGAATCACATAGCCAGAAAAACCTGAAAGCGGTTGTTTTTCTGGATAAATTCTCTCGCCTTTCCAAAACATGTAAGGGAATGATGCTTCTTCAGTAGCTGGTTCGTAATATGAAATAATCACGGCTTGCGAATTAAAAATACTACGAACTTTTTCACCCACCAAATCATAAATAGATTGCACATCGAGTTTAGAAGATAAACCTTGTTGAATACTATTGATAATTTCCAGTTCACTGGCACGTTGTTGCACTTCATTGACGAAACTTGCATTTTGAATTGCAATGGCGGCGTGGAGAGATAATTTTTCCAAAAAGGCTAAATCAGATGCGGAAAATGGTTCGCCACCTTCACGCCAAACTGCCATCATGCCTGTCACTTTAATGCCTGATAACAATGGCGTGACGATTAATCTTTCATTGCCAACTGTTGCTGTACCAGGGATTTGAATCGTGCGTTTATCATTATTTGTATCGTTGATAAATTCGGCTTTGCCTTCTTTAGCCAACGAACCGATGATGCCTTCGCCAATCGTAATCGTATCCGCTAAAATTTCATCTTGAATGTTTCCTTTGGCAACGATGGCTCTTAAGGTTTTTCCATCAGGCTGAGGCAAATAGATGGCGCTGGAAGAACCAGTTAACAGGTCACGAGCATGAGCCGCGATTTTTTCCATCACCGAAGTGAAATTTAACGTTTCAGAAATATCTCGCCCTACTTGATTAATCACCGCCGATTCCAAAGCATGGCGTGAAGTTTCATCAAACAAACGCGCATTATCTAACGCCACACTTAAATTATTTGCAATCGTCGTGAGCAAACGCACATTGGTATCACTAAACGCATGTTCATGTTCTAAATCTTGCAAACTTAAAATTCCAGTGACGTTATCAGCCACAAGCATTGGCACAAACAAAAGTGACTTGGGTGCTTCACCCGCAAAGGCGGGAGTTTCGCCAAGTTCGATGGCAACTTTCATGTAATCTTGATTAATCACCAAAGGTTGTTGCGTTTCAATCACTTTTTTACGAAAGGCATCTAATGGCAATGGTTGTGGAAAATACATACGCTCGCCACGTTCATTGATATAACGATGTGTGATTTCTTGTGTATCGGGGTTGTATAACGAAATTAAAGTGACTTGGGCATTGAAAACTTGTTGCACTTTATTACCGATCAAATCAATCATAGATTGAAAATCTAATTTGGAAACTAAAATTTGTTGCAAACTATTGATAACGCCAAGTTCTGCATTGCGTTCAGCAGTTTCTTGTAATAACCTTTGTGTTTCATTAAACAAACGCGAATTTTCAATCACCACTGAGGCTTGGTCTGCAAACAATTGCAATACGCGTAACTCTGAATCTGTAAATGTACGTGGGTCTGTAAAATGAATGTTCATCACGCCTACTAAGCGTTTGCGGAATTTCAATGGCAAACCAATTAACGCACCTTTCCAAGTGGTGGGTGCATTTTTGTATAACTCATGCGTTTGCATATCTTCCACAATAATCATCTTGCCTGTTTGAGCAACGGTATCGGTCATTCCCCCAGGTCGCGGATTTGCCACTGGCGTGCTTGTAATTTTTCCATTGGCAATGGCAGTGCCGAATATCAATTGATTATTTTCATAAATAAACAAATTGATATTTTCAATGCTAGGCATTAAATTAGATGTGCTTTTTAGAATCGAATCTAATACAGTCGTATATTCAAGGTTAGATGACAAATCAATGCTGGCTTTGCGAATCGCTTCTAACTCGGCATTGCGTTGTTCGGTTTCAGCGAGCAAGCGTCGGGTTTCGTTAATGAGGCGAGCATTTTCCAACGCGGCACTTAACGAACCTGCAAACGTCTCTAACAAACGCACATCTGTATCGCTGAAAAAATTTTCATGTTCGGTATTTTGTAACGAAATCAAACCCAGTGTTTCATCCCCTGCCATTAACGGCACGTACAAAGCAGACTTTGGAATTAAATTTCCAGCAATCACTTGCGCGCCATACTTACGCATTTTTTCATCGGCATGGTCATTAATCAAAATGCTCTGTTTATGTTGAATCAAATATTTTGCTAAACCACTCATGGGGCGTGGAGCAAGTTGTTCGCGCCCATTCCGCCCCACGTAATAATTAAAAAATTGAGTTTCGTTTTTATGGTCGAACGTAGAAATCAATGTGATTTGCGCCGCAAAAATATCACGAATTTTTTCACCCACCAATTCATAAATCGCATTCAATTCCCATTTTGATGCCAACCCCTCTTGCACACCTTTGAGAATGGCAATTTCGGCTTCGCGTTGTTTTAATTCTTTTTCAATCGGCGAAAGTGGAACCGATTTTTTCGGAGCAGATTTTCGAGCAACAGATTTTTTTGTGCCCGCTTTCGTTATTTTTTTCTTCGTCGTTTTTTTCTCGGATGATTTCGCCATGAGGTTCTCAGTTTACATAGCGCGGCGAAAATCGTCAATAGCCACCCTTTGTTATGTCATCTTTTTGATATTTTCAACTGCCGTTTGGATGACTAAATCACAACCAGGCCAGACAGCATCCACGCCCGCTTCTTTCGCGCCTCGAACTGCCTCAGCGACTTGACCTTTATCTCCCTTCCAAATCGTCTCCACAGGGTCAAGATTCCCAAACAGCAATGTATCTTTCAATTCAGCACGCGCTTTGACCAAATCCACAGTCTGGTCAATCGAAATTGCATCCGCCCCCGTTTGACCGAGCAAATGCAATCCATTCGTCACATTCCCACACACTGACAATACAATTGGCTTGGATAATTTTTCAATCAATAATTTTTCAGCAGGCAAAACGAACTGCTCATACTTTGCAGGTCCAATAAACCCAGGTGACCCGCCCATGTCGTGAATCGTAATAAAGTCTGCACCTGCTTTTTTATATTCATTCCCAATATTTGCAAGAAAAGATGAAAGAGAAAACAAAGCATCCAGCACAGCTTTAGGTTCTTTCTTCATTTCAATAAATAAATTCTTCGGGTTGCAAATATATAACAACAAAGTATACGCCCCTGGAATCATCCCCGAAATAACGATATCTTTTCCAATATCATCTTTCACTAATCCAATTGCTTCACAAATCAAACTTAATCTCCCCTTCTCAAAAATCTCAGTGCCCTCTGTGAACTCTGTGGCTAAGTTTTTAACAGAATCAAACAATGCCCTCTTCACTTGCGGAAACATCAACTCTCCACCCTCGAAATAATTTAATTCAGCACCTAACATCTCAGCAGGGGAGCACAAATCCAATGGCAAAGTTGCGGATGGCATTCCTGTTAACTTAAACGTACTCGTCGCCGCTTTTGCCATCTTCTTCGCATCTTTATGAATTTCATGTAAAGATAAACCTTCTCGTTTTAATCCATCTTCCGTAATATGAATCAACCCGCTAAACGCAGGTTGTTCATCAATTTTTTTGCCAGAGAGTAAATCAAGAATTTTTTGTCGCATTATGAGCTACATTTTTAATAAAAAACTATTTGAGACGTCGAAGAATTCTAGTGCATAGCACGCTTTTTTATCTACGTTTTGATAATTGCCTTATTTTCTTTTTCGAGATGCCTAGTATATGTTTTCTTTCATAATCGCGAATATACTTTACAGTCTTTTCTATTGTTGAAAGAATCGCCTTGATTTCACGATTCCTCTGTTCATTTACAGCTTTCCATTTGTAATGAACAAATGAATTCCTTGCTTCCATTAACTTTACAATAAGGTTTACATGAGCCTGACTAAAAGATTTCCCGCCAAACGCACGAGGCAACCATGAGGATTTTGATCTGTAAGATGTATCTCTAATGATTTCTTCAATTTCTTTTTCCGAAAAGTCTTTTCTTCCTGCTAGTAAAGAAATTAATCCATTTAATGAGTGTTCTAGCCATAGTGCATAAAAAAGGCAAGAAAGTTCATTTTTTTCCATTTTACGATAGTAACGTGCTTGCTTCAAAATATCTTCAGTATGGTCTATAACAAATACTGGCTCTATCTTTTCTAGATAGTCCACAAACTCACGCATAAATTGTTCGCGTGTTTTCCCTTTGGGGCTTAAAGACCCGTTTCTAACTAAACCTGTTGCTACATCAGAAATAATTAATTGCGCTTCTTGTTCGGTGATTCCAAATTCAGGGATAATTTTTGATTTCATTTTAGGAATCTCATTTATGAAAAAGGGAATTTACAGAAGTACATTCCACTATGATTACTGTTCTCTGTTCTCTACTCTCTTACTACTTCACTGCCTTCACAATCGCCGCGATATGTTCTGGAGTATTCCCACAACAACCACCGACAACTTTTGCTCCAAGTTCAACGTACTTCTTCGCAAAATTCGCCATATCTTCTGGACCCATATCATACACGCCTTGTTCGGTTTCAATATCCATGTGTGGAACTCCAGCATTCGGCTTCACCCATAATGGATAATTCGGCACAGTTGCCGCATATTCTTTTACAACTTCTTCCATCTTTTCAAGTGTGCTTCCACAATTTGCACCTACAAGCGTTGCACCCATTTCAGAATATTTCTTCATCACATCTTTGGGCTTGACTCCCATCATCGTGCGTGTGCCTCGGTCATAACTAAAGGAAACCACAATCGGCAAATCCGTTGCAGACCTTGCACCTTCAAATGCAGCAGTCGTTTCTTCCACTGCAAACATCGTTTCGATTAATAATAAGTCCACGCCGCCATCTGCAAGTGCTTTGGCTTGCTCTGCAAATGCCGCTTTCACATCTTCATATTCCAATGGACCATACGGTTTAAGAATCGCACCTACTGGACCCATTGAGCCAGCTACAAGTCCATTATTTAATGAAGCGGCTTTGCGAGCAATTTCAGCGGCACGAATATTTACTTCAGGAGTCCGATCCTGATATTTAGAATCTTTCATGCGCATTCTGGTTCCACCGAAAGTACAAGTCAAAATAATGTCAGACCCTGCTTGGGCGAAGGAAGAAGCGAGTTTCAAAAGTGTATCCGGATCATCAATAATCAAATCTTCTGGTGGCTTGCCAGGTTTGAGTCCCATCTTTTGCAAGTTTGAACCTGTTGCACCATCCGCAACTAAAATTTCACCACTTTGTAATCTTTCAAGAAATTTATTCATGTGTCCTCTCGGTGGTCGAGACGCAAGCAGTCGAGACCACCAATTTAATAAAAATTTTTCTTAACGTGTGGTCTCGATACGTTCTTTGCAACGAACGCTCAGAACTACTCGACCACCGATGTATATTATTTCGGCATAAAATTTTTCGCCATCGGATCCGCAACACGATTCGGAATCAAATGTGCAATGTGTGGGAAAGGTTCGCTCATATGCGGGAAACTCGTTGCCAACATAAATTGATTTTGAAACTCAGGGTCAGTGGGCAATTCAAATCGTTCGACACTACGAGTGACTGCATCAATTTCATTTCGCTTTTCAATATTCAACAACGCAATCCGTGCACCATCACCTGCGGCATTTCCAACCGCATAAACATTATCTAAATTGCAATCAGGAATCAAACCAATCAACATTGCTTTTTCTTTATCAATAAAACTTCCAAACCCGCCCGCCAAAATCACTTTATCAGGGTCTTGCAAACCAAAACGTTTTAACAAAGTTCTTGATGCAGTAAATAACGCGGCTTTCGCCAATTGAATTTGACGAACATCTTGTTGAGTCATGGGGATGTCTCGCCCTATAGATGTTTCATCCGCCCAAGCAATGACATACTCCCAACCGCTTTCTCCCTTTCGAATGCGCTTCGACTCTAAAGTCGTCTTGAACTTGCCGCGTGAATCAACAATCCCAGTTCGGAACAATTCCGCTACCGCGTCGATGATGGCAGAACCGCAAATCCCTTTTGCCTTGCCTTGATTCCAATCATCTTCACCGACAATCTTATATTTTGGTTCAAGCGTTGTTTCATCAATATGGACTCGTTCAATCGCGCCAGGTGCGGCACGCATTCCATATTCAACATGAGCACCTTCAAGTGCAGGACCTGTTGGTGTAGAAGTGCAAACCAAACGTTTGCGATTTCCTAAAATCAATTCTGCATTTGTACCAACATCAATCAATAACCAATTTTCATCTTGCTTATGTGGTTCTTCTGCCAGAATCATTGCACTTGTATCAGCACCAACAAAGGAAGCAATAGTGGGGAGGATATGTATATTTCCTGATGAATTAATATGTATTCCAAGTTCGCGTGCTTTTACATCTACTGATTTATGAATCGTTGGCACAAACGGAGCCAATCCTAAATCTTTTGGATGTAAATTCAACAAAACATGATGCATGGTGGAATTACCAACCAAGACCATTTCTAAAATCTCATGCATTTTTATTTTGGCTGTATGTGCGGCTTGTTTCAATAATTTGTTTAGCGTTGAAATAATGGCTTTGTGTAATTTCTCTAATCCATCAGGATGTTCAATCGTATATTGAATACGGGACATCACATCTTCGCCATACACAATCTGCGGATTCATTTCAGACTCAGATGCGAGCACATCGCCAGTTCGTAAATTGCATAAATACAAAGCAACAGTCGTGGAACCAATATCTACAGCCGCGCCATAACTATCTTCTACATAACCTGCTTGCACTTCAATGACTTCTTTATTTTGCCAAACAGAGACAGTCACATTCCATTTTGAGTCGCGTAAAGTTTTTGATAAACCACGCAAGCATTGATAATCAATTTCCATTTCATACCAACGCGGGACTTTTGCATCTACACCATGAACAAGTTGCATGGAGGTTTCGATTCCTTTGGCGAGTCGTTCCCAGTCTGCAATTGGACGTTCCAAATTTGGCGGAGACATCGTCACCAAATATTTGTGAACCGAAGGCTTGATTTCAATAGCACGGTTGCTGGCACTCTTGCGGACAATTTGTTTATTGCCGCGGCTTTCTTCGGGCACATTGATTAATACATCTCCATGAATCTTGCACTGACAAGACAAACGCACATGCCCAACTTCCCAACCTTTATCTTTTAATAACTTGGGTCTGCGAGCAAAGTAAGCGGATTCTTCTGGCGAAACAGGGGAGACGTTTTCTCGCTTTGAGTCAATGTTATATTTTTCAAAGCGACCTTCTTCGATTAAAACCATACACTTGCCACAAGTGGCATTCTCAGCACAAATCGATTCAATTTCTACACCCAGTTCTCGCGCTGCCGAACGAATAGACATGCCTTCATCTACTTGTCCACGCGAACCAGAAGGTTGCAGGATGATGTTATGTTTTTTTGTCATAATTAATTATTTAAACCGCGAAGTACGCTAAGATCGCGAAGAAAATCTTTCTTCTTTCATCTTTCCTTTGTGCGCTTAGTGTCCTTCGTATTTAATTGTTTTCAACTTCCCGACGAGGAATTTCAATTTTCGCAAACTCAGTTTCCAGTTCAGAAAGAAGCGCTTCGGCAACTTCTTCGGGTGAGCCATCGCGTTCAATCCAATCACCGCGTTTATATTCTTTTGCATAATCGCTTGTAGACGTTGCCCCAACAGCCATTGCATACGCATCAATTTTATTTTGAATTTTTTGCGAAAGTTGTTTTTTCACAGTTCGCCCATCGCCCTCAACCGTAAAAGATTGGGGGATATGTTTCCAATACATAATTCGATATTTTGCCATTTCGTGTATCCTTATAAAATTATATATAATTTCTAACGGGAGATTGTACGGGATGAATGGCTGTCGGTCAATAGTGACGTGATTTATAAATCATCAATCAGGTTGAAGTTAAAAACCAGCGCTTCATCTAGATTGTATTTGTCATTAGAGATATACTCTGTAAGAATTGAATTCTATAAAGATAGAAATTGAAGCAAAAAACTCAAATCACTTGGTGCAGTTGCAATTCTAGGAGTGAAACAATGAGCAAAGAAAATTTATCTGAGAAACCAAATGTATTAAAGGAACTTGTCTCTACACAATCTGGTGCCGTGGTGAGTCGCGTGTTGATGAATCTACCCACAGGGTCTGTGACGTTGTTTGCTTTTGATGTAGGCGAAGGATTAAGTGAACATACATCACCATACGATGCTTTGGTTCAAATTTTAGAAGGGCAGGCGCATATCTTCATCGGATCACAAGAGCATATTGTGGAGGCGGGTTCTATTCTTTTATTACCTGCTAATGTTCCACATGCTTTACAGGCGAAAGAATCTTTCAAAATGTTATTGACCATGATTCGAGATAAAAAAGAAAAATAAGAAAACTTAATAACTGGAGGTTGCTTCATTCTTCGCACATCGTCCTACGAATGGGGGATGATATTGTTAAATTAGACTGTTAAACAAAAAAGTGATAGAACAATATATATTGTTCTGTCACTCAAAATATTTTTTAGTGTTTATTCTTCTTTGCCTAATACCCACACACTAATTGAACCCATCAAGTTTGCAAAACCATTAATCAGTGGAACACATAAGACACTTAAAATGATTCCTACAACCGAAGTAACAATGGCTCGTTGCATTGTGTTTATTTCAAATCCATTCCACAGCATAATTTGTGCATCAGGAACATAAGTATAGATGAAAGGTGTGAGAATCAATGCCAAACTAACAGTCACAAATACAATTGCAATCGTAAATGAAATCACGCCTAAAGGCATCTTCAATAATAAATACACAAGCTCTTTCCAAAATTGCAGACTTTTTAATTGTGCAACTAAAATTGAACTTGCTGATTCGCTATTCGATGGGCGCGCTTCTGGCTTACCAATTTTCACACCTAACAATTTCGATGTAAGTGTGCGGTCTAAATCTCCGAGAATATAAGTCACAAAAATCATCGCCACTAAAATTGGAATTCCAACCAATGTGATGATCAAACCAGTTCCCAGGCTGAAACCCGTAACCAAAATCACAAAATACAAAACGCCTAAAGGCAAACTTAATAATAAATAAATGAGATTAGGAAAAAACTTTTTCATCTTTGCTCCTTATTGAATCTTTCCTGCTTTAGTCAAAGCTTCTTTTACATCTGCATTGGCTTGAAAAATGCCATACACCTTAATCGTCTCCATCACTTCCACAGCCAGTGTGGGGGAGATGTCGCTTGCCAGTGTACAAATACCAACAACATTCACTTTCACTTTTTCTTTTCGCGCCTTGTATTTTTCTAAATCTTCACGGTTCAAATAAACCGCCCCAACCACATACGAAGAACGCACCACCGATTGTTGCACTTCCACGGCATGTTTCTCCAACTGCGAGCGTATCGCCGAGCGGATAAAATCCGTACGGTTCGAATAATGCCCCTCCTCGACCAGCAAATCCACCTTCCCCAACTCCACGGCATTCATATTAATAGTAATTTTCTCGGTATCTGCCATAATTTCTCCTATTTACCATCTGTATGGATGGTATAAGGATGATTTTATGCGGTTTCCTCGATTTGTCAAGTTAAAAAACCATCCCGTAGGATGGTTTCCGCTTCTTTCTTGACCTATACCTGCTTCTGCTTTTCTGCCTTTTATTTATCCCAAAGCATTTCCTGCAATCCAACCCGTCGTCCATGAGGATTGAAAATTGAAGCCACCTGTGATGCCATCAATATCCAAAACTTCACCTGCGAAAAATAAATCCTCAACAATTTTGCTTTCCATCGTTTTGAAATCAACTTCTTTCAAACTCACACCACCACAAGTGACAAACTCTTCTTTGAAAATTCCCTTGCCTTGAATCACGAAGCTCCCAGCCGTTAATTCTTGCGCGAACTTTCGTAATTCTGCTTTTGATACATCTCCCCAATTTTTATCACCGATAAATTCTGCTAATTGTTTCCATAATCTCAACGGAATTTGTGAAAACGCAGGCTGACTTGCAACTTTCTTGCGCGTATTTTCTTTCCAATCTTTGTTTCTTTGTAAAACTTCTAACGCCGAATCAAGAGTGTAATCTCCAAGCCAGTTGATAAACAGGGGAGAGTTATATTTTTTCTCAAACAAAATTCTTGCACCCCAAGCCGAACATCTTAATACAGCAGGTCCACTTAATCCCCAATGTGTGATTAATAATGCACCCTGACTTGTTATCGAATCCATTTTCAATGTCACATTTTCAACCGAAACACCCGCAAGTCCATCAATTCGTTTGTCTTTGATATTAAATGTAAATAATGAAGGCACTGGCGGAATTATTGAATGCCCTAAAGATTCAAGGTTGGATAAGATTTTCCTGTCACTACCTGTGGCAATCACTAATTTTTTTGCTTTCAAATTAAAAACTTTTCCTTCATCTCTAACTTCGATTTGGAAACCATGTTTATTTCTTTCTATATTAAGTAAATTAATGCCAGTTTTTACTTTTATCCCAGCCTTTCGAGCAGATTCACGCAAACAATCCGCAATCGTATTTGAATCATCCGTCACTGGGAAAATTCTGTTATCTGATTCTGTTTTCAACTTCACACCACGCGACTCAAACCATTCCACCGTATCTTTTGGTTGAAACTTTGTGAACGCACCACGCAATTCATTCCCGCCACGCGGATAAAATGTGATTAATTTCGCAGGCTCATAGCAAGCATGAGTAACATTACATCGCCCGCCGCCAGAAATGATAACTTTTCCCAGCGTTTGGCTTGCTTTTTCAATAATCAATATTTTCAATTTCGGATTTAATTCCGCACACCGAATCGCGGCAAAGAATCCAGCCGGTCCACCGCCCGCAATGATGGCATCCCATAAAGTTGGATTAAAGTTTGACATAGCTTGTGATGATACTGCATCTTGTTAAGATTTTTAACAGTGGGGAAAACTTGTATTTGAAATTAACATAGAAAAGGCTACAATCAGTTTGGTGGGGAATTGTAATGTTGCTTTTATTGAAAAAGGTTTATTGTATAGACCTGTAATGACACTATGAAGACTGCATCGAAAACTCAAACTAACAAATTAAGTGTCCTGAAAGAGTATGCAAGCGAGGAGCAATATCGCATTCTTTTTCAGAATGTTCCCTTTGGTATTGGGCTGGCAGATATCAATGGAAATCTAATTGAATTTAATGATGCCATGCTCAAACCAGGTGGATACACACGTGAAGATATTGAGGCGATAGGAAATGTAGCCGCGTTGTATTATGAATCAAGTCAACGAGAAGAGGCGTTAAAGATTTTTCGTCAACAAGGTTATTTGAGTCAATATCCTGTTCAATTTAGAAGAAAAGATGGTACGCCGTATGATGCTTTGCTTTCATTATCTTTTGTTGAAATCGGTGGGAAAACTTATGTTCAAGCCTTAACTGAAGATGTTACTGAAAAGAAACTTGCCGAAGAAGCCTTACATCAAGCAGAAGAAAAATATCGGGTGATGGTAGAGCAAAGCCCATTGGTGATGTATATGGACCAAATTGATGAACTCGCTACGAGTTTTTACATCAGCCCGCAAGTGGAAAAAATGTTGGGCTACACACCAACAGAAGTTTTAAGCGACCCAAAACTTTGGCATCGTTTGATTTTCCCCGAAGATCACAAACGCGCCATGGACGCTGTACATAAAACAGTTGAAACAGGGAAAGCAGTTGAAGAATATCGTATGACGCATCGCGATGGCAGAGTGATTTGGATTCGTGATACATCTGTTTTAATTTGCGATAAAGAAGGTAAGCCTCAGTTCGTACAAGGCTTTATGGAAGATGTAACCGAAAGAAAACTTGCTGAAGAACGTGTGAAGCTTAATGAAAGCCGTTTTCGAGCGATGATTGAAAACGGCTTGGATTTTATTTCTCTGTTAGATGCGCAAGGTAATTTGTTGTGGGAGAGTCCCTCTGCCTCTAATTTACTTGGGTATCATTATCAAGAATTTGTGGGAAGAAATATTTTTGAGTTAATGCACCCCGATGATATGGAGTGGACTAAAAATCAATTTACTGAAGTAGCGAAACAAGCAGGCAATCGTCAGTCTGGAATTTTTCGTTTGCACCATGCAGATGGTACTTGGCATTGGGTAGAAGCGATTGCTACAAACATGTTGGGGGAACCAAGCATCAATGCAATTGTGATTAATTATCACGATGTGACAGAAAGAAAATTACATGAGCTCGAGTTAGAAGCCGAGTCTATGCTGGCGCAGGCATTGAGCGAAACGCTTGAGTTACAACCTTTGTTAGAGCGTTTGCTTGAGGCGGCACGCCATGCTATACCATTAGCAGATAAAGGAAGTATTTTGCTGGTGGAGCCGAATGGAAAATTACGCATCCGCGCTTTAAGTGGATATTCCGATTCACGCTTGCAGGGATTTGTTTTTGCCAGCGACACAGGATACGCCGCCCAAGCCGCACATGAGCAGAAGCCTTTAATATTTACCCAAGTGCGCGAAAATGAAAAATTGCGTTATGAAGGTGAAATTGAAGACGCAAAAAATATTCATAGTGCTATCGCCGCCCCGTTGATGATTCAAGACCGCGTGATTGGCGTCATTGCTTTAGATTCTACAGAACACGATACATTTAATGAAACACATTTACGTTTGTTAGTGAAATTTGCAACATCAGTTGCGCTCGTCCTTGAACGCACAAGTTTATATGAAGAAGCCCAACGTCGTTTACAAGAGTTACAAGCCTTATATGAAAGTGGATTAACGTTAAGCAATTTGTTTGAACCGCGTGAAATCGGAAAAGCAATTGTAAAAATATTAAAGCAACACATGAATTGGAATTATGCTGTCGTGCGTATTCGCAAAGGCGACACAGATGCTTTAGAGGTTATCGGTTACGGGGGGATGAATCTGCCGGAGGTGGAAGAGCAAGCCGAAATCGAAAGAATGAATCGTTTAATCAATAAAGTAGGGCAGGGGCTTACGGGTTGGGTGACTCAACATGGGGTACCCGTTCATAGTGAAAATTTACCCGCCGATTCACGTTACATTGAAACGAATCAAGGTGTGCTTTCTGGTATTTATGTGCCTATCATCAGTGGCGAGAATATCTTGGGTGCAATTGGCGTGGAGAGCGAATCTGAAAATGCTTTTGATGAACATGCCAAAAGATTTTTATCTACACTTGCGGCGCAGGTGGCAAGTACTATAGAAACGGCGCGTTTGTTTAGTGATATGAAAAAACGCTTGAATGAGTTAAGTGTGCTTCATCAATCAAGCCAAAGTTTGTTAGTAACTGGTTTTGACCCTGATATGACGTATGCTAGCGTGCATGAAGCCGTAAAAAATGTCATGCCGTGTGATGCGTTTGTGATTGTGGTTGAGGATGATGCTGGTGGAGATTATCATGCCGTTTATCGTTATGATAAAGGCGAGCGTTATCCCAATGCGCGCATTCCACGTGGGCAGGGGTTGAGTGGTCAGGTCATTTCTGAAGGAAAAACTTTGTTAGTAGCAGATTATCACAACGATGAAAATGTACAAGCCATTCACTTTGGAAAAGTTGAACATGTCCGTTCTATTTTAGCAATTCCATTAATGCGTGGCGGAAAAACATTCGGCATGATTTCAACGCAATCGTATGGAGCCGACATGTTTAACGAAAGCCATCGCGTTGTGTTAGAAACAATCGCTGCACAATTTGCATCATCCATTGAAAATGCACGTTTATTTGAAGCGACAATTCAACAACTGAAACGATTAACTGTTTTGCGTGATATGGATAGAGTCATCGCTTCTAGTTTTGACCTACGCATTGTCTTCAACCTTTTACTGAATCATACGCTTGAACAGTTGAAAGTAGATGCGGCATGTATTTTGTTATTTAATCCGAACACATACAATCTTGAATACTTTGATGGACGAGGATTTCGTTCAAAGCAAATTACGAATACAAAATTACGCTTAGGTGAAAGTTTAGCGGGCAAAGCGGCGATGGAACGAAAGTTCGTCGCAATTTCAGATTTA
>DDVH01000053.1:29537-50878 GCA_002345215.1 Anaerolineales bacterium UBA2317
TTAATCACCAAAGGTGAATTAAAAGGTGTGTTGGAATTATTCCATCGTTCCACTTTAAACGTCTCACAAGATTGGATTAACTTTTTCGAGACATTAGCAGGTCAAGCCGCCATTGCAATTGATAACGTTAATTTATTTGAAAATTTAGAGCGTTCCAATTTTGAATTAACACTTGCTTATGATAAAACCATTGAAGGTTGGTCTAAAGCCTTAGACTTACGTGATAGAGAGACTGAAGGTCATACACGCCGCGTTACAGATTTAACTTTGAAATTAGCCCAATACCTTGGGCTGACTCGTACCGAAATAATAAATTTACGGCGTGGTGCATTACTACATGATATTGGAAAAATCGGCATCCCAGACCACATCCTACTCAAGCCTGGCAAATTAACGGATGATGAATGGGTGATTATGCGTCAACACCCGCAATATGCGTATGATATGTTGGCTTCGGTTGAATACTTAAGACCTGCGCTTGAGATTCCATATTGTCATCACGAAAAATGGGATGGCACGGGCTATCCGCGTGGATTGAAAGGCGAAGAGATTCCTATCTCTGCACGCATCTTCGCTGTGGGGGATGTGTGGGATGCTTTAACGAGTCATCGCCCGTATCGTTTGGCATGGTCTAAAGAACAAGCATTGGAATTTATCAAATCGCAATCTGGGATTCATTTTGACCCGAAAATTGTAGAGGCGTTTTTGAAAGTGATTGAATAAAAATTTAAGCCACACCATCAAATGTGGGTTTTAGTGATGGATACAAATCTCGATATAACGAATAAGAATTTTCATACGCTTTTTGATTATCACTCGGCTTGACACTGCCTGTGATTTGAATCGTGGCATCACAAGCCTCTTCAACGCTTCGGAACGCGCCTATACTTGTTCCTGCAAGTAGAGCCGCTCCATACGCCGCGCCTTCTGTCGTATTGACTGTGACAACTTCTGCATTCAAAATATCTGCCAGAATTTGTCTCCAGATTGGGCTTCTGGCTCCACCACCAGTGACGCGCACTTGCGAAATATTTTTCAATCCAGATTCTTTCATCAATTCAAAACTATCTCTCAACCCAAACGATACACCTTCAAGCACGGCTTTGGTGAGATGTGGCAATGCGTGGCGTATGGTCAAGCCGACGAAGGCAGCGCGTGCTAAAGGGTCAGGATGAGGCGTTCTTTCTCCAGTTAAATATGGCAGGAAGAATAATCCATCACTGCCTGCGGGAATATTTTTTGTGGCTTCAATTAATTTTTCATATTCAGCAGTAGGTGCAAACGTATCGCGATGCCAACGCAAACTTCCTGCGGCAGAGAGCATCACGCCCATGAGATGCCACTTGTTTGGAACGGAATGACAAAATGCGTGAAGTCTTCCGTTGGGTTCAATGCTTGGCGAATCAGTCGTTGCAAACACAACACCTGATGTGCCAAGACTAATTGAAACAACACCTGCACGCACTGCACCCGTGCCAACCGCACTTGCGGCTTGGTCTCCACCGCCTGCGAAGACAGGAATGCCTGCGGGCAAACCAATTTCTTTTGCAACTTCTGGAGTCAATTCACCAGTGGCTTGAGTGCCTTCATACGTTTTGGGTACATATTCGGCGGGAATTTTGAACGTAGATAAAACTTCAGCCGACCAATCTCTTTTTGCAAGGTCAAACAAAATTGTACCTGCACCATCGGCTTTATCCATTGCAAAACTATTTGTTAATTTATAACGAACATAATCTTTTGGCAAAAGGATATGACGCGCCTTCTTCCAAATTTCAGGTTCGTTTTTTTGCACCCATAAAATTTTTGGAGCCGTAAAACCTGTTAATGCATCATTACCCGTGATTTGAATTAATTTTTCTTTGCCGAGTTTTTGGCGCATATCATCACATTCGGCGGCAGTGCGTTGATCATTCCATAAAATAGATGGGCGTAACACTTCGCCATGTTCATCTAACAACACCAAGCCATGCATCTGACCTGTTAAACCAATTCCTTTAACAGTGTTTGCATCTATGTTTGTTTTTTGTAAAACATCTTTAATGCTTTGTTTGGTCGCACCCCACCACAACAGCGGACTTTGCTCACTCCAAAGTGGGTGAGGAGTTTCATAACCATATTCGTTTGAGGCAACGCCTAACACATCACCTTTTTCATTAATCAAAATGGCTTTGGTCGCAGTGGTTGACGTGTCAATGCCGATGAAGTGAGACATATCTACTCCAAATTTAATTTTTTGATAATTTCACTTGCAGATATTTCATCTGTTGGTTTATCCACATCCCTATACAATTCCCACGTTTCAGTATGTGTAACAGATTCATTCGGTTTCAATTTTGTAATCGGCGCGAGAGTTTCCAATTCTAAAAATTGGTCGTTGCAATAACATTCGCTCGAACTTCCGAAATCATAATAATTCATATTGCTATGATACACCGCGCGTTTCACAAATAAAGTTTTATGATTCCAATACGCCAGCCAACCACGCGGGTTCGGAAAACCAATTTTGAATGGTGAATCCATTTCAGCCCGCACCAAAATATATTCATTCCCCCAAGTGACATGCGGGCTTTTAATATCCGCATAACTCCACAATGCCAACGAACGATTCGGCAACATGCCAGCATCTTCTGTGATTTGAGGCAAAATCGCCACGCCGCCCGCTTTGAATTGCGTAATCGCCCAAGGCGCAAATTCAACTTCCCACAGATTTCGATTCGTGAGGATGTGATGAATGATGACCTGTGGTTTATCATCAATCAATTTAATTTCAATTGACTTTTCGATTCCCGTCTCAATTTCAACTTGTTGACTGACCTTCAGGCTGTTTTTTTCGCCGACGATTTCTACAGGCTGGTCATCTAATACATAGGTGCGTGGCATATGTTCAGGTGAATGCCATAAACGATGACCACCATAGAAATGAAAATCTTTGCCATCAGGTCTGGTGGTGATGAAATTTGGCAACTCTGCCAATATATTTTCGCCGTCATTAAATCGCAAGGAAATAATGCGCGGACCAATCGATTGAGTCACCAGTAAACTGATGACTCCATTTTTTAATTCAACACAATCATAGCCAGAAAATTTTTGTGTCTGCATGAACTAACGAATACCAAGTAACAATTCAATGGTCAATTGGTCTAAACGTTCGTATTTCAAGCCACGTGCACTGATGGCAGAACGGTCAAAGGCTTGGGCTTTCAAAGCTTTGGCTTTATCTGAACTATATTTTCCAAAGTATTGATTCATGGAACCATCACTGGCATTGATTTCTGCCAAAATAGATTGAATTTCTTTATCTTTGTTAAATTGTTCTGCTTTTTCTTTGAGAATTAAGTAAGTACGGATACATCCACGCGCAAAATCTTTCACGCCTTCGTAATCTTCGGTTCTATACGCATGGGCATCAAAGTGACGGGGATTGTCATATTTATTATCTTCAAGCAATTTGACTAAGAAGAATGCACTTTTGATATTTGAAGCACCAAAGCGGAAATCTTGGTCATAACGCCCAAAGGCTTGGTCATTCAAATCAATGTGGAATAATTTTCCTGCTTCTAATGCTTGAGCAACGCCATGCACAAAATTTAATCCAGCCATGTGTTCGTGTGCCACTTCTGGATTTACTCCAACCATTTCAGGATGGTCTAAAGTTTCGATAAAAGCCAACATGTGACCAGTCGTTGAATTGTAAATATCACCGCGTGGTTCGTTTGGTTTGGCTTCAAGTGCAAATTTCAAATCATATTTTTTGTCTAATACATATTCACACAAGAAGTTCATGGCTTCACGTGAACGTTTGATAGCATCAATTGGATTCTTATTTGAATCTGTTTCTGTGCCTTCGCGCCCACCCCAGAAGACGTATGTCTTTGCACCAAACTCAACTCCTAAATCAATGGCGTTCATTGTCTTTTGCAAAGCATATGCACGAACTTTTGAGTCATTGGATGTAAAAGCACCATCTTTGAAGATTGGGTCACTGAATAAATTTGTGGTTGCCATTGGCACGACAATACCAGTTTCATCTAATGCTTTGCGGAATTCTTTTTTGATAGCATCGGCTTCAGAAGCAGTTGCATCAATTGGAATTAAATCATTGTCATGGAAGTTGACTCCATAAGCACCAACTTCACCTAGCAGACGAACTAAATCAGCCGCTGATTTTTGCTCACGAACGGGTCCGCCAAATGGGTCACGACCGATATTGCCGACCGTCCATAAGCCGAATGTAAATTTGTTTTCTGGTTTGGGGGTGTAATTAGACATGTTAAATCTCCTTGAAAAATTTTTCCCTTTTGGCACTCCCCTCTTTGATCCAGAAGAGGGGAGTGCACTGAGGAGGGAGAAAGGTATGAAAAACTATTTATTGAACTTCAAATGTCGCAATGACAGGCTTCGATGCACCTAATTCTTGACCACGTTTACCGGGTGAACAACCGCCGACTTCTAAACGAAACTCGCCGGGTTCAAGAGTCAATTTTCCATCGTCATTGATGAAAGACATCATTTCTGGTGTAATAGAAAATTTAATAGTACGGCTTTCACCTGCTTTGAGTTCGACTCTTTCAAATCCAACTAAATGATGTAAGGGAACAATGCTTGAGGCTTGGACATCGCTGAGGTAAAACTGAACAACTTCGGCTGAGTCTGAAGCGCCGCTATTTTTTAAAGTCAGGCTGAGGTTAAGCGAATTTCCAATAGCAATTTTATTTTTTTCTAATTTCAAATCTGAATATTCAAAATTGCTATAACTTAATCCGAATCCAAAAGGATACAACGGTTCTTGAGTCATGTAACGATAGGTGCGACCGTTCATGCTGTAATCATCAAAAGCGGGGAGTTGCTCAAGAGATTTTGGAAATGTGATTGGAAGTTTGCCGCTTGGAGAAACATCGCCAAACAAAACATTTGCAACGGCTTTGCCACCTTCCATGCCGGGATACCAAACAAAAAGAATTGCATCGACCATATCTTCCACTTCGCCTAATGCAATCGGACTTCCACCTGTTAGCACCAAAACGATTTTGACTCCGTGAATTGAAAGTTCTTTGATGTAATCTATTTGACTTTGTGGAAGTGAAATATTATCGCGGTCACCATTTGATGGAGAAAGTATTGATTCACCTTCTTCACCTTCAAGAAAAGAATTTAATCCTGCACACACGATTGCAAAGTCTGCGCTTTGTGCCATTTGAGGTGCCCATGTGTGTTGTATTTCGCGCTGATGTTTTATGTTTGCACCGGCAGTATATTCCATGCCCATGCCTTCGGGAATGCGACCCGTGATGCCTTCCAAAATCGTAATCATTTTTTCATTGAAGCCATAATAATTTCCGAGCAATACTTCCATACTGGCGGCGGTTGGACCTGTGACATAAATCTTTTTTGTAGAAGGTTTAATCGGAAGAATATTATTTTTATTTTTTAATAAGACGACCGATTGTGTTGCTGTTTGATATGCCAAATCACGATGTTCTTTCGATGCAACAATTTCAGGTGAAATAGATGCAAATGGAACATCTTCTTGTGGGTCGAACATGCCGAGTTTGAATCTTGTACCGAGTGTTCTTTCTAAAGCGCGGTCAACTTCGGCTTCGGTGATTAATCCACGATTGATGGCTTCTGGAATTTCATTGAAGACGTGGTCACAACCCAAATCACAACCATATTTCAGAGCTAGTGCTGCTGATTCAGCCGCATCTTTCGTGACTTTGTGATTGAGATGAAAATCTGATAACGCCATACAATCCGACACAACATGACCTTCAAAGCCCCATTCGCCACGTAGAATATCATCTAACAATAATTTACTGGCGCAACACACTTCATCTAATGTGCGGTTGTATGCACCCATTACTGATTCAACTTTTGCATCTATAACTAATTTTTTGAAAGCAGGTAGGTAGGTATCATATAACTCACGTTTTGTGACGATAGCATTGAATGTGTGTCTATCTTTTTCTGGTCCAGAATGAACGGCATAATGTTTTGCACATGCCGCCGCTTTGAGATATTTCGGGTCGTCACCTTGTAAACCTTTTACAAATTCAGCCGCCATTTCACCAGTTAAGAATGGGTCTTCGCCCCAAGTTTCTTGTCCACGTCCCCAGCGTGGGTCTCTAAAAATGTTGACGTTTGGTGACCAAAAAGTTAAACCTTGATATTGTTGTGTATATCCATTGCGCTTTAATGCGGCGTGATATTTAGCTCGCCCTTCATCACTAATAACAGAAGCAACTTTATGAATCAATTCTTTATTCCATGTTGCTGCCATACCAATGGCTTGCGGAAATACAGTCGCACGTCCGTTTCGAGCAACACCATGTAAGGCTTCGCTCCAATAGTTATAAGCAGGGATATTCAAACGCGGAATGCCATGTGCAGGATGATTCATCAAGCCGACTTTTTCTTCGAGAGTCATTCTGCTGATTAAATCTTTGACTCGTTCAGCCAGTGGGCGAGATGTGTCTAAATAAATAACTTGCTCTGAAATAGTAGCCATCTAAAGATTTTCCTGTATCTTATTTTGATACCACTTGGCACTAGACTTTAACGTGCGTTTTTGTGTTTTATAGTCTACATGCACGATTCCGAATCTTTTGGAATAACCAAATCCCCATTCAAAGTTATCCAACAAAGACCATACGAAATATCCATGCACGGGTACGCCAACTTGAATGGCTTTATGGACACTTTCTAAATGACCTTGAAGGTATGCTACACGAGATGGGTCATGCACTTCGCCATTTCCGTTCACTTCATCGGGAAATGCCGCGCCGTTTTCAGTAATATAAATAGAAGGGAAGTTATATTCAAAATGTAATCGCCCTAACAAATCATACAAACTTTGTGGGTACACTTCCCAATCCATTTCGGTGATTTGACCTTCACGAAAAACAGTTTGCGGATGATTTTCTTTTTCAGGTACAACTTGTGAACGAGCAATATTGCGGGTGTAATAATTGACTCCTAAAAAGTCAATCGGAACTTCAATCTCTTCCATGTCGCCTTGCTGAACAAAACTCATGTCTTTGTTATACGACTTGACCATATCTTCTGGATATCCGCGACTGGAAATTGGGTCTAAGAACCAACGATTGACATAACCATCTTCCCAAAATGCAGCTTTTTTATCTGCAATGCTAGGGGAAGCAGGTACTTTTGGCGTTAGATTTAATGTAATGCCGACATTTGCATCTTTCACATTACTACGAATGACGGGAACACTGCGTCCATGAGATAAAAGCAGATGGTGAGAAGCAAGTATGGCTTCGTCTCGACTCGTATGTCCCGGCGCGTGGCGTCCATCTTGATATCCAACAAACGCACTAACCCACGGTTCGTTTAATGTAATCCAATCTTTTATGCGGTCACCTAAAGCACGAGTGATAATATCTGTATATTCAACAAACGCATCAACCACCATGCGAGAGGGCCAGCCACCTTTATCTTGCAAAGCTTGTGGCAAATCCCAATGATATAAAGTGGCGTAGGGTTTAATACCTACTTCCAACAATTCATCTACAAGTTTGCTGTAAAAATCAATCCCTGCTTCGTTTATGCTACCTGTGCCACTCGGCAAAATGCGGGGCCAAGCAATAGAGAAACGATACGCTTTTAATCCAAGCCCTTTCATCAACTTAATATCATCACGCCACAGATGATAATGATTACAAGCCACATCACCTGTATCACCATCTAATGTTTTGCCCGGCGTATGGCTAAAACGGTCCCAGATACTTTCCCCACGACCATCTTCGTTATATGCGCCTTCAATTTGATAAGATGCCGTTGCGGCACCCCAAATAAAATCTTTCGGAAATTTTGAATTCTGCTCAGTCACGCGAAAGTCCTCTATTCACCTAAAGTTATATTCACTTGCACTGTTTTATTTTTTTCAGAAGTACATGGAATGACATTTCCTTCAATTGATTTTCCATCCACTTCTAGTTTGACTTGATTTCCCACGCCTCTTCTCTGGACGTGAATCTCGTATCGTGTTCCCCGATACATTCGATTTGCGCGAAACGTTTCCCAACCTTGCGGAATAACGGGTGCCACTTGTAAACCTTCATACGTCGGGCGGATTCCTAAAATCCATTGCGTAATGGCGACATAGTTCCATGCGGCAGTGCCGGTCAGCCATGAATTTTTTGCTTCACCATGTGTGGCGGCATCTTTGCCAGCAATCATCTGAGCATATACATAAGGCTCACATTTATGCAATTCGCTAATCTCTTCACGTTTGGATGGATTAATTCTTAAGTAATAATCATGAGCTTTGTCACCACGACCTGCCATCGCTTCGGCAATCATCACCCATGGATTCGTATGACAAAAAATGCCAGCATTTTCTTTATAGCCTGGTGGGTAGGACGAAATCTCACCCAAATGCAAATAATATTTGCTAAAGGCTGGTTGTTGCAAAACAACACCATGCGGTGTGGCTAAATGTTCCCCGACAGAATCTAAAGCCTGTATAGCATGTTCATTATCTAGCCCCAACCCCGCCATAATACACATACCTTGTGGCTCGATAAAAATCTTGCCTTCTTCATTTTCTTTTGAACCAATTACCTGACCAAAATCATCATACGCACGGCGGAACCATTCGCCGTCCCAGCCATGTTTCCAAACCGTCTCTTCCATTGTTTTGGCGTGGCAATCGTAATCTTCATCTGAAATAGGAAAGTTAAACGAAAAATCTTTTTCTTCTTTTAGTTTTTTGGTCAACTCTGCCATTTCTTTTGCCGCCAACACAAATAACCCTGCAATAAAAACACTTTCGGCTACTTTGCCTTCTTTATTTGTAGTGGTTTGAAAAGATTGTCCGGGCGTATCTGAAAAGCAGTTTAGGTTTAAGCAATCGTTCCAATCCGCACGACCAATCAACGGCAAGCCATGCGGACCTAATCTCTCTAACGTATATTGAATCGAGCGTTGCAAATGACCATACAAGGCTTCTTCTGTGCCAGCCGTATTATCGTAAGGTGCGGCTTCATTTAAGATAGACCAATCACCAGTTTCTTTGATGTAAGCACAAACTGCTAAGACCAACCACAATGGGTCATCATTAAAATTTCCACCAATATCATTGTTGCCGCGTTTGGTTAAAGGTTGATATTGATGATACGCGCCACCACTTGGCAATTGAGTCGCCGCCAAATCTAAAAGTCGCTGACGCGCACGTTCTGGAATCATGTGAATGAATCCAAGCAAATCCTGATTCGAATCACGAAAGCCCATGCCGCGTCCAATGCCAGATTCAAAATACGAAGCCGAACGTGACATGTTAAATGTAATCATCACCTGATAGGCATTCCAAATATTCACCATGCGGTTTGTGTGTTCATCAGGTGTGCTTACTTCAATTTTCTTTAGCAAATCATCCCAATAACTTTGCAATGTTTGAAATGCTTTTTCAACCATATTTGATTGAAGATATTTTTTTATAATCGGCGTTACATATTTTTTATTGATAACTTGCGAATATGGAGGGTCAAACTTTTCATCTTTTGGGTTTTCGTGATAGCCCAATACAAAGATGATTTTCTTTTGTTCGCCCGCCTTTAATTGGATTTTGACATGATGTGCACCAATCGGTTGCCAACCATGCGCCTCAGAATTTGACGTTTTGCCTGCTTCAACCGCGGCAGGTGAATCCCAGCCTCGATATGCACCTAAGAAGGCTTCACGTTGTGTGTCAAACCCAGCCAATGGTTCTGAACAAGCAAAATATGCAAAGTGATTGCGGCGTTCTCGATATTCTGTTTTGTGATAAATAACTTCATCAACGATTTCTACTTGACCAATTGAATAGTTGCGTTGAAAGTTAGAAGCATCGTCTAATGCATCCCACAAATTAAATTCGATAGATGAAAATATAGAAAGTTGAGCAGGTGTGTCGCGCTGATTGGTGAGCGTTAGTTCCCAAATTTCAAGTGATTCACCTAATGGGACAAAATACCGTGTTGATGACTCAATTCCGTTTTTTTGAGATTTGATAACGGTGTACCCCATACCATGACGACATTCGTACCTATCTAATGAAGTGCGAGTCGGTTGCCACGTAGGCGACCAATATGAAAGTCCAGAATGAGGCGTTTGTGATTTATCATCACGGATGTAGATGTAGCGTCCACCTGAGTCAAGCGGGGCATTGTTGTATCGGTAACGGGTTAAACGTCTGAGACGTGCATCTTGATAAAAGGAGTATCCGCCAGCCGTGTTGGAGATGATTCCGAAATATGCTTCAGAACCTAAGTAATTAATCCACGGTAGGGGAGTATCTGGGCGTTCAATAACATATTCTCGTTTGGAGTCGTCAAAATATCCATATCGCATGATGCTTCACTTGTTACTCCTTTACAGCACCCATGGCAATACCACTGACGATATAGCGTGAGAAAATGGCATACATAATAATGACAGGAATAACCGTCATTGCTAAACCGAGATAAATCGCGCCGTATTCTGTACGGTATACATCACCACGTAAACTTCTTACTAACATTGGCAGTGTGTATTTTTCTACTGAAGTAATTAAGATAAAGGGGGTAAAGAAGTTGTTCCACGAACCTACGAATGCAAAGATGCCTAACGTTACAGCACCTGGCACTGCCAACGGCAACATAATGGTATGGAAAATTTTAAGTTCACTGGCACCATCAATGCGTGCCGCGTCAATTAAATCTTGAATCAGCATAGATTCAAAATATTGTTTGCTAAAGAATACACCGCCAGCATTTGCAATTAAGGGCAAAATCAACGCGGCGTAGTTATCGGTGAGACCCAATCTCGACATATATTGGAAGAAGCCAATAATGGTTAATTGCGTTGGTATCATCACCAATACTAAGATGAAATTTGAAAATGTTTGTCTGCCTTTGAAGTTATATACGACGATACCGTATGCGGTTAGCATAGAGAAATAAACAGTCACAAGGGTAGATGCTGCCGCTAAATAGAAGCTATTGGTAAACCCTCTTACCATGTTAAGACCTCTATTTTCTAAAACGTTATAGTTATTAATCAAGTTTGTGCTTGGTATCAAACTTAAACCTTGTTGAATTTCTACAGTTGAACGTGAAGCATTCACGATTAATATCCAAATCGGCACAACGATAAGGATGAGTAAGAAAATCAAAACAATGTATATAAAAAACCGTAATAAAGTAGTGTTGAATTTGTAATTATTTAGCATGGTAGCCTACTTTGTTTCACTTTTCTTAAACCAACTTCTTTTTGGTTTATTAGTAACGGTATCATCTTTATCGCGCAATACGAAAAAGATTCCCAACGCACAAATTGTCGTCATAATAAAAGTTAAGACTGCTACTGCAGATGCGGCACCAATATGACCTCGACTGCTTGCAAACTTCATATACATGAGGATATTGTTTGTCATAATGGAATTACTCGGCGCGCCTCTACCGTCGGTCAACAGGTATGGAATATCAAACATTTGCATACCCCCAACCAGTGATGTGACGAAAATAAAAATCAGGATTGGCTTAAGTAAAGGAAGCGTGATGCGTCTAAACATTTGCGCGGCACTTGCCCCATCTACCATGGCGGCTTCATACAAATGCACAGGGATAGAAGTCATACCTGCCATGACAATGATGATTGTTTGTCCAAACCACATCCACCACTGAATAAATATTACGACTGCTCGAGTAATTTCAACATTCTGTAAATAATGTACTGCTTCGGCTTGATACCCAAACCTGACCATGAATTGGTTGATGGGTCCGTAAAACGAAAAGAAGCTATTAAACAATGCGGCAATCACGACAGGAATCAAAAGATTGGGTAAGTAAAAAATAGCTCTCCAAATACCTACACCCTTAATCTTTAAGCGATTGTTTGTAAACCAAGCGGATAACAAAAGTGCTACACCGATTTGTGGGATAAAGTTCAATAACCAAATCAGCCATGTGTTGCCAATTGCTTTCAAAAAGAGTTGGTCAGCGAATAAGACCGTGAAATTTTGCAATCCAATATATTCCCCTTTTCGTGTCATCAAAGTGTAATCTGTAAGACTAAGTGATAACGTATTGTAAAGGGGATACAAGCCAAAAACTAGGAATGCAATAATAAATGGGGCTATGAAAAAATACCCGTAATAATTCCGATTGATTTTTGTAAACTTCATCATATCTCCTTTTGGTACGTAAGATTTTTGCAGGTCAGCAATTCATTTGCTGACCTGCAAGTTTTATATCAAATTACTATTGTGGAGGTTCAGGGATAACTAAATCCGGGAACTCACTGCGAACGACGTCTAACCATTGTTGCCACATAGTGGCTTTATCAATTTCGCCGTTCAAATATTGGTCACGGGCACTTTGAAGTGCACGTTGAATCGCATCATCAGAACCAGTGAGCAAGGCACCATTTACATTCGGAGCGGCTACGCCGAAGGCTTCGTAGTTGTTTTGACCACCGAGCCATTCATACAATTCAGAGCCGTCAAATGAGGAAGTGATTTTCTCAACGACAACTTGGCTGGAAACAAAGTCACCAGCGGCTTGTGCTTGACCATCTGCTACAGTTGGGTCAATGGCTTTGAGGTATTCGTTGGTGTACACACCGGTTGCCCAGTTGGTTAAGTTTTCTTCATTGAGCGCAACGAAAGCAACGAATTCTTTTGCTAAATCGAGGTTCGGGCTGTCTGCCATTGCGCCAACCCAAGTACCACCCCATTGATAAGGCAATGGACCATTAATCATAGCCCAGTCACCACCGGTATCACCAGAGTTTGGAATCAACACGTATGGTAAGCCCCAAGTGGGTAAGAAGTAGCTGAAGACTTTCTTTGGTTGACCATCAGCACCAACGAGGGAGTCGTTCATACCAGCGAACCAACCTTCACTCCATTGATTGGCTTGTGATTCGTAGCCGTTATCGCGCATCAATTTGGCGAAGTCAATGTAGGCTTCAACTTGTGGGTCAATCACCAAAGCACCATCAACAATCCATGGTTGAGCGCGATTGGCGAGGAACGGATTGAACAATTCACCAGAAGTACCAACGGTGAAGTAATTTGGATTACATTGTTTGATGGTTTCAGCAACTTCAAGGAATGATTCAATATCGTTGACCAAAGCTTGAACTTCGGCTGGGTCATCAGTACCGAGACATTCTGTTGCAATGCTACGGCGATAGAAGAAAGCACCAGGAGTTGCTTGATAGGAGTAGGCTTTTGTTACACCTTCGTGGGTACCTACTTCAACTACGGAAGGATAGGTTTGTAATTCTTCTGTTAAAGGTAATAAATCACCTAAATCAGCAAGGAAATCGGCTTCTACCCATTCTTTGACGAAAGCCGCTTCTAACGCGACTACATCTGGTACATCAGCGGTACCAATTGCGGCTTTGATTTTTGTTTGATATTCACCAGCATCCATAGGAATCATGGTGAATTGAACATCTACATCTGGGTTTTGACCTTCAAAAGCAATCGCCATGGTCAGAATTTCATTGGTGAATGACCATACTTTGAGGACTTGCTTTTCGCCACTATCAGATGAGCCACCGCTATCGGATGAACCACCACTATCAGAGGAACCACCGCTATCAGCAGGGGCTTCGGTTGCAGGGGAACCACCGCCGCAGGCTGCTAAAAGCATACTGGCAATCATTAACAAACTTAAGACTGACAAAATTGACTTACGCATGTTTCTTCTCCTTCTTGAATAATTGTTATGAGTTATACTAATTTTGTGTGGAGAATTCTCCGCACATTGGTGCAGGTCTTCCTTCTTCGCAAAAGGTTTGGAAGGCCTGCTATTTAATTTTTATCTTGCGCAACAAACCACCTCCTTTATATTTGTCGGTAGCGTTACCGACATGAATAAAAAAACATAACGCACACTTCCATAATTATTAATGAACAGGCTCTAATGCTCGGCATGAAGTGCGCTCCACAAGCCTGGTTGGCATTTTGTGAACTTGAACATCTAATGATTCATTGTTGACCATTTTGATGAGCATTTGTGTTGCGATGTATCCCATTTCTGAAAGAAATTGGTCAACTGTTGTAAGCCCAACAAACTTGGCTTCTGCGATGTTATCAAACCCGACAATAGATAAATCATCAGGAATGTGTAAGCCTAATTCTTCTGCGGCTTGAAAAACACCCAATGCAGATTGGTCGTTTGCGGCAAAAATTGCAGTAGGTGGGTTTTCTAGTTTCAATAACTCTAAAGCGGATGTATAACCAGATTTTGTTGTGAAATCCCCATCTTTAATTAATGTTTCATCAATTTCGATGCTTGCTTTTTTGAGTGCATCTTTGTATCCCGTAAGCCGTCTTTCTGCGCTGGCAATCTCAGGTCTCCCGCAGATGAATCCGATGCGTTTGTGTCCCAATTGCAAAAGGTAATTCATCACATCTAATGCCCCATGGTAATTTGTTCCTTGTACAGATGGATAACTCGGATTTATTACATGCGGGTCAACAGCAATGATGGGGGCATCGGTAATAAATTCTGCCGCGGCACTTGCCACAATAATCACGCCATCAGTAATTGAGTTATTTAATAAGGAAACGTAATGTTGTTCGTGGATGACTGCCCCAGATTTTTTCACATCCCCCATGGTGTAAACCAATAAATCAAATTTTGATTCTGCTATGGCTCGGTTAATCCCTTTCATCACTTCAATTGAATAAGGGAAACCGATATCCGGTACGACTAAACCTAGCAAATCTTTCCGGCGGCTTCGCATACTGCGTGCGGCTAGGTTAGAGGTATATCCCAACTTACTGATAACGCTGAGGATTTTTTCTTGCGTATTTTCTGCCACATCTGCCTTTCCGTTTAATACGCGCGAAACTGTAGAAACAGATACTCCTGCTTTCTTTGCAACATCCTGGATAGTGACCGTGCGTTTTTTTGTTGGCATATCAGTAATTGTGTTGCGTATAGAGAACGATACCGGTAACGTTACCGATTTAACGCATTATACATAGAATAAAATTAAAGTCAACAATTTTAAGATTAGAATTTTCGTATTTTCGCTATTCCCCAAAAGGGGAATTTTCCCACTTTTCTATAAAAAAATGCCCTGTCAGATTTCTGACAGGGCAAGTAAATCTTATTCTTAAGTGTAATTAAATAGTTACGTGAGTCCAAATTTATGCGCATATTCAGATATGTGTTTTGTAAATTAAATCAGTTTGAGAGCATTAGTCACTCACATTGTTGACAGAAAGTGCTTTACTGCGGTATATTGTCATAATGTTATAACATTTAGGCATGGAGGCAGTTTTTGGCTAAGAAAACCAAGATTCGAGCGGCGGCGGTGCAATTTGCGGTCACTGCCGATGTTTCAGCAAATTTACGAACTTGTATTCGCATGATTGACGAAGCGGCAAAACATAAACCAGATGTGATGGTTTTACCTGAATTTGTGAATCACATTGCGTGGTATGAAAACGCGGAACATTGTTATCGTGTGGCTGTGACATTAGAAGATGAGTTTATTCAGGGAATTGCAAAAAAAGCAAAAGAACATGCCTGTTATATAAAAATCAATGTGACGATGAAACGCCCAGCCGAGGACGGCGGATTGAGTAATAAAGTAACAGGTACGAATATTTTATTTGACCGAGCGGGGAATGTTGTCGGAGTCAATGACAAGCAAATTTTGATGGGCAATGAAAATAACTTTTTAGAAAAAGCAACAGAAATCGCGCCGATTCTTTCTACGAATATTGGTGATGTAGGTATGTATGCTTGTATGGATGGAGTCATCCCTGAAGTTGCAAGATCATTGGCTGTTAGAAGACCTCAAATCTTGTTGAACAGTCTAAATTCATTCGCACATGATGAAGCCTCATTGCACATTCCTGTAAGAGCGGCAGAAAATAAAGTGTATGTAGTAGCGGCGAATAAAGTTGGGTCACTTGTGCCAGAGGAAATGCGAGCAAATGTTGCGGCGAAATTAAAAATTGACCCAAGTTTTCTCGAAGGTGCAGGTGAAAGTCAAATTGTGGCACCAGATGGAACGGTTTTAGCCAAAGGGTCGAAAAAAGGTGAAGCCGTTGTATTTGCTGATATTGAAGTTGATTTTGCTGATAACAAATTAAGACCTGATGGCACAGATATTTTCACATCTCGCCGACCAGAATTATATAAACCGATTGGTGACGAACCAAAAGATAATAAGAAAAAAGTTGGGGCTGAGAATCTGTTGGCGGGGGTGATACAGGTTTCAGGTCAAGGAAAAGAAGCGATTGATGAGGCGAAAAAATATATTATAGAGGCGGAATCAAATCAAGTTAAGTTAATCGTTTTGCCAGAGTTATTTCATCTTAAAGAAAATGATAATGAAATGATTCGTGCATTGCAATCCGCGATGAAAGATTCTTTTGTTGTTACTTCGATTGTTGAAGATAATCAACATGTGGGCGTGATGTTTGATAAAAATAAAATTTTGTTGAAGCAACCACAATTACATTATTCAGAAAGATATGCTTGGGCGAAGTTAGGAAATGAATTAAATATTTTTGATGCAGAGTTTGGGCGTGTGGCAATCATCGTTGGCAATGATGCGATTTATCCTGAAACATTTCGTTTGACGGCATTAAAAGACGTTGATGTAGTTTGTGTGCCAACTATGATTTTAGAAAAATGGGAAACAGAATTTGGTTTCAAAGAACGCGCCGCAGAAAATAGAATGAATTTAATTGTTGCCAGCAAAAAAGATTCTGGCATTTATGCAATCACCGAAGATTTTACATTGTGGACGGAATGGAAGAATAGACCGTTTGATGGAAATATAAATGTTCCAATTGTGACAATGGCAAATGATGGTTTAACAACAGCAATGATTCACCCTGCGGCTTCTGTTAACAAAATGGTTTCGCATCGCACCGATGTGTTGAATGGCAGACCATGGCATTTGGCAGAACCAATCATCAGTGAACAGTAATCAGTTATCAGTAAACAGGAGAAAACATGAGCGATACAACTCAACAACTTGCAGATGTGCTTGATTCTCGTAAGCCAATTGATAACACTGAAAATTTTAATTACTTGTTAAATGTTCGTGAGCAAGCATGGGAATACATCAATGCCAATTTAAGTTTGAAGCGTGATTTGAAATGCAAAGATATTGAAAATATTCCTGATTTGCAAGGTAACACTGTTGGCACAATGTTTACTTACACAGGTGATAAAAGTCCAATGGATTGGATTGTGCGTTCATGGATTGGCAAACCTGAAACTGGATTTACAAATATTCATTTAACTTGTTGGTTGAATGATGAAATTGATGCGCCTCATCTTGGATTTGCACTTGGTACTGCACCTGATGTTTTTTGCTACGTTGATTTTCTTCCACGTTATGATGCACCCGCCAGTTTTGAACATCTGAATCAATATCACGAACAAATGAATCAAGCATGGATTACGTTGAAACGAAACCCTGCTTATAAAGTGTTCAATCCGATTCATTTATATACTCGTAGTACATTATCTCCAATTGCAATTTGTGGATTGTTACCATTTGCAGATTTCAAATCGGTAGTTGAACCTGTGATGATGGAATATGTCAAAAAGTGGGTTGAGATTGTGAAAAATGCAAAGCCAATTGATAAGGAAAAACGAGCGGAATTAAAAGCTCGTGATGAACTTGTGCGCCGAACAATTGTAGAAAAAGACCCCGCCAATGTTTTAGCAGACCGCATGTTGGGAATTCCAATGCGAGAGAGATTGGTAAGGATTTTACATGCAGGGGAAAGAGAATAACAAGTACAAGACATGAGTTATCAGTGATCAGTAATCAGTTTCCGATTTTAATTGTGGGTGCTGGACCTGTGGGTCTTTCACTTGCATTGTCACTTGCTCGTGTAGGGATTCATGCCGAAGTCTATGAAGCGGATGAGGAATTAAATACACAAATCCGCGCGAGTACATTTCACCCGAAAACTTTAGAATTATTTGAAACTTGGGGCGTTGTGGATGATGTTATTAAACATGGCTATAAAGTTAATCAATTGCAATATTGGGAACGAGCAACACGAAAAATTATTGCAGACTTTGATTATCAAGTAATTGCCAAAGATACAAAACATCCATATCGCTTGCAATGTCCACAATATATTGCGACGCGAGTGTTGAAACCAGCGGTTGAGTTAACTGAATTTGGCAAAGTTTATATGGGACATAAATTGCTTGACTTTGTTGAAAAAGAAAATCATATCGTTGCTCGTTTTGAAACGAAAAAAGGAATTGTAGAAAAAGAAGGTTCATATTTATGTGGCGCAGATGGGACGCATAGTACAGTTCGTAAACAACTTAATATCGGCTTTCAAGGCAAAACATACGAAGACCGTTTTCTTTTAATAGGAAGTGACTTGAATACAAATGATTTGCTCCCTAATGCTGCACAAGTTTGTTATGTCTTTGACCCGCAAGAGTGGGTCATTATTTTAAATTTGCCAGATATTGTGCGTGTGGTCTTTCGGATGCAAAATGATGAAGATGAAATAGTTGCAATGAAAGAAGAAAATTTGAGAAAAAGAATCTCAAATTTTTTTGGTGAAGTTCCAGATTACAAAATAAAAACGACACAGTTATATCGAGTTCATCAACGCGTAGCGGATACTTTTCGAGTGGGGCGTGTGGTGTTAGTTGGTGATTCTGCTCATAACAACAATCCATCAGGTGGGATGGGCATGAATAGCGGAATCCATGATGCGGCGAATTTGACCGAAAAATTTATCCGAATCTGTAATGGGGAATCAGATTCGATTTTGGATGATTATTCAAATGAACGAAGAAAGTATGCAATTGAATCTGTGCAGTTGTATTCAGATCAGCAATATAAAAATATGGCTATGACATCAGAAGAAGAACGTGTGAAGAGAAACGTGTCGCTTGCTGAAATTGCAAAAGACCCAAAGAAAGCAAGAGAATATTTATTGAAGGCAAGTATGTTGGAAGAAAGAATTTAGGAATTATTATGAAAACTTACGGACATTTTATTCACGGAAAAGAAATCCCTGCATCAACTGGCGAAACATTCACAAGTCTTGCACCAATGACTGGAGAGATTCTTGGTCATGCCGCTAGAGGAACAGAAGCGGATGTTGAAGTGGTGGTGACATCAGCACGCAAGGGATTTTTGTATTGGTCATCACTTCCGCCCGCTGAGCGGGAGAGGATTCTGTTGAAGTGTGCTGACCAAGTTGAAGCGAAGTATGAAGCGTTATTAAATCTGTTGATAGACGAAAGCGGGTCAACCATCATCAAAGCAAAATATGAAGTTTTGTATACGGCATCCGTTTTGAGAACAGCAGCGGGCGAAGTGCGAAGATTATATGCAGACACGTTGCCGAATGAAAAACCACATCGCATGTCTATGGTGGTGCGCGAACCTGTAGGCGTGGTGTTAGCAATTTCACCATTCAATGCGCCGTTGGTGTTGTTGGCAAAAATGGTTGTGTTTCCATTAGGTGCGGGCAACGCAGTCATTGCAAAACCATCTGAAGAAACACCATTGATTGCAATTGAATTTGCAAAAGTTTTACACGAAGCGGGTTTGCCTGATGGCGTGTTCAATGTAGTGACAGGATTCGGAAAAGAAGTTGGCGAACCATTAGCAAAACATTCTGGAATTAATGGTATTGCATTAACGGGTTCAACTGCAACGGGCGTAAAAATTGGTGAGATTGCAATTCAATCCATGAAGCGTTTGCAATTGGAACTTGGTGGAAAAAATCCGTTATTGGTTTTGAATGATGAAGATATAAACAAAGCGGCAGAGATTGCGGCTGTCGGTGCGTTTACACATGCGGGTCAAATTTGTATGTCGAGCGCGCGCATCTTAGTTGAAAAACCAAATGGTCGCGCGTTTGCAGAAGCATTGGCAAAGAAAGCAAAAAGTTTACAACTCGGTGATTTGCGAAATGAAAAAACTGCGTATGGTCCGTTGATTAATCAACGTGCATTGGATAAAGTGATTCAGCATGTGCAAGCCGCAAAAGATGGTGGTGCAGAAATTTTAACAGGCGGCGATGTGCATGATGGTTTAATTTTTCAGCCTACTGTGATTTACAACCCGCCTCAATCTGGACCGAGTTGGTGTGAAGAAACCTTTGGACCTGTCGCTTCGGTGACAGAGTGTGACTCATTTGATGAAATGATTGCGATTGCAAACGAAAGTGATTATGGATTAAGTGCAGGTGTATTAACCAATGATTTAGTACGTGGCATGACAGCCGCGAGAAAAATTAGATGCGGTTCGGTGCATGTCGGCGCACATTCATTTCAATCAGACCCTATGGCTCCGATTGGCGGATATGGAATGTCTGGTTTTGGTCGAAGCGGCGGAAAATATTCAGTGGAGCATTTTACAGAATTAAAGTGGATTAGTTTGGAATTAGGTGAAACCCCGAGACCGTTTTGATTTACGATTTTAGATTTACTGATTACTGCAATTAAGGAGATTTTATGACAACCAAATTCGGTCCCATTCGTTTGATGCAAGGCGTGACAGTCGGCAACATGTTTACATATTATTTTGCAACTGTCACATCATTGTTGTTATTTACATTCTTGCCACAGTTCCAACCATTTTTATTAACTGAAGTTCTTCGTATTCCTGAATCTCAACAAGGTGTCTTGAGTGGCAATCTGCAATTCTTTGCCGAGATTATTATTCTTTTATCCATTGGTGCATGGGGAACTGTATCAGATAAGATCGGTCGCAAGTTTGTTTTTGCGGCTGGTTTTCTTATCATGGGCTTAGCTTTATATTTTTATCCAAACATTGATAGTGTTTTTACATTATTTTTCTTTCGCGGATTATTTGCACTCGGTTCATCCGCTGTGACGACGATGATTTCTACTGTCATTGCTGATTATGCAATGGATGAAGACCGTGGCAAAGCATCTGGCATTCAAGGTGTGGGTAATGGTATTGGTGCGTTGTTGACTGTGTTTGTTGTTTTGCAACTGCCGAAAATTTTTGTAGCAGATGGAATGTCAGAATTTGAAGCGGGTCGCATCACCTATTTGGCGATGATGGGCGTTGCGATTGTCTCTGCCATCATTTTATATTTTGGATTACAAAATCGCACGAAGACTCAACTTGAACAAAAGAAATCATTTATCGAAATTGCAAAAGAAGGAATTTCCGCCGCTTCTGACCCAGGTGTAGCTTTAGCCTACATGGCGGCATTTATCTCGCGTGGAGATTTAGCAATTGTCGGGACATTCTTAACAATTGGGGGGGGGACGTATGGGACAACACAAAAATGATTATATACAGCCGAAGCACTTGCTACGGCTGGAATCACCATCGGCATATGACAAACCATG
>DDVH01000031.1 GCA_002345215.1 Anaerolineales bacterium UBA2317
TTTGTTGACGATTCTCGCCCCTTCGTGGTATTATTTTGCGCACTAAAAACCAGCCAAAGGCTGGATTTGTTTTGTCTAACCATTAGAGGAGTATCGTATAAGCGCCAACGAATTTAGAGTAAATGAGGGCATCCGTGTAGCGGAAGTGCGTCTGATTGGTCCCGATGGAGGCAACGTAGGTGTTGTTTCTATCAAGGAAGCCTTGAAGATTGCACGCGAAGCGGAATTGGATTTAGTAGAAGTTTCGCCGGGAGCCAACCCACCCGTCTGCCGTGTAATGGACTTTGGTAAGTTCATTTATGAAAAGGCAAAGAAAGAACGGGAAGCAAAAAAGGCCCAGACCAAGATTGAAGTAAAGGAAATTCGTCTGCGCCCGAAAACGAATGAGGCACATCGTGGTTTCAAAGTGGATGATGCCAGACGTTGGCTGGGGCAAGGTCATAAAGTGCGTGTGACTGTGAAATTCCGTGGACGCGAAATGGATTACCCTGAAATTGCGCTTGAAGATTTGAAGGAAGTTGCTGAATCACTTTCGGATGTGGCTATGATTGAAGTGCCACCTCAAATGGAAGGTAGAACGATGCTCGTAGTGCTTGCGCCTGCAAAGGCTGGGGCGGCAAAAAAGAAAGAAAAAACAGAGCAGGCTGAAGTTAAGAACGAAGCGGAAGCCTAATCAAGAGTAAGACCCAAAAGATGTTGAAAGTCTGCGGGCGTGAGAATGTCCGCAGTTTTATTTTACCGAAAGGAGAAAACCAGTATGCCTCGCAAAGCAAAACCTGGAAAGAAATACAAGCTGAAGACCCACAAAGCGACATCTAAAAGATTTCGTTTGACCGGCTCCGGCACACTTGTGCGAACGAAAGGTGGCAAAAGCCATTTACGTCGCCGTACTTCTGACCGAACCAAAGCATTATTGAGCGAAATGGTGACTGTGAAAGGTCGCAGTTATATCAAACGCATTAAGCGTCTCGCTCCAAATATGGAAGCCTAGTCTTCCGATAGTCGTCAAATTTTTTATTTGCGGCTTACGGGTGTATGCAACTGGTATAACTTACCGACGCCCGCGAGTTTGCAGGAGGTATAAAGTAAGATGCGCGTGAAAGGTGGTCCGCAAGGACATTTACGTCATAAGAAAATTTTGAAAATCACGAAGGGGCAACGTGGCTCAAAACATCTTTTGTTCAAACGAGCAAATGAAGCAATGTTGAAAAGCCTGTGGTACGCCACTCGTGACCGCCGTGTGCGAAAACGTGATTTACGCAAGTTGTGGATTGCACGTATCAATGCCGCGGCACGTTTGAATGGCACCACTTACAGTCGTTTGGTGGCTTCCATGAAGAAAGCAAACATTGAACTCAATCGCAAGATGTTGGCTGACTTGGCAGTACGAAACCCACAAGCCTTTGCGGCAGTGGTTTCACAAACAAAGTAAATCAATTGGGACACGTTAGCGTGTCCCAATAATTTTTAACGGGGTAAAATAGAAAAATGAATTCCATTATCGTTGAGAGAAAACTATCTACAAATCAAACTCTGCAAATTGTGCAGGGTGATATTACGATTGAAGAAGTAGATGCAATCGTCAATGCGGCGAATGAAGATTTGCAACATGGTGGTGGTGTAGCGTGGGCGATTTCAAATAAAGGTGGGTCTGCTATTCAAAAAGAAAGTGATGATTGGATTCGCAAGCATGGACCTGTTTCTCATGCGCTTCCTGCTTGGACTTCAGGCGGGTTGCTGAAAGCGCGACATGTGATTCACGCCGTCGGACCTGTTTGGGGTGAAACTTCTGACGATGATAAAAATTTATCAGATGCAGTGACAGGTTCTTTACGAGTTGCAGACGAATTGAAATGCAAATCTATTTCTATGCCTGCCATTTCAACTGGAATTTTCGGTTTTCCGAAAGAACGTGCGGCAGGGATTATCTTAAAATCTATTGATGACTATTTTGTAGAAAATAAAAACTCTGGAGTTGAAAAAGTTCGGATTATTTTGTTTGATGATTCTTCTGTAAAAGTATTTCTTGATAAATGGAATATGGTTAATGGTTCATAATCCATTACCCATCCTCTATTCTCCATGATAACATCCAACCAAAACTCAAAAATAAAATTAGTACGCGCTTTATTAGGTCGCGCCAAAGAACGACGTGAAGCAGGCTTGTTTGTGATTGAAGGCGTTCGCCTTTTTGAAGAAGCAGTAAATAGCAATTGGGAATTCCATTTCGTTTTATATGATGAAACTTTGAGTGAAAGAGGAAAGTCTCAGGTCGAAAGTCTAAAGTCTAAGAATATTGAAGTTGAAGAAGTTTCTGCAAGTGTGATGAAATCAATCAGCGAGACAGAATCACCACAAGGGATTCTGGCAGTTCTCAAAATTAACCAACTCCCGATTCCTAATTCCCCAAATTTTATTTTAATCCCTGACCAAATCCGTGACCCTGGCAATCTTGGCACACTACTTCGGTCAGCACTTGCGACAGGCGTACAAACAATCTTAATTCCACCAGAAACAACGGATGCATTTGCTCCCAAAGTTTTACGTTCTGGGATGGGAGCTCATTTCAAATTGCCAATTCAAGAAATGAGTTGGGAAGAAATAAGTCAGGTTGTAAAGTTGGCAGGTTTGAATGTTTTGATTGCAGACATGAATGGAGAATCTTGTTGGGAAACTGATTTACGAAAACCAATGGCTTTGATTATCGGCAGTGAGGCAGAAGGTGCAAGTGAATCCGCAAGAAAGTTAGCGAATGGAAAAATCAGTATTCCAATGTCTGGGGATATAGAGTCATTAAATGCAGGGATAGCTGGGTCAGTGTTAATGTTTGAGGTTTTAAGGCAGAGAATGCATGATGAAAGTTCCATCTCATAAAACCATAATAAATCAATATCTAAACTGGGATTTGGTTGAAGAGCGTTTAAGGCGCTATAAAAATATTAATAAGTATTTTCCACTAAATGAATTAAAAAGCTGTTTGGATACTTCGCCATATTATTGTCATTACTTAAGCTGGCGGTTAGGGACTTGGGAAAATGAAGAGTTATTTGAATTTTTTGATTCTTTATTATTTGAAGCTGAACAATTATCTAACTGGGATAGAGATAGAATTTACAAAGGATGTGAATTTGAAAACTTCTGGAGTTTGATTTGGGAACTACAAGTTGCAAAGTTATTTTCCTTTCAATTGAAAGGAAAAGTTGAGTGGACAAAATCAGGTCCTGATTTGAAAGTAGATTTAGATGGAAACACGTTTTTCGTAGAATGTACAGTATACAGAAAATCCTTTGGGCTAGAAGAATTTATTTCAGAATTAATCAAACCTATTCATCCGTGGCTTAAAGTTTCACATCGACCATTTAATAAATTTTCGCTTCCGAAAAACAATTTAATTGATCTTTTTCTGGATGAATTATTAGAACCCGTTATGGATCCGATTTATTTAAAAGAAAAAATAATGGAATCTTACAATATTTCCCCTATTGTCTTATCTAATTCAAAAGAAATAGAAAACATACATATCTTTATAGAAAATCCGCATAGGGCAGAAAATAATTTTGATCAACCATGGATGGGTACTGGATTACCTGAGGGATTTTTAGATACTGCTGTCAGGGAAGCACTTAACAATAAACGTAAATCAAATGAATTGAAAGTTCATAGACCTAATTTACTATTAGTAAATTTTTTACTTGGTACTGATTATCAATTAGGAAAAGCTTTAAGAAATATTCCTTCGCCTAACTTAGGAGAAGAATTTGATGCAGTAGTACTAACTGAGTGTGGTATTGATGAGATACCTTCCTTGGATAAAAGAGATGTATATTTTAATGGTTTTGATAACAACCATCCAATAAAAGGTTTCTTAAATTAATGAAAATCCGATCTATCACTTATTTTTGCAATCCTAAATATCCGCTTAATGAAAAAATCCTACGAAAGGCAGGAGAATTTTTATCTAAAGCAAAATCCGCATTTGAATCTGCGGGTTATGAAGTGCAAACTGTTCGCTTAGCAACGATTCCATTTCCAAAATTGCTTGGTGAAAAAAACATAAATGATTTACCTAAGTTTGCGAATAATTTTTCTAAAGCCATTCAAGAAGTTGGGATTTCTTACGCTTCGTTAGGACCTGCTTTGCCTGAATTTCCAAAAAGTTATCAGGTAATTCCAGAAGCGATTTCTGCAAGTGAAAATATATTTTTTAGTGGAGCAATGACAAGTGACAACAATATTCATCTTGCACAAGTTAAAGCATGTGCTGAGATTATCGTCCGAAATGCGCCATTAGACGCAAATGGTTTTGCAAATTTAAGATTTGCGGCGTTAGCAAATGTGAATGCTGGCGCGCCGTTTTTCCCTGCCGCGTATTGGAATGATGATGAATCTGCGTTTGCTGTCGCGGTTGAGTCTGCTGACGTGGCAGTGAATGCTTTCGCTGGAACATCAAGCCTCCACGAAGGAAGAAGCGCGTTAATTTCTGAAATCGAAAAACATGGTCAAGCCATTGAAAAAATCGCAAAGCAAGATTTATCTGAAATAATTTTTTTAGGAATTGATTTTTCTTTCGCGCCATTTCCTGATGATGCACATTCATTGGGCAAGGCAGTTGAAAATATGGGTGTGAAAAAAATTGGTTTGCATGGTTCGCTTGCCGCTGCCGCGATTCTCACCGAAGCGATTGAACGTGCGAATTTTCCGCATGTCGGTTTCAATGGTTTTATGCAACCTGTTTTGGAAGATTCTGTTTTGGCAAAACGCGCCGCGGATGGAACGTTGACCATCAAAGATGCTTTGTTGTATTCAGCAGTTTGTGGCACGGGCTTGGATACTGTTCCCTTGCCCGGCGATTCAAGTGCTGATGAAATTACGCCTCTTTTATTAGACTTGTGTGCTTTGTCACTGCGCCTCGACAAACCACTCACTGCACGCTTGATGCCGATTCCCGGTAAAGTTGCAGGTGATGAAACAAATTTTGATTTTGCATTTTTTGCAAACAGCAAAGTGATGAAGTTAGACAGCCAGCCTTTGCAAAATTCTTTAGGTGGTGATGAAAGTTTTGAGTTGAAAAAGAAAATATAAGTTACAC
>DDVH01000039.1:0-11317 GCA_002345215.1 Anaerolineales bacterium UBA2317
TATGGAAGTGCGCGGAAGAAACTTGGTGACTGGTTTACCAGAAACAGTAGAAATATCTTCGGTTGAAATTCGTGAAGCCTTATCTGGCTCTGTGCAAGTGATTATTGATACCGTTCGCGATGCGTTAGATGAAATTCCGCCCGAAATCGTTTCAGATTTAATGGATGTTGGTATTTGTTTAGCAGGTGGTGGTGCTTTGTTACAAGGCTTAGCAGAACGCCTAACAGACGAATTGAAATTAAGAGTTTGGGTTGCAGAAGACCCGCTCACCTGTGTTGCCAGAGGCGCGGCAATTGTATTTGAAGATTTTGATAATCTTTCACGCTTCTTAGTTGGTTTAGAACGTGGCAGTACAAGGCATGTCGGTTAATATTTGCTTTCGTTGCCGTCCTTGGCGACGAGAACATTATCTATAAAATGAAATCCCGTTCTTTACAGACAACAATCATATTTTTAGTCGTTGGGGGGATCCTTGCCTTAGCATTAGGTGGATTTTTTGGCACTGCCTCGAATCGTTTTAGTTCTATATTTATCAGCATCCAAACATGGATATTCACACGTTATCAAGGCTTTCAAGATTTAGTAACAGCCCCTGGAGATATTGTGGCGCTTCGTCAAGAAAATGCCAACCTTGAAGCGCAAGTATCACAACTGCAAGCACAATTAATTGAATTACAACAACGCGTCAACGAAACAGAAATTCTGGCGGCATTGGTAGATTTTTCGCGCTCCAACCCAGAAAGTACATATAAAGCCGCTTCGGTTATCGGCCGTGACCCAAGTCCATTTTTACATTACATCATTATCAATCGCGGTTCAAATGATGATATTCAACGTGGTATGCCTGTTGTAACAAATCAAGGCTTAGTTGGCAGAGTAGATGCAGTCATTGCTGATGCGGCGCGCGTGCAATTAATCACCGACCCAGCTTCAGGTGTCAATGTCTATCTACAAAATGCGGATACCGATGCTGTTTTATATGGCTCTGTCACTGGAGATATTTCTCTGGATTTAATTTCACAAGATGTAACAGTTGAACCAGGCGATTTAATTTTGACATCCGGTTTAGGTGGTGGATACCCAGCCGATTTAGTCATTGGGCAAGTCGTCACGCTTCGGACTCTGGAATTCGAGCTGTTTCAGCAAGCGACAGTTCAACCTGCCGTAGACTTTACCCGCCTTGAAATCGTATTAGTCATCACCAACTTCCGCCCGGTAGATATTAGTCCGCTTGTGCCTGTTTCCCCTTAATAAATATTCATAATCCCTTAATTCCTTGTGGTAAAGTATTAAACACATGCGAAACATCATAGCATTCCCTTTGCTTGGGCTGGCAGTGATAGTGCAATCATCACTCGTCAGCGAAATACATTTACTTCAAGGCTATGCCGACTTACCCATGTTAATCATTGCGGCATGGGCTTTACAAGAGCGCGTTGATTCCGCTTGGCATTGGGCGGCAGTGGCATGTTTATTTGTTGCTTTCATTTCGAGCCTACCGTGGATTGTCTTTGTCGTTGGTTATATAAGCATTGTTTACATCGCCCGTATTTTACAAAGAAGAGTTTGGCAAGCCCCATTGCTGGCTATGTTTAGTGTTGTATTTACAGGCACACTGGTTATGCACATACTATCATTTGGTGTTTTAACGCTTTTAGGCACATCATTCTCTTTTTCAGACGTGGCTACATTAATTACTTTACCTACTTTATTGTTGAATATGTTGTTTTCTATTCCTGTTTATACGTTAATGAGAGACCTTTCTTATTGGGTTTATCCTGCTGAGGTGATGGAATGAGTGTGAATTCAAACCGCCCAGTTCGTTTTGAAACGTGGCGAATCACTACAATTTATATTATTATTTTGCTGGCATTTACAGCTTTATTGGTACGATTAATTAATCTACAAATTTTTCAAAATGCAGATTTTGCTGCCCGTGCAGTGGATAATTACACCAATGAAGTGAGTGTACCTGCACCACGCGGAATTATTTACGACCGACATGGCTATATTTTGGCACGCAATGTCGCTTCTTATAATGTGATTATTACGCCCGCCAACTTACCAGCCGATAATTCTGAAATTCAACAAATTTATCGTGAGATATCTGAAATTATTGAAGTATCTGTTGGTAATTTTATTTCGGAAAACTCTATCACCGATGAAATATTGATTGAAGTTCCCGGTGGGTTTCTCACAGAAAGTTCACTTGAAGAAGCAAAACTGTTTAGTGCCTGTATATCAGGACCAAGTATTGCTCAAATGGTGGCATTGCAAAATACATTAGCACCATATAGCCCCGTTAAGGTTGCTTGTAATGTGTCTGAAGAAATTGCTCGAATGGTAGAAGAAAAATCAATGGACTGGCCGGGTGTCGAAGTCGAGATTGAAGCGATACGTGATTATCCAACAGGTGCATTAACTTCTCATGTCGTTGGCTTTTTGGGTCCTATCCCTGCATCTCAAGAAGAAGAGTTGCGTGCGCAAGGTTTTGTTCCTAATCGCGATAAGATTGGGTATTCAGGTGTGGAATTATCACTACAAGAGGTTTTAGCCGGCAGAAATGGTTTGCGTGTTGTGCAAGTAGATGTGGCTGGACAAGAATTGCGTAACTTAGAACCACCAATTGCACCATCGCCGGGCAATAATGTGTATTTGACAATTGATACACGTTTGCAAGCTGCCGCCCAAGCCACATTGTTAGAAGAGATTCGTTTTTGGAATACATATTTTGGAACAACCCGAATTTCAAGCGGTGTGATTATTGCTATGAATCCGAAAACAGGCGAAATTCTTGCTATGGTTTCTTATCCGGATTATGAAAACAATCGTTTGTCTCGCATCATTCCTGCTTATTATTACGAACAATTGAGTCAAGACCCTCGTAAACCTTTATTAAATAATGCTATCTCAGCAGAGTACCCGCCCGGTTCTACATTTAAGTTATCAACAGCAACCGGCGCATTTAATGAAGGCGTGATTGATTTAAATAAGATTGTACAAACACCAGGTCAATTATTATTGTGTGAACGCTTCAACCCCAATGATGTTTGTACTGATGCAAACACGCGCCCGTTCGTTGATTATATCTTTTCAGAAAATCCCGCCGGTTTTGGTAGCCTGCGCTTTTTACAATGTATTGCTTATTCTAGTAATGTTTGTTTTTATAAACTTGGTGGCGGTTATGAAGATGAAATTCCGCAAGGTTTAGGCATTGAACGTCTTCGCCAATATGCACGCGCATTAGGATATGACGAACCATCCGGCATTCAGTTGGTAGGTGAACAAGATGGTTTGATTCCTGACCCTGATTGGAAACGCATCAACACAGGGGAAAACTGGTCAACAGGTGACACATATATTGCTAGCGTGGGGCAGGGATATGTTCTTGCCACACCACTACAAGTTTTAATGTCTGGCTCCGTCATTGCTAATAATGGTGTCCTGATGCAACCAACCATTGTTCGTCAAGTAACAGATGGTGATGGTAATGTTATTCCGTATTGGTTTAATCCTACAGATTTTACAGCAACACAATTTGACACACCCGGTAGTTATCAAATTTCTCCATTCACTCTAAACACCAAATGGGATGTGACTGTCACACCATTAATTCAAGGCTATTCATGTGAAGGTCCATACTGTACATTGACAGATGATTTGAAGATTATCCAACCAGAAGCAATACAAGCAGTTCGACAAGGGACGCGCCAAGCCGTGACTGATTCGACTTTTGGTACATTGCATGATTTGTTTGTAGATTTTCCAATAGCCGTAGCAGGCAAAACAGGCACAGCCGAATATTGTGACGATGTAGCCCGTGCAGCAGACCGCTGTGCATTTGGGGCTTGGCCCACACACTCTTGGACGTTAGCATACGCTCCGTATGATGACCCTGAAATTGTAGTGGTTGCATTTGCCTATAATGGTGGCGAAGGTGCAAGTGTGGCAGGTCCGATGGTGGCACGTATGATTAAGGCATATTTTGAAATCAAAGCGACGGATTCAGCAACGGGAGTAAATCCGTAAAATATTATTAAGCCATAGAAATATTTAGAAACACATTTTTCTCTTTCTTCTTTCTTTATTTTGCTCTATGTTCACTGTGGCTAAACCGTTCCATCAGGTATAATTTGACCAAGAATGATTACTATGGAACAAGTGACTTCAATTGTCCAAATCAAAGGCATACGGGATGGATTACTAGCGACATTTTCTGATGCCGCTTGGGAAGACCAACGCACTGCTTTGATTCTACAAATTGATGAAAAGCCCGCCTTTTTTCAAGGTGCACGCCTCGCTATGGATGTGGGCAATCAGGTATTAAAAGTTAATGACTTGGTCGAATTGCGAGACCAACTTTCTGAAAGAAATGTGGCGTTGTGGGCAGTCATCAGTGAATCACCGATGACGGAACAAACATCACAATTATTAGGGCTTGCTACAAGAATATCCAAACCACGCCCCGAAGAACAAAGAAGTTTCGCTGATACAATCAGTGATGAAACTGCTTTATTTATTTCAAAAACGATTCGCTCTGGCACACGCATTGAATATCCGGGTAATATTGTGATTATTGGTGATGTAAACCCAGGTGCCGAAGTGATTGCTGAAGGAAATGTTGTAGTGTGGGGCAGAGTACGTGGTGTGATACATGCTGGCGCAAAAGGAAATCGTAACGCCTTTATTTGCGCGTTAGATTTATCAGCCAATCAATTACGTATCGCCGATGAAGTTTCTGCTATGCTCAAACCACAAAAAGACCCCAGACCTGAAATTGCAAGTATTAATGAAGCCGGCAAGTTGCAAGCAGAGTTGTGGAATGTAAGTTAAAAAACTATTGTGTCATTCTGACTTAGAGACCCTTCGTTTTACTCAGGCTGACAAATCAACTAACAGGACATCATATGACAGCACAAGTAATCACAGTCACATCAGGAAAAGGCGGCGTAGGAAAAACTACCGCCGTTGCAAACCTTGCCACCGCACTTGCAATGGATGGCAAACGAGTTGTGTGCATAGATGGTGACATTGGTTTGCGAAATCTTGATGTGGTCATGGGGCTTGAAAATCGCATTGTCTACGACATTGTGGATGTGATCGAAGGTCGTTGTAAATTAAAGCAAGCCATGATTCGCGATAAAAAATATCCTGAGATGTATTTGATTCCTGCGGCACAGACTCGTGATAAAAACGCTGTCTCACCATCGGATATGGTGCGCATCTGCAATGACCTCAAATCTGATTCTGATTTCGTCATCATTGATTCTCCCGCCGGCATTGAGCGTGGCTTTCGTAACGCCATTGCCGCCGCAGATAGAGTCTTGGTGGTAACAAATCCAGAAGTCAGCGCCGTGCGAGATGCGGATAGAGTGGTTGGCATTTTAGAAGCAGAAGAAAAAGGAAACCCATCCTTAATTTTGAATCGTTTGAATCCAACACTCGTAAAAAATAATGATATGCTCTCTGCCGAGGATGTTTTAGATTTGCTCGGCATTCAATTAATCGGAATCGTGCCGGAAGATGAAAATGTAATTATCGGTTCAAACAAAGGCGCACCCGTAGTCACTGACGCGAAAAGTCGCGCAGGGCAAGCCTTTCGAAATATTGCCAAACGTTTGCAAGGGCAAGATGTCCCATTTATGGATTTAGATTCACAAAGTGGTTTGTGGTCTGCCATTCAAAAGTTAACGGGGAGGAAATAAAATGAATTTCTTTACCCGTAAAAAAAGCGCGGCGAGTGCAAAAGAAAGATTACAACTTGTATTGGTACATGACCGTACAGATTTAACACCCGCGCAGTTAGAAGCATTGAAAGATGATTTGTTGAAGGCGATTTCAAAATATATTGAAATTGACCCTGATGCTGTGCAAATTGGTTTGGAGCGTGATGGACGTGAACAAAGATTAGTTGCTGATATTCCATTACGAAGTGTGACTCGTAATCGCGCAGGTTGATTCTTTTTTCAAAATTGGAGGCACGGGTCAACTTGATGAAGTTCTAGTTGCATCCGTGTTTTTATTATGACTCGTGGACTTTCTTGGCGAAACTTTGATTTTCTTTTATTAGGTGCAGTGGTACTTGCTTCGGCATTTGGCACTGTCATGATTCGTTCTGCTGTTGCTGGGAATGAAGTGTTGCAGCCAGTAATCATTAGGCAAGTATATTTTGCTTTGCTAGGTGTCGTTTTAATTTTTTTAGTCGCTTCAGTTGATTACCGATATTGGTTGTCTTTATATATTCCTATTTATATTGTCATCGTCGGTTTTTTATTAACGTTAACAGGATTTGGTCAAAGTGCATTTGGTGCTCAGCGTTGGTTTCAAGTAGGTGTATTGTTCTTACAACCTACAGAGTTTGCAAAAATTATTGCAATTATCATTTTGGCGCGTTATTTTGAGGCTGTGCAATATCAGCCGCGAGACCTAAAATGGGTGATTGGCGCGGTGTTATGGGCATCAGGAATTATTCTATTAATCCTCTTGCAACCAAACTTAAGTAATGTGATGGTCTTATCTGTCATCTTGGCAGTCATGTTGTTTATCAATGGGATTGAAATGCGCTTTATCTTAATTGCTGGCACAGTTGGGGCGGTTTTATTTGGCACAGTTGTTATTCTTTCTGTGCTTGGGGTTAGAATCCCATTTTTACAAGAATATCAACAACAACGAATTGTCACATTTGTTGTGCCAGACCCAAATGATACGTATGGAAATCGCTACAATGTGCAACAAGCATTGATAGCTATCGGTGCTGGCGGTGTGTTGGGTGAGGGATATAACCAAGGTACGCAAACTCAATTGCGCTTTTTGAAAGTACGCCATACAGATTTTATTTTCGCCGCAAGTTCAGAAGAATTTGGCACAGTTGGTGGTGGATTAATCATCGTTACAATTGCTTTTATTGTTTGGCGATGTATTCGTGCCGGACAAAAAGCACGCGACCTTTCAGGTGCAATGATTGCAATTGGCATCGCCACACTGATATTTTTTCAAGGCTTAGTAAATATCGGTATGAATCTAAATTTATTACCCGTATCAGGTTTGCCACTACCATTCATTAGTTACGGCGGAAGTGGTCTCACTGCACTCATGCTTGGTATTGGATTGGTCGAATCAGTTGTCATGCGTCAGAAAGAATTAGATTTCTAAAACCTGACCGTAGACGGTTATTAATCAATAATAAAATTTTGGAGTTAATTCCTTGTCAATCAAACCCGCACGTACTCGCATCGCTCCATCGCCAACAGGTCACATGCACCTCGGCACTGCTCGCACGGCTTTATATGATTATCTGCTCGCCAAACAAACAGGCGGGCAATTTATTCTACGCATTGAAGATACCGATATAAAAAGAACAGTCGCAGGTGCTGAGCAAGAAATTATGGATGGGCTTCGCTGGTTGGGCTTGGAATATGACGAAGGTCCAGACATTGGTGGAAAATTTGGTCCATATCGTCAAACAGAACGAAGAGAAATTTATCAGCATCATGCAAAAATTTTAATTAATAATGGAAACGCCTATCCATGCTTTTGTAAACCTGATGAGTTAGAAAAAAAACGTCAAGAACAAATGAAGCGCAAAGAAAATCCGCGCTATGATGGTAAATGCCGAAACATATCACCTGATGAAGCCGCAAAACGAATCGCAAATGGTGAAGCCCATACAGTTCGATTCAAAATGCCACATGATGGCATCACCATTGCACATGACCATTTGCGCGGTGAAATCAAAACCGAAAACAAACAACTTAATGATTATGTGCTTATCAAAACAGATGGCTTACCAACTTATCATCTCGCCGCCATTGTAGATGACCATGAAATGCAAATCACGCACGTTTTACGTGGCAGTGAATGGCTGGGCACATTTCCGTTGCATGTAAACATTGTCCGCGCGTTTGGTTGGGAAGAGCCAATTTGGATTCATCTTTCTGTTTTTCTCAAACCGAGCGGCAAAGGCAAAATGAGCAAACGCGAATCAGCTCAAGCCATGAAAGATGGTTATTCAATTTTTATCAAAGACATGCAAGAACTCGGCTTCACACCCGAAGGTGTTTTGAATTGGTCTGCATTAATGGGTTGGGGTGTGGCAGAAGATGATGTATTAAACATGAATCAAATGATAGAAAGATTTTCAATTGATTCTTTGACTGCTTCGCCTGCCGCGATAAATTTTCAAAAGTTAGACCACTTCAACGCCACACACATCCGCCTCTTTACTACGGTCGACTTGGCTACTCGCCTCAAGCCTTATTTCACACGTGAAGGCTTGACTGTTGATGATGATACATTGCTAAAAATCATTCCACTCATTCGTGAACGATTAACCACTTTAGATGATTGTATAGCCTTTGGTGCATTCTTCTTCAAAGAAGAAGTTTCTCCAAACCCAGAAGATTTAATTGCGAAAGGACTCGATGCCAAGCAATCGGCTGAGGTTGCTAAAAAATGTTTGGAGATTCTCTCAAGCCTCCCATCCATTGACCATGCCTCCACTGAGTCACCGATGCGCAGTTATGTCGAAGAATCAGGTTTGAGTCCGAATCAAATCTTCGGCATTTTGCGAGTCGCGGTCACAGGTCAAAAAGTCAGCCCGCCGTTGTTTGAATCAATGGAAATTATTGGACGCGAAACATGTTTAAAAAGAATTGAAAATGCTATTGATTTATTGAGTAAAATGTAGTTGCTATTTTTGAGAAAAAAATGGACACAACAATTACCGCGAGAGATGTGATTGGAAAAGACCCATTTGGCAAATTGCTTGCCAGATTGAGAATAAAACCGTGGCAAGCGGCATTGTTAAGTTTGTCTTTTTTTCTTGTTTATGTAATTGTTCTTCCAATTTATTTTGATGTGTGGTTTTCAAAAACTGGCTTAGAACGAAGCAGTAGTATGGATAGGGTAAATCAAGTTGGTTTTTGGATTATTCACCCTACGATTATTTTTTTCTATGTTTGGCAGTCTGGGGCAATTGCAGATTTGTATAAATATGTTTTCCCGCTTGCGCCTGCTTCTATGCTTGGAAAGTTAATGCGTGTTTCGCGGATGTTGCACGAGTTAAGAAATTGGTGGCTGATAGGTGCAATAAGTGGTGGCATCATTGTGTATCTAGGCGTGATTTTTATATTTGAAGTGTTGGGTAAACGTTGGTATTCAATCAACTGGTTGATGGCAATCCTCTTGCAGTGTTCGCGTTTTCTTTTGTTTTACATGATTGCCATTATTTTTATACGACATTTAATTGTTGCTTTTAATTTAAATCGTATTTATTTACACGTTCAATTTCCTGTGATGATTGCGCAATCAAAATATAGTGCGGTATTCGACGCAATTACACAATATGGATTAAGTTTTGCGGGGTTTGGGGCAATGCTTGGCTTTTTTATTGCCATGCGAAATTTTTATGGCACTCCTGTTTTTCCTGAAGATACGATTTATATCCTCGGTTATGTTATCTTAATGCCGCTTGCTTTTATCCTTCCTTTTTGGCAAGCACATGTGAGTATGAGGTTGGCGCGCCAAAAAGCATTACGCGATATATCTGACAAACTTCAAGATGAATATGATTTCCTGATGTCTGGTTCTGCAACACCAGATACGCTTTCAAATTCTTCAGCAAAAATTCAGACCCTGCGAACACTTTTTGATTTGACCGAAAGGGCGCCGACCTGGCCCTTTGAAAATTGGTCTATTTATCGGGTAATGGTGGCGACTGCCTTTCCATTTGTGATGACAGGTTTGGGATATGTTATCGAATTATTTTTATAAGAAAAGAGAAGTTGGATGAACAATGTTGACCTTGCCAAAAAACTTGCTTCTGAAATTAGTTCTTTACAAACAAAATTTACTGCTCTTGAAGAAAGTACACGCCTAACCGCTGTGCGTGATAGTGTGGAAGATACGCAAACTACCATTAACGGCTTTGCAGAAAAAGTTAAAGGATTACGCTCGCGAGGTTATGTTTTTGGTAAAGGATTTGAAGAACGTGCATTAAATCTTGTTAAAAAGTGGAATGGACTTTTGCCAAATATCAATAAGCAAATTGAGCAACAAGCCAATCAACTGCAAACTGGAATTACACCTCTACGCCCGCGCATGACGCAGTTGGCATCCCTGTCGAAGAATCAATTACAAGCCCATGGATTGTTGAATCAAGTCAAACCGCAGGTTGAAGCGTTAGAAGCGCAAGCGAATGCTTCACGGAATCAAATCTATGGCATGTTTGATTCTTTACGAAGCGAAGTGAGTCAATTTAGCAATGAAATTCGTAAAATTGATTGGATGTTAACGCAATTATCACAAGCATCATTTCCATTGTTAGCAACAGAATCAGGCGTGATGGCTGTGAAAGCAGTTTGGGCAAAAACAGGGGAGGAAAAGAAAGGCGACCCTGAGGGCGTTTTATATCTTACAGACCAGCGTATTCTTTTTGAACAAAAAGAAGAAGTTGCCACACAAAAAGTTTTATTTATTACTACGAAAAAAGAAAAACTCCAAAAGTTGTTGGTGGATGTGCCCGTAATGGTAGTAAAAAAACTAGAAACTAGCAAGCAGGGTTTGTTAAAAAATGAAGACCATATCAAAATCTCATTTGAGTCAGGTGCGCCTTTGTCGAATGCTCATTTTCATATCTGGCAACCTTGTGAAGAATGGCAGGGACTCATCAACCGAGCCAAAGCCAAAGATTTTGAAGCAGATCGAGCCGTAGAAATTGATGCGCAAACGGCGGCGAAGTTGAAATCGGCACCAAGTCAATGCTCAAGTTGTGGCGGAAACATCAATCAAGTTATTTTGCGTGGGCAAGATAGTATCAAATGCGAGTTTTGTGGATTTGTGATTCGATTGTGAGATTTCCAAAAGATAAATTGAAAGCACAACCCCTTTAACGAAGTAAACACGACCAATATTTTTAGGAGAACAAAACAATGAAAAAACAGTTTTTCTTATTTCTAACTTTGATTATTTTATTTGTGCAGGCTTGTGGAAGTGGCGCATCGGCTGAACCTGTAGAAGTTGAAGGTGGGGTATTGATTCCACCCGTTGCAGAATCGAGCGAAGCGGCGATTCCACTGGCTGGCTCGGCTGGCGCAAGTGCTGAAGTACCAGCATTATGTGCAAATGCGAGTGATGCTGATGCAGTTGCTTTTGCGGCAGAAGTGATTCGCTTAACAAATATAGAACGAGAAAAAGTTGGCGCGGGTGCAGTAACAGCGCAATCTCAATTAACGCAAGCCGCACAAACTCATTCAATTGATATGGCTTGTAAGCAATTCTTTTCGCATACTGGTTCAGATGGTTCTACTCCATTTCAACG
>DDVH01000039.1:11614-70616 GCA_002345215.1 Anaerolineales bacterium UBA2317
TACTTTACTCCTGCAGATGTTGTCAAAGGTTGGATGGCAAGTAGTGGTCATCGTACAAATATGTTGAATAAGAATTTTACTGAAATTGGAATTGGATATGTGTTTATTGATAAAGGATATTTCCGTTATTGGACGATGGTCTTGGCAAAACCGAAATAACAAATTTGCTTTCAAAAAAGAGGATATAGATTTCTATATCCTCTTTTATTTTTCTTCACTATCTTCTTCTTTTTTATAGATGATTTGAAAAGCATCGGTATTCATCCCACCAATGTTGACTTGAACAGGCTTTCCTTCAATTTCCGCATCTTTGGGGATTAAATCCATCGCCTCTTTCGTGATGAGAATTTCATCAGCATCCCCAATATCTTCTCCCATTTTACAGGCTCTGTTGACCGCATCCCCAAACATATCTTCGTTGTTGACGATTAAAATTTTTCCATAATCAATACCAATGGATACGTGAATATCTAAATCGTCAGCAGTCAATATATTCGAAGAGGCAAAGGCATGTTGAATGCTAATTGCGGCTCGCGTTGCATTAAGCGGATTTGGCAAAATGGCAAAACAATTATCCGCTTCAAATTTGATTAACATCCCGCCATGCCCAGAGATAATTGGCTCAACGGTCAATTGCATTCTGCGAATCATCGAAAGATAATGCACAATTCCATATTTCCGAGTCAACAGCGAAAAACCAGACATATCCAAAACCAGCACAGTATTTTCCGTGCCGTACTTTTTCCAAATCTGCTCTTCGATTTGCTTGCGTTCTTTGATACCTGTTTCTTGCGAAAAGGAGAGAAGTAGTTCTTGGAATTGCGTATCTTTTATGAGCATGGCGACCTCATACTTTGATTATAATAGATACCTCTGCAATTAAAAAAAATAACGAAATAATGCTAGAGTAGTAGGATAGTGCTATGATAAAGCTGAAAATAAATGTGAAATTATTATTTAGTTTCCTTGTTTTACTAAACGGGCTAACAGCTTGTTATCTTGAAGAAACTAAGAGCTCAATACCATTATTGCATGAAGAATTTAGTATAAATCCCGTAACTATTCTCGAAGACATTTCACAAGATAAAAAAGATATTTTTATCCCTGTTGAAACTCGAGTGCCAAATAGTGAGTATATTCCAGTTAATTGGTCGCAGGAAGATTATATTACTATTGCGGGCTCTATTCATAAACTTGCGTGGAATGAAGAATTACATGATTGGAAGATAAATTCGATACTTTTTTATTTACAATGTAAAGAAGTATCTTATGGTTCACAATCTGTTTACTTTACTTATTTTAAAGTCATAGAAAATGATAAAGAGGAGAATCGTTTAGTACACAATATAGTTATACAACCACAAGAAAAAATAGTTGGTGCTTGGTTTGAAAAATATTCTCGACTAACAGCGACTTGGGAAGAATATAAAATATCAGAATTTAACATAACCTCTGATGAAGCTTTACTAATTGCAGAAGACAATGGCGGAAAACTATATAGAGAAAATAACAATAATGACTGCTCTATATCAATATCGCTGAATAGAAAAAATCGAAACAATAAAGATTGGGCAGTTACTTATTATGGTGATAGCTATAACTTTGAAATCATAATTGATCCGAAAACTGGCGAGTATCGATTAAACAAATAATATACTGAAATGTTTCTTGAAAGACATATCCAATTACATAAAAGGTGACAATCACTTTAAAAGTGACTGTCACCTTTTATAATTAAATATCGCCCGGCTCATCTGCCATTCTTACAATTTTCGGCATGAATTTACCAATCACATCCACCAAATCATGTTGTGCGGCGATAACTTGGTCAATCGGTTTATACGCTTGCGGACTTTCATCAATGCCTCCGCCAAGCAAAGTGACTCCGCGTTCTTTGAGATATTCATCTCTGCTTGATTTGCTGATGGAATTAATCGCGGCTCTTCTACTCATCAAACGCCCTGCTCCATGAGATGCAGACTCAAGTGATTCACTCACACCTCTTCCTCTGACGACATAACCTGCATCACCCATCGAACCTGGGATGACTCCTAAAACTCCAACGCCTGCGGGAGTTGCACCTTTTCTATGCACAATCACTTCTTTGCCATCAACAAGTTTTTCTCTCCATGCAAAGTTGTGATGATTTTCTACGACAGCCACTTCTTTTAATCCAACAGATGCAGACACTCTTTTATGAATGATGTAATGATTTGCAGATGCAAACTTGCCAGCCAATTCCATCGAAACCCAATACTCCAAGCCATCTTCTGAATCTAAATTCAACCATGCTAAATGCTTAACACTTTTATCAAGGTCAGGATGTTTTTCCATGGCGAGTTTGCTGAATCTATCTGCAATCTTCGCGCCAACTCCTCTTGAACCGCTGTGTGAGAGCAATGCCAAATATTCGCCAGCCTTCAAGCCGAACATATCTTCATGCAATCTAAACGAACCCCATTCCACAAAATGGTTTCCAGTTCCGCTTGTGCCAAGTTGATTCATAGCAGTATCTTTCAACGTTCTCAATTGTTTGGTCGCATACCAAGCATCATCATCCAAAACTTCGTGGCTGGCTCTTTTACTGCCCGTCCATTTTGCGCCCATGCCAAAAGCAGTTTCATTCCACAATGATTCTTCAAACATGCCTTTCTTTTGACCAAGCAAAATCGGCGAGACTTCATATAAAGATAATCTCATTCTGCAAGCAATATCAACACCAACTGCATAAGGAATCACAATATTATTTTCAGTTGCAAGCACACCGCCAATTGGAAGCCCATAACCGACATGAGCATCAGGCATTAACGCACCCGTCACTGTCACAGGCAAGCGCATTGCATTATTCATTTGTGCAATCGCGCCTTCATCAATTTGTTCTTTGCCCCAAATCGGAAATGGCAATGGTTGCTCTCTCAATTCATCAAGGCTTGGTTCATCTTTTTGATTCATTTGAATACAAGCACGTGCAAGGTCTGCTAACAAATTATCAGCCAAGAAATTGCCTGGGTTTTGGCGAACAGCATCCAGTTGATGAAGAGCCGCTTCTCTATCTAGACCTGATTCCATTAATTTGTTCCCTGCATCTTTTGCAAGCCCGATAATTTTTCCATCGCCCCAATTATTTAATTTCAAAATTTTTCCTGTAATAATGTCCATTTTATTTTCCTCCCGCCATTGTAAATCAATGACGGATTCTAAATTGGGTCTGGCGGAATACAACTTTCATCAAACTCAATCGTTGTAAACACTTCCGCTTGCAAAACCCAATTTCCATTTTTTGTTTTTTGCCATTTGGCAGAATACACACCTGAAGAATTCACTAAAATTTTATTGAGTGTGTAACTGCCTTTCCAATTTCCAAGTTCTTCTGCTATGCCCCAACGCTCATTGATCGTTATTTCTCGCGGGGTGCGGATATAAATTGCAGTTGGGTCGGATTCAAAAACTTGACGCCATCGTTTCGCTTCTTCATCCTGACCATGAAACTGGTCACTGCGACCTGTAACGATGTGATAACTTGGAGCAAGCAGACTTCGTATTATTCCAGCATCTTTGTTTGCGATGGCGATATTAAATTTTTCTCGTGTGTTGCGAATCATTTCTTCTGATGTAGACATAATATTTTTTCCTTCGTAGGGGCGAGGCATGCCTCGCCCCTACATTTTATTATTCGTTTTCTAATTTCCAAAGTTCGCGCATTTCTTGACTTGTTGAAAGCAATGAATCTAACGTGCCTTCTGATTCTATCTTGCCATCTTTCAACACAATAATGTGGTCAGCGCGCCTCAATAATGGACGGCGATGGGATACGACTAAACAAGTCATCTCTTTTCCTGATTCAAAGATTCGTTCCCAGAGTTGTTTTTCAGTGTCAACATCCAACGCGCTGGATAAATCATCAAACACGACGAGTTCAGGTTCACGGATGAACATTCTTGCGGCGGCGGTTCGTTGCATTTGACCACCAGATAATTTAACACCTCGAGAGCCAACCATTGTTTCGAGGTTATCATCGAGTTGTTCAAGGTCACGATCCATGACGGCAAGTTTTGCGGCTTTGTAAATTTCATTATCACTGCGATTCATACCAAGCAAAATATTATTTCGCAAGGTATTACTAAACAAACGCGGAACTTGTGCTGTGTATGAACATCGTGGCGGAATGAAGAAATTACTTGGGTCTTGTATTACTTTATCATTCCATTTTATTTGACCAGAATCAGCAGGGAGCAAGCCCAACATTGTTCGCAACAAAGTTGTTTTGCCAGAACCAATGCGACCTGTGATGACTGTCAATGAGCCGCGTTTGACTTTGAGAGAAATGTCTTCGATGCCGTTGGATGAATCAGGGTAGTGAAATGTTAAATGGTCAGCGACCAATTCATCCAGTCGGTCTGAGGCGGTTTTTTCATCATAGTTAACTTCAGGCAGTGGCGCAGAAAAATCCACAGTGCTATGTTTGACGAGTGCATCAAGTGGCGCATTTTCCATGAGGCGATACATGCGTTTGACGGAGACCTCAAGTTGTTTGTAACGCGCCCACAACATACCAGCAAAAGTTGTCAGATCACCCATGCTAACGAGCAGATAAACAAAAAGCGAAAAATCACCGAGTGTGAAATTTCCTTCGCGCATCGATTGACCAACCAGAATTAAGATAACGCCAGTGCCAAGTGTGGATGTGTTGCGATAAATCGAACCGAGCACATCATCAAATAATTTTTCGCGAACAGTTAATACACGACGTTCATCATTAATTTTATGAAAATGATTGATGATATTTTTTTCAGCGGTTGCAACTTTGACGGCTTGTACGGCTCCAAAAAATTCGCCGATGAAACCAGCGACATTACCAGCGGCTTGACGTGAAGCAGTGCGATAATGTTCGATTCTTTTTGTGGCAATGTTTGCAACGATGCCAACAATGATTAATGGAATCAACGCCATGATAGTTACCGAGACACTGATTTGTGCCATTAAGAAAATTGCGTAAGCGATGATGCCAACACCGACGAGAATATCGTTGATGAGAATCACAAACAATGGAATTTGGTCCACATCGGTTTTGAAACGACTGACGGCTTCGCCTGGAGAATCTGGAAGTTGTGATGCACCTGGGCGTTTCAAAATATGAGTCAACAAATTTTTTCGTATGAGAGTATTCATCTCTGCGAAAATGGGTACATCGGCATAATAAAAGCCATAACTCGCGATGACGCGTCCAATCCATGTGGCGACTAGAAATGCGACGATTGCCCAAATGCCAAATGTAAGTTGAGTTGCGCCTGTGACATAATCAAAAAATGCTTTGATGATTAATGCGGGTGCAATTTGCCAACAAAAGCGGATTAGAGCTACGCTGATGAAATCAATAAAATCGAGCCATGGGCGGAAGCGAATCATTTCCCAGATGACTTTCCATGCTGGGAGGGATGGGATGTTTTTGTTTTGATTGAGAGTTGTTTCGGTCATAATAATTTCCTTATAAGAGCATTAGCCACAGAGCGCACAGAGTTCACAGAGATTTTTGAGGGTTTTCTCATAATTCTCTGTGTTCTCTGTGGCGAGCCATTAAGCAAGTACTTCTTCCATACCAGTTTGCAGAAGTTGATAAAAACGTGAGTTTGGATTCTCTGCAAGTTCTTTGCGATTTCCATATTCAAGCACAGTGCCGCGTTCTAAAATCAAAATATCGTCAGCGCGTTTGATGGTGTCAAGTTTATGTGCAATGATGATGGCAGTTCTGCCTTTCAATAATTTATCTATGGCATGTTCGAGTTTGACTTCGGTGGCAGGGTCTAAACGAGATGATGCTTCATCTAATATCACCAAGCCTGGATTTTTCAAAAAGACACGTGTGAATGCTAACAATTGCGCTTCACCTGCGGATAATGATTTTGAACCTGTTTCGAGTTCAGTATCCAAACCGTTGGGTAAATTTCTGTACCAATCGCCGAGTTCTAATTCTTCAAGTGTGTTGATAATTTTTTCGTCAGTAATCGTTCTGTCAAAGAAAGTTAAATTTTCACGGATAGATGCTTTGAACAATTGCACATCTTGAGTGACAATGGCGATATTTTTTCGTAATGATTCAAGTTGCAAATTTTTTATATCTATATCATTAACTTTTATACTGCCATTATTGACATCATACAGACGGAAAATCAATCGTCCGATGGTGGTCTTTCCGCTTCCAGTGCGACCTAATAATCCTAGTACAGAACCAGCTTTCAGGTCAAAAGAGAGGCGCGAGAGAACGTTTTCATCTCCATTGTAGGAAAATGTGACATTATCAAATTTCAAATCAAGCGGATGTGATTTAATTTCTAAACCCGCTCCCTCTTGAGAGGACGCGTCATTCTTGACCTCACGCTTGAGTGCTTTGAATTCGGTCAGTCTCTCTACGCAGGCACCGATGGTTTGAAAACTTTCGATTTCATGAGTCATTGCCCAAAATGGTTCTTCAAGCAAATTCATGTAATGCACAAAAAGATAAACGGTGCCGATGGTGATGAGACCTGCTGTGAAAAGCCAATAACCACTGACGATAGAAATTAACACACCTGATGTAAGCGCGAAGCCCATTGCGTTTTCGATAATCCATCTTTTGAAATGTGCCTTACGATTGTGGGTGAGGATTTCACCTTGATGCCGAAATAATTCACGAATTGAAAAATCAACTGCACCACTGGAGCGAATATCTTCTGTGCCGTTTAATTGTTCTTCAATAAATCCATAATATTGCGCTTCGGCTTCACGTCTTGCTTTTTGATGTGGCACGGCGATGTCTTTTACTTTTCCTAAAATAAAAATTGTGAGGAAAGAATAAATTGTGAAAGCCAAACCTGCGCGCCAATCTTCGATGAAGAGAGTAATCAAAATACCAATCATCAATAAACCGTTGGCGATTAAGTTCAAAGCGAATTGAGAAAAGAAAGTTGCCAACTCGGTGACATCACCATCAATGCGTTCGATTAGTTCACCAGGTGTGTGGTCGTTGTGGAATTTCATATCCAAATGCAAAGCATGTTCGGCAAGTTCAGCGCGAAGCGCGTTTGTAGCAGTCCATGCGACATTTTCACCAAGCCATGTGACTCCGATTGCGACAACTTGTTGAATCAATGCAATGCTGATGAATGCAAGCGCAGTCCAAGTTAAAGTTTGAAGCGCTTCGCCAGCCAAAGCGGAATCAATAAACTTGCGCATGATTTGTGGAGCGAAAATCCGCAAGCCGATACTGCCGAAGAGTAAAGTAGCAAGCAGGAAGAAACGTCCACGTTGTGGGCGGATATGGTCAGCGAGCAGGTTGTAGTAGGATTTGAAAGATAAATTCATGTTTCAGGTTTCCAAGTTTGAAGGTTTGAAAGTTGACTGTAGACCGTGGACGATGGACGGTGAAAAACGGTCTACGGTCTATCGTCTATTGTCTGAACAAAGCAACAAAAAAGCCACGATGCGAGTGCACCGTGGCTGTGAGGACACAGAATCTTGACCTAAGAACGGTCAATAGGCGCACTTCGAGACAATACATTTATTTCAGGTTTGCGGTCTTGTCGGTTTTCTAAAATCATTTGAAGTGCGACTCCTTTCTTTGGATTTGCTTACTCCAGCAGTTTACATGAGAGGGGGATGAGTTGTCAAGTGGGAAAATTCGATTTCAAATAAAGTTCTTCAACCTTTTTCCTCGCCCAGGGTGTTCTTCTTAAAAACTTCAAACTAGATTTAATACTCGGGTCATTGATGAAACATTGAATTGGGATTCGCTCGCCTAATTCTTTCCAGCCATATTTTTGGATTAAACGATTCAAAATTGTTTCGAGTGTGATTCCATGCAATGGGTTGTTGGTTTGAATTTCTTTTTTGTCCATAGAAATTGATTAATTTTATTTGGCGCGGGATAAATCCCTGCCTCAGTTCGTGGACAGCCCTACAGGACTTAAGCGCGAAGCGCTTCCATGTACTGAGCGAGAATTTTAATTCGATGTATTGCAGAGGGGGTGAGTTGTCAAGTGGGAAAATTCAAACCCGTCCCGCAGGTTGAAAGGGGTTTGTTATTAATTAGGAGTCAACTTTGACTACTTGTATACTTTTTTTCTTTTCAGAAATTTGAATGCAAAAAAATATGATATATACATAAAAACAAGACCTAATCCACCAAGAATTACTTTTTTGATTAAGAAAGATAAAAAATCTTTTTCTGTAGATATCTCAGGGATTAAGGTTAAGAATTGCACTAGACATCCAAGTACAATGCCAAAAATGATCCATCGAATCAAACCATGTATTCCAAAATGAACATCACTTAATCTGTAAATAGTAAATGCACCTGGCAACGCTATAAAGAACATAACAATTACTAATGCGAGGCATAAAATGACAATGTTTAAAGAAAATGTCTGTTGAACATCGGTTGATATGTTGTCATTATATTGACTTTGAATTACTTCCCAGAACAAGAAAGTAGCAAGCAAAGATAGCCAGGCAACTCCAGACATAATTTTTTTGCTTTTTTGTAACATTATTTTTCCGTGAGAATTTTAGTAATTTATATAAACTAAGAACTCAAGAATATCTTTTAGCTGGGCTGATTACTGCCAACTGATAACGATCAACCACTCTTCTTCTCAACCTTCGCCCAAGTATCTTTCAAATTGACCGTCAAATTAAATACAGGTTTTTCTTTTGCAGAATCTTTATCCACACAAAAATAGCCGAGACGTTCAAATTGATAACGAGAACCAACTTCAGATGAAGCCAGAGACGGTTCTACAAATCCATTCAAAACTTCCAAAGAATTTGGATTCAAACAATTCAGGAATCCTTCTTCACCTTCTTCTGGATTTTCTTTTGAAAACAAGCGGTCATACATGCGGATTTCGGCTTCTTTGGCATGTTTGGCAGAAACCCAATGAATTGTAGATTTGACTTTTCGTCCATCCGGTGCATTGCCGCCTTTTGATTCGGGGTCATAAGTCGCATGGACTTCAATCACTTCGCCTTTATCATCTTTGACCACATGTGTACATTTGATGAAATACGCATATCGCAATCGCACTTCATTTCCGGGGAATAAGCGATAATATTTCGGTGGCGGCGTTTCGCGGAAATCATCTTGCTCAATATAAATCACTTTTGAAAATGGAACTTTGCGCGTGCCTGCGTTTTCATCTTCTGGGTTATTGATTGCATCCATTTCTTCGACTAAATCATCAGGATAATTATCAATCACAACTTTCAAAGGACGAATCACTGCCATTCTTCGTAGAGAATGTTTATTTAATTCATCACGTACACAGGCTTCTAATAATGAAACATCACTAACGCTGTAATTTTTTGCCACACCAACTTTGCGAATAAATTCTAAAATCGCATCAGCTGTGTATCCGCGCCGACGCATAGCACGAAGTGTTGGCATTCGTGGGTCATCCCAACCATTGACGAAATTTTCTTCAACCAATCGTCGAAGTTTGCGTTTGCTCATCACAGTATATGTCATGTTCAAACGTGCAAACTCGATTTGCCGCGATTTGAAAACACCCAATTGTTCTAAAAACCATTCATACAATGGGCGATGATTTTCATATTCCAATGAACATAATGAATGGGTAATGCCTTCCATCGAATCATTTTGTCCATGAGACCAATCGTATAACGGATAAATTTTCCACTTATCACCAGTGCGATGATGATGCTCGTGCAAAATACGATACATGGCCGGGTCACGCATGTTGATGTTTGGATGCGACATATCAATTTTTGCGCGCAAAATCCGCGAGCCATTTGGGAACTCACCATTTTTCATGCGTTCTAACAAATCTAAATTTTCTTCCACATCACGATCACGAAACGGAGAATTTTTTCCGGGCTCAGTCAGCGTGCCGCGATTCTTGCTCACTTCTTCAGGCGTTTGGTCATCTACATACGCTTTGCCATCCAGCACCAATTTTTGCGCCCACTCATATAGCAAATCAAAATAATCAGATGCAAATGTTACCTTAGCCCATTCAATCCCAAGCCAACGTGCATCTTCCTCAATTGCTTCCACAAATTCAGTTTCTTCTTTGGTTGGGTTGGTATCATCAAAACGCAAAATTAACTCGCCGCCATTTTCTTTCGCAACGAGATAATCAATCATAAACGCCTTCACATGCCCAATGTGCAAATACCCATTTGGCTCAGGAGGCAAACGCGTGCGCACATAATTGAAGCGTCCATTTTTCAAATCTTCTTTCACTGCTTCACGGATAAAATCTGTTGGTCTTGTTTCTTCGTCACTCATTTGATTGATATACCTTCATAAATTTTTTTTGATGTAAACCCGCTTCAAACTCCGGGGATAATTGATTCTGCTTCGTGGAACATCTTCCACGCGACGGACGTTAATTATAACAAAGGTATAATATCTACAAGGAGAAATTTATATGCAAGAAAAACGCGATAATTTTTACGCCACCTACTTTAACAAAGATGCTGTTCTCCAGTTTTCTCGCTGGGCAGGGATTTTTGCTTGGGTCGTTTTGGTCATTTATGGTGTCATTGCACTCAATTCCTTTATCCAATTTATGACCCAGTTTATGAGTGGCTTGTTTTACCAAAAAGGCATGTCCGTTTTTGACCTGATTAGTTTTTTTACACCTTATCCTATGCAATTTGCACCGGGCATCGTCTATTTCTTCGGCTTGAAATTTGTTCAACATGCCATACTGATTCTCTTGGATATGGAAGAAAGTGCTCGTCGTTCCGCTCGCGAAAAATAACCTTACCTTGCCTGACCTCTTTTGACGTGCTAAAATACCCCGCGCTTGTCTTTGGGGACTCGTCTAATGGTAGGACGGCTGATTCTGGCTCAGCTAGTAAGGGTTCGAATCCTTTGTCCCCAGCTAAAAAGACTCTCAATTGAGAGTCTTTTTGTTTTCTCCCGTGTATAATCGTTAAAAATGACCCATCCTATGTTTGGTTCAGATAGCAAGGAGTATTTGATAACTTTGTTTGAATACGCGCCGATTTCACTTTGGGAGCAGGATTTCAGCCAAATTAAATCCCGTTTTGACGAATTAAGAAAGCAAGGGGTGACAAATTTTGATTCGTATTTAGATAATCACCCTGAATTTATAGATGAATGTATGCAAGCCATCAAAGTGTTGAATGTCAATCAGCAGACTGTTTCGATGTTCAGAGCTGATTCTAAAGAAACATTTCTTGCGAATTTGAATCTTGTTTTTCGCGATGGAATGCGACATCACTTTCGTGATGAATTGCTGGCACTGTGGAAGGGAGATATCAAGTGGGCGGGCGAAGGAATCAACTATACCCTTGATGGCGAAGCGTTAGACATCATCTTGCATTGGCGTATTTTGCCAGAACACGAAAAAAATTGGGATAAGGTTCTAGTCACCATTGAAGATATCACTGCCAGAAAACGGGCTGAGAAACGACTCGAAAGTTTATTTGAATCTTCACCAATTTCTTTATGGGAAGAAGATTATAGTGAAATCAAAAAATATTTTAACTCGCTTCACGTGCAAGGTGTGACGAATTTTGAAAATTATTTAGATGAACATCCCGAAGCCTCATTGCATTGTGCGTCATTGATTCGCGTATTGAACGTCAATCAAAAAACTTTAGAATTGTTTGGCGCAACTTCAAAAGAAAATTTGTTAAATAATTTAGGTCAAGTATTTCGTGATGAGATGGGGAAGTCATTTGCCAAGGAACTCGTGGATTTATGGAATGGCAAATTATCATACGAGCGTGAAGGCATAAATTATTCACTAACTGGTGAACCTATAAACATTCTCTTGAGTTTTCGTGTGATGCCCGGACATGAAGATGATTTCGCTTGGGTGACTGTGGCAATTCAAGATATCACTGCACGAAAAAAAGCAGAAGAATATTTGCGTTATCTCGGCACGCACGATGTGATGACAGGTTTATATAATCGTGCTTATTTTGAAGAAACAATTTTGAAATTGGAAGCCAATCGCCAAGATCCAATTAGCATTGTCATTGTTGATTTGAATTACCTAAAAAATGTGAATGATTCGTTAGGTCATCAAGCAGGTGATAAATTAATCCGCCGCATTGCTGAGGTTTTGCAAGCCGCATCTGAAGATAAATATTTTACGGCGCGTATTGGCGGTGATGAGTTTGTGGTCATCTTGCCAAACACAAGTGAAGAAACCGTTAATGAATTTATGAAACATATTCAAGTGTTGGTAGAAATGAATAATAAATTTTATCGCGAGCCTGAATTAAGTATTTCACTTGGTGGTGCAACCAGCACATCAGATATGAACCTTGAAAAAGTAATCAGCCTTGCGGATGATGCCATGTACAAAAACAAAGGTGAGCATCATCGCCGCCGTAAAGATGATGTTAAGTTTTGAAAAAGTTTTTCAAAAATATCCACAAGGTGAATTGCTTGCCAAAATTTTTACGTCAACATTTCAAGCAATTGACCCTAACGCGATTGTTAAAAAATATTTACAACAATACCCAATCAACACACACAAAAGAATATTTGCTTTTGGGTTAGGCAAAGCCGCCATCCCGATGACACAATCTTTAGCAGATGAAATTTCATTAACTGATTCGTTAGTCATCACCAAACACGTTTCAGAATCAAAGTGGAATTTTGGTTCTATCATCCCCGGCAATCATCCCATCCCCGGCAGTGACAGTTTACATGCAGGGATTCAGGCAAAAAAATTCCTTTCACAATTAACAAAAGATGATTTGCTGATTTGCTTAATCTCAGGTGGTGGCTCGGCTTTAATGACTGCGCCTGTGATTTCACTGGAAGATTTGCAAAGCCTGACATCGACTTTGTTGAAAAGTGGGGCAACAATTCATGAAATCAATACTTTGCGAAAACATTTGGATGAACTCAAAGGCGGTGGACTCGTTCAATTTGCAAATGGCGCTCAAATCCTGTCTTTAATCCTTTCTGATGTAGTGGGGGACTCGTTGGAAATCATCGCCTCTGGTGTTACTGTCCCAGACTCTACAACTATAAAAGATGCTTCCGCGATTTTAGAAAAATATAATTTACGAGGTCAAATATCAGACTCAATTTTTTCTGGCCTTCGAGAAACATTGAAGCCAGATAACTCATTATTTGAAAATGTAACAAATCAGATTGTAGGAAGTAATAATCTTACCTTAGATTTTGCGTGTAGCCAAATTAGTGATATATGGGGAGATAATAAAGTGAAAATAATCAATAAGAGTATTCAAGGCGAAGCGAGCAAAGTTGGTATAGAAATTGCTAAGCAATTCAAAGATGCTCTATACACAATGCAAAGACCTTTTTGTTTGCTTGCTGGTGGCGAAACGACTGTAACAATTAAGGGGAATGGAAAAGGCGGAAGAAATCAAGAATTGGCATTGTCAACTGTGGACGAATTATCTGGCTTGAAAGATGTGATGTTGATTTCAATTGCTACCGATGGGGAGGATGGTCCGACAGATGCGGCAGGGGCAGTGGTGACGGGAGAAAGTTATCAACGAAGTAAAATGTTGGGGATGGACGTCAGCAGTTATCAATTAAGAAATGATGCGTATCACTTTTTCGAATCGCTTGGGGATTTAATCAAAACGAATCCAACAGGCACAAATGTCAATGATTTAGTTTTTTGTTTTGCGTTTTAAGTTGCTACTATACCCAAGCCTTTTTAGCCACAGAGACCACTGAGAGAAAAGAGATTTAAGGGTTTTTCTCAGTGGTCTCTGTGCGCTCTGTGGCTTTATTTTAATTTATGCGTTGGCACTTCTACCAAACCAATTTTGCCATTCTTCTTTTTCCCATAAAACCAAAATGGGAGCGGCGACAAAAATGGATGAGTATGTTCCACTTAATAAGCCGACTAATAAAATAACTGCAAATTCTTGAAGTGTGACACCACCAAACAAGGCGAGTGCAAGTAGTAAAAATTCTACGGTCATCAATTGTGTGTTGATGGAGCGTTGTAATGTTTGCACAATGGAATGATTGACAAGTGTTTCGTAATCCAGCCTGCGTAAGATGTTTGCATTTTCACGGATGCGGTCAAATACTACGACTTTATCTTGCACAGAAAAACCGATGACAGTTAATAATGCGGTTAAGAAAAGTGCATCCATTTGCCAGCCGAAATATCTTGCGCCAATGCCTGCTACACTAAACACTACAGCTACGTCGTGAATCATGGCAATGACTGCGCAAATGCCATAACGAAAGGCATTTTCAACTTTACGAAATGCCAAGCTGATGTAAATGATGACACCTAATGCAGCAACAGCAACAGCGAGTGCGGCACGCTGTGCTACTTGCGCACCAATGCTCGGACCAACACTATCAAACTGAATGACAGAAATTTCTGAACCTGTTTCTGTTCGTAATGAACTTAAGATTTGGTCACGCACTTCATTGGTTAAGAATGAAGAACGAATCACACGTGACCCGTTTTCTGTCACTGTGATTTGAGCATCGTCAACGCCTGCGGCTTCATAAATGTTGACGATGGTTTCAGTATCTATTTCATTGCCTGACGCAAATTGAATTTCAAAGAGACTTCCACCCGTGAAGTCAATCGAAAGAGGTAAACCATCAATGGCTAAAAAGACCAAGCCAGGAATGATGATGAGAAGTGAAAATAAAAAGTAGTAGTAGCGTTTTCCGAGAATATCAATCATGTTCTATCCTTAAATTCCAAACCAACGTTCAAAGTTTTGTGGTTTGAATGAACGTACGAAAATCACCAACAATGTGCGGGTGACGTAAATGGCTGTAAATAATGAAATGGCAACACCGAGAGCCAATGTCAAGGAAAAACCTTTGACGATAGTTGCCCCAAACGCAGAACCAAACCAAAAGAGAATCAATGAGGTGATGATGGCGGCTAAGTTTGAATCACGAATGGATGACCACGCGCGCGTCCAACCTTGGTCCATGGCTTGGTTTAATGTTTTGCCGTTGCGTAATTCTTCTTTTAAACGTTCAAAGATGAGAATATTTGCATCTAACGCCGCGCCAGTGCTGAGTAAAAAGCCGGCAATGCCGGGTAATGTGAGTGTAAAGTGGAACCACTTGAAAACTGCAAACGCCACTGCGGCATAAATCAAAATTGAAAGCACTGCCACGACACCGGGCATACGATAATAAATAATCATGAACAATGCCACGATAATCATACCGATGCCACCAGCCAGCAAACTTTTATTTAATGAATCAGCGCCGAGGGTGGGACCAATAATTCTGGTTTCAACAATTTTCAATGGAACAGGTAAAGAACCATAGCGAAGTTGAACTGCAAAAGCATTGGCTTCTTCTGGCGTAAAGTCGCCAGTGATTGTGCCTTGCCCACCAGTGATAGGGTCACCAATGACGGGCGCAGAGATAACTTGTTTATCTAAAACAATGGTGAGGGCTTTGCCGGTATTGGCTGTGGTATGGTCTCCGAAAATTTGAGCACCATTTGCTTTCAAAAGAAAATCAATAGCATATCCACTGCCAAATTGATTCGCAACCACATTGACGGAATCAATTTCAGCACCGGTCATAATGGTATGGTACACAATTTCACCTTCTGGGGCTTCCACAGGTGCGCCGGTGGGGCTGTAATCTGTCACTAAAATTGTGCCTACTTCGGGGAAGTAGTCGCCGGTGTCAACAAACTCAAGCAGACCCGTTTGTTGAATCGTCGCCAAAACAGATTCAGTATCGCCTAAGCCGGGGAACTCTCCCACAATGCGGCGGTCACCTGCCACTGTAATCAAATTTTCATTCACGCCCAAAGCATCAGTACGTTGTTGAACGATTTGACGAGCAACTTCCATGGCTTCTGAGTCAATGCTTTGGGCGGCAGGAATATCGGCTTCGAGCAAAACTTGCAAACCACCTTGCAAATCTAACCCGAGGCGTGGCTCTACATTTCTACTAAAGAGCACTTCATCAAAACTACCAAATGGGTTAGGGATGTTGATTTCACGGCTGAGGTCAATCCATAAAGCCAGGGCAACCACAACCACAATGAGGATAATACGATTGGTTAAATTACGAATCATGCGTTAAGACTTCTCCATCCACGAAAATGCCAGCCTGTGGCTGGCGCGGTCGATATTATACTCCTGTTGTGAGATTTATGGATACACCCACTCCTCAAACAACTCAGTCAAACCACAACCACATTGACCTTCCGCTTCAGCACGCAAAATTTCAGTTGTACTAATGCCCCAAGCATTATTCGTAACATAACTTTTCATAAACGCATTAAAGGCATCCGTACCCATCACAGCTTCGAGTTCCATAAAAAATAATGCGCCACGTCCGTAAACAATTCCGCTATATTCCACACCAGTGTATTCACTCACTGGCAAACCGACAGGAATTTCTTCCTCACCAACATACGCCCATCTTCCTTTTAATTCACGCCGAAATTCCAACATGCCTTGCTCACCATAACGGTCTGTAAAATATTGCATGGTCGCAAATTGTGCCAAAGATTCATCCAACCATGGGTCATCCAATTGGTCATTGCCGACCAAGTTATAAAACCATTGATGCGCCACTTCATGCACAACCGTTCCTTCTAAATAACCGATTTGCGGTTCCATAATCCATTCTGTAATTGCAATGGCACCGGGGTATTCAATCCCCAATGCCAATGTGGGTGTAGAAACAAAATCTAATTCGGTGTATGGATACACTCCATACCTTGCATTGAAAACCTTGATAGATTGCGCCGCCATATCTAACGACTCTTCTGCGCCAGATTGTAGATAACCCGGCGTGTAAAAACGAAGTGTAACTCCATCAATCTCTTTTACAAATTCTTGATAATTCGGACTGCCCGCCAGATAAAAATCCCGCACTGGTCCCGCTTCATACCTGACCTTTTGCCTGTCTGCTGTTTCCTCAACATTTGATTCAACCCCAGAAGCCACCAAGACCAAATCCTTCGGTGCGTCTACAGTGACGATAAAGAATGACATATCTGCATACGTCACATCACCAGATTGGGGCGGAATTTCCGAATTCCAGTCTTCATCGTCATAGACTGCAATCATTGGGTAGATGTGTGCTAACGCAAGTACATCGTTGTAATAGGCTTGGACGCCGTAATTTAAATCCACACTTCTTGGTATCGTAATATCAAATTCCATGCGGATATTTATTTTTTCTGCTGGCTGTAATGGATTTTTCAACGACAAAATCATCAAACTATCGTTCAATTCGTATTTTGGTTCAATTGACTCATTATTTACAGAAACATTTTCTACAGTGATTTCACCACCAAGAATATTTGGAAATAAGCGAAAATGAATTTCATCCAGTGCTACATCTTCATTGTTTGTGTAATCTACGGTTTGTTTACCTGAAATTTGATATAGGTTATCTGCAATGACAAAATCAATTTTGTATACACTCGCAGTTGATAATTCATCTATCACCGAATGATATGCGGGGTTGAGTCCGCTTTTGAAGATGGATAAATCATTGTCTTGTATTGAGGTGGCGGGGGGCAGTGTGGGTGTAATCTCAGGCTGAGGTTGCAGAGACAGGCATGAGGTCAGAATGAGAAGCGTGAATAGGGTGAATATCAAAGTTTTTTTAATCATTTTCTTTTCTCTAAAAATTTCAAAGCAGAATTAAGGACTTCATCTGGGTTGTGGATGTTGGTATCAATAATCAAATGTGCGTGTTCGCGGGCATGGCTCAATCTTCTGTGTTGTTCTTCATAATCACCGATTAACCAATTTAATTTTCTGCGCTTGGTGCAATTTTCAAACGAACATTCTAAAAAGATGAGCAAATCGGGTTTGGTGATCACTTGCCACATTTGCTTGACGTATGAATGTTCTTGGGCAATATGCCGACAACGATAGCCGTGTTTTTCTAACCCCGCCAGCAAAGTGGATTTGCCTGAGCCACACGGACCCACAATTCCGATTAAGAGTTTAGCGTCATCTTCGTTCATTGGTTTTATTGTGGAGGACAATGTTTAATTCTTCAGGTCCTCCAATAATGGCGATTACATCTCCGACATTTAATTTGACGTTATCTTTTGGTGGCATTTGCGTTTCGTCTTCGCGTTTGAAAAGCACCACATTGACTTTGTAATTATTTTCAACATAGTCAACCGTTTTATTTATCAATGGTGATTCTTTTGTAAGCGTTAATCTGGCAAGGCTTAGTAATCGTCCTTCAACTGAAATTGGATTGGTGACATCTACACCTGCCGCGGCGGCGGCAAAAACAGGTGCCGCCATTTCGGTGGCACTTAATGCAATAAAACCAAATTGGTCTTGCAAGGCGTGTGCAAAATCATCGTCAAAGATTCTTACGACAACTTTGATATCTGGATTAATGCCTCGAGCTTTTAAGGCGATTTGTAAATTCATCGCATCGTTTTGGCTAGCTAAGATAATGGTTTCAGCCCGTTTTACATTTGCGCCTTCTAATGTGATTTGCCTTGTAGCATCATCCGTGATGACAGGAATCCCTATTCGACGCGCTTCATTCAATGTATCTAGTTTTGGGTTTTGTTCAATGACAACGATTTGTTTTCCCATTTCATGTAGTTTTAGAGCAATGCGAAAGCCTAAGTGACCAAACCCAATTAGAACAATGTGTTTTTTTAGTGTAGATGCAACAGCCATTTCCCATTCCTTTGTCCGCGCGTGGCGGTTAAAGAGTAGAGTACCAAAATCTGCTAGACCTTGCGAAAGTAGTATGACGCCAATAAATGGCATAAAAAAGTGAAATACTTGTAATGCCAAATGATTTGGAAAGTCACGATTTGTGGTTTGTAAAAATGTAGCAGTCAGAACAATATATACAGATTCCATCGGGTCGTTAATCGGTTCGTTGACTAATGTTGAAATAAAGTTATATAAAATGCCACCGCCAATGACCGCAACCGAAAACCAAAATAGTGGTGAACGAAATTCTTGAAATAATATAATCGTATCGCGTATTGAGGCTTGAAAGCGATTCCAGCGATTCTCGACTTTAGTGTTCTTATGCATGATGAATCGGCAGACGAACGTTCATACGACGCACATTATCACTTGTGCGCGTTGAAACTTTGAGAATTAATACGCTGATGTCATCCGCTGGGCGGTTATCATCGAGGCGCACGGCTTGTTCAAGTAAAGAGTCAGCAAGTTGTTGCGGAGTTGGGTCTTGGTCTTCTAGCATGGATTGAAGCGCTTGGTGAACGTTCATCGGTCTGCCAACACGTTCACCAGCATGTGAAATACCATCACTAAAAATCACAATGGTTAATCCTGTTTCAATTCCAATTTCAGTGACGACTGGACGCACATTACGCGAAGTTCCCAATGAAACACTTTCTTCATTGTGTTCGTCAATTTGTTCGCCACGACAAATAAACATCGGCGCGGGATTGTTTCTGGTTAATACAATTGTTTTGCTATGTAAATCAACGGATGCGATATTTAACGTGCAGGTGACTTTACCCGCTTTATCTGCAAACAAAGCATCAGATGCCGCTCTCGCCGCCGCACCATCGCGCACACCTTCAGCAATCAACCCCATCACTTTTCTAACGACCAACAAAGAGACGGCTTTCGCGCCTCTACCTGATGTTTGCCCGTCTGCTAAAACGACAGATAATCCGCCAGTGGGGCGTTCGACAACTTCTAGCGAATCGCCACTTTCAGAAACTGCATATTTATTGACTTTTGCAACAGCGATTTGTACTTCCATGCCCTGATTTTACTATGGAGTTATTCGCCTCCACCACCACCGTCGCCACCGCCACCTCCATCTCCGCCACTGTCACCGCCTGAATCACCTGTGCTATCACCGCCCCAAAATCCGCCACCATCATCATTATTTTTACTGCTTGTATCGGATGCACCAGCACCCCATGCAAAAAATCCACCACTAGAATTTGGGTCGCCAGTGTGTTGTGAATTTCCTGATGATTGATTCCAAATTGTGCGAAATATAAATACCCCAAGTGCTAAAAGAACTATCACTGCACCTGCACAAACACATAAAAAAGTAGAAGCACCGATCATTTCCATACTGTTTACTCCTTTTTGATGTAACTCTATTCCATCCAAGATAAAACATGTGCACCTGAAGTATCTATCCATGCGAGTACAAATTCGTTGTTAGGGGTTGTCACTAAAACTGGCATACGAGGTGTTCCATTATCAGAATTGACTAATGCTTGTGCTTTTGAAAATGTATTTCCATTGTCATTTGAATAAGCGTATTGGATATTTTGCGCATCTGAGCTGTGAGTTTCCCAAACGAGGTGAATGTCGCCATTTGTATCTATTGCCATGAATGGCATGGTTTGATGTATTTCTGGATTCGGATTAATTTTCACATTGGGTGAAAATGATTTGCCTAAATCTGTTGAAGAAGAAAACCAAACACTCCCTGTAAATTTTGTATTTGCCTCGGCTTCGCGTCCGTCCATCCATGTGATGTATAAAGTGTCTTCAAATGAAGCAAACGATGGACCTGCAATGGGGCAGGCGTTTAAGTACCAATGTGCATCACTAACTCTGGTTGTGCTTTGATACGTTTTTCCGCCATCATTGGAGATTGCTACAAGAATATCTCGAATGTTATTGCCGTCTGTATGCAGTTCGAGTCCGCGATATGCCATCCAGACTTGTTCTCCCATAGCAATCAAACTAGGTTGGCAGCACTCGCAAGCACCGCCTTCGATTGTTTGTACTTGAGCAAATGATTCGCCGAAGGTGTCCGAATATGTATATCGAAGCGTACCATCTGTCAGCCAGGTCAGAAGCGGGTTTCCATCTTGATTGAATACTACTTGAACCATCACAATTTCAAACCCCGAATCCGTGGCGACTTGTATCGGTTCAGAAAAAGTTTGCCCGCCATCATTTGAACTGGTATACCAAATGGTGGCACTTGTAAAATCTGCGGATTGTTCGAGCCAAGCAGTGGCAACAATATTTTCATTGTGAACGGCAAGTACGGGGCGTTCTACTGGAAGAACGTGTGCATTTACATTAGAACTGGCAAGTATGGGTTCACTGAAAGTTTTCCCGCCGTCTGTAGAGGAAGCGATAGAGATAGTGTGATGTGCACCTAGAGCAATATAAATTTTTCCGTTTGGTGTACTTGCTAATGAAACAGATTGCACTTGCGGAAAATCCACACGGGAAGTTTGGCTTATGGTTTGAGTGGCGCAAGAAGCCAAAAATAACGAAATCATTAAGAAAAAAGCAATATATTGAATTCGTTTTTTCATCCTCAAATTTTACTCTAATTCGACTTGACGCAAGTGCTCCCCACATATATAATCAGCCCGCTTCGTTAAAAACCAACCCCAGACGGGCTCTTATGCCCGTCTGCTGTATGTATAAAGGAGAAAGTTCATGACCCCACATCCAAAGCGCAAACATTCCAAAGGACGCCGCGATCGCCGTCGTTCACAGGATGCTTTGATTTTGTCTAATCTCGTTGCTTGTTCTAACTGCGGAAGCAAACGCCTGCCTCACACCGTTTGTGATAACTGCGGTTACTTCAAAGGACGTGAAGTTGTGCAAGTGAAAAAAGAAAAGAAGTCTGAATAATTTTTTCGCTATAAAACGGGTCGTGACATTCACGACCCGTTTGTGTTTTAATTGATAATCATGCAAGAACATCTCAGCCACAGAGGTCGCAGAGATATCAGAGAAGATCAAAAAAGAATCTCAGCGGACTCTGTGACAAAAGACTTTGAACAAAATTATTGGAGACTCAATGAAACTCAATTCACAAACCACAGCATTTATATTTCCAGGGCAAGGCTCACAAACGGTGGGTATGGGCAAAGAACTTACCGAAGCCTATCCGATTGCCAAACAAACTTTTGATGAAACTGATTCGATTCTTGGATTTTCACTTTCAAATTTGATGATAAACGGTTCAGCAGATGAATTGAATGATACGGTCAATACTCAGCCAGCCTTGTTTACTCATTCGATAGCATCTTTCCGCGTTTTTTCGCATCTTTATCCTGACGTTCAACCTGCTTCAGTCGCGGGGCATTCTCTAGGGGAATTATCTGCACTATGCGCCGCAGGTGTATTGTCTTTTGAAGATGGACTCAGACTTGTGCGCAAACGTGGTGAATTAATGAAACATGCTGGTGAATTGAGTCCCGGTGGTATGGCGGCAATTTTAGGTTTAGATATTCCAACACTTGATAAAGTCTGTGCGGAAGCCAGTACAGAAAATGAACTTGTACAAGTTGCCAATGATAATTGCCCCGGTCAAGTGGTGATTTCGGGTGCAAAACCTGCCGTAGAGCGTGCAATGGCTGGCGCAAAATCTGCTGGGGCAAAACGAGCTATGCCATTGGCTGTATCTATTGCGGCACATTCACCACTCATGGATTCGATTCAAGCGGAGTGGAATCGGGCGGTGGATAATGCTCAATTTGTGAATCCAGTTATCCCCGTAGTTGGAAACGTGTTTGCATCTATTCTCAAAACAGCAGATGAATGTCGCACGGATGTTAAATCTCAAATGCAATCAAGAGTCAAGTGGACGGATTCAATTAAGAAAATGTCTGAAATGGGAATCAATACATTTGTTGAAGTTGGCACCGGAACTGTGCTGGGTGGGTTGGTGAAACGCATTGCGCCCGAAGCCACGAATTATGCGTTAGGAAATCCGCAAGATTTTTCTGCTTTGCAATAATTTATGAAAAAAAATTCCATCGCTGTTTTCATCATTTCATCCTTATTGCTTGCTTGTGCGCCAATAGAATTACCAACCATTGCACCTGTAACGCAAATTCCATTTTATGCAACTGATACACCATTACCTTTCATTGTGCCTGTAACTGAAACACCGATTGTATTACCTGCAATTACAGAAACATCAACACAGCCATTTGTAATTTCTATTACCGAAACACCGATTCCTAACCCGCAATGGTGGGAAGTGTATTTTACAGACCCATTGATATTAAATAATGAAAATAATCCAGCAGGTTCGATTGAAGAAAAACTAATTGGATTTATTAATTCAGCACAGACAAGTATTCACATCGCTTCATTCGAGTTCAACCTGCCACGTGTAACCGACGCATTAATCAACGCCAAACTTCGCGGCGTAGATGTGCGCTGGGTAACTGATGATGAAAACGGTTTAGGGATTGATGCGCAACCAAATCGTGGTCAATTTACACGCTTATCTCAAAATGGAATTGAAGTGAAAGATGATTTAGGTCGTTCTGCTTTAATGCACAACAAGTTTTGGATTTTTGATAAGCAAATCACATGGACGGGTTCAACCAATATCACGGTCAATGGAATTTATAAACAAAATAATAATGTAGTTGTGATTCATTCACCCGAAATCGCCTTGATTTTTGAACGCGAATGGGAAGAATTATGGACGGGGCAATTTGGTCCGCGCGCGCCTTCGGCTGTAAATCAGCAATGGACAATTTTGAATAATACGCCGATTCAAGTTTTGTTTTCGTCAGAAGATAAAATTGTAAGTAAGTTAATTGCTATCGTTAATGATGCTGAGGTCAATATCCGCTTTTTGGCGTTCAGTTTTACAGATGACCCGCTCGCGCAAGCCATGATAGACCGCGCTCGTGCAGGCTTAGATGTGAAAGGTGTCTTTGAGGCGTTTGGTAGCACATATAGCAGTTCAGAACTCGGCAAGTTTTGGTGCGCCAACGTCCCTGCTCGGCAAGATGGAAATGGAAGTTTTTTACATCACAAAGTGATAATCATTGACAATAGCATTGTGATAACAGGCTCCTTAAACTTCTCTGCAAATGCGGATGATAGTAATGAAGAAAATGTGATTATCCTCGATAACCCCGAAATCGCGGCTTTGTATATACAAGAATTTGAGAAAAACTGGGCTCAGGCGAAAGATGTGTCGCCTGGGACGTTTACTTGCGAGTAATTGATAGTCCCACAGAGTATAATTATCCTCATGAACCCGTTGGCTGACATGCACAGTCAGAGCCGCTTGTTTCGCGGGTATATTCACATATCTGGTCAAAGAGTTTCCTTTGACCAGTTTTTGTGTTAATACATAAAAATAAATAAATTAGAGGAGTATGTATGACCAATTCACAAACTTTTGTATCCCCTTCGCATTCTATTGCTCAAGCTCGCAAGGCTGAGTATGACCTTGTTAAAATCGGTATTTCAAGTGTGAAAAATGCGTACTGGAACTTGACCACTGAGTCCCTTACGGAAGAGGCGATTTATCGTCATGAAGGTAATATCGCTTCTGATGGTCCGTTGGTTGCTCACACAGGCAAACATACAGGTCGCAGTGCAAATGATAAATTTATTGTCAAGCATGTTGATTCTGAAAATAATATTTGGTGGGGGCAATATAACAAGCCGTTTGATGCAGAAAAATTTGATGCCATCTACAAAAAGATGACTGAATTTATGAAAGATAAAGATGTATTCGTTCAAGACGTCTATGCTGGGGCAGATGAAAAATATCGTTTGCCAGTTCGTTTTGTAACAGAATATGCTTGGCACGCTCACTTCATTCGCAATATGTTTTTGTTGCCACAAACTTTAGAAGAACACAAAAACTTTGTGCCTGAATTTACAGTTGTGGATATGCCTTCATTCAAAGCATCACCTGATGCTGACGGCACGCGCAGTGAGACGTTTATTCTTCTTTCATTTGAAAAGAAACTTGTGATTATCGGCAACACGCAATACGCCGGTGAAATGAAAAAATCAATTTTCACGGTGTTGAATTATCTTCTTCCGCTTCAAGGTGTGATGCCCATGCATTGTTCTGCAAATGTGAATCCAAATGATAAAAACGATGTCGCTTTGTTTTTTGGATTAAGTGGAACGGGCAAGACTACACTTTCAGCCGACCCTGCTCGCCGCCTCATCGGTGACGATGAACATGGGTGGAGCGCGGATGGAGTTTTTAACTTTGAAGGTGGTTGTTACGCCAAGGTGATTGGTTTATCTGCATCGGCTGAACCACAAATTTTCGCCGCCACGCATCGCTTTGGCACAATTCTTGAAAATGTGCCGTATGATAAAGTGACACGCCGTATTGATTTGATTGATGAATCAATTACTGAAAACACACGCGCATCGTATCCGCTAGAATTTATTGATAATGCTGTACCTGAAAAATATGCTGGGCATCCAAAGAACATCATCTTCCTCACGTGTGATGCGACTGGTGTTATGCCTCCTATTGCGAGATTGAATCTCAATCAAGCCTTATATCAATTTATTTCAGGTTATACATCTAAGCTTGCTGGTACAGAAGCAGGTTTAGGGAAAGAACCGCAAGCCACATTCAGTGCTTGTTTTGGTGGACCCTTTATGGTGCATCATCCCTCTAAATATGCTGAATTGCTTAAGAAAAAAATTGAAGAACATGGAGTCACTTGTTGGTTGGTCAATACAGGTTGGGTGGGTGGTGCTTACGGAGTTGGTAAACGCATTTCCATTAAACATACACGTGCTTTGTTATCTGCCGCATTGAGTGGTGAACTGAATAAAGTTAAATTCAAAATTGACCCTATCTTTGGTTATGAAGTGCCAACTTCCTGCCCTGATGTTCCCGCAGAAGTGTTAGACCCATCTTCTTCATGGTCTGATAAAGTTGCTTATGAAAAAGGCTATAAAGAACTTGCCAAACGCTTTGTAGATAACTTCGCTAAATTTGCCGATGGCACACCAAAAGAGATTATTGAAGCGGGACCGAAAGTTTAGGTTCACAACTCAACTTTCCCTTAAGTGAGAAGCGAAATAAAAAACTCCTTGTGAAATTTCACAAGGTGTTTTCTTCCTTTACTTATAAGGTGATGCAGTCGGTTGAGTCACAAACTTATGTGTCTTTGCCGCGGCGCGCATCGCGCGTTCAAAGGCGCGGCGTTCAGCTTTCATTGCATCAATTTTTCTTTGCACATGTGGAGCAAAAAAACCAGCATAGCGTTTTTGTAATTCTGGTCTTTGCCAATCACTACCGCCCACTTTACCGCGACAGGTGGGTGCACCACATAAACATTCAAATTCATCGTATGCCATTGTATCGCTCATGGCATAATCAAAACAAACTTCCTCGCCGATTTTGATATCTCGCATAGCAACGAGTCCAATCTGGCCCGAAAGACCTGCATTCGGATTGCACGAGTGATTTACATAATCGCCTTCGCTAATGGGGCGTGGCACCAAGAAGTGTCTATCTTCCACTTGAATGCACAACATCTTTTCACGCTCAGGCAAATGAATAAAATCTTCCCACTCATAAACAACTCCGCCGAAAACTGCAATCAATTCACCTTTCTTAATTGGTGCAATTGCAAAAATACTGTTTCCGCTTTTATCGGCTTTCAGGCGGCCCTCTAACTTAGAGGAAAGATAAGAACTTGGTTGCTCTGACATTCATAAAACTTCCTTTCGATATTTAGATTAAAAATAAAAACGCCTCCCGCGGTGGACGAGCCGCGAAAAACGCCATTGATGAGTGAATGATACATTAAATATCCTGCATGTAAAGGTTTTTTATGCGCAGGTTTTGCCCCAAAACATAACAATTTGTTATAAAAAGATCCCCTGCAAGTTAAAAAAATGATATTTGACTGCGTGCAGGTCAAAATCGTTATAGAGTTTTTTTTCGCTTCTTTACAAAGTGGAAACTTGATTTTGCATCTTCGACATTTTATTCGCCCACACACTCCCAAAGCTCTGTCACCCCTTCGGGGTTCTTCATTTACATCAACAATTCTATAATCATTTCATCTCAAAAATGTCATGCTGAGCTGAGCGAAGCACCTCTACCACCGAAGTAAGAGACTCTTCGGTCGCAACAACCGCTCCCTCAGAGTGACACAGTATTTTTGAGACAAGTTCTAGTTTTATTAATCAATCCACCTCGCGCCCCAATCAGGTTCGGGGTGATTGGTCAACTGCACCTGATTCGTCCTATCTGCGCGCATAATGTACAGATCGGCTTGGTCATCGTTTCGCAATGAGTTGAAGACAATATAATTTCCGTCTGGTGAGTAAGATGCACTGGCATTATTACCACCGTTGGTGAGTTGTATAAAATCTCCAGTTTCTGCATCAATTCTAAATATGTTTTTATCTCCAAATGCACCTGCATGGATTAATAAACTTCTGCCATCTATTGACCAATCTACACTGCCGCCAATGCCCAACAAGCCTTGTGATACTTTGAGATGATTTCTGCCGTTTACATCCATTGTATAAATTTCATATTCTTGTGGAACACCCATAGACATTGCATACGCAATCTTTTCTCCGTTTGGAGACCATGCCACCGCGACAATATCCCTTGCACCTGTATAAATGAGGCGTGGGTTTAATCCATCGGCGTTGACCATCCAAATGGCGGTGGGGTTATCGCCGACTTTGTTGGCAAAGACAATCTGTCTGCCGTCGGGGGAGTAGTCTGGCGAAATGACATTGCCAATGTTATTTGTGATTGGAATAATTTCTCTTTGGCTAAAGACAAGCAGAAAAAAATCAAAGGGACCATTGCGATTAGAAGCAAATAATAACGAAGTTCCATCAGGCGTAAAGACAGGATAGTAATTGCTGGCTTCCATATCTGTAATTTGCGTGTAGCCACTTCCGTCTCTATTTACGATACAGACTTGATTAAAATCTCCACGAGTACAAGTAAAAGTGATCTGTCCGCCAAATTCTTTTGTGGGTCTGGGTTCAGATGTGTTTGTCGGTGGTGGCGTGATATTGGGTACAAAGGGTGTAATCGTTGGCAAGGTTGAAACTGCTGGCTCAACAGGACGAATGAAAAAGAATAAGGCAAAAATACCTGCAAATAAAAACAAAAAGAAGACAGGCATCACACGGGCTTGACGCTTTTTTGGTAATGGTGACGAAACATTTGCTAATCTATCTTCTAGTGGAATCGTGTCATTGATGGCGCTGGCTTTGGGTGGGGGAAGAAACTTCCACGATTGCAAAACTGCTGAGGTGATAGGAGCAGATATCCCCGAGACGAGAGGCGGAATTTTATCTATTGAAATTTGCAGAGAAAGCGCAAGTGATGAAAGAAGTTCGGTGGTGTTTTTCAGGCGGCCATCTGGATTTTTGCGGAGTGACCACAAAAGCATACGCGAGAAGTTATCGGGAATATTTTTATTGAGCGAGATGGGTGCGGGCGGATTTGTATCAAGATGTATCTTGCGAATCGCTTCATTTGATTTTGGGGCTCCCTTGCCATTTATCCATTTGTTTGTGACGAGTTGATATAAAAGAATGGAGAGTGAATATACATCAGAGGCTGGGCTGGGCGTTTGTTCTTTGAGTTCTTCAGGTGATGTATAAAGTGATGTGTATTTGTTTAACTTGCGGCTGGTTTGCTGATTAAGCGGAGTGGCATTGGCGATGCCACTTAATTTGATTTGACCTTTTTGATTGATGCGAATAAGTTCAGGCGAAAAGTTGAGATGTAAGAAGTTTTGTTTGTGAAGTGCTTCGAGCGCGTTGCATAAAGACTTTGTATAAATGATGACTTCTTCTGCTCTTAATGTTGTTTGTGCGAGAATGTTTTTTAGTGATGGTCCGTCTATCCATTCTTCGAGCAAGAAGGCAAGTGTTGGGGTTTGATATAAACCTATATATTTTGCTAGGTTGGGATGATTAATGCTTTGTAGCTTTTTTGATTTGCTTTCTAATTCTTTAATTGCTTCGAGGTCATCTGAAATTTCTTTTGGGAGTAAAACGAGTGCAAATGATTTGCCACTTCGTTCGTCGGTGACGCGGTGCAGTTCACCAAGCGGTGTGGATGTGATGTATTCTTCAACTCGATATTGATTGAGGAGTGTTTTGCCTAGTATGGATGAGGGCATGGTATTTTACAGTAGGGACACAGCGGATTTGTTTATGAGTTTGAACATAAATTGTTCCGCTGTGTCCCTACACTTTTACAAAGCCCAAGCGAGCATGAGACCAAAGATGGCGATGATTAATCCAATATGCAAAAAGATATTGCTAAAGGCTAACATGCTGAGTGGGAATGCAAATTGAATGGCTAAATTGACGATGATGAATAAAATACCAATAATAGGAAGCAAGCCCTTGCGATGGGCGAGATATTCTGAAAGTTTATCTAATAGTTTTGACATGACAATTCCTTTTTATTCAATTTCGATTTCTTCTTCGATAGGCACATGCCCATTGGATTTTACTTGCCATGCCGAATACTGTGCTACCAAACGACCGGGAATGCGTCCCTGCATGACCACGCCTCCCCGTTCATGTTCGATGCGTTCTACTTGTCCCAACTCATGGAAAAGCGAAATCAAAGCACCTTCTTTATATGGCAAGCGCACATGGATTGGACTGTAGGCTTCAAATAATTCTTCTTGCACAAGGTGAAGCAAATCTGGGATGCCCGTGCCTTTGGCGGCTGAAATCGCAACAGACTTTTCAAAGTCTTGCAAGATGCGTTTGGCATTTTCAGGGTCTTTGAGTCGGTCTGCTTTGTTGAGCGCGGTAATCATGGGGATATGATCCGCGCCGATTTCTTCGAGTGTTTCTTGCACCGCTTCAAACTGACCTAGCGCATTGGGATGTGAAATATCAACGACGTGCAAGAGTAAATCGGCTTCGGCGATTTCTTCTAGTGTGGCATGAAAGGCGGCGATTAAGGTTGTGGGCAGTTTTTGAATAAAGCCGACTGTATCGGTAAACAAGGCTAGGTTATCACCGGGGAGTTGCACACGCCGCGTGGTAGGGTCTAAGGTTGCGAAGAGTTGATCTGCGGCATATACATCGGACTTGGATAAACGATTCAACAATGTGGATTTGCCTGCGTTGGTATAACCGACCAATGCGACTGTTGGGATGCGGGCGCGTTTGCGTTGCGCGCGATGACGAAAACGATAGGCTTCTACTTTATCGAGTTCTTTTTTGATATAAGAAATTCGCCTGCGAATATCACGGCGGTCAACTTCAAGTTGTGTTTCACCCGGACCACGCAAACCAACGCCACCGGTTGAACCAGCCCGTCCACCGCCACCACCTGCCTGACGTTCGAGATGTGTCCATGCCCGTGTGAGGCGCGGAAGATTGTATTCATATTGTGCTAACTCGACTTGCAACATACCTTCTTTGGTATGAGCATGTTGTGCGAAGATATCAAGAATTAACGCTGTTCTATCAATCACGCGGATATTTTTGCCAAGTGCTTTTTCCAATTCGCGTTGGTGACGTGGCAAGAGTTCATCATCGAAGATGACGACTTCAGCTAAGGTCTCTTCTGCGAGGGCGAGTAACTCTTGCACTTTGCCAGGACCGATATAGGTTTCGACATGCGGGTGACTGAGTTTTTGGGTCAGTTCACCGACGACATCTACACCGGCAGTATCGGCGAGTAAAGCCAATTCGGTTAGTGAATCTTCAAGCGATAAATGTTTTTGCTGATTGTGTATTTCAACGCCGACGAGAAAAGCACGTTCACGCGGAGGGGTTGTCGGTTGAGGGATTTTCTTTGCCACTAGTTTCCGTTTCTAAGTATTCTTATCTTTTTACCACAATCCTCATATCTGAGGGCTTAGTGTCACGAAGGTTCACAAAGGTTTTATGTTTCGTTTTCCTTTGCTTCCTTTGTCGTTGATGAATCGTTGTTCCCAAAAAACTTTAGCATGATAGGGTCAGTTGGTTCAGTGCGAGTGGGTAACAAGACGTGAAAAGTTGAACCCGGTAATTTTACTTCGTCATAGCCTTCTGATTCTACCCAGATTGTACCGCCATGCGCTTCGATGATACCTTTTGATATAGAAAGCCCAAGCCCAGGTCCACCACCTTTGAATTTGGTCTTGCCGCTGGAGTGTAAGTCTGTGCGCCCCAGTTGACCGAACTTATCAAATATCAAGCCTTGATTTTCAGTGGAGATGCCGATGCCTGTATCTGTGAATGTGATTTCCACAAAGCCCGGCAGTAAACGCCCATCAATGGTGATGGTGCCGTTATCCGGCGTGAATTTGACCGCGTTGGATACGATGTTATACAGGGCTTGATGCAAGCGTGATGAGTCACCGTATATCATCAAGTTGCTACCTTCAAACTCTTTGATGATGAGCGTCTGCTTGCGTTCTTCCATAATTTTATGAAACTCATGTTGCAGTAAGCCTAACAAAGAGTTGATAAAGATAGGTTGATTGTTGAGCGTCAGTAAGTTGTTATCAATCAGTGAGACGTCTATCATATCGTCAATGATTTGGCGCAGTCGCAGAATACCCGTGTTGACGCCGCCGAGATAACTCTTCATTTGTAATTGCTCATCAGCTTGGACTAAGTCGGTCATCATAGACGAGTAGCCTTCAATCAATGTGAGCGGTGTTTTGAGTTCATGTGCGGCAACGGAGATGAACTTGGATTTGTTCTGGTCAAGTTGTTGTAGTTTCTCTTGTGTCTTACCTAACTCGGTGGAGATGTGTGCCACACGCGTTTCCATTTCGTAGCGGATGACAACACTGAGGCTATGTGTGAGGATGGGGATAATTGCGCCGAGTAATTCCAGTGCTTCTTTTTGCTTGAGCTTTTCACGTGCAATCTCTATCACTAACGCAATCATGCGGTTGATGACGAATGAGACGTAGTAATCGGCTTGCTCTAGATTCGTTTCAGTGGGGGCGTGTCCCCAGTCGTATAAGATGGAGTCTAGCCATGCAGTATCACCCGTGACAATTGTTTGTTCGAGAAGGTCACAAAAGCGTTCGAGTTGTTCGGTAAAGCCAGCACGCACACCTTCGCCACTCGCTAATTCACGCGAGATGCGCTCTACCCATGCTGACCGAATTTTATGCAATGATGCTTGTACTGCCATGTGTAGGTTAAGTGTAAGCCTGTTTTTGTTTTAAGAAAAGATGCTAGTGGTCAGTGGACTGATGACTGTTTACTGTTCACTGAAAGACTTGCTCTTAATCCAATGCCACAATGTATCACCAACGGCGAGGAGGCTTTCTGGGGAGACTTTATCGGGCGTATCAGCAATCGTATGCCAGTAGGCGTAATCAAAATCAATGATGTCTATGGCGGGGATGCCGGCTTCGAGAAAAGGCGTATGGTCGTCTAGGATGCTGTATTTCTCGGTGTTGATGAAGACGCTCCCGTAGCCTAACTCACTAGCAACGTTCCATATCTCTTCACGCAAGGCTTCATCTGAATTGATTTCGTAGTGGATGTTCAAGTCAATATCGCCAATCATATCTACAATCACGACGGCTTGCGGATTGATTTGTATCTCTTCTACAAAGGCGCGAGAGCCGAGTATCCAATCCCAGCCGTCAATGCGTCCGTTGTCTTCAGCATCAAAGAAGACCAACCATGTCGGCAGGGTGTCTTGGGGAAGTGTACGCGCAAGTTCCAGTAAGACGGCTACGCCAGAAGCACCGTCGTTGGCACCGGGCACAGGCAGGGTGTGATTGTTTATATCGGGGTCGTTATCGGCGAAGAAGCGGGTGTCGTAATGCGCGCCTAAGATGATTTGAGGAGGTTGGTCATTTCGCTTGGCGATGATGTTGTAGATGGAATGCCCGAGCCGTTCGGTGTGGTGGATTTCTACCACCCAACCAGCGGACTGTAATTCGGCACGCATCCACTCGCGGATTTGGACATGCCCTGTGGAGCCCGGGCTTCTGCTTCCCATTTCGACCTGGGTGATGACGTCTGTGTAGGCGCGCTGAGCGTCGAAGGTTGTTGACTCAGGTTCACGGTTAAGAAAAGAAGCGGTGTAGTAGGCGATGGTGAGGATGAGGAGTAGGAAGATGATGGTGAGGTAGAGGGTGGCGTTGCGTTTGGTCATATTGGTCTGAGTGGTCTTACAGGTCTTATTGGTCTAAGTAGTCTGAGTGGTCTTACAGGTCTTATTGATCTAAGTAGTCTGAATGGTCTGATAGGTCGGTGGGCGAGATTACCTCGCCCCTACTGGGGATAGATATTCTTTGAGTGATGTTTCTGCTCTTTGTGCGTATAACTGACCGCGTTCGCGTTTGCCGAGTTTTTTGTCGAGTGTGAGTTCGGGGAGGATGCCGAAGTTGGCTTTCATGGGTTGGAAGTCTTTGAGGTCGGCGTGGGTGACGTAGTGGCAGAGTGCGCCGAGCATGGTATCGGCTGGGAGGGTGAGGAGGGGTTCTTCTTTTAACAAACGAGCGGCGTTGATGCCTGCGAGTAAGCCAGTGGCGATGTTGCCCATGTAACCCTCTACGCCAGTGATTTGACCTGCGAAGAATAAATCGTCGCGGGTGATGTGTTGAAGCGTGGGGCGGAGTAACTTGGGTGAGGCGATGAAGGTGTTGCGATGCATCTGACCATAACGCTCGAATTCGGCGTTCTCTAAGCCCGGTATCATGCGTAGGACTTTTCTTTGCTCGGGGAATTTGAGGTTGGTTTGAAAGCCGACGATGTTATATAAACTGGCGGCGAGGTTATCTTGCCTGAGTTGTGCCACAGCATAAGGACGTCGATTGGTCTTCGGGTCTTTGAGTCCGATGGGGCGCATGGGTCCGAAGGCTAAGGAGTCTTCTCCACGCTCGGCAATGATTTCCACTGGTAAACAGCCTTCAAAGAACTGACCAGCCTTCACCCCAGAACGAATCGCATCCTCAAAAGAACGAAGCTCAATCCGTTCAGCATCTTTTAGTGCATGCACAAAGTCATAATACTGTTCTTTGGTAAACGGGCAGTTGATGTAATCGCCTTCGTCTTGGTCGCCTTTGTCGTAACGTGAGGCGCGGAAGGCTATCTCCATGTTGATGCTTTCGGCGCGGACGATTGGGGCGATGGCATCGAAGAAAAAGAGATGTTCTTGACCACTGAGTGCCGCTATGGATTTGGAGAGACTATCTGAGGTGAGTGGACCACTGGCGACGATGACTGGTGAGGCGGGAATGTCTTTTACTTCTTCACGGATGACTTGGATGTTGGGGTGGGCGTTTATCTTTTCGGTGACGAGTTTTGCAAAGGCTTCTCTATCTACGGCGAGGGCGGCACCTGCGGGGAGTGCTGTGGCTTCGGCACATTCGAGTAGCATGGAGTTGAGTAGGCGCAGTTCGTTTTTGAGTACGCCTGAGGCTCTATCGGGCAGGTTGGAGCCGAGTGAATTGGAGCAGACCAGTTCGGCAAGGTCGCCAGTGAGGTGTGCGCCTGTGGGGTTGAGCGGGCGCATTTCGTAGAGTTTGACGTGGATGTTTTGCTGGGCGAGTTGCCATGCGGCTTCGCTTCCGGCTAATCCGCCGCCGATGATGGTTATTGAGTTCATAAGGTGAGTATTGTACTTGAAAAGATTTAGCCACAGAGGTCACAGAGGGCACTGAGATTTTTTTATTGGTCTGACAGGTCGAACAGGTCTAAATGGTTGAATAGGTCTGAGTGGTCGGGGTGGATTGCCTTTAATGCGAAAACTGGCGAGCTGTGATGCCCGCCAGTTTAGGGATGAAGTATTGATTAAGGACAAGCGGGGTTGTAAGGGTCTGCTATACAGTCTACAGGAGTAGATGTAGGGGCGGGAGGGACAGGAGTGTCCGGGTCATTGGGGTCTTTTTCTTTGGTAGGGACTGTATTCGTACAAGTAGCGCCACTAAATGAGAAGCTATCTACTTGAACACTATCTACAGTGGTGCCAATGTTTAATGGGAAGGTCCTGTCAGGTGGTAGGCTACATGAGAGCACTTGGTTTTGACTGCCTGCAATCGTGCAATTGACTTTGTAACCATTAATGATTACTTCAAGTTCCTTGCCTGTTAGGTCTGGCATTGGGTCAGCAAGAGGTAAATTGATATAGCCCAAGCCGATATCACAGGCAGTGACACTGCCTGCTAAGACAGGTTGAAGGATAAGGATATTTGGCTGTGGGATAACAATCACTTGTTCTTCCGGAGTAGATGTAGCGGTAGCAGTAGCAACAGGCTCTTCTGTTGATGTAGCCACCACCATTGCTTCGGGCGAGCAATATTGTGATAAAAACGATGTCGTATCGCCTGCCTGTAGGTAGGGGTCATTGAAGTGGCTTGGAGCGGATTGGCTACCGTCTGCTTGGAATACGACCTGACTTCCATCTGGGCAAGTCAGTGTGCAATCCCAAACGAGACGGCTTTCAACACTATCAACACCAGCAGGCTGTTCATCTGGGTTATTCGTCGTTCCGGTAAACTCTTGCATTGATTTACAAGTGCCAAGGCTTGAGCCGTCTTGTAATGAAATTGCGGAGGTGCCGCGTGGGTCAAATGGGTCTGGTCCACAACGGCAGACGACGACAAGAAAGGCAGTAAGAACAAAGAACAAGGCGGGGTGTTTCTTTCGATTCATGCTTCAAGCTTCTCCATTTATTGATGATTTGGTGTATGTGTAGTATTTATTTGGTTGTATTTATAACCTGAAAAAGGTTGATTGAATTGGTCTGAATAGTCTTATTGGTCTTACAAGTCTTATTGGTCTTACAGGTCGAACAGGTCTGAGTGGTCGGATGGTGGATGGTGGATGGTGGATGGTGGACGGTAGACGGTGGACGGTGGGTGGTGGACAGTGGACGGTCTAAATGGTCTGACAGGTCGAACAGGTCTGAGTGGTCGGGTGGTGAATAGTAAATAGTGAATAGTGAATAGGGCAGTAATCAGTGAACAGTAGGCAGTGGAGGGGTGGGAGTATAATTGGGGATGGTGGGACTTTGATTTTGGTGTTTCGCCCCGTAGAAGCTAGTTGAGAAGACCCACCAGTTGCTCTTGTGTAAGGGCAGGCTGTGTTTTTTGGGTTATGGGTGCGTTTTGGGCGGGGACGAGGCGCGTTAGGAGGGCTTATAAGGCTTTGGGTATAGGATGATTATAGGATGGATATAGGATGGATATAGGATGACTATGTCCGGAGGGCGTGTTTAACCATGATTTTCTATATGAAAGGAGCCGAAAATGGCTAAAGTACGTAAGAATTTAATTATTCAGGGGTTGAGTGGGTCGTTGGGGGAGCAGTTGGTGATTCGGCACGATAAAGCAGGCAGAACGATTGTGGCTGTTTCCCCCAGTTTTGACCCAGACCGAACGTTTAGTGAAGCGCAACAAGAGACGCAGGAGCGTTTTCGTCAGGCGACGGCTTACGCGAAGGTGGCAAAGGATGAGGATGTGTATGTCGAGAAAGCGGATGGGAAGGCAGTGTCATCCTATAACGTGGCGGTTGCGGATTGGTTCCATGCACCTGAGATTTTGGAGGTAGATATGAGTGCGTGGGACGGTGTGCAGGGGCAGATTATCCGTGTGAAGGTGTTGGATGATGTGCAGGTGACGCAAGTGAATGTGGTCATCACCGATGAACAAGGGGAAGCGATTGAGCAAGGTGCGGCTGTGCAAAGCAACGATGCGTTGTGGTGGACTTACACAACCACTGAAAATGCGAGTGGGACGCCGCGTGTGATTGCGAGTGCACGCGATTTGCCCGGTAATATTGGGCAGTTGGAGGTGGAGAATAATCTTTAGTTTGTTAGTTAGTTAGTTTGTAAGAAGGTGACAGTCACTTAGCCGTTCTTAAAAGTGACTGTCACCTATATAAAAGGTCGGGTAAAATTGAAGGAGTTGCGGGGAGTGCCCTGCTGAGGAACTTGTATGAGTAAAGAAGCCAAAGCTAGAATCAAAATCAATGAGTTATTGAAAGAAGCAGGCTGGAAGTTTTTTGACGATGCAGAAGGCAAGGCAAATATTGTCCTTGAAAATAACGTCAAAATAACTGAAAAAGATATTAACGCGCTTGGGGAGAACTTTGAGAAAGCGAAAAATGGCTTTATTGATTTTTTGTTATTAGATAAAAAGGGTTTTCCTTTTATTGTGCTAGAAGCGAAAGCGGAAGATAAATCTCCATTAATTGGAAAAGAACAAGCTCGCAAATATGCACAAGCACAACATTGCCGTTTTATTATTCTGTCAAATGGCATCTCACATTACTTTTGGGATACACAACGAGGAAACCCACAAGCGATTACAAAATTTCCTTCTCCTGATTCTTTTGAAAGCTATGCAAAATTCACACCCAACCCTCAAAGCTTAGTGCGTGAGGTTGTTGAAAAAGACTATATTGCTCTCACCCAAAAACATGATTATAAAGGTGACCCAGCTTGGAAATTGGAAGTGACACGTGATGAGTTTATTCAAAAGAACGGCTTGCGCTTTTTACGCGATTATCAACTCAAAGCAATTCAGGCGATACAAGATAGTATAAAAAATGGTAAAGACCGTTTCTTATTTGAAATGGCAACAGGAACAGGGAAAACGCTTGTTTCTGCGGCAGTGATTAAATTATTTCTACGAACTGGCAATGCCAGAAGAATACTATTTTTAGTAGATAGATTAGAACTTGAAAACCAAGCTAAAAAAGCTTTTGTTAACTATTTGAAGAATGATTATCAAACCGCCGTTTATAAAGAAAACCGCGATGATTGGCGCAAAGCAGAGATTGTGGTTTCTACGATTCAAACTTTTATGTCTAAGAATCGTTATAAACGCTTGTTTTCACCTGACGATTTTGATTTGGTCATTTCGGATGAAGCCCATCGTAGCATTGGTAGAAACAGTCGGGCAGTGTTTGAATACTTTATTGGATATAAACTTGGGCTAACTGCGACACCGAAAGACTACTTGAAAAACTTTGACCCTGACAACCACAACGACCCACGCGAGTGGGAACGAAGGGTGTTAATGGATACCTATAAAACCTTTGGATGTGAAAATGGTATCCCTACTTATCGTTATTCCCTTTTGGATGGCGTTAAAGAAGGGCATTTGATTAACCCTGTAGTTGTAGATGCACGGACAGATATAACAGCCCAAATGCTCTCTGACCAAGGCTATGCTGTGTTAACCACACAAGAAAATGAAGAAGGCGAAACTGAAGAAGTAGAAGAGACCTTCCTCAAAAAAGACTTTGAAAAGGATTTCTTTTCAGAAGAAACCAACCGCGTCTTTTGTGAGACCTTTTTGCAAAATGCCTTGCGTGACCCCATTAGCGGTGAGATTGGAAAGAGCATTGTTTTTTGTGTAAGCCAAAACCATGCCACTAAGATTACGCAACTTCTGAATGAAATTGCAGATGGAATGTTCCCGAATAAATATCAATCTGATTTTGCGGTGCAAGTGACTTCTTTTATCCCGAGTGCACAGCAATTCGCGATTAACTTCTCAAATAACAATTTACTTGGCTCGGCAAATTTTATTGAAAGCTACCGAACCAGTAAAGCGCGTGTGGCAGTGACCGTTGGCATGATGACGACTGGTTATGATTGCCCCGACATTTTGAATTTAGGGTTGATGCGACCTGTATTTTCTCCGACTGATTTTATTCAAATGAAAGGCAGAGGAACGCGCAAACATGATTTCACTGAACAAGTAATTGACTTGGTCTGGAAAAAGAATCTTGGTGAGGTGAAAAAAGATAAATTCAAACTGTTTGATTTCTTCGCCAATTGTGAATATTTTGAAGAAGATTTTGATTACAACGAAACATTACACTTACCCCGATTGAGAAGTGGTAAGGCAACTCTTCCTACAAATGGAGGAGATACTGGTGGAAGTAACAAATATACAATTGAAGGATATGAAAGTACCCGCCCCGATGCTTTACATGTTATTCAAGAATCAGCCATTGGTATGGATGGTATGCGCGTTGATAGAATGTACTTTCAGAAATTTGAGGAGCAAATCAAGAAGGATGATTTTGCAGTTCAAAAAGCAGAGACTGGAGACTTGGAAGCCATTGTTAAGCACATTGAAGAACATGTCTTTGATAAGCCACAAGAATATTTCAACCTCGATAAATTGCGTAAGTCCTTAAACATTGACCGCCGTGTCTCATTGCGTGAAATTGTGGAAGTTATCTTCGGATTAAAAACCTACTTCAAAACCAAAGATGAATTGTTAGATGAAGAATTTGATAAGTTTGACAGTCGTTATATGCCTGATGAAAAACAATTTACTTCTGCTAGAAACTTCTTCAAAACCTATGTACTTGACTCTGAATTTCGCCAGCATGTGGATGAAGGCGATTTTGCTTATGTGATGGGAAGCCATGCAGGTGGTGAGTTTTTGAGAAAGTTATCTGCTGATTTGCGTAATAAAATTATTGAGTATATTAAAGACTATGTGTCTTTCAATCAATTTGTATAATCTAGCAACGAAACCCTAAAGGTTTCTTCCGTTAACAAGTATCACGAATTATCAAGACTACTCTAATAAAAAGATTCTTCGATAGCCAAGGAAACCTTTAGGGTTTACATCAGTATTATGACCAGCCCTTCACCTTTACTCTACAACACTTATTATCATATATACAATCGTGGCGTGAATCGTGAGAATATCTTTATTGAAGAACGAAACTACGACTTGTTTTTGAAATTGTATGAGAAGCATCTTGCGCCTGTGACAGATTTATTTGCTTATTGCATGTTGAGAAATCATTTCCATTTGAGTTTGAGGACAAAGGCAGAAGAGGAAATTACTAATATTAAAACCCTAAAGGTCTCCTCTGCTAACCAGAAAATTATCAAGCAAGATGTCTTTGTTGATAATCAAACACACCAGTCAAAAAGACCTTTAGGGTTTGATTTCATAAGTAAACAATTCTCTAATTTCTTCAATGCCTATGCCAAGACTATCAATAAAGCATACGGAAGGACAGGCAGTTTATTTCAACATCCTTTTGGACGTGTGCCTATTACAACAGATCATCAATTTTGGCATGTGATTGCTTATATTCACCAGAACCCGCAAAAGCATGGCTTTGTGAAAGACTTTCGTGATTGGAAGTATTCCTCTTATGGAATTATCCTAAACGATAAGAAGTCCATTGTTAACCGTAAAGAAACAATGCAATGGTTTGGAACTCAAGATGAATATGTATCTCTACATTCTGAATGGGTGACAGATGCGCAAGCAAAATGGTTTGCAAGTGATGATTACGATTAAAATATAAATAACAGTAACAGAAAGACCCTAAGGGTTTTAAAAACCCTTAGGGTCTAAATTACAGGAGAATAATGTTAGATTCCGAAACCAAACGCCGTATTGACACTGCCCGTAACATTCTCGTCGGCAAAGTGCCTGACCCCAAAAGCCAAGTGGAGCAGATTACGATTGCTTTGGTGTATAAGTTCATGGATGACATGGATAAGCAATCCATTGAAATGGGTGGCAAAGCGAGTTTTTTCAAGGGCAAGTTTGCCAAATATGGTTGGAGCAATATCTTTGACCCACGTTTAGGCGGTGTGGAAATGTTGAACTTGTATGGTGAAGCCATCACCAACATGAGTCAAAATGAACATCTGCCACAACTGTTTCGAGATATTTTCAAGAATGCCTTCTTGCCGTATCGTGACCCTGAAACGCTAAAACTGTTTCTAAAAACCATTAACGAATTCACCTACGACCACTCTGAAAAACTGGGAGATGCTTTTGAATATTTGCTCTCAGTTTTAGGGTCACAGGGAGATGCGGGGCAGTTCAGAACTCCACGCCATATTATTGATTTTATGGTGCAGGTATTAAATCCTCAAAAGAATGAAACCGTGCTTGACCCCGCTTGTGGAACGGCAGGTTTTCTCATCTCGGCATATAAGCATATTCTCAATTCACATAAAGACCCTAAGGGTTTTAAGAAACCATTAGGGTCTCTTACCACGCAAGATAAAAAGCGGATTTATGAAAACTTCACAGGCTATGATATTTCGCCTGACATGGTGCGCCTCTCTCTCGTGAATTTATACCTGCACGGCTTCGTTCAACCTCAGATTTACGAGTATGACTCTTTGACCAGTGAAGACCGCTGGAATGAATACTTTAATGTGATCCTTGCCAACCCGCCATTTATGTCGCCAAAGGGTGGCATTCAACCGCATAAACGTTTTAAGGTGCAATCAAACCGCAGTGAAGTGCTATTTGTAGATTACATGGCAGAACACCTTACGCCGAACGGACGCGCTGCGATTATCGTGCCAGAAGGCATTATCTTTCAATCGGCGGGGGCATATAAACAATTGCGTAAATATCTTGTAGAAGATAATTATCTATGGGCAGTGGTTTCATTACCAGCGGGCGTGTTTAACCCGTATGCAGGGGTAAAGACTTCGATATTATTTTTAGACAAAGCCCTTGCCAAAAAGACTGACCAGATTTTATTTGTAAAAGTAGAAGCCGATGGTTTTGACCTCGGCGCACAACGCCGCCCGATTGATAAAAATGATTTACCCGATGCGTTGAACACATTGCAAAGTTATCAACAATTCGTCAATCAGACCCTTAGGGACTCTAATCAGACCCTTAGGGACTCTAATCAGACCCTTAGGGACTCTTTCCCATCAGACTCTTTGACCGTCGAGAAGTCCCTAAGGGTTTTAACTGTTTCAAAAACCCGCTTGGCAGAAAATGGCGACTACAACCTGAGCGCAGACCGTTATCGTGAGGTGATACGAAGTGGAAAACAAACTTACCCAAGCGTTGCATTGGGCGAAATTGCAACGCTTTATAATGGTCGTGCTTACAAACAAGAAGAACTTTTAGAGGACGAAAGCAAAACTCCTGTATTAAGGGTGGGAAACCTTTTTACTAATAATAGTTGGTATTATTCTGACCTTAAACTTGATGAAAATAAATACTGTTCAAGAGGCGACTTGTTATATGCATGGTCTGCATCGTTTGGTCCATTTATCTGGGATGGTCCGAGAGCAATTTATCATTACCATATTTGGAAGGTAGAACATTCAGACCGCATCGAAAAAATGTTTCTGTATCACATGCTTCAAAAAGTGACAGAAACAATTAGAGACGAAACACATGGAATAGCAATGCTCCATATGACAAAAGGTAACATGGAGAAAATCCAAATCCCCCTACCACCACTAGCCATCCAGCGCCAAATCGTGGACGAAATCGCCGCCCACCAGCGCATCATTGACGGCGCACGTCAAGTAGTTGAGGGGTGGAAACCTGATATTGGAATCGAACTTGAAGAATTATTACCTGAAGATAAAGATGAATGGAAATTAGTTAAGGTCGGTGATATTTGTACTTTTGAGTATGGAAAACCTTTGAAGACAGAAAACCGTGTTGAAGGCGAATATCCTGTTTATGGTTCAAATGGAGTAGTTGGCTTTCACAATGAATATTTGGTAGAAGCACCATTTCTTATAGTTGGACGAAAAGGCTCTGCAGGTGAGGTGCATTATTCAAATAAGAACGGTTTTCCAATAGACACAACATTTTTTATTAAGTTAGAAAATGAAGAGAAAGTAAACCTGAAATTTCTGTTCTACACATTAAAGGATTTAGATTTGCAAAGTGTAAATACACAGGCAGGTGTGCCTGGTCTTAATCGAAATGATGCTTATAAACTTGAAATTCCTTTGCCACCACTCGAAATTCAGCGTGAAATCGTCGCCCGCATCGAGCGCGAGCGTGCTATTGTCGAGTCCAATCGTGAGTTGATTCGGATTTATGAGGAGAAGGTCAAGAAGGTGATTGAGCGAGTGTGGGAATCATAGACCCTAAGGGTCTTTCCCGTAAATCGTCATCATGTCTAGCAGGAGAGTCTGGCAATGAATCGTCAAGGTCAGTCAAGGAGACCCTTAGGGTCTGATAACCTGTCAGTTGAGAAGACCATTAGGGTTTATAGATCAAGAACTAGACCCTTAGGGTCTAAAAGGAATCTACTATGGCAAAAGTAAAAGTCATTACCAAAGGTCGTTCTGGCACAATACAGTACATCGAGGGTGGGTTGTTCAATAAGAAGACGTGTGAATTCTATTGGGAGTTTGGTGGTGCAGATACGTTCGCTATCATCTGGTTCCCGAAGACGGACGCGGAATGGGATAAGCAATATCCATGGGCGGTGGGGCGACGCATGGATGTGGTGCGTGACATGGCGGAGCAAGTCCGCAAGCAACAGGCGCCTTCGTCCGCGCTACAGTGGGGGGATGGGGTGGTGTCGTTGGTGGGGTGAGTGTGTTGACCTCTCCCCCTGCTCCTCTCCAAAAAATGGAGAGGGGTGTTTTGCTCCCTCCCCTTTAGGGGAGGGCGAGGGTGGGGTTTTGGTTGTGCATGTTCAGAACTCCGAGGTCTTCAAGACCTCGGAGTTCTGGGTAATTTTATTAATCGTTAGGGTCTATGGTGGGTTCGGGTTCTTCGGTTGGTTGTTGTTGTTCTTCTTCTTCTTGTCCTTGGTTCGGGGCGGTGGTGGTGCAAGCGGCACCGTCAATTGTGAACTTGTTGATTTCAGTCCCATTCATTGTGACGATAATCTCAGCGGGGAACTTAACTCCAAATGGAAGGGCACAGGAGTATAAATCAGGGTTGCCAGTGGGGATGGAGCAGTTGGCAGGTGCGCCGTTCATGGTCAAGACCACTTTTTTGCCGGTCACATCTAGCTTGGGTTCGGTCTGTCTAAAATTGATGAAGCCTTTGTTTAGGTCACAGGCTGTGTATTTTCCGCTTAAGAAGGGCACAATCGCAGTGGGTTGAGCGGCGCCAGATTTTTCCTTGGTTGCAGTCGGCACAGGTGTGGCTGTGTCGGTCGGCACTACGCTTAATGCCGATTCCTCAGCGTTGGAGGCTGGGCAATCTCGTGCCTGTAATTGTTGATAAGTCATTCCTGCAAAGTATATATTTGGATGCTCACGCATATCTAGTGCATAGTACCCCTCCACACCAGGGCATATAATCTGGCAGGTGTATCCACGCGTAATGCCCTCATCATCCGGTGTTTGATAAAACATCTGACAATCCATGAGCGTGGCATCTAGTCCCAGTTCAGCGACATCAACACTCACACTACTACAAGCGTAGGTGCGGCAAGCCATTAAGAAGAGCAGGGTTAACGAGTACATCAGTATTCTTTTGCGTTTTGAGATCATATGTCCTCTGTGGTGGATAGAATGGTGTTTATCAATTCGTGGTAATTATAGTAGTGAAAGGGTTGGGTAGATTGATGGGGAGGACTTTCGGGTTGTCTATATTCGATGAAGTGATTCTTCAGCGCGGGTCAGAATGACACAACGAAGGATGACATGCTAGTTAAATGATATAATCGCTTGACAACACAAATTGACGGCATCATCGCCAGCCCATTTGCGGCTGGCGATTTTTATATGGATAGATATAAATGCGCGGAGGCATTGCATGGAAATTAAGAAAGGTGATTGGGTGATGCACTGTGCGCATGGGTTGGGTCAGGTGATTGGGATGGATGAGCAAGTCAAGGACGGGGCAAAGGTCACATACTATATGGTGCAGTTAAGTGATTTGACCATTTGGGTACCTGCCGATGAAAACCTGAACAATCGTCTGCGCTTCCCGTCTACGCGTAGAGAATTTCAAAGGGTGCTGAGCATTTTATCCACGAAGGCAGAAGCGTTGCCGACTGACCGACGTCAGCGCACGTTACAACTTCAAGAGACATTACGAGATGGGCGAACTGAATCGTTATGTCGCGTCATTCGGGATTTGCAAGCTGTGCGTGGCACCAAAACATGGAGCGAGTATGACAGCGCCTTGCTCAAACGTGCACAGAAGACCTTGGTCGGCGAGTGGAGTTATGTACATTCTATTTCGACGCATGAAGCCGAAGCCCAATTAAGTCAATCACTATCATCAAAATAAGCTCAAGGAGCAAGTCATGTTTTATTCAGAAGAGAAAAAGATTATCTTGCGCGTTATCGAAAACTACGTGCGCACAGGTGAAATTGCGGATGCACATGTGAAGGTGGCCAGTGTGCCGTATGGCAAAACTAGTTTCACCGAACAAACGGGGGAAGATAGCCGCATCATTATGCTAGATGAATATAAGGTGGATGATAAAGTCATTTGGGCGGCGTATAGCTCACGCAGTGGCACGGTGTATTTGAGTTTGATGAGTTCGTAATACTAGAGCGGACAGACGATAGGAAATCTGTCCGCTCTTTTTTTATTCGACCATTCAGACCAATTAGACCAGTCAGACTATTTAGACCTGTAAGACCACTCAGACCTTTTAGACCATTCAGACCACAGTATAATCTGATGAATCACCATGCCAAACGAAACCGACCTTGAGCCGAAACTCAAAGAAGCAGTGCAACTCACCGAAGCACAATGGGCTGTCTTAGCAGAGCGGGTAGGCGGCGTGTGGTTAATTCGGTCTTCGCATAAACTCAACAAATCTGCACAAAACGAACTCATGGGCATCCTCGCTATGCCTTCCATCCATGCATGGTTAAGTGGTGCAGTCACAGGTGGGCACACGCGTTCTACGACAATCCCCAAAAGCAAAAAAATAAATGATGGTCGCTTTTACGCCTTCCCCGTCAGCGATACTTCTAAAGTGCTATTGATTGGGGCTGAGGAACAGACCACCACCGCGCAACGAATTTGGAAGTTGACAGCTTCTCTGCTCGCGGATTCAACGCCTAGCCCCAGCCCACCTCTCTTACCTGACCTGCAAACTGGTCTAGCATTCAACCTTCCCTTAGCCCTCGAAAAAGTGCTAAATGCCTTCACGTCAACAGTTCCTTCACAAGGCGCATGGCTTGCCATTCGGCGGGGTGACTGGGTAGATATTCAAGCTGAATCAAATGCACCAAGCGTCAAAAACGAATCCATGCCGATAGATGACAACCCACTTCTACGGCGCGTCAACCGTTCGTTATCCGATGTGGTTTTATCTCCTGACCAACCGAATTGGGATTTATTGCCCCATGCACCCATAAAGCCCAATACCCAAGCATGGATTAGCTTGCCTTTAACCATAGGTCAACGCTTAATTGGGGTTGTATCACTGTGGCGACAAAAAGAATTTACGTTAAGTGAGCGTGGTCAATTACGCGAGTTGGCGGCGCAAGTTTCGCCATCCGTAGAAACCGTAGTCACCTTTTCAGAAATGACCGCGCATTTACGTCGTTTGGGTTTGCTGAACGATTTTGTATTAACCGTTTCATCCGCACAGAATTTAGACCAAATTGCACGGCGTATGTTTGCCTTGTTAGCGCGTGCTTTTAATACCGAACTGATTGCATTATTTTTACGCTCTAGTGATGGGCGTGTATTACGTGATTATCGTACTTATGAAGGCAAGTTAAACGTCATCAGTTTGCCGGTGGCGGGTCACCCCATGCAAGAGGTGCTTAAGGATGGCAGAGTCCGCCGCATTGCCGACACCACCCGTGATGGCTTCATCGGTATTCATCCAGAGTCAAAGTCTGAGTTAATTGCTCCGCTTCGGTATCGAGGTCAAGCCACAGGTGTGCTGGTGATTGAAAGTCAAAGTGTTGAGGCGTTTAGTCAATATGATGAACGCTTGATGGTGGTGTTGGCGAGTCATCTGGCGGGGTTAATCGAATACACCCGTTTGCGTGAAGAAGCCGAAGGCAGGGCGCGTAGTTTGAGCTTAATCCATGAAGTGGTGGGGCAGGTGATTGGCTTGAACGATAAGAACGAAGTGGCTACGATTTCTGCCGAGTTAGTAGCGCAATACTTCAAATATGAAATGGCTGTGGTACTCCTCGCTGATGATGAAAGAAAGTTTTCTATTCAAGGCATCGGCGGAACGCACGCCACACGCATTCAATCTGCTTTGCAAAATGAAGAATTTATCAAGCCAGATGGCGTCACTGGTTATGTGGCGCAAATTGGCGAAAGTATCTTAATCAACGATACAACTCAACATTCTTTATATAAACCCATCAAAGGCTGGGAGGCACATTCTGAATTGTGCGTCGCCATCAAAGATGGTGATGAAGTGCTGGGCATTATTGATGTGGAAAGCCGTGAGCAAAATGCCTTTTCACACAACGACTTAATCGCCATGGAAGCACTGGCGGGTATTTTATCGTCTGTGATTACGAGTGCTAAGCAATATCAAAAGTTACAAGAGACCAACCGTCAATTACGCCTGACAGAAACCGAATTGAAAGCCCGCATGGAAGCACAACGCGCGGCAGAAGCAAAATTATTACAAGCCGAAAAGATGGCAACCGCAGGTCGGTTAAGTGCATCCATTGCGCATGAATTGAATAATCCATTACAAGCTGTACAGAATTGTTTGCATTTAGCAGGGCGCGAAGATTTACCGCAAGAAAAGCGCGATGAATATTTCAACTTGGCGCGCACCGAACTTGAACGGTTGATGGTCACTTCACGACGTATGTTGGATTTTTATCGTCCAAATTCATCCTCACTTGAAACGGTTAACCTGATTGACCTACTGCAATATACACTGACGTTGTTATCCAAACAGTTAACTGAAAGCAACGTCAATGTTGCAGTAGATATTCCGAATGATGTTCCGCCTGTCAATGCAGTCGGCAGTCAGATTCAGCAAGTGTTTATTAATCTCATTCTCAATGCGGCAGATGCCATGCCGACTGGTGGAGAAATTAAAATCTCTATGTCGGCTGTGAATGATGGCGTTGAAATCATGTTTGAGGATACTGGACCAGGTATTCCCGTAGAAGGACGCGCTAACATCTTCGAACCCTTCTTTAGTACTAAAGATGGTGGCACAGGCTTGGGCTTAACCATAAGTTACAATATAATTACAACACATGGAGGTGCGCTTGAGTTAATGCCTCAAAATCATTCAGGCGCATGTTTCCGAATTTACTTACCTGCCGGAGGAACACAACAATGAAGTCGAACATTCTCGTCGTAGATGATGAACCGGTTGCAAGACAATCTCTGAGCGATATTCTCAAGTTAGAGGGCTATGTGGTCTCAGCCGTTTCAAACGGGCAAGCCGCAGTGGAGCACGTCCGCACGCATGCAGTGGATATTATGATTGTAGATTTGAAAATGCCCGGCATGGATGGTTTAGAAGTGATTCAAGTGGTTAATCAAACTTCACCTGAAACAGAAATTATTTTGCTAACCGCTCATGCTTCTATTGAATCTGCTACCCAAGCCTTGCGTTTGCGCATCCATGATTATTTACTCAAACCCGCTTCACCGCCTCAAATTTTAGCGAGCGTGAAAAAAGGTTTATCACGCCGCACCAGCAAATCGCGTGTATCAGCAGTTGCCAGTGCATCTGATAATGCTCAAGATATTTATACCCTCAAAGATGGCACCTCAGTAGATTTATCTCGCCGTCAAATCAAATTCAAAACCAAAGTAGAACATCTCACCCCAGCTGAAGGGCGTTTGCTGCGCATCCTCATGGAAAACGAAGGCAAAGTATTTTCGCATCGTGAATTGGTTTTACTCGTGCAAGGCTATGATACTTCTCAACAAGAAGCCCCCGAAATTTTACGTCCGCTGGTCAGTCGCTTACGCCACAAACTGGAAGCCTTTCCGTCATTATCAGAAAAAGTTGTCAGCGTGAGAGGAACTGGATATTTATACGAAGGTGGCGGGTAATTTCCGCTTCGGTCTTAGGGGATGGTTGGTTTTGCTTCGTTAGTATTTTGTTATCTTCTAAAAAGGTTCACACTCAAAGCGTGAACCTTTTTATTCATACGGACCAAAAGTCTCTTTAGGTAAACTAGGCGGACGAATCCATGAGAACCAGCCGGTCTTTCCGCTATGTGTTGGAGGGGTAGGGTTTTCGTACATAACGAGAATCAGGCTGATGCTGAGACCGAGCGCGCCGAGCCACTGTGTTAACGATAAACTTTCTCCAAGCAAGAGATTGCTGAAAAAGATAGCGATTAACAATTCGGCGAGACCTAGTAAAGCAGTTTGCATGCCGCCAATCTTTTTTACACCAAGAAATAGCGCAATGCGTGAAAATACAGTCACAAATGTTAATCCAATCACGGGCAACCAAGATACGTCTGATGCTGGGAGTGCGCGGTCAAAAATCAGATAAGTAGGTATGACGATGGCACTCATTGAAATTAAAGTATACAAAGCAACGGTTGGTGCTGGCACTTCATACAGCACACGTTGATTAATAGGTAGATGCAAAGCATACATCATGGCGCCAATTAACATCATGATGACGCCGATAAAATCTACTTTTTTATCTGGAACACTGGTGAGCAATAACACGGCAATGGCGGCAAGTATGATTCTGAAAACTGTCAACCGACTTGGAGGTTGATGGTCTAGGGCAAGCCAAATGGCTACAAAAAATGGATAAAGCGAATATAGCAATTGACCTACACTAGCATCTAGTCGTTCAAGTGCAAGATAATAAAATATAGAACCAAATCCATTAATTGCACCGGCAAGTATACAACCTACCAAACCAATTGGAAAAATATATAAATAACGACGATAAAAAATCAATATCCCCAAAAACATAATGCTAGCGGCAAAGCCTGTGCGTAATGCAACAACTTCTAGTGGTGAAAATCCATAAGTGATGGCGAGTTTCCCAAATACGGGAGCCATACCTAAAAATAATGCTGAACTAAAAGCCGCTGTGATTCCGGCAGTTTGTTTATTTAACAAGAACACCAGCCTTTGTTAATGAACACAATCTGCGGATGTGTTGTATTCATTTCTGTTACTTAATGAGTGATTTTACTTCTTCGAGGAACTCATCATTCAAAAAGTCACCTTTTTGTAACAAAGCTTGGATATGCCCTCCTAAACGACTTTTTTCATCAGGAGTTAGTTCTTTTGCTGTCACGACAATCACTGGAATAGTAGAAGTCTCTTGTTTTTTTCGAAGCTCTTCGATGACAGTGAAGCCATCCATTTCGGGCATCATTAAGTCAATCACTACTAAATCTGGTAATTCACTTTGGATTAATTCAAGTCCTTCACGTCCATTGGCGGCTTCTAAAATGGTGAAGTTACCTTGTGATTGTAAAATGCGTCGTATCAAACGGCGTGCTTCGGTTGTATCTTCTACAATCACAATTCGTGGGAATCTTTCTGGAGCAACTTCTGTCAGGGCTGAAAGCAAACCTTCTTGAGGTGTTTCTGTTGATGGGAACTTAACATCACGTGACCAGTTATCGCCTAACACAATCGGTTCAGCCGGTAAAGTGTGACCTGTGCAATTGACCACGACAGTGTCACTCGGTTTGATGACTCCCGCGCGAATCAGTTTAAATAAACCTGCAAATGCAACACCTGCGGCAGGTTCGGCTGAAATGCCTTCCATTTTTGCTAAGACATGCATGGCACGGTGTGCATCTTCATCACTGACACTTTCAAAGACACCATTGGTATTGTTTACATAAGCACGCAAAAATTCATACGCACGTCCCGGGTCACCAGTGGCTAAGGTTTCAATTCTTGTTTTTGGATTAAGTACTGGCTCTGCTTTTTCTAAACCCTTTTTCCAACTGTCAACCATGGGCGCGCAACCTTCAGTTTGAATAGGTGCAAAGGCAGGGATTTTATCCGTCCAACCCATTTGTTGCATTTCACGAAAACCTTTATATACACCAATCGGTCCCATGCCACCACTGATGGCTTGCACATACCAATCTGGTGTGCGCCATGGTGTTGATTCGCCTTCACCTTGAATGGCGGTGAGTTGTTCGGAGATTTCAAAAGCAATCGTTTTCATTGCCTCAATAGATGTAATAGTACGTGCGCCCATATCTAAATATAATTTTCTTTGACGAGCAAATTCAGCTGCCACTTGTTTACATTGGTCATACGAGCCGGTGATTTTAATCACTTGACTGCCATACAATGCGATTTCACGCATCTTGACTCCGGGCACAAGGCTAGTGACAAATGCCCACAACTTCATCCCTGCGCGAGAGGCATACGCGGAATAAGCAATTGCCACGTTCCCGGTGGAAGCGGCGACCAATTCTGTAATCCCGGCTTCTTTTAATGCGGCAATCGTCACTGCCGCTTGGCGGTCTTTGAAAGAAGCAGTTGGTCCTTGGCGTTCGTCTTTGATGTAAATGTTTGGGCAACCGAGCATCATCCCCAAATTCACGGCACGAACTAAAGGTGTATTGCCTTCACCCAATGAAAGGCTGATGTTTGGGTTTCGGACTGGCAATAATTCTTTATAACGCCATAAGTCTGAACTTCTTCCCATTAATTTGGAAGGTAGAGTTTTACCGATTAATTCGTAATCGTATTCTGCTTCACGCCATTGGCTGTTACATTTTGGGCAAGTAGTAGAAGTAGGGTAGTATGGCGCATTATGCCCACAATCTAGGCATTTGATGATGAAAGACACGTTGAATGAGTCTCCTGACGGATAAATTGATTACGCCGCCGTTTACGGCGGCGTAATCAAATCATATCATTTATTTTGAATTTTGAATTCTTTCCAATGACCTTTGAATGGATGTCAGCAATTCTTTTTCGTTGAAAGAACCTTTTGTCAACAGTCGCTGACCAAATTCTTTCAATTGATTCTTTTGTTCAACAGTTACTTCCATACCACTAATCACAATGGTCGGAATCTCGCGCAACTTTTTATCGCCTTGCAACTTTTCGAGGAGTTGGAATCCGTCGAGGTCTGGCATAAACAGGTCGAGGATAATGGCGTGAGGCGGGTTGCCCGAAGAGATAATGTTCCAACCGCTGAATCCACTATCTGCCAGAATCGGTTTGTATCTGCCATCATCACTTAACATTTTTCCAATCAAGCGCAAGTCGTTGGGGTTGTCATCAATAATCAACACTTCACGAATTGAGCCATCCGTATTTAATTTATCCAACGCGTTGACAATATCTTCTTCAAGAATCGGCTTTACCAAATAATCAGACGCACCGAGATTGAAACCTTTTTCTAAATCTTCGATGATGCTACAAATAATGACCGGATAATGGCGCGTATCGGGGTCACTCTTTAGTGCATCTAAAACTGTCCAACCTTCGATGCCCGGCATCATAATATCTAATGTGATGGCGAACGGCTTAAGCTGTTTGACTTTTTCAACCGCACGCGTCGCGTCTGTCAACGGGACAACCTGATAGCCCTGCGGATGCAAATATCTCTCGTACAAACTGATGACTTGCATATCATCGTCAATGGCTAAGATGACTTTGTCTCCCGCAATGCTTTCACCTTCTTTTGGATAGATTGGCAAGGTGAAATGGAATTTACTACCTTTGCCTTCTTCTGACTCGACCCAAATTTCACCGCCGTGCATGTTGATTAATTGCTTACAAATTGATAAACCTAAACCTGTACCACCAGTCTTACGTGTGGGTGAAGCGTCCACTTGTGAAAATGGTTGGAAGAGTTTTTCTTGGTCGGCTTTGGAAATACCAGCACCGGTATCATTGACACTGACTTTAACTTCATTGCGTCCATTATTTTTATATAAGCTAATGTCAACTGTAATTTCACCTTCTTCAGTGAATTTTGCGGCGTTAGATAACAAGTTAATCATCACTTGACGCACACGAATCGCATCGGCTTTGACGGGTGGTAAATCAGGTTCGATGTTGCGTTTCATTTGAATCGGTTTGTCTTTAATCAAACCGCTCATGGTGGATAGCACACTGGCTGATAAATCGGCGATGTTGACTTCGTCGAATGCCAATTCCATTTTGCCCGCTTCAATTTTTGCAAGGTCGAGGATGTCGTTGATGAGACCAAGCAAATGCTGACCTGAGTTATAAATCGCTGTCAAATCTTGTTGCATTAAATCAGTGACAGGACCATCTATCCCCTTAAGAATGACGCGTGAGAAACCAATGATGGAGTTCAACGGTGTACGTAATTCATGACTCATGTTTGCAAGGAATTGACTCTTTAAGCGGTCAATCTCACGCATTTCCATCACGGCTTGTTGTGAAAGTTCAAACGAACGCGCGTTATCAATCGCCACAGCCACTTGGTCGGCTAAGGTTTGTAAAACGGAAATTTCATCTTCTGAAAAGGCATTTACGTTTTTGGATTGAATATCAATTACGCCGATGATGCGTGAACCAATTCTCAATGGAATTGCGGCTTCAGCACGCGTTTCTGGAAGTAATGGATTGAATTTATGAAGCGGGTCTTGGGTTGTATCATTGACGATGATTGGCTCGCCATTTGATGAAACCTTACCCACAATTGATTTATCATCAATTGCCAATGAGTGACCAGCCTTTTTCATTTCAGCCCCAGCATTACCGGTGGCTTCACGCAAGATAGCATTGAATCCAGTTTCTTCTGAAATAAAAATCGCGGCGTGATAAAAATTAAAGCGTTCTGTAATGAGGCTTACCGTTTTTGCAAAAATCGTGTTAAGGTCTAATGTTGAGGTGACGATTTTTCCAATTTCAGCCGACACAGCCAAGTATTGATTACGGCGTTGAATTGCTTCTTCTGCTTTTTTACGTTCAGTAATATCTCTTGCAACCCAGAATACTTTATCTTCTGAAAGTCTGGTGAGGTTTGCTAAACGCCAACTTTTTTCACCTTCAACATCTAATTCATATTCAATTTGAACTCTTTCTGTGCCTGCTAGTGTTTTTTGAATGCTTTCCACAAAATAGTCGGCTAGTTTTTTATCTAGCACTTCGTGCATGTATTTACCAACTAATTCGCTAGCAGGGCGAAACATAACCGATGGATTGGTGCTGGCAACTTGATCGTAACGCCCTTCTTTTGTAATCACCATAACCACATCATCCATGGCGGAGAAGAGCGCGCGCAAGTTTGTTTCGGATTGCTCTATTTTTTCAAATAGCGTGCTTTTTTGAATTGCAGTGGCTGTTTGGAACACAATCGTTTCGAGAATACGAACTTCATCTTGCGTAACAACGCGCTCTGGTTCATAAAAATCTACGCCGATGGTTCCAATCACTTCATCTTCAGCCAGCAAGGGCAATATCAATAAATTTTTTGTGCCACGTTGTTTGAGAATATCTTTGATGTTTGTTGTAAGCGGATTGTTTTCAACATCTTTGATAAACAAAGGTTTGCGTGAGCGAATCACCTCTTCGGTAGCTGGGCTTCCCTTAATTGGAATTGCTAAACCAATATCATTTGAGCGTTCAAAATTTACGCTGGCATCAGCAGTGAGGACAAGCATCGTTTTGTCTTCGTTCATTAGCGTAATGCCAACATGACCCGCATTTAGTAATTGCGCTAAATTATCTGCAATGGTTTGCAGTGTACTCTTTAAATCTAACGAAGCCGATACAGACGAAACGACTTGGTTAACAACGGTTAACTCTTGTGCGCGTCTTTGTGTTTCTTGAAACAAACGCGCATTTTCTAATGCTAAAGAAAGTTGGTCAGTTACTTGCTTAATCAACAGCTGTTCATCGGTTGTCCATGCGCGGTTGTCGGTTTCATCAATCAAGCGTAAGGTTGCCCAATCAGTTTCACCAACTTGAAAATTCGTAGCATAAATTGAACCGCCGTTTGTATCTGGTGTTGGCGCAACAATTTCTGGCAACACTATTTTGCTAGCCTGCTTGGCGACAGGTAATTTTGTTAAGGCAGGAGCAAGTATTTCAGGTTTAGAAGCAGGCTTGACCGTAGTATTGTGAGGCGGAGGAATTACCGCTTCTTTCTTAACGGGAGGCTTGCTCTTCTTACCCGAATCATTCTTTTCGGGTTGAATATCCTGAAAGAGCTTATCAAGCCGCTTGTTTGTTTTCTGTTTCTTTGACATATTCCATTAACTCCTGGGCTAACACGCGATACTGTGTAGAACCGCGCGCGCCAGATTTATATTGTGTAATGGGTAACCCAGCAATTGGGCTTTCGCGTAATTTCGTGTCGAGCTCAATAACCGTGCTTAATACACCTGTGCCAAATGTGCTTCTGAGTTGTTCGTGAATGTTACGATGCGTTTTGTTTCTTCTATCTAACATAGTAACCAAGATTCGATAAGCGAGATTCGGGTTATCTACTTCACGTGTGCGACGAATCAAGCCCATCATGTTTCGCAAAGCATAAGCAGAAAAATATTCTGCTTGCGTTGGTATCAATAACAAATCTGCGGCGGCGAGTGCATTACGAGTAATGGCTCCTAACGCTGGCGGACAATCTAAGACGATGTAATCATACGGAAGATTGGGTGTTCCTTTAATGGCTCTTTGTAAAATGGTTGTGTAATTGGTGCGCACTGGTAAAAATTGTTCCGATGTTTCAATGCGCGAACTGGATGGAATCAAATCTAAATTTTCAATTTCAGTTTTGCGGCGCACGCTTAGTATAGGCGTGTTATCTAACATGATATGGCTAGAAGTTAATTCCGCTTCGCCTGGCTCAAAGCCTACGCCTAATGTGAGGTTGGCTTGTGCGTCTAAGTCCACTAATAAAACGCGGTTGCCTAATTCTGCCAGTGCGGCTCCGAGTGAAAGGGTAGTGGTGGTTTTTGCCACGCCGCCTTTTTCATTTGATACTGCTAAAGTTTTTAACATAGTTCCTCTTTACTCAATTACACAAAATACTTTTGATAAAAATTTTGGTTTATTTATCTGGTGATGTAACTTTCTGTGGCACAATTTCAATGCGCGAAACTTTCAATGCTTCACGTAATTCTTTAATTGCTGTTTCTAGCATCTCACGCGGGTCGTTGGTGGAACGAATCTTTGCAGTAATGTCTGATACTAAATGCTCGCGTTCTGCACGACGAGATGTTTCATCAAACAGTCTTGCATTTTCAGCAAAGATGCCAACACGGTCAGCCACAGCGTGAATCAATTCCATTTGGTCGGCTTTGATGTGTTCTTGTTTTGGAACAAGCACTGCCAATTCACCAACCGTTTGCCCACGAATAATAATTGGCACAGAAATGCTTTTACGGTCTGTGCTGACAATTTCAGGCATTTGTTCTTCTGCAATTGGGATTGTGCCTGCTGGTGTATAACGATACCCAGCGATTCGGCTTTCTTGTGAAAGTGACTTCCATGTTTCAGTAAAGTATTGACGTGAAACCGCTTCTGCCTCTGCAAGTGATTTTTGAGTCTGCTCATACAGGCGTGCATTTTGAATCGCTAAACTTACTTGCTCTGCTAATGTACCCAATACATCTACATCTTCTTCTGTAAACGCATTTGATTCTGTACTTTGCACATCCAGCGCGCCAATAATTTGACCAGCAATCGTCAATGGAAGTGCCATTTCAGAACGCGTTTCTGGAAGGTCGGGATTGTTGAAGTAAACCGCATCACTTCCCACGTCTAGCGCGATGCGTGGTCTTCCTACTCCAGTAACATAGCCTACAATACCTTGTTCACCAATCTTTAATTGATGTCCACGTTTTAACATGCGCTTGCCGCCTTCACTATTCGCGGCACCTAAGATAGCATATTGATTGCCAGCATCGTTCAAGAAAATACCTGTGTGATAAAAACCAAATTGTTCGCTAATCACTTGTGAAATTTGTGGTAACAATTCTTGTAAGTTTTGTGTAGCGTTAATAGCTTGTGTTACTTTTGCAATGGCTTCATATTGTTTGCTACGTCGTTCGTTCTTTTCTAAAGATTCTTGTAATTCGGCAGTTCTTTCATGCACGCGTTGTTCCAATGATTGCACCATTTCTTTGATATTAGCAGTCATTGTATTTAACGTCGTTGAAAGTGTACCAATTTCATCTTTTGTTTCAACTTCTGCTTTGGCATCAAAATTACCAGCAATAATTTCATTCGCCACACGCGTCAATGATTGTAGTGGTGTGGTTAAACGATTTCCAATTGCTAACGAAGTGATAGAGGCTAAAACAAAAATACCTGCTATCAACAAAAGACTAATTGCAATTGTGTTTCTGGTCTCTTGTTGAATTTGGCTTTTGACAATGGCTGTTTCGGTCAACATTTCAATAGCTGGCACAACAATGACGAGTTTGTAATTTACTTCTGGCACTTGTTGAAATGCGACAAATCTTTCGCTTCCATTTAGTGAGATGTTAAAAACGCCTCTTTCTCCAGTGGAAACTTGATTCAAAATTTCAAACAATTCTACAGGGGCATCAGGTACTGTAGTTGAATCCATCACCTGACCAAAGTTTTGAGTGGCATCTACAATACCGAAGTCACTATAGCCTTGTTGAGGCAATGCCATCAAGCGATTGTCACTATCTATCAGAAATGCATAACCTGTTTCACCAACGCGAATGTTTGAAACGACATTCGTAATTTGAGTCAATTGCACATCCATGGCGGCAACACCCTGGAAGCGATTTTGAGCATTAAACACTGGCACACTGGTTGTTATGACTAAACCATTCAATGCCGCATCTTGATATGGCGTTGACCAAACAACTTCGCGGTCTGGGTTATTTGTAGGTTCTGCATCTACATACCATACACGTCCAGTCACATCAAAATCTGGTGGAACGATATTGGCTAAATCTATATTTGGGTAGTAAACGGTTTCTTTTAATATTCCGCCGAAATAAATTGCCACAATATCGGGGTTATCTTCAAGAAATGACGGAATCATCAATTCGGTGTGTTTGAGCGAATTTAATTTTCGGGCGAGTGTATCAGTGAGTGGTACATCAGCTGGAATGAAGATAGATGATGCTTCATCATTGCTATTGTCCCAACTGCCATTTTCAAGCCGTGAGAGCGATGTGTTTGCATCCCAATACATGCCACTATCAAGACTAGTGCGTTTATTCAAAATATCTTCAACAGTAGAACCGATAACAGCAGTGTCACTGCTTAGGGCGGTAAAAAAGCTATTTAATAATGCGGCTTGTTCACTACTTGTAGAGGCTAAGTTTTCTTCTACTCGATTGCGGATATTACCTTCAAGTTGTGAAGTTAATTGACTGCCTGCTTGTTGAGTTCTGTAATACACATACGCACCTAAACTCAAAATGACGAAGAATGTAATCAGCATATTGCTGAGAGTCAATTTCGAGCGTAGGTTGAGGCGTCCGAAGGCAGTATTCTCTAGCCAGTCAAAGAAACGGAAGCGGTTTTTCATCTTACGCTGAGCCTCCATTCACATTATCTTCTTTCAATTTGATAATCACCTCTGAGCCGGGGATAGAACGACCCAATTCTTCTACTGCGGTTTGCAATACATTTTCTAGGTTAATCGATGAACCAATTTTGCTGGTGATTTCGCTGATGGCTTGCTCTTTGATAACTTGGCGTTGTGACTCTTGGATGAGGCGAGCATTTTCAAGTGCCAATGACAAACGTTCTGAAACCGCTTCTGAAAGATTGATTTCATTGGTTGTCCATTGTTTTGCTTGGTCTGGCGCTTTGATGCGCATGACACCAATTACTTGACCGCGAAGTTTAATCGGCACGACAATAGCAGGTTCTTCAGATTTTCCATTCGGTTGAATCACCATTGTTTCACCACGATTCAAGGCTTGTTGAATCTCTGCCGAGCCAACAGGTTCGGTTAGTTTTTTGCCTCCGCTGAGGCTTTGGTTAAATCCTACCATTCCTTCTTCACGGCTGAAGGTTTTCCAACCTTCTTGCAAGTTTTGACGGTATAGGGCTTGCACTTCACTAAGCGTGGTTTGTGTTTGTGAGAACAAGCGGGCATTGTCAATTGCAATGGCAATTTGGTCTGCTAAAATGTTTAAGGTGTTGGCATCATCTTCGGTGAACGCACCTGGTTTTTCACTTTGTACGTCTAATATACCGATGACTTCATCACGCAATTTGAGTGGAAGTGCCATTTCGGAACGGGTGATGGGGAGGTCCGGATTGTTGAAGTAGACCGCATCAAGCCCGACGTCTAGCGCGATGCGTGGTTCTCCAGATTTGGCAACATATCCGACGATTCCGCTTTCGCCGACTCTCAATTTGTGTCCACGTCTCAACATGGCTTGTCCACCTTCACTGTTTGCGGCTTGTAAGATGGCGTATTGTTTGGTGTCATCCAACAAGAAAATACCTGTGTGATAAAAACCAAAACGTTCACTGACCAAGCGTGTGACCAACGAAAGCAAGGTATCTACTTTTTGTTCACTATTGACGAATTTGGAAATTTCGCCAATTGCTAAAAGTTGATTGGCACGTTTATCGCTTTGGCGACGTGCAATTTCCAAGTCGGTGGTTCGTTCGGCAACACGTTTTTCAAGGTTTAGCAAAATTTCGCTTATTTGATTGGTCATACGATTAAATGAATTTGCTAATGCACCAATTTCATCTGGCGATTCTGCTTCGGCACGCGCTTGTAAATCTCCCGATGAAACACGTTCAGCAATTTGTGTAAGGCG
>DDVH01000039.1:70960-80034 GCA_002345215.1 Anaerolineales bacterium UBA2317
ACCACACGCCAACCAAGATTTTGCACTGCTGTTTCTGTTTCATTTTCAAGGTCAACTTCTGTTACAAGTTGTGCTTGGCTTACCAAAACTAATTCACCATCGTGGATCGTATCCATAAATGGTTGATTTAGTTTTAGAATTTCAATAATATCAAGCGGCGCATCTTCTACTTCGAGTTCAATTTCTCCATCTTCCTCTAAATGAAGTTCTAACTCTCTGCCATCCGGTAAGTAGATTTCAGTGCGCCCTGTTTCACCCGGTCTACCTAATTCTAAAATGGGGGTGATGATTTCTAAATTAACAGATGTTCTGAGAATACCAATAACGTTTGTATTTTCTAAATCAAAAATCGGTACAGCCATTTGTAACGACAAGGTTTCTGTACTTCTATCAAATATGGGCTGACTAATAAACACAGCACCGCGTCCATTGTTATAGGCTCTCTGCCACCATTCTTCATCAGCTTGATAATAGTCTGAGGTAATATCTGTTGAAGCGAGATTGGCTCCGTATATATCAGTTATAAAAACTTCTACATGTGATGGAAAATTCGATTTAAATTCAAGCAATACATTTGATGCTTCATTTTGAAGTATTGAACGCATCAATTGGTTTGTATTATTGGCGGCTACTGCTTCACGCCATTGTCTATCAAGGTTTTCGATTTCGGATAAATCACTATTGGGAGTTTGGCTTTCCAGAAAACTTCGTAAAAGCGAATCAGATGCAAGGATTTGTAGGAAATTAACTTGCGAAGTTAATTCTTTACCAATGGAATTAGCGGAAGTGTTTGCTACTTCAGTTAATTGTTCATTGACCCTGTCTGTTAACTCGCTCAAAATCAAACGATTGATAGCAAATGCCACTGCACTTACAGAGATGATACTCAAGGCTATAAATGTAATGATAAGTTTTGTTTGTAAAGCATATTGACGGAAGCGATAAAAAATAATTCCCAAATAAATAATTGCTAAAACTGCTGTAACAACAATCGATGCCGAAGTGGTAGGAATGCTTGTTGCGCCGGGGGCAAACAATTCAATCAACACAATCAAAATTGCAAAAACAAAAGCACCAATTGAAATTCTAGTAGCAGATTGAGATGGTAAAGTTCCATTAGCAATAGCAGTTGAAATCAATGCCATGACAATAGCAGTTTGCCAACCAACGTTATCTGCCGCGAGCGGATACAAAAGAGAAGCAATGGAAATCACTGACAAAAGCACGTAGATGCCACGGATATGATTGCCTTTGCGAGATAAATAATATCCATACCCTGCACTTAATGCTACGCAGGGCATCATAATATTATCAATAATTGTTTTATCTTCTGTCGGCACAAAAAATAGTGTGTATATAGAAACCAAAGACATTAATACAAATAGTAATAATGTAACTGCTTTGGCTGTGCGTCTTTGCGAAGATAAAATATCTGATTCGTGCTTAACTTCTGTCATACAGACTCCAAAACCGATTCATTCCTACGGGTTGACCTGACTCATTCATTGCCAGCACTTAACTCCAGTGCTACAGGTTCGATTTGCACTAACACATCTGAGCCACCTAATGCTTTGCTTAATTCTTGCGCCGCTGTTTGTAGAATTGTTTCAAACCGTGTAGATGCACCAATCCGACTCGTAATATCTGTTGTCACACGCTCAAGGTCAGCGCGATATTGTGCCGCTTGAAGCAATGTCGCATTTTCAATCGCAAGAGAAAGACGCTCAGAAATTGACTCAGCAATTTCAATATCATCTTGACTTAATTCACGTTGATTACGTACATTGATAATTACAATTCCTACCACTTCACCACGCAAGCGGATAGGAATCGCCAATTTGCTTTCTTTTTCATTTCCATTGGTAAAGACAGTCTTTCCTTTTGAAAGGGCTTCTTGAATATGCTCACCTTGTAACGGCTTTTCGAGTGTCTTCACAGCAGACTCTTTCAACTCCATGCCGACACGTAAGTTTTTCGGTCTCAACACTTGCCACGCTTCCAATGTAGATTTGCGAATGGCGATTTGTGCTTCTTCTAAAGCGTTTTGTGCTTCTTCAATGGTTCTGGCATTGTTAATCGCCACTGCCACTTGGTCTGCTAAAGTAAACAAAACATCCACATCATCTTGGCTAAAAGCATTTGGTTCGGTGCTTTGCACATCCAACGCACCGATGATTTCACCAGCATATCGAAGCGGAAGAGCCATTTCGGAGCGGGTGTTGGGGAGGTCGGGATTGTTGAAGAAAACAGCATCAGCTCCCACGTCTAGCGCGATGCGGGGTTGACCTGTTGCTGTTACAAATCCCACGATACCAGTTTGTCCAATTTCTAGTTTGTGTCCGCGTTCTAACATTTTTCTGCCACCAAAACTATTCGCGGCACGAAGCATTGCAAATTGTTTGTTACTATCTAATAAGAAAATACCAGTATGATAAATGTTAAATTGCTCACTAATCACTTCGGTAATACGCGGCAAAAGTTTTTCAAGGTTTTGAATCGATGAAATGATTCTGGTCACTTCAGCCACCGCTTGGAATTGACGAGCGCGTCGCTCATTGATTTGATTTGCTTGCTGTAACTCAACAGTTCTTTCGTTTACGCGTTGTTCTAGCGAAGCTTGTAATTCATTCAATTGTTCATTTTCGCGTCTTTGAATTTCTTCACTGGCACGCGCTCTTTCAATGTTTTCATTCAAGCGTAGAATCAGCAAGTTGATAATAAATGCCGCTCCAAGCAACAAAACAGGGATAATAATGACATCATCTAGACCTGCGCGAGTAACTTCAATCCTGCCATTTAAGTCCATATATCCCACAAATACAACACATAGAATAGCAATTGGGGTGGTAATGAAAATAGAGCGTTTGCCAAGCAAGATAGCAGATATAACCAAAATAATGGGTAAGCCCAAAAGTGCTGTGTTTTTTAGACCATTTCTTTCAGAAGCAATGACTGCTACTGCGAGAATTAATCCAAGCGGCACTACGAGTTTTGTCATTATTAATTTGCCTCTGTTGGCTAAGAACAGAGAAATTAACTCAAGGACCAAAGTAATTGTAAGTGCTGTAAAGGCAACAGGATTTCGAGCATCTTCACCGCCGACAATGCCAGTAACCAGTGGCAGTAATGCAATATTCACGAAAATAACAAAGACCACAATATTGCGCGTCAGGCGAATAAATGCGGGGTCGTTATCATCTTCACTGCGAAAGTAGTTTAAAAAACTTGTAAGCATTATGTTCTCCTAAGCAATCTCTATTGCTCAGATGATTCTGTGCTAAATTGAATCGCCACTTCGGCACCGGGTAGGGTGTTTCCAATTTCTTGAATAGCAGTTTTGATAATTGACTCCAAACTAATGGAGTTGCCGATTTTTGTAGAAATTTCACCAATCGTTCGTTCTTTTGTAGCACGTTTTTGAGCTTCTTGAAGCAAACGTGCATTTTCAATTGCCAAAGCAGTTCTTTCAGCAGTGGCTTGTGCAATTGCAATTTCATCTTCATCCCAAGTTTTATTTGGGTCGGTGGCACTCAGTTTCAATGTACCAATTTGTGCGCCACGCAAAATCAATGGAATAGCAAGGTTATGTGTTTGCTTATTATCTACATTTACAAACTGACTTGCTTCAACACCATCAAAATGATATTGAGTCACATTTTGGCGTTTTAAGAATTGATTCCATTGTTGTTCAATCATTTGTGCCGCTGTAATTTCGGCTTGTTCAAGTGCTTCGCGGCTTTGTTGATACGAACGTGCGTTTTGAATGGCAATACTTACTTGGTCGGCTAACAAAGAAAGGATATTGATATCTTCTTCAGAAAAGGCATTTACCTCAGTACTTTGCACATCCAATGCGCCAAAAATTTCTGCTTCCACTCGCAGGGGTAAAGCAATTTCTGAACGTGTTTCTGGAAGGTCAGGATTGTTGAAGAAAACAGCATCAGCTCCCACGTCAAGCGCGATGCGTGGTTGACCAGCCCGCGTCACGAATCCCACGATGCCTGTTTCGCCAACCTTGAGCCGATGATTCCGTTCAAGCATTCTTTTTCCGCCTTCACTATTTGCGGCGGCGAGGACTGCAAATTCTTTGTGAACATCTAACAAGAAAATGCCGACATGATAAAACCCAAACTCTTCGGAAATATTTTGCACAATTTGTGGCAGAAGTTTTTCCATTGTTTGTGTTGAACTGATAATGCGTGAAATGCGAGCAATTGATTCAAATTGGGCGGCGCGTTTGGCGTTATTTTGACTAATAATTTCAAGTTCGGCAGTGCGCTCGGCAACTTTTTCTTCTAATCCTTGCAAGGTGGAATTTAATCGTTGTGTCATTTCATTAAATGACCTTGCCAATAAGCCAGCTTCATCTTGCGCTTCAATTTCTGCACGGGCGGTTAAGTCTCCGCTGGTAATTTTTTCTACTGTATTGGTCAACCTTCTGACCGGGCGTGTAATCACTTGCCCCACCACCAAACTGACGAGCAATGCGCCAATGAATAAACCAATTAAGATAAGCCCAGCATTTTGGAGTGCCGCTTGAATTTCATTTTGTACTTCTTGGCGTGAAGCCAGAATCGCTGTATTTAATTCATCCGCTGGTGCGAAGAATACAAGTTTGTATTGTGTTGAAGGCAGTGTGGCACTAGCAACATACGTATTGATTCCACCGATGGGTACTTCTACTAAATTGTCTTGGTTGAAGACAATCCGTTGGGCGGCAAACTCTAGGTTTGGAATTTCTGTATCGAATAAGGATTGTCTAGTTAGCAAATTACCAGTTTCTTCTCGTTTCTCAATACCAAAATCTTGAAATCCTTTTTCTGGCATATAAATAATAAAACCGTTTTTGTCAATGACAAATGCAAAGTCTGAAGCGGTTAATTGGATGGTTGAGACAAAATCTACAATGCTAGTGAGTGTTATATCTGCTCCCATCACTCCTTTGAACTCCCCGGAGTTATACACAGGCACAGATAATGTAACAATTTCTCCCGCACCCGCTGGGTCTTGATAAGGATTTGTCAATTGCGGCAATCGGTCTGGGTTTCTTTCAGGGGTTGCAATTGTGTAGAAGGGTTCTGTGCGTGGGTCAAAATCTGGAGGGACGTTTTGCGCTAAACTTATATTGGGGTAGTAAATGGTATAGCCTGTTGCACTAATGTAATACACAGCCACAACTTGTGGGTTGGCTTCTAAAAAGTTAGGGGCTAAAAAGTCTAAATAAATACTGGTATTGATATCTGCCAGCATTTCTTCATCAATTGTCACTGTACTTGGAATGAAAATTGAAGCAGGCTCTACGCCAGAATTGCCGAACTGTCCGCCAGAAAGTTGAAAGATGCGTTCAGCTGAGTTCCAGTAATTGTTTTGTATGAAGAATACTTTTTTATCTTCAAAGTTTGAGCGATATTCTGCAAGATTTAATAAACCCTCTTGTGTATTTGAGAATATTAAATTTGCGCTGTTGGCTTCTGCCTGCACACGACTCAAAATCTCCGTTTCGGTTTGGTCAGCAACGCTCGTTTCATATTTTCCCGAAATATTGTTGATGATTTCTCCTGCACGCTCCAGACCAAAGAAGGTAATCGTAGCGACAATCATTCCACCAGTTAACAATATACCTAATGTGATTTTGGTTTGTAAACTTAGGCTATTAAATTGACGAATAAATACCACAAAAATTGGTAACACAATTGCTAACACAATATATGGCGAATACTGCGCTATTTGTGGCACACTAATTCGGTTTGTACCTAAGACCGAATCTAAACCAAACATTAGTATGCCAAGTAACAAAGCAATAACTACACCCGGCAATGTGTATTTGGGAGTCATTGCCAAGCCAACAATTGCTAAGAGAACAAAGAGTGTTGAAATTGCAACTATTAAACCTAACCCTTGCACTGCAACCATTGCCAACGATACATTAATGATAAAGACAGTAGCAATAATCAACATTGCTAAATTTGTACGCTCTTGCCGAATTAATGATAAGACAACCAAATCAATATAGACAGTTAATGTAAGAGAAACTGCTGGAAGGTATAACAATGGCAAATTGTTTGTGAAACCAAAATAAGCAAACATCAATGCAGAAAGCGCAGAAGTAATTAATAGAATGGTGACAATTGCCGAACCATTTTGACTTAATCGCATTTGATTAGTAGATTGAGAAGGAATATTCATGTTATTCTCGGCAATTACTTTTTGCCGCCTCCAATCTCAACGGTCACTTGGGTGCCGCTAATTTGAGCACCTAACTCGCGCACAGCGGTTCGCAATATGGCTTCAATATCAGCAGTGGCACCAAGTTTGGTTGAAATTTCGCCAATGGCTTGTTCTTTGGCGGCACGTCGTTGACTATCTTCTAGCAAGCGGGCGTTTTCTAAGGCTAATGCGGCACGGTCTGAAATGGCTTGTACGAGTGAAACTTCATCCTCTGTCCAATTACGATTGGTTTCATTTGATTCGATGTGAATAATGCCAATTAATTGGTCACGGAATTTGACGGGGACTGCGATTGTAGGCTGAGAGTCTTTTGAAGGCGCACTCAGGACGACCGTCTCGCCAGAGGCGATGGCTTTATCTAATTGAGGGTTGTTCTGAGGCAAAGTCGTCATGATGATGCTTCCATCAGGTTGAAAAGAATATCCATGTTGGATATCTCTTTGTGCAAATTTGATTGTGCGATTCGATATACCGTATTTTGCATCTTCGGCGGTTTGGATGTTTTTGATTACGATGGCAATTTGATTTGCAAGTGCGCTCAGTGTATCAACATCTTCATCTTTGAAAGCGTTGGGTAGTGAACTTTGTACATCTAGTGCGCCAATAATCGTGCTACCATACTTTAATGGAAGCGAAATTTCTGAGCGAGTTTCTGGCAAATCAGGATTATTGAAGAAAACGGCATCGGTTGTGGTGTCTAATGCAATGCGTGGACGACCACTTTGGGTAACGTAGCCTACAATGCCAATGCCACCAACTTTAAGTTGATGTCTGCGTGCTAACATTTTTTGTCCACCACGACTATTGGCGGCACGAAGCACTGCGTATTCTTCATCTTTATCTAATAAGAAAATGCCAACGTGGTAGTAACCTAACTTTTTGCTGATAATTTGTGTGATGCGCCCTAGCACTTCATCAGGTTTTTGGGTGATGCTTGAAACAATTTCTTGCGAAATATCTGAGATGGCTTGTAAGCGCGAGGCACGTTGTTGAGTTTGTTCTGTAACTTGTTGCAATTCTTGCGTTCGTTCGTTGATGCGTTCTTCTAGGTTGGCGGCTAAATCTTCTAGTTTACGATTTGTGTTTTTAATTTCTTCAATTTGTTCTTTTTCTAGGTTCTCACGGAACACACTAATACCGTACAAAATTGCGCCAGCGACCAATACGATACCGCCTGTACGTCCAATGCTATCTGTTACGGCAAGTGGTGTTTTTGAATATAGCGGAACACTAAATGTGGCAAGTGTTGCCAACCCTACTAACAAAATAAAACTTCTTCGAGAAAGTAATACACTGGAGAATATGATAGCTATAAAAACTGTTGAGGATACTGCCGACTCAACTGATGTGGCGGTGCCATAATACAGTGTTAAGAAACCTATGGCTGTATAAGAAAAAGTAAATATATAAGCACCGAATTTGTAATATATAGACCTGCTGACTAAATACGATGCTAATGTTGCTACTGTTAAAATTCCAAAAATGCCCAGACTACGCGGTCCGTATAAAACTGCTACAAATAGCAAGATAGTTAAAATTAAAGTAAGTATCGAAAGCAATTGTGCTTTACGAAACTCTCTAACATCAGTGATGGATGGGTGAGGAGTGGTTAGCTTATTCCATATTTCGCGGATGCGTGATATGAGAGATGGTTTTTGATTTGTTGGTGGCAGTTGATTTAACATTGTTTATGCGCCTGCCTTTCCGCGTCCATTTTCTCGACCTTCAGTTGGGTTGTGTCCATTTGATGGGTCTAACAATTGGAATGTAACTGAGGCATTGCCGAGTGTTTCACCTAACTCTTGCACAGTTTCACGTATGATTAAGTCCATTTGAGTTACAGCACTTAAACGAGCTGAAATATCAGATACTAATGATTCGCGTGCGGCGCGTTTTTGAGAGTCTTGATATAAACGTGCGCTTTCTAAAGCACTGCTTAATTGGTCAGATAATGTAACCGCAAGATTTGTTTCTTCTTGCGTCCACGCTTCTGAAATATCAGACTTTTTCAAGCGAATTGCACCGATAGATTGACCACGTATCTTGATTGGCACACTAATCGTCAGACCGTCATTGCCGAGAATTAAGTCGCCCGTATCAATTGCTTTTGCTATACTTGGTTCCACTGTATCTGACTTTGCTTCTGAAATGCCGGGTGTAGTAGCAATGTAGCCAATGTTTGGACGGTTTCTTAAAATCTTAATCCATGCTTCGCGGCTGATTTCACCATAAGCAAGGCGAGAGGCTTCTAACGCTTTTTCTGTATCACTAAATAGATTTGCATTCTGAATAGCAACTGCTAGTTGTTCTGCCAAAATTTGTAAGGTAGCAATATCTTCTTCACTAAAGGCGTTCGGTTCCGTACTTTGTACATCTAACACACCTAGAATTTGACCACCTACAACGAGTGGAAGTGCCATTTCTGAACGTGTAGCAGGCAAGTCTGGATTATTGAAAAAGACCGCATCTGCACCTACATCCAAAGCGATACGTGCTTTTAGAGATTCAGCTACATATCCTACAATACCAGTCTCACCAATTTTTAGTTGGTGACCTCTTTCCAACATGCGCTTTCCGCCATCGCTATTGGCGGCAGTTAAGACAGCAAATTGACGACGTTCATCTAATAAGAAAATACCAACATGATAGTAGCCAAAGTTTTCATTTATCAAGCGCGTGGTTTGTTGCAACAGTTCAGAGAGATTACGATACGATGTAATGGATTTTCCTACATCCGCCACGGCGCGTAACTGATTCGTACGTTTGTCAAGTAATTCTGTTCTTTCTTGAATGCGGTCTTCTTGTAAAGCTCTTTCCTTTTGTAAATCACTCAAAAGAGATTGGGA
>DDVH01000043.1:0-15202 GCA_002345215.1 Anaerolineales bacterium UBA2317
TACAACCGCATCATTCTTGACCTCGGAACTGGTGACGGCAAATTTGCATTTCATTACGCCCAAACATTTCCCAATCACTTCGTGATTGGATTAGATTCATGCCGCGAAAATTTGCATGAATACTCGCGTGTAAATCAATCAAATCTTTTATATGTGATTGCAAATGCCCAACAACTGCCATTTGAATTGCATGGATTAATTTCACATATCCACATCAACTTTCCTTGGGGGAGTTTGCTGGAAAATTTATTAATTGGTGATGCAAACTTTATGTGTGGATTAAATTCCATAGCACGCCCTAATACAACCATTGATCTTCGTTTAAACGGCGGAGGAATGTCTGAACTGGGAATAGATTTTCTCTGTGGAGTGAATCAAATTCAAGAAAACTTATTAAGTTATGGCTGGAAAATGAAAAAGCCAACTTACATGAGCATTTCTGAACTGCAAAAATTTCCATCCACTTGGGCAAGGCGTTTGGCTCATGGACGCGATCCACGAGTAGTAAAATTAAGTGGTTCAATATAAAAAAGAAAGTCACTCTTTACGAGTGACTTTCTTTTTACTTCAAAACCTTCACTACATTTCTTCCACTCGCCCCGCTGACTCCGCCTCCGCCATGCACTCCGCTTCCGCACAGATATAAATTGTCAATTGGTGTTTTATGATTCGACCAGCCTGGTATCGGACGCATGAATAAGAACTGATCAAGCATTAATTGTCCGTGATTAATATCGCCTTCGGTTAAGCCATAAACTTCTTCTAAATCTTTTGGAGTTATCAATTTACGATTTACGATTGATGATTTCAGATTAGGGAAATATTCTGCCAATGTATCAATTGCTAACTTTTCAACTTTTTCACTTTCTACTTTCCACTCACTATTTTTCAAATTGTATGGAGCAAATTGAAAATGGATTGAAACTGTATTTCCAGAAGTCGTGACTTCAAGATATGGCTTTTCTGAAATCTCTCCATACTTCGCGGCATCGTATGCTTTTTCCAAATATTTAATGGAAGGCGCAACAGCTAAAGTACCTTCTGGAATTCCATGATTTCCATTTGTTTGTAAATGAATCTTTGCAACTGAACCACGCATTTTGATAGATTGCGTATGCCAGACAAATTCAGGTGGCAAATCTTGTGCGCCGACAAGTTTCAGCAATGTGTGTTTTGGGTCTGCTGATGAAAGGATATTATCTGCCAGAATTTCTTCACCATTTGCAAGGAGGACACCTTTGGCAATTTGATTTTCAATTTTGATTTTGGCAACTTCTGCATCCGTTCGAATCTCACCGCCAAATGACTTGACCAAATTTGCTAAAGCGTTTGTGATTTCACCTGCTTTACCAACATTGATATGAGCCAATCCACCACGATTTAACCAGTTGTGAATTAGAGTATACCCCGTCCCAGCGGACATGCTTCCTAAAGTTGAACCATGAATCGCGACAGAAGCAATTGCACCCCTCACAACTTCACTTTCAAAATATTCTTCCACCAACTCTTGAGCAGACATAGGCAAAGCGCGGATAAAGTTAAGCATATCTTTTCTGCCAGCCAAACGAAGTTCAAGACCTAATTCTAAAAGTCCATAGCCATCACGGAGATTCATATTCTTTGGTAAACGCGGCATGATGGTCGCATAAGCCGCATCTAAAATGCTTGCGGCTTTATCCATAAAGCGGACAAATTCATTCCAGTTGTTTGCATCTTTTTCAGAGAATCGTTTTATAGATTCTTCATTCAGAATTAAATGATTCCCATCAGGTTGTAATGAAATAAACGGCGGTCGAGTAGAGCGAGTGTTCTTCTCGCTCGTATCGAGACCTAATTTCAAATCTTTGATAATGTCAGGTCGTAACGTTCCGCCTGTTTGTATAGAATCAACTGTGAAATTTTCACCGAAGGATTCAGTCACAACTGAACCGCCGATAATAGAACGGCGTTCAAGGACTAAAACTTTTTTGCCTTGTTTTGCTAAATATGCGGCGGCGACAAGCCCATTGTGCCCCGCGCCGATAATGATGGTGTTGTAGTGATTTGTCATGAATGATACCTTTTTATTATGCTATACTGCATTTTATAATAGTCGTTTGTCTTACATTGACGGAGGAGTAAGTATGGGAAGCATTCAAGTATGCCGAATTGTACATGGCTATAATCCCAAACAACAAGTAAATCAATGGTGGGAAGCTAAATTAATCACACCTGAAGGCGAACAAAATATCTATCGAGAAGAATACCAAGATGATAAGTACAAGAGTGATACGGCAAGTTTTTTAGGACATATGTTTAATCTCACTTTCAATCAAAGCAAGCTGGATCAGGAAGATATTAAATCTAGGGAGTTAATGAACAGTGTACACGCCAAATTAATTGCCAAACTCATGCAAGATGGCTGGGAACCTACCAGCAACGATAGTAATGGAAGAATAAACATGATGAAGCGGGTGCAACCACAATAAAAATCTCGATAAAGTTTTATATTGCTGTTTATTCATTATTCAACATGCTAAAGCGTAGACCAAACTCCATTCAACAGAATCAACTTCCAGTTAAGTAATGAAGCGGTTATTCATCCAATTACAACTTACCATCCTTCAACATTTCTTTCGCTGCCAACATCCCAGCCGCGCCCATCACACCGCCACCTGGATGTGCACCTGCCGCGCCGAAATAATATCCTTTGAGTGGCGTGCGGAAATCTGCCCATTGCGGAGTGGGGCGCAAGAAAAAGATTTGATGCAACAACAACTCGCCGTGAAAAATATTTCCACCAGTGATGCCTGCAATCGCTTCGATATCTTTTGGCGAAATCACTTGCATGCCCACAATACATTTGCGAATGTTCGGCGCATATTGTTCGATGGTCGAAATCACGGCTTCACCCAATTGATTTCTGCGTTCATCGTTCCAACCGCCTTCCAAATCATACGGCGCATATTGCACAAAACACGAAAGCACGTGTTGCCCAGGCGGCGCCATATCGGGGTCAATCATCGAAGGGAAAATCATATCAAGATACGGACGTTTTGAAATTTGACCATACTTCGCATCGTCATACGCGCGTTCAATATAATCAATGCTCGGGCTGATCGAAACCGCGCCGCGATGCAAAACTGAATCATGACCTTTGCCTTCAAATGGCATCGCCGTAAAGTTTGGCAATTCACTCAATGCAATATTGACCTTGCCCGACGAGCCGCGTGTGCGAAAGTTTTTTATGGATGTAACAAAATCATCAGGCAGATATTTATCTTCAACGAATTGCAAGAACGTTCGTTTTGGATCAGCGGCAGACATGACAACTTTGGATTGAATCTCATCGCCATTTTCTAAGATGACGCCCACTGCGCTTCCATTCTTAACCTTGACTTGATTCACTGAAGCGTTGACTCTTATCTCAACCCCAAGCGCTTGCGCCGCGTTAAGAATGGAGCCGCTGACTCCGCCAGAACCATTCTTTGCAAAACCCCATGCACGAAACGCGCCGTCAATTTCGCCCATGTAATGATGAAGCAACACATACGCTGTGCCAGGTGAACGTGGACCTAAAAACGTACCGATGATTCCACTGGCGGCTTTTGTGCCTTTGAGTGCATCAGTTTCAAACCATTCCTCCAACAAATCTGCAGACGATTGTGTAGCAAGTTTTGCAATCGTATACAGTTCTTTTTCTTTGAGGCTCGCGGCGTATTGACCCACTTTCAATAATCCCATCATATCGCGGATACTTAACGAAGATGGGTCTGGTGGAATTAAATTGATAATCGGTTTAATCGCTTTAGCGGCGCGTGCCATCACACGTGCATATTCATCATACGCTTCTGCATCTTTCGGAGAGTGACGATAAATCTCACGACGAGTCAAATCATGGTCATCCCACGCGGCAAGATAATCTCCGTTTTCCATGGGCGTGAATGTGCTGGGTAGTGGCAGAATCTTTAATCCATGCTTGGGCAATTCCAAATCACGGATAATTTCTGGGCGTAATAAACTCACCACGTATGAAAATTCAGTGAATTTATAGCCAGGGAAAATCTCCTCGGTCACCGCCGCCCCGCCGACGATGTGTCTGCGTTCAAGCACAACGACTTTTTTCCCTGCCCGTGCTAAATATGCCGCGGCGACAAGTCCATTGTGTCCACCGCCGATGATGATTGCGTCGTAATTGTTTGATAATGTCATAAGTTATTCTTTTCTGTTTGAATGTTAACAAGTTTGAATGTTTGAAAATTACAGGTTGGAAGGTTTAACTTTTCAACCTGTAACTTGTAAACTTGCTAACGTTTTTTCCATTCAGGCTCATAAAACGGCAACTTGACCACTTTCGCAGGCGCATGTTGACGATGATGCTCGACTGTAATTTCCATTCTTAAATCTGTTCCAACTTCGTAATAAGGTTTTTGTAAATGTGCTAAGGCGATATATTTCTTCAACAATGGTGACCAAGTTGAAGTAGAAGCATATCCAACCTGCACATTGCCAGAAAGAATTGGCAGGCTTCCACGAACTGCCATGCTAGGGATTTGAGGCGGTAAATCAACTCGCTTGAAGATATTTTCCATTCCTACCCAATCCACTTCCAAACCAACCATTTTCCATTCCGAGCCTTCGCGCTTTTCTTTTTCCAATGCACGCCGACCTACAAAATAACCTTGTTTATCTAATGCAACTGTCCAATCCAAACCCAATTCAAACGGCGATGATTTTTGTGATTCAATCCACGCGTGCGTTGAAGATGTGTAATCTACATCCAACATGAACAAACCTGCTTCCACGCGTGCCATGTCCATTGCGAGAATACCTACAGGTGTAATTCCATAATCTGCACCTGCTTCCATCAACGTATCCCAAATTTTGATAGCATCTTTTGCATTCATCCAAATTTCGTAACCAAGGTCACCTGTGTAACCTGTTCTTGAAATTGTGACTTCGATTCCTTTGATTTTATTTTTCATCAGACGGAAATATTTCAACTCATCTACAGAATTCTCAACAACCTTATTCAAAACTTTTCTTGTGTTTGGACCTTGAAAACTTAACGCCGCAATATCATCCGTGACTTCGGTGATTTCAACTTGCATATCCACAGCATTCATAGATAACCATCGTAAGTTTGGTTCAGCGGCAGTTAATCGGAATGTGGTTTCATCCAGCCGTGAGACAGTGCCATCATCAATCATCTTACCTTCTTCGTCACACCAGCCTGTGTATACGACTTGTCCAATTTTCATTTTGTGGATATCTCTGGTAGTGACACGATGTAATAAAGCCGCCGCATCTTTTCCTTTGATGATGTACTTAATCAACGGCGAGACATCTATCAACGCCGCGGAGTTGCGGATTGCCCAATATTCTCTGTCAAGCACATGTTCATACGAGCCGACGACAAAATATCCCGCCCACTTGCGCCAGTTCTGTGGCTGGCATAATGCGGACGTTCTTTCATGAAATGGTGTGTTTTTGAGATTGAGCATAAAATTATTCCTTTGGCAGTAAAACGCTTTCTGAAATTATTTGGTCATTTATTTTTCTTCCTGAATAAACTAATAATAAGAAAGTTATAATACTTGGAATTATAAATAATGGATGGAAACTTAGTATCCACATAACCTCAGAAACATTATCATTTGGATAGAAAATCAATGAAACAATCATATTTGACAAAATTATTGGTAGTATCGCAAAAATTAATTCTATTAATCCTTTAATAAAAACAGGTAGTCTCTTATTATTGAAAACAAGACTAAAGCTAAGTCCTATTGCTGCCAATGTTGACATTGATAAATAAGTAAGCCCAAAGATTGTAGAAACTAGAAGGCTATCAAAAATATCCCAATAATATAAGTACACGCCACTCGTCCATAAAGTTATTAATAATACCCATACTGCTATAGACAAAGAACCATAAATCCAAATAATTTTGATGCTACTAATCACAGCAGTTTTAACTTTTGTATAGAAAGGTGTATTTTTCATGGTAGGAGATTTATTTATTCGAATACTCCGCAGGCGCAAAGAACACCAATACTGTCAATTCTTCTTCAATAGAATAAAATTTGTGTTCCACATTCTTTTCCACATACACAATTGACCCTGCACTCACATCACGATTTTCATCCGCAACTTTTATTTTCCCTTTGCCACTCACTACATAATAAACTTCATCTTCTGTGTGCGGACTTTGCGAATCAACTCCGTTGGCGGGCAAAACATAAAGTCCCATGCTTAGGTCTGGGACTTTGAGAAATTCAAGATAAGCTTTGTTGCTTGATTCTCTTTGTGAAATGAGTTGGGTGAGTTCGTAGGCTTGCATGGGATTCTCCGACGGTAGACCATAGACCGTTTACTGTCTATCTTCCACCGTCTATGGTCTGAACTTGAAATTATATATAATTTTACCCGCCTTGTTCAAAATCAAAAAGAAGCAAAATTAATGCAAAAAAGTCAGGCAAAATGCCTGACTTTTTGTATCTTTATGAACTACTAACGAATAGATGCGAGAAAATCCATCAGCAACTGCTCATCCCAACCTGAGATATGACCTTGTGCCATAAAAAGTGTAGGTCCGAGATTGCCTTCAAATACAGCAGTCCATTGACGCATTTTCGTATCTTCACTAACGGTGACAGTTGTTACTTCGCCTCGAATCACGGTTTCAAATTCACCAACGATGGGAACTGAAATTCCTGGTTGTCCACCTTGTTGTTGTGCCGCGTTTCTTAATTCTTCTTCCATTTTTTCATTATCACCAACGGTAAATCCGCTGTATTGTACTAACATAATGCTCGGTAAATAGCCATTTTTTTCAGGGAGAAGGGAGACCATATCATAAAAAAAGATAGACATCCCAGCCGCTAATTCATAATCTGGGGGCAAATCAAAAGTAGCGATATTTTCTCGTGCTTGTTGAGCATCTTGCGGTCCGATGTTGATTCGTTTGTCTACTTCTCTACTCAACCCATAAATTACAACAGATGCCATGAGTGTAACAAAACAACACAAGATAAGAATTATCCCAATAGTAATGATTGTTCTTTTGGTGTTTTCATTCATAGGCAATCTCCAAAAATTATTTCAGATTATATTTGATTCAACCTAATTGCCGCCACTTCATTCCAAACCAAAATTGCTAACAAGAAAACATAAAACGCCGCGCCTTTGAGTGCAAAAGCTGGAGCGGCTAAACATAAAGTTCCCCAAGTATAAAGAGATAAGCTTTTCCATTTTTCGTCATTGCGAAAGGCGAAACCTAAAATAATCATGGCGGGGAATAAATTTAACCCAAGCAATACAAAAGATAAATCATGTAAACGTCCATGCCAAGTGGATGGATAGTCTCGAATGGTTGGGTCTGTGGTGAATGCCAACATGGCGAGTGCAACCCCAGCAAATGCAAAAAGTGTAGAACCAAGTCGAGATGCAAAAGCAGGTTTCAACTCAAAGAAGAGGCGGTAAGCAAAGAGAGTCATAATCAATCCGCTGATGATAAATGTCGCAGTCATAATCCAGCCGAATCTTCCAAGTGCTAAACCACTGGGCCAATCAAAGGTTGGGTCGTTGATTGGATGCCAACCTAATGAAAGTAAAAAATCATATTCAACGATTGTGAGAATTGTGAGCACACTTGCAAATAAAATTGGACCAAGTAAGATTATTTTTTTCATAGGTTAATGATAACAGCCCCGCATGGCGAGGCTGTTTTTTTCTTTACAAGTTCAGGGCTGGAAATTTTTTTAGTTATCGTTATGTCTATCGCCACCACGATTTCGATTTCCGAAATTTCGTTTGGGGCGATCTTCACGCGGGCGCGCCACGTTCACAGTGATGGCACGTCCCATAAAATCTTTACCATGCAACATGCTGATGGCTTTTTGCGCTTCATCGGATGTTTCCATTTCAACAAAGCCGAATCCTTTTGCGCGTCCCGTTGCACGGTCTGTAATCAATGCAACAGATTTGACGTTTCCAGCCTGACTAAAGTGCTCTTTAATTTGCTCTTCTGTCGCGGCGTACGGTAGGTTGCCTACATATAACCTAGTTTCCATCTCTTCTCCATTTTGTTGTGACGCTCCAGCCCGAACGACGATTAAAGTGTATCATGTTTTTTTATATGATAAAAAACCGCTTCATGCCTAAGTGGAAAGTTGATTCTAAACCCTCAACATTTTCTTTCCTTCAAAAAATATGTCATCCTGAGCCGCGAAGCGAGCGAAGGATCTCTACTTCTATCATAAGAGACTCTTCGGTCGCTTTGCTCCCTCAGAGTGACATAAAATTAAAAAACAAACGGAATCATCGCCCGAACATGTTTTGGAAAATCAGAAAATTTTTCACGATACCATTTCAACGTCACCAAACTTCTGGCATACAAATACGCGATAATCATTCCTAAAACCAACAAAGCACCCAAATGACGAGAAAATAAAAAGATTCCAAGCCATGTGAAAATTTCAAATAAATAATGCGGGCAGACGACGTACTTGAACAATCCACCTTTTGGAATGACATATTCAATTGAATCTTTTCTCAAATCCGCCAGAATTTTGTGGTGAATAAAATTGCCGAGATTGCCCACAATGTAGGAAACAAATCCAAGCACAAATAAAAAGTCAATCGAATGTAGAGGATTACGATTCAAGTATCCAATAAAAAATGAAGCGAAAGAATAAAAGAAAGCAATTGAAATCGTGGTGCTTAATCCAGTGGGGCCTGAATATTTATGCAGAAATAATGATTCCAAAACGCGTTTCGTAAAATGCAATCCAATAGATGCAAGAAGAATCCATTGAATCAAACTTGCATTTGACAAATAATCTCTTGCTGAAAAATACAAAGCGACAATTGGCGAAAAATATAAAATAAACATTCCCAAGCGTGAGGGGATTCCACTTCCAGTACGGAATTTGCTGTATTTCAATAATCCATTGCCATAATAAATGGCGGGCGCTGTGACAATGATACCAATCACAAGCATGCTATAAAAAATAATGTTGAAGTTCGTCCATTCGGGGAAAATCATGATGAAGCCTCCATGTTTGAAATATTAATTTAACCATTTATAATTCAATTTATTATTTTCGGAGGAAGTATGACCTACACAAACATCCTGACAGAAACACGCGGAAAAGTTGGTTTGATTCAATTGAATCGTCCACAAGCGATGAATGCATTTAATCTCGCCATGGTGACAGAAGTCTTCGATGCACTCGAAGCATTTGATAAAAATGAGTCCGTTTTTGCAATCGTCGTCACAGGCAATGAAAAAGCCTTCGCCGCTGGAGCAGACATCAAAGAAATGGCTGACCAATCGTATGTTGAAATGTTGACCAAAGGGTATGTCGAAATTTGGGACAAGATTCTAAAAATCCAAAAGCCTGTCATTGCGGCAGTCTCAGGTTGGGCATTAGGCGGTGGATGCGAATTCGCAATATCTTGCGACATGATTATCGCCAGTGAATCCGCAAAGTTTGGTCAGCCTGAAATCACGATTGGAGTTATCCCCGGCGCAGGTGGCACACAAAGACTCGCTCGTGTGCTTGGAAAATACTTGACCATGGAAATGGTGATTAACAATCGCACACTTTCCGCAAGTGAAGCCCTGCAATTTGGTTTAGCAAATCGCGTTGTACCTGTGGAAGGTTATTTAGATTCAGCAATTGCTTTTGCGGAAGAGATTGCATCACGCGCACCGATAGCAGTTCGTATGGCAAAAGATGCAGTCAATGCCGCGTTTGAAACTACGTTAACTGAGGGTTTGAAAGTGGAGAAAAGAAATTTTTATCCGCTGTTTGCGACGGAAGATCAAAAAGAAGGGATGAAAGCGTTTGTTGAAAAACGAAAAGCGGAGTGGAAAGGGAAATAAATCAAAAGACGCGAGCAACTCGCGTCTTTTTTCTATTTTAAAATCAAATCATAGCGATAAAACTGTTCATCTCTTACCCAGCCACATTTTTCGTATAACTTCTGGGCAGGGAAATTATCTGTCGCAGTGCGTAAGAACAATCCGCGAGCGTTTGTTTCTTTGGCAAAATTTTCAGCAGTGTGCATTAGCTCTTCGCCAACGCCTAGTTTTCTTGCAGATTCATCTACATATAAATCATTCAATAGCCATAAAGATTTCAATGCAACAGATGCAAACAATGGATACAACTGCACAAATCCGATGGCTTTGTCATTATCTAATGCAAGAAAAATCACGGATTCATTGTTTGATAATCTATCAAAAATAAATTGACGCGAGGCTTCGAGATTTGCTTCGGCTTTGTAGAATTGGCGATATAAATCAAAGAGTGGGGAAATTAAGTCTGTGTGTTCAGTTGTGGCACGTATGATGTTCATAGTTTTATTTAATAGACCTCCGAGGTTTTTAAAACCTCGGAGGTCTGATTGATTATTTATTGATACGTTATCTCTTCAACCCGCCAAGTTTCTTCATCTAATAATTTTTTCAAGCGTTCAAACAACTCGGGGCAAATGCGCGTGCTATCGTTGGGGAAATCAATCAGATGCCCTTTGCTATTTTCAAAAATTTGAAAACTAAATTTATCGCGTCCGTGATACGAAATCAACGTGCCATACAAGGTTTTGATGCGGCGTTTGTCGCGCTCGCGGTCACCTGTTGAACGCAATGTAATTGTGATTTGTTGTGGCGGATGCTCTTTGTCTTTATTTTCTTTTGCAAGTGGAACATACAAAGATGGAATAACCGCTTCAAACTTATCTTCAAGTTGTTCTAACACTTCAACATTTTCTAAAGCTGAAACAACTCGTGTTACTACTGGCGGAGTCACTTCTTCATCTTTTTTAAATTTTGGTTCTTTTTGTGATGCAACTTTTGCATCATCAAATGTTGGTTGCCATTGATTATCCCAATCCTCTGGAAAGTTATCAGGTGGTGGAGGCATATCATCAACTGAATAATCTGCTGAAGGTTCAGCGATAACCGGAACAAGTTTCGGTTTGGGATTCTGCTGAGGTGCAGAAGCAGGTTTAGGGTCAGGTTTTGAAGCGGAAGTTTTTTGAACAGAAACAGGTTTGGGAGTTGAGGCATCCACTGACTCTAAAATCTTAATTTCAGTTTTAATCACATCCACCAAAATTTTTGGCGGGGTATTGCTTTGGTCAACTTTTCCTTCGATAATCACAATTTGACCATTGCTGATTTGATTTTGATATTGCGTCCAAGTTTTTGGAAACAAAACAGTTTCAATAACGCCTTGAATATCTTCAATGGTGACGAAACCCATGGGTTTGCCACTTTTTGTTGTATATGGGCGAATGTTTGTGATGAGACCTGCCACGCGAACTTTTTCTTCGTGACTCGATTCGGAAAGTTGACCCGAAAAATAACTGACGATTTGCGCGAGCGTGGCTTGATATTCATTTAATGGATGGTCTGAAATATAAAGCCCGATGAGTTCACGTTCCCAATTTAACATTTCACGTTTATCAACATCTTTTACTTCAGGCAAATGAATTGATTCAACAACGCCGCTGGTGCTACCAAACATGCTCATCTGACCTGCATCTGCGGCTCGGAAGTGTGCGCTTGAAATCGCAACAATGCGATCTAATGAAGCGAGCATAGAGGCGCGATTACCAAACGAATCCATAGCACCGACTTTAATTAAACATTCGAGCGCGCGTTTGCCTACAGTGCGTAAGTCCACTCTTCTGGCAAAATCATTGAGGTCTGTAAATTTTCCGTTATTGATTCGTTCATCAATAATCGGTTGCACGGCTTGTTGACCAACATTCTTAATCGCACCCATGCCAAAACGAATGTTTGGTTTGCCATCAATATCTTCAATGCTGAAATCCCATTCAGAAGCGTTGATATCAGGTTGTAAAACGGGCACGCCCATTAAGCGAGCATCTGCCACATAGTAAGCAACTTTTTCAGTTTGGCTTGCTGATGCAGACATGAGCGCGGTCATATATTCTGCGGGGTATTTTGATTTTAGAAATGCGGTTTGTACGGCAATCACACCATAATCTGCGGCGTGAGATTTGTTGAAGCCGTAGCGTGCAAATTCTTCCCAATCTGAATAAATGGCATTGGCAGTTGATTCATCCATGCCTTTTGAAATTGCACCTTTGACAAATTTATTACGATGCTTATCAATATCTTCTTTTTTCTTTTTTGAAATCGCTTTTCGCAATTCATCTGATTCAGAAGGTGTATAACCTGCTAGTTCCACTGCGGCACGCATCAATTGTTCTTGATATACAGGGATTCCGAATGTATCGCTGAAAATTGGTTCCATAGCTGGGTGGCGATATTTCACTGCTTGTGTGCCATGCATACGTGAAATGTAATCTGGAATAAACGCCATAGGACCTGGACGATACAATGCCACCATAGCAATGATGTTATCTAAATTTTTTGGTTTCATTTGTACAAGGTAACGAGTCATGCCGCCACCTTCCACTTGGAACACGCCAGCGGTTTGCCCAGCACCCATCAACTCAAATGATTTTGGGTCATCAATGGGAATATTCGTCAAATCATATTTAATGCCATGACGTTTTTCAATAAAATCACATGCACGCGCCATGACGGTTAAAGTAATTAATCCAAGAAAATCTACTTTCAACATGCCCAATGATTCGAGCACACCCATTTCAAATTGTGTGACAGATTTAATCGGCGTTTCTTCTGAATTGGAAGTTGGGCGATGAAGTGGCAAATATTCTGTAATTGGTTTATCAGAAATCACCACACCAGCCGCATGTGTGCCTGCATTACGAACCGTGCCTTCCATTCGTGTGGCAATATCAATTACTTCACGCATTTTTGGGTTGTTGTTATAAATTTCTTTAAACTCTGGCACCGCCATGGCATCTTCCATACCTGCACCTTTGTTAGCGGCAAACGGCACAAGTTTTGCAAGGCGGTCAACTTCAGGCAATGGAATTTCCATCACACGCGCTACATCACGAATCGCGGCTTTGGCTCCCATTGTTCCAAATGTAATAATTTGAGCAACTTTATCCGAGCCATATTTGTTGGCACAATATTCCAGCATTTCAGAACGGCGGTCATCACGAAAATCCAAATCAATATCAGGCATCGAGATACGACCTGGATTTAAAAATCGTTCAAATATCAATGCATGTTCCAATGGGTCAACCATTGTGATTTCCAATGTGTAGGCGATGATAGAACCAGCGGCGGAGCCGCGCGCGTTGTACCAAATTCCATTGTCACGAGCGAAGCGACATAAATCCCATACAATTAAGAAGTAAGCATCGAATCCCATTTCGTGCACGACTCGAAGTTCATAATCAAGCCTCTCTCTTACCTTCGAGCTGTTTGCATCATCCTGATATCTTTTCCTCGCCCCAGCTTCGCACAACTCACGTAAATATGTTTCAGCAGTATGACCTGACGGCACAGGAAATTCTGGTAAGTGATACCCCTTGAAATCGAGATTCACATTGCATCGTTCTGCAATCAACAACGTATTCGACATTGACTCAGGAATTTCTGCAAACAATCTTTGCATTTCAGCAGGCGGACGCAAGAAATACGAATCATCAGTCATGCGCATACGTTCGGTATCACTCAATACAGTTTGGGTTTGCATCGCCAATAAAATATCTTGTAAACGCGCATCTTCTTGATTGATGTAATGCACATCATTGGTGGCGATATAACGCGCGTTATATTTTGCACCAAGTTCTAATAATTTTTTATTTAATTCTGTAATTTCAGGAATGTTGTGACTTTGCAGTTCGATAAAGAATCTATCAGGACCAAATAAATCGTAATACCAATTCCATCGGCGTGTCGCCTCTTCTGGATTTTCATATAACAACGCCTTCGGTATCTCAGCCGACATACATCCGCTTGTACAAATTAATCCCTCTGAATGTGCCGCAAGAAAATCATGGTCAATGCGCGGATAATAATAGAAGCCTTCCATTTGTGAAGCGGAAGCAATCTTCAATAAATTTTGATAGCCTTTTTCATTTTCTGCTAGCAACAACAAATGTGATGAATGACGGTCTAGTTTTGAGTCTTTATCTTTCATGCCGCGTGCCGCCATATAAGCTTCAACCCCGATAATAGGTTTTACTCCAGCATCTTTTGCGGCTTTGTAAAAATCAATCACCCCAAACATCGTGCCATGGTCTGTGATGGCGACCGCAGGCATGTCCATTTCTTTAACGCGTTTCACTAACTTCTTGATATTCGAGAAGCCATCTAACAAAGAATATTCAGTGTGGACGTGTAAGTGGGCAAAGGTCATGGTCTAAATGGTCTAATAAGTCTAAGAAGTCTAAATAGTCTGTATGTCATCTGACCAGTGAGACTAATAAGACCTTTTGACTTGTAAGACCGATTTGAATTATAGCACGCATGTTCAACATAGTACTTAACGATAGCCTTAAAAAATCCTTTTGCGGATAAAATAGAAAAAGTTTATTGGTTTCACAGTTAATAAAATTAAACCGATATGTCACCTATCCCCGTCAGCAAGTCCAAAATTATTCCACCCAGTCGTCGTCCGCAATTGCTGACGCGTAAACGTTTGCTGGAGTTTATGTATGAAGCCTTAGATAAAAAACTAACGCTTCTATCTGCACCTGCGGGGTATGGCAAAACATCTTTGCTCATTGATTTAATCCATGACGAAGGCAATGATTGGAAAAATTGCTGGCTAGCACTAGATGAATTAGACCGCGAACCACAACGCTTTGCATCATATTTTGTTGCTTCCATTGCACAACAAATCCCATCTTTTGGAACACAATCAAATGATGTCTTAGATAACATGAGTTCATTTGACGAAAATGCGGAGCGTCTTTTAGTCACTTTGATTAATGAACTCATAGAGAACACAAATGATATTTGCGTCATCATATTAGATGATTTTCATTTAGTTGAAGGTGTTACTGCAATAACAAACTTTATTAATCGCTTTGTTCAGTTAATGCCAGAAAATTGTCATCTGATTATTTCTTCAAGGAAACTTGCCGAATTACCTGACTTAACTTTATTCATTGCACGCGGTGAAGCAAGTGGCTTAGATTTTTCTGACCTTGCTTTTCAAGCGGAAGAAATTCAAGCATTGATTTCTCAAAACGAAGGCAAGCATATTTCCGATGCAGAAGCGATGCGTCTTGTTTCAGAAACCGAAGGCTGGATAACAGGCTTACAGTTTTCAAACATCAAATTGCCAAGTTC
>DDVH01000043.1:15501-65852 GCA_002345215.1 Anaerolineales bacterium UBA2317
ACATAAGAGAATTTATTTTACGAACATCTTTATTTGAAGAATTTGATGCAAAACTTTGTGAATTAGTTTTACAACCTTTATATCCACAAAAACAGGACTGGCAGGCTTTAATAAAAAACACAGCCAGCAATAACGCTTTCACTTTACGAGTCGGTGAAAGTGGAAACGGGCTTCGTTACCATCATCTGTTTAGAGATTTTATTCAGGAACAATTTAAATCTGAAAGCCCTGATGAAGTAACCCCGCTTCTTTCTAACCTTCAACTTGCTTATGAATCCCTCAACGAATGGGAAAAAGCCCATCACATTTGTAAGAAAATTAATGACTCAACAGTGCTAGCTGAAATGGTGGAACGAGCAGGCTCTTTCATGTTACAACGCGCCAACATGATTTTAGATTCATGGTTGAATGAATTGCCTGTCTCCATGTTAAAAGAAAGACCACGCTTAATTTCAATTCGTGGAGCGATGGCATATCTCAAAGGTGATTTACAAGAAAGCCTAACTTTATTGAATCAAGCCGTTGAAATGCTTCAACGTGAAGAAGATACAACAGAATTAGCCTTAGCATTATCACGCAGAGGAAATACATACCGTCTGCTAGGTGACTATGAAAAATCATTAACTGACATTGACCAATTTATTAACATCACAGAACAAGATGAAGAACTCCGTCCTTTGTATGCAGAGGCATTGAGAAGTAAAGGTATCATTTTAATTAGATTAGGTCTGTCACGAGAGGCTTTACCATTTCTAGAGAAATCTCTTGATATATATGAACATTTAGAAGAAGTAGAAAGAATTCCAGTTTTATTAATGGATACGGGTTTGGCATATCGTGCAATGGGAGATTTTGAACAGACCCAAAAAGCCTACGAAAAAGCATTACAAATTTGGGAAGAGACAGGAAATATATATCAACAATCTATTTTGTTAAACAACATGGGAGTTTTTTTCCAATTTCTGGGTCGGTACGAAGAGGCAGTACTTGCTTTTGAAAAAGGACTATTATTTTCTCAAAGCAGTAAAAATACCCGTGTAGGTGTGTTAATCTCAATTGGACTTGGTGATGTATATGCTGAATTAGAAGATTTTGAAATGGCGGGTAAAAATTATCAACATGCCAAAGAAATAATTGCAACCATCGAAGACCGTTTTCTACAACATGCACTTGTCTTTTCACAAGCTAATACGGCATTTCTCCAAAAAGATTCTGCTCTTGCTCATCGGTTCATTGATTCAATTAAAGGTGCTGTTCTTGCAGGTGGCTCAAATTACGAAGCTGGTTTGTTGGCTTTAATTTGCGGGCGACTTTCTCTGTTAGAGAAACATTTTGAAAAAGCGGTTGAAGAGTTGTCACATGCTGAAAAGTATTTTGCAGATGGCAGTCGAAGCGTTGAGGCGAATATTGCTCGTATTTGGCTAACTGCTTCGCTTTATCAAAACAAAAAGATAGACAAAGCAATTGAAAACGTTAATGCATTAATAACAACTCGTGGAAAATTACCGCATTCTTTTTTTGTAGCGGCATATCAAGCACATGCTTGGCTATCTGGTTTACAAAATAAATCAACAAACAATCGTGTGGTTCGTGAATTGGTTTTAGGTGCAGAAAAACTTGCTAAAGAATTACCCTCTATTCGTCGTCAAGTGAAGCGACATGCCAGCGTGGTTCAACCTTCTGCTTCAAAACTAAAAATCCAAACTTTCGGAAATGCACTCGTCTATATAGATAATAAGCCTTCTACTTGGCAAACACAGGCAGTCCGCGAATTGTTTTTTTACTTCTTAAAGATGCACAAGGCTCTTACAAAAGAACAAATTGGTGAGTTGCTCTGGCCCGATAAATACGAACCTAGTAAATTGAACCTTCGTTTTAAGAATGAAATGTATCGCTTAAGAAAAGTAGTAGGGCAAAATACCATACGATATGAAAATGATTTATATGGCTTTAATCACGATATTGACTATGAATATGATGTGGAAGACTTTGAAGCATTTATTGCAAAAGCAAAAAGCACACAAGACGTAAAACAAAAGATTATTTTTTATCAAAAAGCCGTAGACCTTGTGCAAGGACCATATCTTAACGACATCTATTCTGATTGGGCAATTGAAGAACGCGGACGACTAGAACAAATCTATTTAAAAACTCTACATGAGTTAGCAGATTTATACTTAAGAGATGGGCAACTTGAAAACGCTATCACGATCTGCGAAAAAGCCATTCAACAAAATGACCCAAGTGAAGAGAAAGCCTATGAAATTGCGATAAAAACTTACCACAAGTTAGGTGAGCGTGCATCTATTATTCGCATCTATCAAAGATATAAAGAAGTGATGCAGAAACAATATAACCTGAAACCTTCAAAAGAAATGGAAGACCTATACCAAAAATTAACAAAATAGATAGGTTTACTACCTAACAAAAATCAGCCTCATTTGAGGCTGATTTTTGTTTTTCTTGAAGCCTATTTTGAAGCCTAGCAAGCAGTATCTTTGGGGCAATCAAACATAAAGAAAAGGAAGATACTTATGAAAAACAAACTTAACCTCCTCGCTTTATCCGCCTCCAAAATTAAGCGTGAGCACATTCAAACCTTATTTGTAGTGCTTTCATTAGCAATGCTCGTTCTTGGTTTAGGCGCGCCAGAAGATAGCAGCATTACTGGCAAATAAGTGATTCTGCTTTTTGCAGTCGCTTCTGGATTTGCCTTCGGCTTGGGGTGGGTGCGTTGGCTTGGTCAACCCTACCAACCGCCCGCTCTCAAACACCTCTGGTTAGTATTTGTCTCTTTTTTGCCGCAATTTATTGCCATCTACTTTCCAAACACACGCGCGCAGATTTCAGATGAATGGGCGAGCGGAATCTTGATTGCTTCATTAATTGGGCTTTTGGGATTTGCATGGCTCAATCGAAACCTGCTTGGGATGAAAATCCTGTTTGTGGGTGCAGTACTCAACTTCACCGTTATAGTCGCGAACCGTGGCTTCATGCCCATAAGTCCGCAGACGGCGAGTCATCTTGTTTCAGAAGAAATAGTATCTGAGATTCCGATTGGAAGTCGCTTCGGCACCAAAGACATTCTCCTGCTTCCTGAACAGACTCGCTTCGAGATACTAGCGGATCGATTCTTAACACCAACTTGGCTCAATTATCCTGTGGCATTCAGCCTCGGTGATGTTTTTCTCGCAATCGGAATATTTTTGTTATTAGCCATTCAAACTAAAAAAGAAAGGGACGTTCCATGATTACACATTCAACCTACCAAACACAAATACAGATGACTTCATCATCTATCTCAACATCAAGCGGACTCACACGCGTCTTTGCCGCCGCAGTCGTTAGCCGTCAATTTTGCAAAATGCTTTTAAGTGACCCAGTCACTGCGTTGCAAAACGGTTATTTAGGTGAAACTTTTAAATTGAGCAATGAAGAACATAATCTATTGATTTCTATTCACGCTGAAAATCTTGCCGATTTAGCACGTCAAGTTAACAAAGCACTCCACAGATAGACCTGAACTTTTCTATTTATTATTTGCTTGCTAGCGTGTCGGCGGAGCAAGGGGAATACCGATGCGAATACGGGGAAACTTGTTCGTTCTTTTGGGGAGCCCGCCGAGTATTACTCGGCGGGTGTTTTTGTTCACTTATGGTTCTTAAAAATCTCTATTACTATAACTATACTGATAGATATTAGCATCATCACAGCACCAAGAATTGGTGAAACAAGCATTTCATAATATTCTAAAAAGAAAAATGCCCATGCGGGACCTACAATAACAAAAATAAAAAATATCCAGCCATCTTTTAATTCTAAGCGTTGATAGGCACGCCAAAGGTTATAGGGGACAAGTTGTGCACTAGCATAACTGACAATGATGATGAACAATATTTTTATCATTTCAAACCATACCGCCGATTGCAAATTAAATTGTGTCAGCATCAATGTTAGAAAGAACATGAAAAAATAGCCAACATGAAACCCAACATAAGCACCTTGAAACATGTACAACCATAGATTAATCGGCTTTTGAATATTTTGTTCTTTCCAGTATGAGTTGTTCTTGATATTCGTCATACCCCCAATTGCCAGAGGGATAAACAAAGTCCCAATTACATACAAACACATTTTTTTTATAGCAATGTCTTCGTCAGAGAATGGGAATTGTAAAGAAGGCAGTATCCACCAATAGGTAAGGGAAAAAATCCATGCAAAAGTAATCATTCTTGCAAACTGCCAAACGGATAATGAATCTGTAAATTTTCTTATGGTAGAGACACTTTTTTCAGCCCAAGCAGGCACTGGTCCTTCGATTTTTTGTTCATTAGATATAGATTCTGGAAAGAGAAGTTTGATTTCTTCCTTGTTAAGCGCGCGATAATCTCCCAACTCTAATAAAAAATTTGCATCAGATAAATTCTTGATTCCGCCATATTGCTTAAGAATTTTTATAATTCCACTTAACAAGCGGCGGTCATTCACGTCTATTCTGCTTTTTCCAGTTTCCCAATCACTAATAGCAGTGCCGCTATAAAGACTGCCTATTTCTGTATACAAGAATTGTGCGAATTGGCTTTGTGTAATTGACTTCCCTGTTTCAGGCGAATGGCATAACAAACGAAGCTTGCGAAATTGTTCTCCAAATTTTGATTTCATCAAACTACCACCTGCTACTCAAGCATTGCTTGAATTAATTCAAGCAAAAACTTTTGTGTTTTGGTTTTACTACATTTACACTCTCACAAAGAAAAGTTTGCACCTTAACAATTAAATAAAAGACCTTTTATCTGCTTCCCATACGACCTGAATTTTCGCGTGAGGTTTAGACTGTATCTGAAGTTTTGCGTCAATCACATGGGCGCGTTCGGCGATACCGATTAAACCATAATGACCTGTAGCAAGGATATTACCTAAGTTTGAGGTTTCACCAATATCAAAGCCAATGCCATCATCTTCAATCATCAAGTTGGCTGATTCAGGAGCAATCGAACCAGAAATTCTGATACAACTCGCCTGTGCATGTTTTACAGAATTTTGGCAGGCTTCTTTCACAATGTTGAAGAGATGAACCTCAATTTTTTCAGGCATTCGGTCTTCGCTCGTTTGTAAATCAACAATCACTTTTAGTGTGTCACCTGTTTTTTGCATCAAATCTTCTGCTAAGGCTTTGATGGCAGGTGCGAGCCCATACATCAACATCGGTGAGCGAATGTCCTTCACAATCTCGCGTAGACGATGAATCACTTCTTCGTATGAAGCAAGAATATTTGGCGATACTTGTTCGCCTAAATTTCTGCGCAAGTCACCTAGTTCATTCAGTACACTGTCATGCAAATCACGGGTTAAACGTTTGCGTTCGTCTTCGTATCTATCAAGACCTAATTCATACATTTGCTTAAGTTGCTCAGAACGTAAGATATTACTCAAAGCAACTGCTGTTTGGTTGGCAATCGTTTGCAAATCAGGAATTTCTTGTTGATGATAAATATCATCAGGGTCGCGGCTTCCGAGTAAGAAAAAGCCGAGGGTTTCGTTCCCAAGTTTCAATGGAAGAATGAGGCGAAGCCAATCATCAGTGGGCGGGAGATTGGGGATAAATTTTCCTGCTAGCTCATGCAGATTTGAAATCGCCTCTTTTTCTGGAAGTTGAGCCTGTGTGACCTGTTTCATCAGCAGTGGGTGTAGGTGATGATTTTCCACTTGCACAAAAGCGTATTGACGAATGAGCAGGCTGGGGAATACATCTGTTTCAAGCATGCGCAATAGACTTGGCATAGTGGTATTGGCGACAATCAGATTTGAAAAACTTTGTGCTAATTTTTCAGTATCAATACTGATGCCGAGATAGCGTTTCTCTACAAATTTTTGAAAATTGGGGAAAGTATTAATTGCAATGAAAACGAGTGCAAGGATAACGATGATGCCAACGATAAGCACATTCTCAACTTGTAGATTTAAGTTTGTAAGCGGAATAACTGTGATGAACAATATGATTCCAAAAAGAATTAAAAACAAGTATAGCGAAATAATGCGATTGAGGCGGATTTCTAAGCCACCCATGGAACGGCGATAGACGACATAAAAATAAGCCAGCGGCATGAATGGCAGAAAAAATAAACCGAATGCCGCTAGATGAGATGCTGAACTAGTTGCTACAAGAAACGCAAGTGCAATGGGCGGCAAGAAAGCAATTGCAAGCGCAATGGCAAGTAATCTTATTTCACGGCGTTGGTCTTCATGCTTTCTATAATGTATTACTTGCAGAATAAAACTGCCTGCTAATGCAATAACGAATGCAAGTACATATAAACTTTTATGCAAAACTTGGAAAAACTCTGCTACGGCAAAACATGAACAGACGAGATAGAACAAAACAACAAATGTTTTAGAGAGTGGTTTTAACGGACGTGGAAATAGCCAATGAAAGTGCAAATAGATTGGTAGAAGTAACCAAGTGCTGGCATGTAATAGGATAGAACTTTCCCAAAGATGCGAAGAAGAGAGCATTCCAAATATTAACCATAGGGCAGTAATGTAGTTAATAGCAACAAACAGATTGCGAAGCGTATCGCTAGGGCGGACAAATATTAGTGTGATAACACCTGCGAACCAAAATAAAAATGATAAAAACCAAATATTTACTAAACGTGAATTAAGAACATTTTGTGTAAGACCTGTAAACTCCCACGGAATCAGAATAACTTCACCGTTTCGTTCTACAGTAATTTCTATAATGTCCCCAACTTGAACTCCTTCAAATAATAGAACTCTACCATCCGTTTGATACTTTTCCCATGAGACAGGTCCAATTTGAACTAAAACATCATTTATTCGTAAAGTGGTTTCTCTTTGTTCTAATGGAGCATAAATTTCCGCGATGTGGCCATTACTAATGTTATAGGCAAATCCAGGAGACGGGGCTAAAAGCAAAAGTGCATAAGTATAAGATGAAATAATAAGAAAAACAAAGAGAGAAATGAGTATTTCACTAATTTGCCATCTCTGGAGTGTAGTTAGCCTCATGTTTCCTCTTTGTTAAGTGAAATTTTTTGAATCTAGAAAGGAGGTGGTTTGATTATAGCAAAAGATGATTGTTTTTTGAGAAAAATGTACGTTTAAGCCAAAAAGGCTTTTATAAAGCTGGCTATCGTAAAAAAATATATTTGGAGATATTTCCCATGAAAAATATGCAAGAATTTCGTGAATGGTTGTTTGTTCCAACAACTGTTCAAAATCATTTAACTGCTTTAACAAATTTCAGCCTGAAAAAGGTTAATTCTCTTGTAAGTTTTGAGCCTTGGTACATTTGGGGAGAACTTGAAGTTGTTAAGCAAGCGTAAGTAAAAAGAACATATCGGAGGCGCCCCGATATGTTCATGGGGAGAATTGATAATAAATTTTCAAAGGAGTAAAAATGGAAATATATAAGCAATTAATAGATAAGTTTTCAAACTTGCCACATTTAAAAGAATGGAATGAAGTTCAGTCTTTGTTTCAACGCGTGGCTTTAAGCAAACCAGCCCATTGGTTATTGCCTGTGCGTGTGTGTGAATCGGTGGGTGGGGATCAAATCCAAGCCTTGCCTGCTATGTTAGTAGTGGCATGTGCTCATATTGGTATTGTATTAGTGGATGACATGCTCGATGCTGATGAACGTGGCGAATATAGAAAACTGGGTGAACCCGCTGTGGCAAACATGGCTTCAGCTTTGCAATCCGCGGCGTTGCGTGTGATTGCTGACTCTGAATTAAATTCAACAGCAAAATTATCTGCTATGGAAGTTGTCAATGAAATGTTTTTTGCTACGACCATTGGTCAATATTGGGATGTTAATTCAATTATCAAAGATGAAGATGATTATTGGAAAATTGCCAAAGCCAAAAGCTCACCATTTTTTAGCACATCTTTACAACTCGGTGCTTTGTTTGGTGGAGCAGATCATCAACTGGCTTTGCAAATTAAAGAATTGGGAAATATCTATGGTGAGATGGTCCAAATCCATGACGATGTGCATGACACGTTAGAAAATTCTGCCACACCAGATTGGGATGCGAATCGTGCGCCATTGCCGATTTTGTTTGCCAGTACTGTTGACCATCCGAAACGGAATCGGTTTAATGAACTGCGTCCATTTGTAAAGACCAGTTCCAAGTCACTGGAAGAAGCGCAAGAAATTCTCATCCAATCAGGTGCTATTAGTTTTTGTATTTATCAATTGTTAGGAAGATATGAAATCGTGAAAGAAAAAATATTGGAAATAAAAATTGAACGACGCAATATCTTAGAAAAAATCTTTGATGAGATTGTGTCACCAGTGCATAAATTGTTCAAAGAAATAGATTCTACTTCGGCGGTTCAGGCGGATACGGTGTAATCAAACCTAGTTCACGGGCTTTGATGATGGCGGCGGCGCGGTTGCGGACATTTAATTTCACATACGCGCTTGATAATAATGTGCGCACGCTGGAATGTTTGATGCCCATTTTTTCGGCAATTTTATCTGATGTTTCATTCGGGAATGCGGCGCATAACGATAACGCTTCGGCTTGACGTGTTGAAAGCAATAAATCACTTTCGGCATGGACAGATTTTGAAAATAATTCATAGGCGGCAGGACTAAAATAAATTCCACCACTTGTGGCAATGGATTTAACAACGCTTCCTAAATCTAACAGGGTTTCTTGGTCATCTTTGAGGATATATCCATTTGCGCCGGCATCCATTACTGCACGGATAATGCCGCGGTCAAAGTGCATACTAATCACCAAGATATTTAGGTTTGGATATTTTTCCAAAAATTTAGGGATGACGCTCAAAATAGGGTATGGATGTTTATTGGTTTCAGACTCAAAAACGTTGATATCTAACAACAATACATCTACTATGTTGTTTTGCAAAGCGGCTTCTAATTCTGCGCCGTAGCGCATTTTCGCTGTCACTTCTATATGTGGGTCTTTTTGCAATAAAACAGCATGACCCTCCACCGTAGAGATGTGGTCATCTAAAATGGCGACTCGTACTTTTTTGTCCATAGTGGTTCCCTTATTCTCATTAAATGTAGCGTAGCAGAAAGCAGATTTGAATACAAGCCCATCCAGTACATTTGCCTATGTTTTATAACAAACGCCTGATTGTATTACTGACACGAACTCTCTACAATGAAAGTAGGATACCACCTTTGCGATTTGCGGAATTGCCTTTGGTTTGGCTTTCGGGTGGGGAAAGCAAGGGGTTTAAGATGCGCTTCATTCTCTGGGGTCTCGAACATCGGGAGTCCGATGGAGGAGAAGAAGCGCATCTTGGGGAAATTGATACACTTTCATATAAATTTGCATAACTTAAGTTGCGTTACATGAAAAGATGTTGTAAACTATTATTGTTCTACAACAATAATAGTTTCTAAATATTATTCTAAGTAGCGAGTTGGTCTATGCCAATTATTACTGAGAGTCAGTGGGTAAACTATTTTGGCTTTCAACGTTTCCCATTTGATCGCCCTGAAGCGGGAAATGAAGAATTTGCTCGCCCTGAATTTCTAGCATCTTGTTTTGTTGAGCCACGCGGTTTTGAACGTGTATTTGGTCAAGCAGATTCACCTTCTACTGCAATTTTGTTTGCCGCACGAGGCACAGGAAAAACTGCATGTCGGGTTATGATGAATTATTATTGCCAAAATGGGATATCTAAATTACGGACATCAAGATTAGAATCTTCAAATTATGTACTGAGTGTTCCTCATATTCAGTTAGATAATGTTCGAAATATTGCAAGGCAATCTAATATAAACCCTAATTCATCTGAAATATTGGTTGAGCATCATGTAGTAGAGATTTTAAGACAAGCAGTTCCTACTTTCATTGATATGGTTGCAAAGAATTCTAACCTTACTGAAAAGGTAAGAAACTTGCCAAAATCCAACTTTGAGGATTTAAGTTTATTTGTTATATTTTATTCTTCTTATTTATCATCTTCGCAGAAAGATTTCCTTAGAACATTAAATGTAAATATGCCCCCTTTGGATGAGCCTATGATGGGATTAAGTGGGCAAACAACCACTCGAGGTAAACAACTTCCTTGGGAGTCTATCTTGTATACCCAAAGATTAGAAGCTTCGCCTTTGTCTCATCTGGAGTTATGGGCAAAAATAATGACAAAAGTTGGATTAAAATCTACTTATGTGCTTGTAGATGGTGTAGATGAACTGATGGAATCTTCTGGTGACTCAAAATACGCTCATTACATAATTAGACCCCTTCTAACTCACTTAAGATTGATGGAAGCACCTCATATTGCATTTAAATTTTTTCTCCCTTCAGATTTAGAATCAATAATTCTCTCAGACCCTGCTTTTAGACGTGATCGAGGATTCATAATTCAAAAGCTTGAATGGACAGAAGAAGACTTAGTAATGATTCTCCGCGAGCGGTTAAGTGCATTACGAACAACAGACTATGAGATTCGCGATAGAACGGCTGGTGGTTTTGATGTTTTATGTGTACCAGAAATAAGAGGAGATATCGAACAAAATATAATAAAAATTACTAATGGAAACCCAAGACAGCTTATGAACTTTTGTTCCCTAATGGTTTTTTCTCACTGTAATAGGAACATTGAAGGACAGGATGACCCTTATCAACTTAATAGACAAGATTTTGAAATGGCAGAACAAGTTTTTAATGTTGAACCATTCCAGATAAATAAAATTTCAGTTGGGAATAAAATTGATATCGTAGACCTGATTCAACAAGGCGAAGGTGAGAGAATAGAATTTAAGTCCAGCATTCGATATGACTATAAACTAAAAGCTATCAATAAAGATGCTTTAGGATTAGCGATTGCGAAAACCATAGCTGGTTTTATGAATCGAGATGGTGGGACCTTGGTAATAGGTGTTAGTGACGATGGGCGGATTTTAGGGATTGAGAAAGATTTTGAAACATTAACCAAAAATAATGTAGATGGTTTTCAATTAACTCTCAAGGAGATTGTGAAAAACTATATGGGCGTAGATTGTTTAGGATATTTGCATTTGCAGTTTGAGAATTTGGAAGACCATGTTGTTTGTGTTGTTTTCATTGATAGTAGTTCGAAACCAGTTTACTTGAAAAATGGAAATGATAGTGAGTTTTATGTGCGAATGCTTAACGCAACCCAAAAATTAAGTTTACCTGAAACCGTGAATTATATTCATTCAAGATGGACATAATTTTATTAAAATTGTATGTGAAGTTGTATCGCATAATAAGGTGAGTATGGGTAAAAAAATAATTAATCGTCAAAATTGGCTACTATCTACTAGATTTGTTTTGGATCCTTTTCAGTCAGGCGCATTTTTTGCAGAAACAGATACGCTTTTGGATATGCCTAATATGCCTTCTTATATTGACAAAGAAAATATAGAAATGCTTATAGGAGATATTAATCAGCCTGGACCCTGTTATATATTTGCAAAGACGGGTTGTGGGAAGTCTAGCCTCAGAAAGCGTATACGCCACGAGTATGAAACCCATAACTTGATTAGCCATAAACAGAAACTCTTGATAATTGACTACGTTAATCATAACTATTCATCAGATGAAGCTGAATTTGAACATCATCTTAGTCGAATATTAAGTTTGGCAGAAATAGCAATGCCTGCTGACCTACAAGACTTGAAACTTGTAGTGCAAAAATCCCCAGAGCTAGCACTAAATGAATTTTCTAAAATTTGCAAAAGTAAAGGCTTGGCAGGTGTTTATATTCTTGTTGACAATATTTCAAACAGGGAATCATTCTTTAAAATCAAATCACTGATGCAACAATCTTTTCCAAAGTTTAATAATGATAATTTTTATCTTATTAAATATTTTTTGCCTGATGACCTCTTTTCACTATCTCAATCAGTTTCATTACAAAATGAATTTTCACCATATTTACTTATTTGGAGTGAAAATGAATTGAAACAAATACTGAGGCAGCGTTTACTCTCTTGTTTAGATGAATATATGCGTGGCGATCAGATAAATCCTATCGCAAACTTTTGCGATAGGCGCATTACTGAAATAATAGAAGATCAAATACTAAAGTTAGGTACAATATCTAGTAGCCTACGCACAATGTGGTTTTTTTGCTATCTTTTGTTTGAAGAGTATTTAGTTTATAGTAAGGAGGGTAAGACGCGCTCACAAAACTTAATAGATGAAAATGTCTTAAGACGGACGTTGTTAAGTTTTTTTAGCAATTATGTCCTGTCCTCTGAAATTAATCGCCTATATAAGAATGATTTTTATGTTGACAATAGTTCGAAGTCTCTGTTGACACTTTCAAACATGAGCCCGAGTGAATATAAAAAAATTGATAGAAAAATTCTTGAAATTTTAAAGGATAAAAAGGATGATTATAGCCAAACAAAAATCTTTTTGTGCTATGCACAGGTTGATGAAGAAAGAGCAAAATTAATTTATTTAAAGCTAGCTGAATCTGGTTATACTCCGTGGATGCATTGTTTCAATGTGCTACCAGGGCTAGATTGGAGGGAACAAAGGACTTTGGCTGTTAGAGAAGCCAAGAATTTTTTAGTTATTTTGTCAAAAAACTCCTACACTCAAGAAGGTTTTTTTCTAAAAGAAATAAGAGACGCATTGGATATTTGGCAGACAAAACTTAGAAATATACCCTACTTAATCCCTGTTCGTTTGGAGAAATGCAAAATTCCGTATGATTTAACTAATTTCCTTCATGTAGATATTTTTGAAGATTCAGGCTGGGATAAACTTTTAATGGCGATTGATATTGGGATAAAAAGACGGAAGAATGATCCGCGCCGTAAAAAAGCGAATTAAATTGTAATTAACGTTGCTTTAATATGGACATGAACATTTTTGAAAGGTAAATTTTAATAATACTATTTCCAAAAAGTAGTTTTTATTGTATAATCTACATTAAATTAGTATTAAAAACAGGGTTGGTTTTGCCTCCTAAAGGAGAAGAACAAATGAAAAAAAACTTAATAAGTGGGTTGGAGATCCAAACGTATCAAATCACTCCACCATCCCCAAACCAACTGGTTGATCGCAAAGAGCAACTAGATAAGTTTAATGATGTCCTTGACCGTATTAAGCGGCAAGGACCTATATCTTCTAATCTTTTCGAATGGTATGGCAGTCCAGGGATTGGAAAATCTATGCTTGTCACCATGCTTGAACGTCAGGCAGAGGCGAAAAATGCCTCATGGGCATTGGTCAATTTTAAGAAATCATCTACCAAAATAAAACTGTACCTTCAAGACCCTGTCTTATTGATTGAAGAATTAACTACCGGCCTCAGAAGAAATACTTCTCTAAATGCCGATGACTTCAATCGTCAAATTAAAGCATATCGAGCCGCTTCATTACCTACGGAGGGAGTTGTTTCTGCCTACGAAAAAATGGATCAAGAAACAAGGTTATTTAACCGCCCGGATTGGCTGGATGGTTTGCGCAATGTAGTAATTGAGTTTATTAAACTAGTTAATACTCTGCCAGAACAAGAAAAATCCGCTTTTATCCGTCCTGTGATCGTTTTCTTTGATGAGACAGAATATGCTGATATTATGCTCGTAGATTGGATTGAAGAATGGATTATTAATCCTTTGCTTCAAATAAAGCACTGTATGGTGGTATGGACTGCTCGACGCCCATGGCGTTGGAAAAGGCCCGAAATTCGTCGTCGCCTGACAAGTGAAGAATTGAATGTTTTTGAACCAGAAATGGTAAAAGCGCAAATTCAATCAGGGAGTGCGCAACCAGATTTAGTTGAAGAATTGTTTAAGAATGTTTACACATTAACCGGCGGCCATCCTTTTGCAAGTTATATTGTTATAAATGAATTAGATAGTCTAGCAAAAGACGGAAAAGAAGTTACACCTAAAACCTTTGCAGGCTTTGAATCTCAATTGCTAGAAGAAGTATTTAGTAAATTTATAAATGGTTATGCTTTTAGTGAGTTAGGCTCGCAAGATTTAAAAATTGCTTGTAAATATATAGCGCTTGTACGGTTGTTCGACTCAACAATGTTGCGTGAAATTTTGAGTGTCTGTGTGGGGGAACCATTTAAGTCATGGACACAAGAAGACTTTGGCGATCTTATCTTGCAATTGAAGAAAACCCAGTTATTGGTTTGGGAAAAAGGATACTCTATTGATTCGGGACTGCGTCATATTATTGAAAAATATTTTATGGTATCAGAACGAAAAACATTTATTAATGCGAATCAAGCGGCTTTAAATGTATATGAAGATTGGTTAAAGCGGCCAGTTGACAATCGTGGTTTGTTTGTGGTCGAAGAGTTGTACCATAATGCTATTTTGTCGCAAGTTGGTAAGAAAAAAAACTTGAATACGATTCTTGATAAACGGTTAAAAGAATACCCGAAATGGATTAAAGATAAACAAGCTTTGGATAATGCTTTAGAACGTTTGGAAAATGAAATCAAGTATGACAAAGAATTGGATCAATACACTAATATTGATTTAGGAAAGAAAGTGCAGAAATTTAGAGAGACAAAATCACCTCTTGGTAAACGCTCTAAAAAATAATAACCGTCATCATTAAAGTTTTAGCCGATAGTTTAGGAGGAAGCAAATGTCGCCAGAAATTAATTTTGTAGGCCGTGAACCCGAGTTGAAAGAAATCCGGAAAATTATTGCGAATCCTTATGGGGATGTTCGAATTGCGCTTATTTTAGGTGAAGGTGGAATTGGCAAGACCCAATTATTGAAAAGAATCTTGGCAGAGGCTAAAAACTTTACTCGTAAAATCTTAGCCCCAGTGGAGCCATTAGATTTATTTTCAACAGAACTTCGTAATATAGATGGTATACAAAAAAAAATCATAGAAACCATTGAAGAACTTACTGGTTTGAAAGGCAAAGAAAGCCCATTTGCTGAATACTATGAAGAAAACCAAGATACAAGTAAGCAGTTTAATAAATGTTTGCGAGCTTTTTGTGCTAATAATAAGAAGCCTCTCTTATTAGCATTTGATACCTTTGAAAACTTAGATACAGTAGCGAGCAATTGGTTATTTGAGACTGGGAGTGAAGGGCTACAAGTCCCGGGCTTGATTTGTATTGTTGCGGGTCGACCTGAAAAGGAAAACTTGAAGCAATATATCTCAAACCCTTTAGTTAAAGAAATTAAGTTACACGGCTTAACTTTGCAAGAAGCTCAAAATTTGTATCAAAGAATTTCTGATGAAACCAGTCAGGAAGATCTTTTAGGTGATTTTCTTTTAGCTGCAGGTCTACCACGAAGTGAACTGCAAAAGAATAATGAAGATTTCAAGTGGATGTGGCAAATTACCAGGGGGCATCCACTTAAATTGGAAATGGCGTTTCGTTGGGTTAAGTTCTTGGGAGAAAAGAGTTTAATAGGCATCACAGCTGAAACCTTTGAAGAAAGGTTGATGGAAAAAGTAGCAAAATTAGGTACTGAAGGAATGTTAGATGTAGGCAACCTCCCGGTTAGTAAATCAGTCTTTGATACTTTTGTTTTTATGGGATATATCACACGCCAATTCGATGAACGTTTCTTGCAACTGTTGGTAGAGAAAAAGTTCATTAGTATTGAATCAAACATGGATGAGGAAAATATTCTAGAGAATTTGGAGAAATATTTCTTTGTAAAACGCCGTTCGGGTGGGGACGGGAAATATGTATTGCAACTCCATGATGAGATGGCAAGATTGGTTCGAGAAAATATATGGCTATATATTGACTTATCAGGGGGGTTGAAACAACGTGTGCTGAAAACCGTGATCGAGTTTTATAGTCAACTTATCAAGGAAGAGGAGAACGAATCGAATCGAAATGTCCTGCGAATTGAGCAGTTGTCGTATGTACTCATGAAGGACCTGCTGGAAGGGAAACGTTTGTGGTTTTATTTATCAGATTTGGATGATGAAGATCTTAATAGTTTGTTGCCTGGAGAAATAAAAGAGTATAAGAAACGATTTACTCCACAAGATGAATATGAAATCCGAGCTCGTATTGCACAAGCGGAATTCGAAGCAGGTCATTTGACTCAAGCAAGAAGAGAATGGCAAGAAATTCATGAGCTTGCCGTAAACCTAAAAAGTAAAAAGAAAGATGATTGGGTAGCCAATGCCTTGTTTGGTTTAGCAAATTGTGAAAAAGATGTGAGCAAGGCTTTACGTAAATACCAAGATGCTAAGAAGTTTTGCGAGAAAAAAGCGCCACAATATTTACCGAATGTGTATTACAACATCGGTTTTACCTATCGGCGGATGCAAAAGATTCCTAAGGCTATTGATTGGTATCTTAATGCTAAGGAAGAATTTCAAAAGAATCCAGAAGACATATCTTTGGAAGCCAAGATATTAAATGACTTAGGCTATGCCTATTCGTTGTCAGGGGATTGGGAGAAGTGCCGCACAAATGTCAGAGAGGGTCAAAAGCTTCGTCGAGAACTCTTTCCATATTATCAGTTGAGTGAAGAGGAAATTAGTGAAAAGATAAAGGTAGAGAAAGGGATGAAAAAAGCCTGTTTTCAATTGGGATTGTCTTACAACACCTTAGGAGAAGTAGATCGATATGATGAAGCCTTGAAATCTTCTATAGATAATTATACCGAAGCCCTCAAGATGTTTAGGGTTACGAAGAACTATCACTGGCAGGCCAAAGCATTGTTTTCTAGAGGGGAGACCCTGCGTAGAATTGCCCGAACACAATTTTGGAACGACAAGAAAGCCTATGATGAGCATATCAAAGCTGCAGACATAGACCTAACAGAGAGTTTGTATCTATGTGAGAAACATCGTGTAAAGAGTGAACAAGAAACAGCTAACCGTAGGATGGGTAGAGTTTTGCATGACCGTGCAATTCATGAATTTGAAGTAGGTAAAAATAAACCAAGGGCTATAAAATTGCTAGAGCAATCCCAAGCATATTTTGAGAGGGGCTTGGAGTATGCTCGAGAAACAAAAGATGTGTTAGAAGAGTTGAGTAATTTGACAGAATTAGCCTTCATTGGGGATGATTTTATGGCGGTAAAGGGACTCAAAACGCTCCCGAAAGAATATCGATTTTGGTTGGATAAATTAAAAAAAGCTTTAGATGCACATAAAAAAGATAAATATAGAATTTATCAATATCCAGTATTTAGCAACCTCTACAAATTGGAAAAAGCCGCAACCGAGTACCAAGCAAAAAAATATAAAGAATCGCTTAAAGGATTTCTGGAAGCATTTGTAGGGTTGGCATCTGACCCCGGATATGGGCGGACACGGTACAAACAGCATTTTCCAAATTTGACCGATAGGATTAAAAAGTTGCCACCAAAAGAGGCAAAGATATGGTGTAATGCTTTTATTAAGAAATGGACGAATACAAACGACGAGAGAGGAAGACTTTTATCTGAGGAAGCACTTCCTGATTTAGTAGTTTGGTGCAGACAACATTTGAATAAAATCCCCAGAAAGAAGGACTAAGACATGACAACGAAACCTATTCTATTATTGTCTAGTCAGTTTGCTGGAAATCCTGATAAAGATGGTGATTGTGACTGTGATTGCGCGTGTTCTAGTTCTAGCGGTTTTATTTCTGATATAGCAGTTTTCCCAAATTCTTTCCTATCCCTACCAAATTTGCACCACCAACAAATTAACGATGAATATTGTTTGATTTTCAATCCCAAAAACAATGCTGATATTGCTGTTCTTAATTCTTCAGCGTTAAATATTCTAGAATCATTTCGGTTGCCGCGAACACTTAATGATGATGAGGATAAGGACATCATTAATAAAATGCTAAGATCTGGTTTGCTACTTGCGGAAGGACTCAACGAGCAAAATTTGTGCGACGCACCTCCACGGACCCTCAGTGCTTGGCTTCACCTTACCGATAGATGTAACCTGCGTTGCTCTTATTGCTACCTTCCTCATGTGCGTGAGGATATGTTATCAGAAACAGGACGAGCGGCAATTGACGCTATTTTTCGTTCAGCCATTGCTAACAAGTTTAATCAGATTAAACTTAAATATGCCGGTGGAGAGTCGCTTTTACGGTTTCCTCTGATTTTGGAATTACATGCCTATGCTGGACAATTAGCAAAAGAACATGGTTTGTCGATTGACGAAGTAGTTCTCAGCAATGGCACTCTATTGACTGATGAAATGGCAATAACTCTGAAGTCGTTGAATATTCGCTTAATGATTTCAATGGATGGAAAAGGACATTATCATGATAGTCAACGCCCTTATGCCGGTGGTCATGGATCTTTCAAGGATGTTTCAGATGCTGTAGATATGGCATTGTCTTATGAGTTAGTGCCAAATATATCAGTTACAGTTAGTAGTCGAACCGCTGAAGGATTACCCGATATTATGGAATGGATACTTGAAAGAGAACTTCCGTTCAGTTTGAATTTTTATCGTGAGAATGAACTTTCTGCTTCTCACGTAGACATGCAACTCGATGAGCAAAAGATAATAAACGGTATGAAAGCAGCATTTAAGGTAATCGAAAACAACTTACCACAAAGTGGTTTTCTGGGCGGCATTATTGATAAGGCAAATCTCTCTACTTCTCATACACATACCTGCGGTGTAGGGCAAAACTATCTGGTTTTCGACCAAAATGGGCAGGTTGCCAAGTGCCAAATGCATATTCGAAAACCAATTACAAATATACATGTTGAAGATCCATTGACAGTTATTCGCACCGACCAAATTGGAATCCAGAATATATCGGTTGATGAAAAAGAAGGTTGTAAAACTTGTGAATGGAAGTACTGGTGCACAGGTGGTTGTCCACTTGCAACACATCGTGCTACTGGGCGATATGATGTTAAATCTCCAAATTGCAACATATATAAAGCACTTTATCCAGAAGCGTTGAAGCTAGAAGGGTTGCGATTATTAAAATATTCATCCAGATAGGATTATTAATAGAATAATTTAAAATCTGCTAAAAGATGTAAAAATATATTACTGCTGGACAGAAAAAATGAAACCTTACATAAGCGCATCTGGTTACATTAACGTTGTCTTGATATTGGATATGAAACGATTTGTTCACGATGATGAACAGATCGTATTTGAGGCTTTGCGAGGTACTGAAGAACTCGCAGAAATAATTAAGCATGAATGGCAAGATAAATGTTCACTAAAGGGCGTGTTTCTTTCTACAGACGATGAAAGAAATAAAAAACATCCGGATGATAATATGAGTGCTGAGGAAATAGGATTTGCTACAGGTGTATTTCGCTCATCTTTTATCAATGATCATACTTTCCCAACATATCGAGTTAATAAAGAACGATTTGAATTTGCAAAGCCGTTGAGGGAAAACTACCAATTTGATAACATTTTCTGGCGCTCTTGGAAAAAATGGGATATTTATATTCGTCCAACATCCTTAGGTTTTTTTGTTATAAGATTAACTTATAAACTTCCTAAGCCTCTGGCAACAGAAAAAATAGCTTCAAGTGTAATTGAACTACAAGAATCACTGGATGTGAAAAGTGCTCAAAATTGGTTGAAGGAGTTACCGTATAAATATAAAGATCAGCCTGATGTTTTGCAAAATAAAGAAAATTCTATTTATTCCTTGTTAGATTGGCTTGGGGTCGAAAAAGATAATCAGCATGAAATTAAATATGTCCCGGTTCAATGGAAGATTGCAATGGAAATATCTAAAAGATTTATTCAGGAAATTGGGTATCAAATTCCATTAAAAGATACTCCAATTCGACTTCTTGACCCGAAACCCAATATGTCTAATCCTTTATATGAATCATTTGTTATTTATCACCTTGATGAGCTTCTTGCCACTCGAAATATTGTCCCAAGATTTAATAATAACCGAAATCAAATCAATTCAAATCCAAAAGATGAATCAGACCATTCTTCTAATACTCAGGTATCCGTTCTGATTGATGATATTCATAATTCCAATGAAATTAGTGGACATTTGGTGAACCTTATTGAAGGGTCAGTTCTTCATAAACAAGATAAATTGAGCAAAACTTCCAAAGAATTAAATTCACGTAAGATTTTTCCGATTTTGGATATAGAATATGTAGATAATGCTATAAATAATGATAAGGCATCATGGATTAACGAGCTTTGTTTGTTATCTTCAAGATCAGCATTATTTATGCCTGCGCGAAATCTCCGAACCGATGAACTACTTATTTCTACTTTGCCAAGCGCGACTAGCCGTGTCCGATACATTCGTTATTGGGGTTCTATTGAACGAATGATTGAGTTTATGTTAGAAGTACATGTTATGGCTCAGTTGATTGAAGGAACAAGCTATAAATTATTAGCAGACTTCTCGAAAGATATGCAAGAGGCGCGTGAAGGGCTTTTTAAAGGAGATATTAAACTGAATAACGCAATATTCCGTAGCCTTGTTTCTGATGCTTCAAACCTTCGTCGTTTAGCTTCCCTTTGTCGGAATTTGGGTAATCCAGCCTCTTGGAGTCGGGCTGAATATGCCATTAGCAAAGCAAGTTATTTGTTCGAGAAATTGGGACTTCCATTTCTGCTAAACCAAATTGATCGTAATATTAACAGTATTAATAGTACAGTTGATCATTTAGATGAATTATATCTCGCCGATCTTGCAGAAGACAATAACAATATTTCATTTGTCTTAACTCTTGGATTGGCTGCAGTATCTTTATTATTAACAATCTTAATCATTCCATCCTTTTGGGCAGACTTAACTCCTGCGGAAATTAATACTAATTCTCTCATCATTGGCATAATTAAGGTTTTTGGAAATATACTCCTGTGTATTTCTGTTGTTACTGCAGTTGGGCTGGGAATTATTGTTTTTAGGCAAGGAAAAAGAATTTGGACAATAATAAAAAAATTCCTATTTAGATAATCTAACATATTGGATTTTATTCAAGATAGCATATTACTTATGTTTTTTGATTTAATCAATAATATAAAAACTCTGCTTTTAAGATTTTTTCATGTTACTAAAATAAAGCAATCCTATTTTCTCTAACACTCCTCCAATATTCCCCATGCTATAATCCCTTTCCGTGAAAGGGACTAAACGTGCTTAAGAACTTCGTAAAACTATTCAGTGGTGACCCCACAAAAAAGACCGTTGAACAATTTCAACATTTTGTAGAGCAAGTGAATGCGCTTGAGGCTGAGTTTGAGGCTTTGAGTGATGATGCGCTCCGTGCTAAGACGGATGAGTTTAAGGCTCAAGTTGCTGACGCGATTGAGGGAATTGAAGATAAACAAGAACGCCAAAAAGCGGAACAAGCTGTACTGGAAGAGATTCTCTCCGCGGCATTCGCAGTTGTCCGCGAGGCTTCGAAGCGCACAATTGGTTTGCGTCACTATGATGTCCAAATCATCGGTGGTGCGGCGTTGCATTATGGCAATATCGCCGAAATGCGTACAGGTGAAGGAAAAACTTTAGTCGCCACCATGCCAGTTTATTTAAATGCACTTACAGGACGTGGCATTCATTTGGTAACCGTCAATGATTATTTAGCGCGTCGTGATGCACGTTGGATGGCGCCGATTTATCACGCACTTGGTTTATCCGTTGGTGTTCTGCAAATGGCGGCGGTGACCGAGAATGGCAAAAAAGCATTCATTGTTGATTTTGAAAAAGAATCTCCGCATGAAGACCAACGTCATTTACGAATGGTGGATCGAGTTGAAGCCTATAACGCCGATGTAACCTTTGGAACGAACTCTGAATTTGGTTTTGATTATCTGCGCGATAACATGACCATGCGCCTCGATGCGCGCGTGCAACGTGGTCATTATTTTGCCATCATAGATGAAGTGGATAATGTGTTGATTGACGAAGCGCGTACGCCGTTAATTATTTCTGGTCCTGCTTCGGGTGATTTGGAATGGTACGGACGCATGGCGCAAGTGGTGAAACAACTTCGCCCTGAAGATTATGAAATGGAAGAAAAGAATCGCAACATCAATTTAACTGAAATTGGTGTCAGCCGCGTTGAGTCTATTTTAGGGATGCAATTAATTGACCCTGAACGTCCAGAAGATTTAACGCCAGATCAAGCCCGCCTGATGGGTTATTTACAACAAGCCTTACGCGCACAATATTTATTTCATCGTAATAAAGATTATCTTGTGCAAGCGGGTAAAGTCGTTATCGTTGATGAATTTACTGGACGTTTGATGCCAGGTCGAAGGTGGAGTGACGGTTTGCATCAAGCAGTGGAAGCGAAAGAAGGCGTAAAGGTTGAGCCTGAATCGGTGACGTATGCTACGGTCACATTGCAAAATTATTTCCGCATGTATCAAAAACTTGCAGGCATGACCGGTACTGCATTAACCGAAGCCGAAGAGTTCAATAAAATTTATAAACTTGAAGTTGCGCCTGTTGCGCCAAACCTTGAATATCAAAGTTATGGCAAAGATGCGCTGCTGGTTGAAATCAAAGCGAAAGATGAAGAAGGCTATTCGTATTCATATTTTGCAAAAGCAGGTGAAGAGTCTCCGCTTTTTTATCGCCGTAAAGATTACCCTGACATGATTTTCAAAACAGTCGAAGCGAAACTGCGCGCGATTGTCACTGAAATTGTTCGCAATCATGCTTTGGGTCGTCCGTTGTTGGTGGGTACTACTTCGGTTGATTCTTCTGAAAGATTATCAAACCGACTCAAAGCCGAACCAGTTCGTCGTTTGATGCAATATGCCTTAGTGCGTGACCATTATCTGAAAGCAAATAATTTAGAAGAAGACGGACGCCTCATTACTGACCTCGTCCCGTTCAATGAATCGATAGATAAGATTACGCCTGATGCATTGCGGGCGTTCATCAAACCGCATGGATTAACCAACATCAGTTTGGACGATGAAAATAATTTGGGCACTGTTTTAACTTTATTGAATTTACCAGAGTCTGCCAAAGAAAGATTGAAAAAAATATTTCAAGGTGGCGTGCCTCATCAAGTTTTGAATGCTCGCAAGCATACTGAAGAATCACAAATCATTGCGGGTGCGGGTGCATTCGGTGCAGTGACGATTGCTACCAACATGGCAGGTCGTGGTGTGGATATTAAACTTGGTGGCGAAATTGCCGAAGAAGTGATTTCTGCTGTCAATAGAGTATTAAGCAAAGCAGGTTACAAAGACCCATTTGATATGACGTTACAAGAACGTCGTGAAGCCTTGCAAAAAATGGATTCAGCAAACTTTGGTTTGTATGAAGCCGAAATTAAACATTTCTTGGGTTATTTTGAAGATATGGCACGTGTGAAAGAATTAGGCGGCTTGCACGTTATCGGTTCTGAGCGTCATGAAGCCCGTCGTATTGATAATCAGTTACGTGGTCGTGCGGCACGTCAAGGTGACCCGGGTTCTTCACGTTTTTATCTTTCGATGCAAGATGATTTGATGCGTTTGTTCGGCGGCGACCAAGTTGGTAATTTAATGGGTCGCCTCAAGGTGGATGATTCACTTCCATTAGAAGTGCGTTTGGTGAGCAGTATTATTGAAGGTTCACAAACACGTGTGGAAGGCGCGAACTTTGACGTTCGTAAACATTTGTTGGAATATGATGATGTTTTGAATAAACAACGCCAACAGATTTATGACCAACGTGACCGCATCTTTGTTAAAGAAGATTTGAGCGATGACATTAATGAAATGCTCGAAGCCGAAGTGACCAAACGTGTGGAAGCAGGTTTAGCAGATGAAGAAGGCGCGTGGCGTTTAATCGCTTGGTTGGATCAAGTACAACCTGCATTTGAGTCAAAGAATGGTTTATATCCATCCTTTGGATTTAAGTTGTTATTGAATCAAATTGACCAAAATGATGTTAAGAACTCAATTTTAAACATCATTTCTAAATCTATTGAAGCTGAATATGCTCATGCCAATAAGGCAATTGAGAACTTAATTAATCGAACGCAAGAAAGTTTAGAAACCCAAATCTCTGACCGTGAAGATGCGTTGGATGCGTACTTCCAAACTTTGCGCGATATGGAAGAAACGCCACGTCCGCAAAAGATTCAAGAAGAGATTAGTGCCCTAGCCCGCTTGCAATTGCGATTTAATAATGAAATTCAAAAAGCCTTAGCCGACGACCCAGAAGATGCGAAAGATTCAATTCAAGATTTGGTAGCGGCTCAACTAACGGTCATTAGTGCTACGCGTGTGATTGGCGCGATTCAAAATCGGTTGGGCGAACAATTACAGTTACAAAGTCCATTGCCTTCGGATTGGGATGAGTTAGCCGATATTTTATTAGATACAACTCATCAAGCCTTTGATAGAAAACGCGAACGATTAAATAATCAAATTGCGCGCGATATTGACGTTTTATTACAAAGAGAAGATGTCAGCACGGACGCTGGTAAATTACGTCTGTTGTTGACGTTGGCACAAGGTACACGCACTGCTTTTGATAATAAAACTCATAAACAAGTGAAACAAATTTTCAATCGTTTTACGTATGCGTTTTATGCCGCTCAATTGTTAGAAGGCAAAGATTCAGAAGAAGTGATTGATGATGTCATGAATCACTTAGAGACAGCCGAAAAAGTTTTACAAGAAACATGGGGTGAAAATAAATTTGCTGAGGTGAGTGCCAATGCGACAAAGGTTGCCGATTTTGGTCCCGCGGCGCGAATGGCTTTGGGCGAAGAAAAATTATCCGCGCCTGTATCAAGCCTGACCGAAGATGAAAGAGGCGCGTTGTCTTCATCTATTGGTAAATATGTTTTAAATGAAGTTCATCGTCAATTGTTATTAGGTGCGTTTAGTGAGTTATGGGTTGAGTATCTAACAAAAGTTGAAGCCTTGCGCGTTTCAATTGGTTTAGAGGCTTACGGACAGCGTGACCCACTGGTACAATATAAAGCACAAGCTTCTGAAATGTTTGCGCAGTTATTAGAAGATGTACGCGGATTGGTAATTGGACGTGCTTTTGCCGCAAGACCTCGCCGTGTGGAAATTACGCCTCTTGAAACGGGTGAAGTTGCTTCTGCCGCGGTGAATGAGACTTCGGTTCAAATTGGCGAAGGCGCATCAAGTGGTAAAAAGAAACGAAGACGAAGGAATTAACTAGTTGACTAGCTAACTAGTGAACTAGTTGGTTAGTTTATTGAGGCAGATTTGTTTTCGGATGATACTGCTCCCCTTAACAAGTATGTGATTCTTCCAAAGGTGGAATTACACCGCCATTTGGAAGGTTCTTTGCGTTTGGCTACCATGTTAGACATTGCCAAGAAGCATGGGGTAACGGTTCCAGTTTCGATGTTGAACTTAAGTGGCTTGGTGCAAGTGCAAGACCAAGACCCCATGACGTTTACAAATTTCCTTGAAAAATTTAAAACCTTACGTTTGTTTTATAAATCGCCAGATGTGATTCATCGCGTCTCTGCTGAAGCAGTGGAAGATGCCGCCAAAGATAATGTTCGATATTTGGAATTACGCTTTACACCAGTTGCATTGAGTCGTGCTGAAGGTTTTCCTTTGCACGATGTGATGGATTGGGTCATTACCAGTGCGCAGGAAGCGGCGAAGAAACATAAAATTAAAGTCAGTTTGATTGCTTCGGTGAATCGCCACGAAAGCCCAGATTTAGCAGAACAAGTAGCTTGGTTGGCTGTTGACCATATGAAACATGGTCTCATGGGTTTGGATTTAGCAGGCAATGAGGCCGAATTTCCATCCAGTCCATTTTATGGGATTTTCAAAGAAGCCCGCGAATCAGGTTTACGTGTGACGATTCATGCTGGGGAGTGGGGACCTGCTTCCAACGTGCGTGAGGCGATTGAAAATCTAGGTGCCGAAAGAATCGGGCATGGGGTACGCGTCTTAGAAGATGATGAAGTTGTATCGCTTGCGAAAGAACGTGGCACAGTCTTTGAAGTGTGTGTGACTAGTAATTTTCAATCCGGCGTGGTGAATTCTGTGGAATCTCATCCTTTACCAAAGATGCTTGAAAAAGGGTTGAGGGTGACCATCAATACCGATGACCCCAGCATTTCAAGAATCACATTGGCAAATGAATATCAAGTGGTTTGTGATAAATTAAATATAAAGATTGATGATTTGAAGAAGTCTGTGTTAATGGCGGCTGAATCTGCCTTTTTGAGTGATGCAGATAAAACTCAGTTAACCAATTCGCTCAAAAAAGAATTAAAATTATAAAAATCCCATATTAGAAAAATCAAGGATGACAAAGGCGCTCCTTTGTGTTCTTCGGTGAAAATTTTTTACCAAAAGGAGAAACCTATGAAAGATTTATTTAAGTCTCGTGACGTATTAAAGGTCGGGAAAAAAGAATACACCATCTATCGGCTGGATGCACTCGAAAAGGCTGGTTTAACAAAATTAAACAAATTGCCATATTCGATTCGCATTTTGTTAGAAGCCGCACTTCGTCAATGCAACGACATCGAAATTAAACAAGAAGATGTGAAAAACATCGCCGCATGGAGTCCCAAAGGAGCACGCCCTGGCATTCCATTTTTGCCGGGCAGGGTAGTGATGCAAGATTTTACCGGCGTGCCAGCCGTTGTAGATTTAGCCGCCATGCGTGCCGCAGTTGCAAGGTTAGGCGGCGACCCGAAAAAAATTAATCCGCTTGTGCCGGTTGATTTGGTCATTGACCATTCTGTGCAAGTTGATTTTTTTGCCACAGCCGACGCATTGAATCGCAATACCGAAATGGAATTTTTGCGAAATCGCGAACGTTATGAATTTCTCAAGTGGGGACAAAAAGCATTTACAAACTTCCGCGTTGTTCCACCAATGACAGGCATTGTGCATCAAGTCAATTTGGAAAATCTTGCCGAAGTTGTCATGACCAAACAAGTTGATAAAGAAACGTTTGCATTTCCTGATACTTTAGTCGGCACCGATTCACACACCACCATGATTAACGGTTTAGGTGTTGTGGGTTGGGGTGTTGGTGGTATCGAAGCCGAAGCTGTAATGTTAGGTCAACCAATGGATATGTTGTTGCCTGATGTCATCGGTTTCAAACTTTATGGGAAACTTCGTGATGGTGTTACTGCAACCGATTTGGTTTTAACTGTTACACAAATGCTTCGCAAAAAAGGTGTGGTTGATAAATTTGTTGAATTTTATGGCGAAGGTTTAGATAGCATGTCTTTAACTGACCGCGCCACAATTGGAAACATGGCTCCTGAATATGGTGCCACCATGGGTTACTTCCCTGTAGATGAAGAAACGCTTCGTTACATGCGCCTAACTGGTCGCTCAGACCAAACCATTGACTTAACCCAAGCCTATTTACGCGAGCAAGGACTCTTCCGCGAATCAAATTCTCCAGACCCAGAATTTACAGACACACTTGAATTAGATTTGGCATCTGTTGTGCCATCATTAGCTGGTCCGAAACGTCCACAAGACCGCGTCACATTGACAGATATGAAAGGTACATTTCAAAAAGCATTGACTGCCCCTGTCAAAGACCGTGGTTATGAACTTTCTGGTGATGCTTTAACTCGTGAAGCCACATTCGGCACAAATGGCGGCTCACAAAAAATGAAACATGGTGCAGTTGTCATTGCCGCAATTACATCTTGTACAAACACAAGCAATCCATCTGTCATGGTTGCGGCTGGACTCGTTGCCAAGAAAGCCATTGAAAAAGGCTTGCAAGTTAAGCCGTATGTCAAAACATCTTTAGCACCGGGTTCTCGTGTAGTGACAGAATATCTTGACAAAGCAGGTTTGATTGAACCATTGTCGCAACTTGGATTCAACGTCATTGCTTATGGCTGTACCACTTGTATAGGAAACTCAGGTCCACTTCCAGGTGAAGTTGCAAAAGCAGTAACAGGCTCAGACTTAGTCGCCGCGGCGGTGATTTCAGGCAATAGAAATTTTGAAGGACGAGTCCATCCGCTTGTGAAAGCAAATTATTTGGCATCGCCTCCATTGGTGGTTGCTTATGCGTTAGCAGGAACTGTGGATATTGATTTAGAAAAAGAATCGCTTGGCACAGATAAAAATGGTCAACCTGTTTACCTCAAAGATTTATGGCCCACACAACAAGAGATTAGCGACACGATTGCAGTAAACGTCAAAGCCGAAATGTTCAAAGAAAGATATGAAGATGTGTTCGGCGGCTCAGACATGTGGAAAGAAATTGAAGTTTCCGGTGGTGATTTGTATGAATGGAATGAAAGCTCAACTTACATTCATCATCCGCCGTATTTCCAAAGCATTTCATTAGATGTTGATTCGGTGAAAGGAATCAAAGGCGCGCGCGTGTTAGGTTTGTTCGGTGACTCCATCACCACAGACCATATTTCGCCTGCGGGTAACATTGCCGTTGACTCACCTGCTGGAAAATTTTTGCAAGAAAAAGATGTTGCTCCACAATATTTTAATTCTTATGGTGCGCGACGTGGTAACGACCAAGTGATGGCGCGTGGCACGTTTGCAAACATTCGCTTGAAGAATCAACTCGTTGCTCCCAAAGAAGGCAACTGGACGAAACATCACACCTCTGGCGAAGTCATGTCTATTTATGATGCCGCCATGAAGTATATGCAAGAAAATATTCCCGCGATTATTTTGGCTGGCAAAGAATATGGAACTGGTTCAAGTAGAGATTGGGCGGCAAAAGGTCCGATGTTGCAAGGCGTGAAAGCAGTGATTGCTGAATCGTTTGAGCGTATTCATCGTTCTAATTTAGTGGGTATGGGTGTGCTTCCCCTAAGATTTGCTGAGGGTCAAAATGCCGAGTCTCTCGGTCTGGATGGAAGCGAAGTGTTCGACATCGAAGGCTTGGATGACAACATCAAGCCGAAGAGTGAATTAACTGTCAAAGCAAAAAAATCAGATGGCAAAGTGATTGAATTCAAAGTGACTGTTTTGTTGAATACAGATGTTGAAGTGAATTACTATCGCAACGGTGGTATCTTGCACACGGTTTTGAGAAATTTGGTTAAATAAAATTTGTAATAAAAAAGACCGACGTTAGTCGGTCTTTTTTATTTATGGAAGCAAAAAATCTGTAAGTGTTTGTGATAACCAAGTCTCATATTCTTCACCTGACCATCCACGTTCTACAATCAACAAGTTATACACTTCTGCACTGGTTAATAACCAAACTGTTTCAGTGGCTGTTAATTTATCTAGATTTTTCCGTAAGTTTCCATTTGCCATTACACAATCAATAAAAAATCCCATGCCTTGAAATCTTCCATCTATATACTTTTTTGAAAGACGTTTAATTTCAGACTCTGTTTTGGATGCACTCTTCATGACTTCAAGTAATTGCGCAACATGAGACATCAATAGATGAATTCGTTTTGCAAACATTTGAATCTGGCGTTTTTGATTTGTTTCTTGTGCCACTTCACGGATTTGTTCTCGCAACATGACGGGAACAGGATTGTCATCATCCCCAAGAATTGAAGTTTTAATTAGCTTTGAGAGAATTGTCTTTTTATTTTTAAATGTTGCATAGATTGTCTCTGGGGCAACACTTGCTTTTTGGGCAATCGCTTCAATGGAAGTGCCTGAATACCCTTTATTTATAAAAAGGTTTTCAGCAGATACAAGAATTTGCTGATGTGTTTCAAGCGCCTGTGCTTTGCGGCGACTTGAATCATATTTACGTTTGGTCTGTTTTTGGGGAGGCATATCTCTTGACAATTCTCTGTTTTCATTTTATCATACCCATATTAAATACAGTATTACTGTATTTAATATGGGTAACTACTCGTATAAAAACAAAGGAGTATTTTATGTACATGTTACGAATCGAACATCCTGTTCCAAATTTTGAACGTTGGAAACAAGCATTTGATAGTGACCCTGTGGGGCGTGAAAAAATGGGTGTGAAGCGATATCAAATCTTACGCCCTGTAGATAACCCCAATTATGTAATGATAGACCTTGAATTTAATACTGCTAAAGAAGCAGAATCATTACTTGCCGCTATGCGTGGGGTATGGGAGCGTGTGCAAGGTACAATTATGACTAACCCACAAACGCATATTGTAGAAACAATCGAAACAAAAAATTACTAACAAAAAAGAGGCTGTCATCATGACAGCCTCTTTTTTATAACTTCACTGAAAACCCAGCGGATATGACACCGACAAGTAATGACACCGCAAGAATTAAAACACCAACTAACCAAATCCCAATAAAGCTATTGATTAACCCAACCAACATGAGGATTGCTAATAAGTTATAGCGTGATGTTCTCATCCCGCTTCCTTCTAGACTTCCAGCCTGTTTCATTTTATACAAACTGATTCCTGTCCCCAACAGACTCACAATCACCAAAGCCCAAGTAATCGTTGCGCCGCTGATACCAAATGGATGAATGATAATTCCACATGTTCCTTCACGGTCAGGTTGTGGATATGCCGCATACGACCATGCGCGTACAAAAATGAAGCGGTCAAGGTCAATATTTTCAGGTCCGATTTGCCATTCTAATTTTTTTGATTCGCCCGGCAACAATAAAACAGATTCATAAGCGCTAATTGGTGCGCCCGGCATACTAATATCTGTTTTGATAGATGGAGCTAAATTTCTATCTAACGAATTGCTGAGTTTGATAGAAAATGTGCTGGTTTCCGTATCACTCATCAAAATTGGGCAACTTAAAGAACTCATGCGGACCCCACCGACACGGTCAAAACCATAGAAGGCGGCTTCCAAATCTCCCCACGTGGCGAGGAGCGTTAACAAAAGCCCGGCAATCACACTAACCAGATATAGAACGAAATAAAAATTGTTTTTCTGATTTCCCATATTTTCTTCTTTCAAGTGGATTAGGTTTGCATTTTATCCCATCGGCAAGGTGGTTTACACGATACTTGAGGACTGTTTTATAAAAGGTTAATACGCAAATTCTCAAGCCTTGTTCAAGTTAGGTTAAAGAAAAAGATTTAACCACTGAGCACACAGAGCTCACAGAGTTTTTCTCTTGTTTTCTCCGTGAACTCGGTGCTCTCTGTGGTGAAGAGATTTTTTTAGGCTCACCCGCCTCACTTCAAAGGTGACTGTGACTTTGTAATCGGTTATACTTGCGCCCGCAAATATGACTCAACACATTCGTAACTTTTGTATCATCGCCCATGTAGACCATGGCAAATCAACTCTCGCAGACCGCCTGCTTCAATTAACAGGCGCAATCTCTGAACGCGACATGACTGACCAAGCTTTAGATTCAATGGACTTGGAAAAGGAAAAAGGCGTAACGATTAAAGCATCCGCAGTGCGCATGTATTACACTGCCAAAGATAATCAACGTTATGAAATCAATTTGATTGATACACCCGGACATGTAGACTTTGGATATGAAGTCAGTCGTGCATTGAAAGCATGTGAAGGTGCAATTCTTGTCGTTGATGCAACACAAGGTATCGAAGCACAAACGCTTGCGAATTTGTATCAAGCTTTGAACGCTGATTTAGAAATTGTCCCCGTCATTAACAAAATTGATTTACCATCCGCTCGACCCGATGAAGTGGCTGAGGATGTCGGTAGCCTGCTGGGGGTAGATCCCGATGCGGTTCTTCGCGTCTCAGCAAAAGAGGGCATAAACGTCGAAGCGATTCTTGAAGCGATTGTCGAACGTGTGCCTCCTCCAAAAGATGCTGATAACGAACCATTGCGTGCGTTAATTTTTGACGCGCATTATGATTCATATAAAGGCGTTGTGGCGTATGTGCGCGTGGTGGAAGGCACGATAAAAAGTAATGATGTCTTGCGAACGTTCGCAACAAAAATGGATTTGCGACCAGTTGAGATTGGAATTTTTTCTCCATCTATGAAACCAGTGGATAAAATTGGTTCTGGTGAAGTGGGATACATTGCCACAGGATTCAAAACTGTGCACGAATGCCGCGTCGGTGACACGATTACAGTTGCTTCTGCACCTGCGGCAGAACCTTTGCCCGGATATTTCACACCCAAGCCGATGGTGTTCGCTGGTATTTATCCAGTCGAAGCGGATGATTACACAGAGTTGCGCGAGTCGCTTGAAAAATTACAACTCAACGATGCTTCGTTAACTTTTATTCCTGAAACTTCACAAGCATTAGGCTTTGGATTTCGCGCGGGCTTTCTTGGTTTATTTCACATGGAAATTATTCAAGAAAGAATCGAGCGAGAATATTTATTAGATGTTTTATTCACAGCCCCCTCTGTAGAATATGAAGTGTTGACTGTCGAAAATGAAGTAATAAAAGTAGATTCACCTGCTGAATTACCTAACCCAGACAAAATTATCGAAGTGCGCGAACCGTGGATGAATATTGAAATCATCACACCGACTGATTATTACGGTCCCATCATGGAATTGGTTACCAAACGGCGTGGTATTTTCAAACAACAAGAATATCCTGCGCCTCATCGTGTGCAATTAGATTTTGAAATTCCGCTCTCCGAAGTTATCGTAGATTTTTTTGACCAGTTGAAATCAAAAACAAAAGGTTATGCTTCGTTAGATTATCAATTTCTCGAATATCGTCCAGATAAATTGCAGAAACTTGAAATCTTAGTCAATGGTGAACCGCTTGACGCGCTCGCAGCAATCGTCCACGAGAAAGATGCGTATCATAAAGGTCAGCGATTAATCACCAAACTCAAAGATTTAATTCCACGTCAGTTATATGATGTGGCTGTGCAAGCCGCATCGGGTGGAAGAATCATTTCGAGAGCGAACGTCAAAGCCACAAGAAAAGATGTGTTAGCCAAATGTTATGGTGGCGATATTTCTCGTAAAAAGAAATTGCTTGAAAAACAAAAACGCGGTAAAAAACGTTTGAAGATGGTCGGCAATGTCGAAATCCCGCAAGAAGCGTTTATGGCAGTACTCAAATTAGAAGATGAATAAAGAACGTAGGGGCGAGGCATGCCTCGCCCCTACACCAAACAAAAAATGAAAGATATCAAACGATTAATCCCCGGCGCAATTATCAGCATCTTGCTCATTGGAGCAATATTATATTTTGTAGATTTCCAAACTTTATGGAATGCAATCAAAAATGCAAACTATAAAATCTTAGCAGGCTCAGCCATTTTATCTTTCGTGTGGATGTTCGGGCGGGCAAAAGTTTGGCACACACTATTACGTGATAAACCAAAATATATTGACACATTATTTACAACCGCCGAAGGATATTTGCTCAATACATTTTTACCATTTCGCCTCGGCGAGTTAGGACGAGCATTCTTAATCAGCCGAAAATCAGGCATGCAATTTGGTGAAGTCTTACCAACGATTGTGATCGAAAGAGTCGTTGACCTTGCGTTTTCTGCTGGGTTATTAATTGCTTCTATTCCATTTGTTGTCGGCACACAAGGCTCTGAACAAATTGGTTACATTGTCGGCGGATTAGTGATTGTCGGGTTATTCATGATGTATGTTCTTGCCCGCAATAACAAATGGGCATTAGATGTATTTCATAAACTAAGTCAACGCTTCCCAGCCTTACAAAAATTTGGTGGCAATTTTCTCGAATCATTTTTCAATGGATTAAGTGTCTTAACCGATGGCTGGCTGTTCATCCGCTTTTTATTTTGGATGGCACTCAACTGGTTTGTGGCCCTCGTTGCTTATTACTTAATCACACTTGCGTTTTTTCCACAAGCACAACCTGTCTGGGCATTATTTATTTTAGGAGCCGCCGCATTTGGCGGAGCAATCCCCGCCTTGCCCGGTGGCGTTGGCACATTTGAAGGTGCAGTCACTGCCGCTTTGGTTTTATTCACTGGTGATGAATCCACAGCCTTAGCCGTTGCACTCACTGCTCGTTTATATAATTATCTCAACAGTGGCGTGATTGGCGGCATCGGTTTAATGCGAGAAGGTCAAACCCTTTCAGGCATTTATCAGCAACTCATGAATTTAAGAAACAAAGACCAAACAGAAAACACTTAAATGTTTCCTTTGTACGACACACAACGTTCGCGTCATTTCCCATTAATGAACTGGATGTTGGTTCTGCTCAATGGACTCGTCTTCTATTTTGAAGTGACCATGACCGAAGCAGATTTATATCGCTTCATTCATATGTGGGGGCTTGTTCCAGCAAATTTAACATTATCCAACACCGACACATGGTTGAACATCCTAACCAGCATGTTTCTGCATGGCGGTTGGTTTCACATCCTCAGCAACATGTGGATTTTGATAATCTTCGGTGACAATATAGAAGATAAACTAGGAAGCATCCGATATTTAATTTTTTACCTGCTCAGTGGAACAGCCGCCGCATTTCTGCAAGTATATTTTGACCCTGCTAGTTCAGTCCCAATGATTGGTGCAAGCGGAGCAATTGCAGGCGTATTAGGAGCATATCTAATTTTATTTCCACATTCAAGAATCGCCAGCCTCGTGCCAATCTTTTTTATTTTTACAATGGTTGAGTTGCCAGCGCTCGTGTTTCTTGGCTTCTGGTTTGTCTCTCAATTGTTTTCAGGTTGGCTCGCTTTACAAGGCGCAGACGCAAGCAATGTTGCTTGGTGGGCACACATCGGCGGATTTGTTTTTGGTATGATAGCAGTTCGCCTATTTGTAAGAAGAAGATTTTATCGATAAAGGTAAAAAAATATGACCAAACATTATCTCGTAACCGGCGGAGCAGGATTTATCGGCTCAAATTATGTACATCACCTGCTCACGCGTGGTGAAAAAGTGACAATCTACGATAACTTATCGCGGGGTGGTGCACCGCGCAATTTAGAGTGGCTGAAAAAAGAATTTGGCGATAATGCTTTTGAATTAGTTGTTGGTGACATCAAAGATGCACAAAAAATCGCGCAAGCCGCTAAAAATGCTGACGTGATTATGCATTTAGCAGGTCAAGTAGCAGTGACAACTTCTGTAGTAAACCCAAGAGATGATTTTGAATCCAATGCACTCGGCACATTTAATGTGTTAGAAGCCGCTCGTGCTTCAGGTAAAAATCCCATTTTCATTTATGCCTCTACAAATAAAGTCTATGGTGGCATGGAAGATGTGGAACTATATGAAGAACCAACCAGATGGCGATATAAAGACTTAGTCAATGGTTGCCCTGAAACTCAACCCTTAGATTTTCATTCTCCTTATGGTTGCTCAAAAGGCACAGGTGACCAATACGTCCGTGACTATGCTCGCATGTATGATTTACCCACCGTTGTCTTTCGTCAATCCTGTATTTATGGACCACGTCAATTTGGCATTGAAGACCAAGGCTGGGTGGCATGGTTTATTATTGCGGCAGTGATGGGCAAAGATATTACAGTCTATGGCGATGGCAAACAAGTGCGTGACATTTTGCATGTAGATGATTTAATGAATGCGTATGACTTAGCCGTTGAAAAAATTGATGTTGCCAAAGGTCAAGTCTACAACATGGGTGGCGGACCTGAAAATGTAATGTCTATTTGGGCTGAGTTTGGACCGAAACTTGAAAAATATATCGGCGAAACCATTGAAGTTGCTCGTGGCGACTGGCGACCCGGCGATCAAAAAGTTTTTTACGCCGATATTTCAAAGGCAGAAAAAGAATTAGGTTGGCGACCAAGCATCAACGTAGAAAGAGGCGTGCAAATGTTGTTTGAGTGGGTCAAAGAAAATAAATCCTTGTTTTAAAATCAAAGGTGATAATGGAAGAATATTTTTCTACCCTAGCAGATAACTTTATCAATTCTGTGCCAAATATTTTGGCGGCAATTTTGATTGTGGTGATTAGTTATTACGTTGGCGTATTGTTAGGTAAGTTTTTTCATCGCACATTGGTGCGTCAAAATGCAGAACCCGGTGTAACACATTTACTTTCACGCACTATCAAATGGACAATTATTTTTTTAGGCATCATTACTGCATTACAAAGATTTTTTGATGTCACAGCATTCTTAACTGGTTTAGGTATCATTGGTTTTACGATTGGTTTTGCATTACAAAACATTATGCAAAATTTTGTGTCTGGTGTAATTTTGCTTGTGCAACAACCATTTCGAGTGGGGCATGTGGTGGGCATTGCTGGTTATGATGGCACCGTGTTGAAAATTGGTTTGCGCACCACTGAAATGAAAACATTTGACGGGCGGATTGTTTTTTTACCGAATGCCGATGTGCTTGCTCAACCAATTATCAATTACACTCGTGCTCAATTAAGGCGTGTTGAATTACCTGTGGGTGTGGCATATGATTCAAACCCTGAAAAAGTGCGCGATGTAATTTTAAAAGAAATCAAAACAGTTAATGGATATGTAGATGACCCCGCACCTTTAGTTTTGTTTCACACCTTCGGCGCTTCATCTATTGACCTGAATGTGTTTTTCTGGGTGGATACATCACTTACGCCTCCGCCCGTTGCGAAAGATGTTGCTTTAGAAAAAATCAAACGTGCATTTGAAAAATCAAAAATTGAAATTCCATATCCTGTTCAAGTTCAAATGACGCGAACCAAGAAAAAATAAATAAGCATGAAAATATTAACTGTCTTAACTTATTATCGTCCACATACTTCTGGCTTAACCATTTATGCTGAAAGACTCGCGCAAGCATTTGTAAAACGCGGTCATCAAGTAACTGTGATGACCACACAATACGACCCATCCCTTCCACAAGAAGAAATGATGGATGGTGTAAAAGTAATTCGTGTGCCAGTGATTGCGCGAATTAGCAAAGGTGTGATTGCTCCAACATTTGGTTTGGTTGCAACAAAATTAGTTTGGTCGCATGATGTTGTGCAACTTCATCTTCCACAATTTGATGCGCCCGGTGTTGCCTTGCGTGCGCGTTTATTCCGCAAGCCCGCTGTCTTAACCTATCATTGTGATGTTCAACTTCCACAAGGATTTTTTAATCGCATCGTTAATGCAGTTGTAAATTTTCAAAACAACATGGCAGGGATGTTAGCAAATCATATTGTGACATATACCCAAGATTATGCTGACCATTCGCCTTATCTTTCAAAATACGCTTCAAAACTGACCCCCATCCTGCCACCCGTTGTGTTACCTGATTCTTCGCCCGAAGCAGTTTCCGCTTTTGCTCAAACGAATCTGGTTCATGAAAGAAAACCTGTGATTGGAGTCGCCGCACGTTTTGCATCTGAAAAAGGAGTAGAAGTTTTATTAGATGCATTGCCAATTATTTTAGAAAAATATCCGAAAGCACAGGTTTTATTTGCAGGCACATATCAAAACGTAATGGGTGAGCAAGCCTATTACGATAGACTTATGCCCCGCATCCTTGATTATGAAATTCGTGGTCATTGGAAATTTTTAGGCAACCTTGACCCTATACAAATGTCTGCTTTCTATCCAAACTTAGATGTGATTACAGTGCCATCTTTAAATTCAACAGAAGCATTTGGTTTGGTACAAATCGAAGCGATGTTAAATGGTGTGCCATCTGTTCCTTCGGCATTGCCGGGCGTTCGTCAACCTGTAAAAATGCACGGCATGGGCGTCGTCTCTGAAATTGGAAATGCACAAAGTTTAGCAGAATCTATTTTAGAAGTGTTGAGCAACAAAGAAAAATATCGTGGTGATATTGAGTCAATTAAAAAATCTTATAACCCTGACTCCATTGCACAAGAGTATGAGAAATTATTTACCAAGTTGAAGAAAAAATAATGAGCACACAAAAAGATTTTCTTTTTTTACAAATCAGTTCTCTGCCATATTTTCGCGGATTTTTACGCGCCATTGAATCATCATATTATCAAGATTTAGATTTGCCTTCTCCAATTTATGATGTCGGTTGTGGAGATGGTCACTTTGCTTCTTTGACTTTTGATTACAAATTAGATGTCGGTCTCGACCCGTGGCGTTTTTCTATGAAAGAAGCGAAGAAATATAATGCTTATAAATCACTGGTAGAAGCAGATGGAGCACAAACACCTTTTCCATCTAATCATTTTGCTAGTGGATTAAGTAACTCTGTTTTGGAACATATTCCGCACATTGATGCTGTGTTAAAAGAAACTTGTCGAGTATTAAAGCCAAATGCCCCATTTTATTTTTGTGTTCCAAATACTAGATATTTTTCTGCACTTTCGTTGACGAAAATCTTTGGAAAGTCTTATGAAAATTGGTTTCGTAAAATTTCACGCGTGCATCATGCCGATGAACCTGATGTTTGGGAAAAAAGATTAAACAATGCAGGCTTCAAACTTGAAAAATGGTGGCATTATTTTTCGCCTGCTTCTATGCGCGTGTTAGAATGGGGACATTATTTTGGCTTACCTTCTTTAGTATCCAAAGCATTAACCGGCAAATGGATTCTCTCTCCCACCAAATGGAATTTGTCCCTGACGGAAAGTTATCTCAAAAAATATACATCTCCTGAACCTGTAGATGATGGGACATTTACATTCTACATTGCTAGAAAAATGTAATTACCAATTACTATTTACTAATTATAAAAATGGCTTTCGACGAAAAATATTTCTCCTCAAACACGTATAAAAACATCACCTTTGCCAAATACAGTATGTATTGGTGGTCTAATCGATTCTTTGGGATGTTAGCAAAGCGTTATGGAAAGCGCGGAGCGAGAATGCTGGAAGTAGGCTCAGGCATGGGGCATCTCACCGGTCAACTCTCCACGTGGTTTGAAGCGTATGGCATGGATTTGAATCATTGGGCGGTTAATCAATCTAAAAAAGATTCGGGAAGTGCATCTTTACAAACAGCATCGGCACAAGAATTGCCGTATAAAAATGAATCGTTCAATGTAGTGATTATCAAACATATCGTGGAGCATTTGCCTGACCCAGCCAAAGCGATTAACGAGATTGGGCGTGTGACTGAAAAAGATGGTGTTTTGATTTTGGCAACTCCAAATTTGGGTTCATTGTTGAAACCGTGGAAAGGCGATAAGTGGATTGGCTATCAAGACCCGACACATATTGCGCTGAAAGAGCCGCAGGAATGGTTGAGACTGATTGAAGAAGCAGGCTTTGAATTGAAACGTGTTTTTTCAGATGGCTTTTGGGATGTGCCTTACATTCGATTTGTTCCACCTCAACTACAAAAAATATTTTTCGGCTCACTCGGTGGCTTGCAAGCCATTACTGGATTTGTGTTTTTGCCAATGAGATGGGGCGAAAGCATTATCGTAATTGCAAGGAAGAAATAATAAAAATAGTATAGAATCAAGTTGCGGATTACTAAGGTAATCCGTAATTTGTAAATAACTTTTTGCCAAGCGGGTGCGTCGCACTTGTGCGGTAGAAAAATTCTAACCCGTGTGGTGCGACGCACTCTAATAAATCATCATGGAACAAAACACAAATCTTCCTCCCGAACAAGAACCGACTGTTCTTGACCTTTATAAATCAGTCACCAAAGATTGGAATTCATTTTTTAATTTCTTACGCTCATTATGGGATGCCCGCAAGCGCGAAGAATTAAATCAATCGCTCACGTATCAATCGGATGAAGTTGTGCTCGAAGAAAAAGTGATTGAACCGAATCGTTCAAGTGCTTTTCCATGGCGGGCTGTGATTGCTTTGTTTCTGGCATTGATTGCTCAAGCCTTTGTAGAACCACCACAACGACAAGGCATGATATCTGTCATATTTTATTTAGGGGCGTTTGGCATGGCAATTTGGTCTTATCGAAAAGATGAATGGCATTTACCAACTTTGCCAGCCATCATTCAAATACCTGACCCTCTTACTACTCGCTTAATTCCTTTAATTCTTTCTGTAGTCTGTGCCGGGATTGCATTTTATGATTTCAAAGATGGAATGTTTACTTGGTCAAATACTACATTATGGGTTTTGTCTATTGTTTTTCTGGCAATAAGTTTATGGATTAAGATACCAAAGATTGCAACTGAAACGGTTCCAGATACAACTCGCAGAGAATTTAATTTAAACGGCGTGATTATTTCTTTCACACAAGAAGCTGGAAAGAAATGGTTGATTAGTGTCATTACACTTTTGGTGTTTGGCTTGGTTGTGTTTTATCGTTTATATCAATTGGATATTGTGCCGATTGAACCATTCAGCGACCATTCGGAAAAAATATTAGATGTGTATGAACTTTCGCAAGGAAAAACTTCTGTATTCTTTGAACGTAACACTGGGCGCGAGGCTTTTCAATTTTATTGGACGCTTCTCGTATTAAATGTTTTCAACACAGGCTTTTCTTTTTATAGTTTAAAACTTGGCACAGCTTTATTGGGAATTTTAACCATTCCATTTGTGTATCAACTCGGCAAAGAATTTGGCAATCAACGCGTTGCGATTTTTGTATTATTCCTATTTGGAATTGCGGCATGGCCCAATATCATTTCAAGAATCGGATTACGCTTTCCGCTCTATCCACTTTTTGTTGCGCCCACGCTTCTTTATCTCGTGCGCGGCTTGCGGACTCACAACCGCAACGACTTCATCATTGCCGGCATTTTTCTCGGGCTTGGCTTACATGGGTATAGTCCATTCCGCATGATGCCGATTTTGGTGGTTGTGGCGTTTATTCTTTATTTCTTACATTTAAAATCAAAAGAACAACGCATCCAAACTTTTTGGTGGTTTTTGATTGTAGTGATTATGTCTGTATTTGTCTTTGCGCCTTTGATGCGTTATTGGATTTCTCGCCCAGATTTGTTTGGTTATCGTGCTTTCTCTCGCTTAGGTAGTGTAGAAACAGAATTGCCCGGACCCGCATTACAAATTTTTGCTTCTAATTTGTATAAAGGCTTATTGATGTTCAATTGGGATGATGGTGAAATTTGGGTACACTCAGTTACACATCGCCCTGCGTTAGACTTAATCACAGCCGCGTTATTTTTATTAGGCGTTGTGTTCTTAATTGTTCGTTATATTCGTCAAAGAGATTGGCGAGATTTGCTTTTATTAGTTTCCATCCCGGTACTCATTATGCCTTCAGTGCTTTCGTTGGCATACCCTGGTGAAAACCCAGCTTTGAATCGCGCGGGAGGTGCATCCATCCCGGCAATTTTAATTGCGGCGTTGGCGCTTGAGGGTTTAGTCACCAGTTTTGGGTCAAGTATGAAGCGGCAAGTCATCGCATACAGTTTGGTTGGCGTTTTATTTATCTCATCTGCTTATTCAAATTTTGATTTAGTCTTTCGTCAGTTTTATGCTCAGTATGCAAGTGGCGCGTGGAATACATCTGAAATAGGTAGAGTGATTAGTGACTTCCGTGATAAATACGGGCAAACGGATACAGTTTGGATTGTGCCTTATCCGTATTGGGTAGATACGCGTCTGCCTGGGGTCTGGGCTGGGATTCCAGACCGCGACTTTGCTCTCTTTCCCGAATTTTTGAGTGATAGCCTTGCTTTCCCTGCACCGAAAATGTTTATTTATTGGAATGTAGATACTGAAACTGAGAGAATTCTTAGGGAACTCTACCCGAATGGTGAGGTTAGCCGATATACTTCGGCTTTTCCGAATAAAGATTTTTTTATCTTTTTGGTTGAGGAATAAATTTACTAAACCTGACAGGTTTTATTTATCAAATCGATAATTGTAGAGGCTAGAAAACCTGTCAGGTTTTTATAATAAAAATGACAAACAACAAACATTCTTGGGTTTACGACTTAATTTTTATCCTCGTCCTGCTCATGGCAGGTTATTTGCGGATTGCTGGATATAACTGGGGTGAAGGGCAACATCAACATCCAGATGAATTATTTTTATCCGGCGTATTAGATAATTTACGCGCCAAAACTTGTGAAGACCCAACGCTTCCAGTAGATGGTTGTTTGCCAGAAGAAAAACGCTGGCTGACACTTGGTGAATATTTTGATTCATCTACATCTACTTTAAACCCGTATGTGCGCGGACATGCTTTCTTCGTCTATGGTAATTTGCCTATGACGATTACGCGTGTGTTATTAGAAGCCTTTGGGGATGAGATTACCAACTCGAAATTTTTTGCCCGCCAACTTTCTGCCGTTGCAGATTTGTTTACAGTTTTTATTTTATATCTTTTGGTTTCAAAGCTATACGGGCAAAAAATTGGTTTATTCGCAGCTACATTTTCATCATTAGCAGTCTTACAGATTCAACAATCACATTTCTTCACCGCCGATACATTTCTGCTTATGTTTATGACGTTAACTTTGTGGTTTGGCGTGAGCATTGTAAAAAGTAAAAAAGGATTAATAAGTAGCGAGAAACAAGAAACGAATGAAGAAGAAAGAATGAAAGAAGAAAGAGGGAGTAATGAACAACAAGAAATGAGTAATTCACAACACGCATCTCATAACTCGTTACTCGTAACGCTAGTCAAACATCCCATCTTTTTCCTCACCACCGGCTTCGGATTTGCACTTGGCATGGCAATGGCATCTAAAATCAACGCCGCTGTTTTATGCTTGGTTTTACCCTTTGCATTTTTTGCCCGCTATCTTATTTATGACAGAAAAGAAAAATTAAACACTGAATACTGGTCACTGATTACTGCCTTACTCATCACCGGCGGAATCGCCACCATTATTTCATTTCGAATCTTCCAGCCCTATGCTTTCGACGGCATCGGATTAAATCCACAATGGCTTGCAAACTTAAAAGAACTACAAGCCCAAGCCTCTGGCAAAGCTGACTTGGCTTGGAATTTACAATGGGCGCGAAGGTCACACTTATTTTCATTTCAAAACTTAACTGTTTGGGGTTTAGGTCTACCACTTGGCATATTGGCATGGGTTGGCTTTGCCGTTATGGCGTGGCGCATTTTCAAACATAAAGAATATGAACATCTTTTGTTATGGGGCTGGACGGCGCTTTACTTCACATGGCAATCACTGCAATTCAATGCCACCATGCGTTATCAATTACCAATTTATCCATTACTTTGTATGATGGCGGCATGGGTGATTTTTGAGTTCACAAAACAGACCGCAGACGATAGACCGCAGACCACATTCAATCTTCTACGGTCTTCGGTCATCGGTCTAATTGGCATTGCTGTCCTTATCCTCACCACCATCTGGGCATTTGCATTTCAAAGTATTTATTTACGCGATGAAACCCGCATTGCCGCATCGCGTTGGGTGTTTGAAAATGCCCCCGCTGGCATTAACCTCCATATTCAAACCGAAAACAACACATACAATCAACCGCTTCCTATCTCGCCACAATTATTCATCGCTTCTGGAAATCCATATCTGTTAAACTTTACACCACGTCAAGAAGGTGTGTTACGCGAAATAAATTTTGGATATGCTCTTGATGTTTCAGGCTTACCCACAAACATTGATATTACTGTCTACTCCGCTTCACAGCCGGACGTGGGGCTTGCTCATGCTTCGGCGACATTAGATTCATCTTCATCAAACGACCGCCGCGGTGTTCCAGTGACTCTCCAGCTTGATAGAGTCATTCCACTCGTTGCAGACCAACAATACATCATAAAAATAGAAACCACAGGAACGGGCTTATCTATTTCTGGTTCAGCCATTGCGAACGAAACCGGTTATGACTTTACATTACCTTTCCGAGTTGATGCGTATGATGGCTTTGGTGGTTTATATAGCAATGAAGACCTTGTCTTAGAAGTCTATTGGCCCGATGATGCAAATAAAATAAATCGCTTTGTAGATATTCTTTCAAAAGCAGATTACATCGTTGTTCCCACCAATCATCAATATGGACAAATTACTCGTTTACCAGAACGTTATCCATTAACAACTTTATATTATCGTGAATTGCTTGGTTGCCCAGAAGGTGAAGATATTATCGAGTGTTATCGCGTAGCACAACCTGATACATATCAAGGCAACTTGGGTTTTGATTTGGTTGCCGTATTTGAATCCTATCCAACCTTTGGCGATATTGTCATCAATGACCAAGCCGCCGAAGAAGCCTTCACATTTTATGACCATCCCAAAGTGATGATTTTCAAAAAATCAGAAAGTTTTGATGCCAATCAAGTTCGCACAATTTTGAATACGGTTGACTTAACCAAAGTTGTTCAACTCAAACCAGCAGAATTTGATGATTTCAAAACTCTGATGTTGCCTGAATCTCAACTTGTGAAACAACGTACTGGCGGAACATGGTCGGAATTATTTAGTTACGATTGGATTCAAAATAAATATCCGTGGCTTGGGGTTTTATATTGGTATAGTTTTATTTTCTTATTAGGTTTATTTGCCTATCCGATTGCGCGTTTGGCATTGCCAGGTCTAAAAGGATATAGTTATGCATTAGGAAGAATCGTTGGGATTCTTTTATTAGGTTGGCTAGCATGGATGGCTGGTTCAATTGGACTCGATTACACACGACTCAGCATCGGCGTAGCATTTGTCGTAGTCGCTGTAACAGGTATCACCTTAGGCGTGAAGCGTAAAGATGAAATCATGTCAGATTGGAATTCCAATCGCAGATTTTTCATCATGGCAGAAATTATATTCTTATCATTCTTTGTGATTGATTTGTTGATTCGTTTGGGAAATCCTGATTTGTGGCATCCTGCCAAAGGTGGCGAGCGCCCAATGGATTTTTCGTATTTCAATGCAGTTTTGAAAAGCACAAGTTTCCCCGCGTATGACCCGTGGTTTGCGGGTGGTTACATCAATTATTACTATTATGGTTTTGTGTTGGCTGGCACGCCTGTAAAATTGTTGGGCATTGTGCCTTCGATTGCTTATAACTTTTTATTGCCAACATGGTTTGCATTGGTTGCGACTGGTGCGTTTGCAATTGGATACTCTTTGGTTGACAGTTTAATGTTGAAAGTTTCAGGTGATGATGAACAACCTTCGACCTTCAACCTTCAACTTGTGACCGGAATCGCCGCTTCTTTCTTAACCGTCTTCTTGGGCAACTTGGGGACGATTCAATTTATCTTCAATTCGATTCAACGTATTCCGTTACAAGGTGCTGGTGTGCCTGCGGATACGCCTATGTTTGAACGTTGGAGTTTGACGTTTCAAGGCATTTGGAAAATGATTACGGAACAAGCTCAAATGCCAATTGGTCGTGGTGATTGGTATTGGAATCCTAGCCGAGTCATTCCGCCGGGACCGGGCAATGAAATTACAGAATTCCCACTGTTCACATTTTTATACAGTGATTTACACGCCCACATGCTCGTCATGCCGATTGCGTTGTTTATCATTGCATGGGCGGTTTCGTTTGTATTATCACGCGCACAATTGACTCGCGCTGAATGGATTGGTGCATTCTTCATTGGTGCATTAGCCATCGGTGCATTAAAACCAACCAACACTTGGGATTTATATACATATTATCTACTCGCCGCCATAGCAATGGGTTATGCAATTTATAAAAACTTTGAGTGGAAAGATTATTTCAATATTCCCGCATCGTTTGGAAAAATATTGCTAACTTTTGGTGCAGTGATTTTGTTATATCTTTTGAGTTCGCTTTTGTATTATCCATTCACCTATTGGTGGGGACAAGCCTATAACTCTGTCGCATATTGGGATGCAACTCGCACGCCATTAGGTTCTTACTTCACTCAATGGGGCTTGTTCCTTTTCATCATCACTGCTTGGCTTGCATGGGAAACTCGCGAATGGATGGCTTCAACGCCTGTCTCCAAATTAAGCGGATTAAAGAAATATGTCTTAGTTATTGAACTTGTTTTAGCAGGTTTTATTGCTTTGCTCGTATTCTTTATTTTTGATGGCGTGTATGCAGGTTTGATTGCACTTCCACTTGCATTATGGTCTGGGATTTTAATTTTACGAGCCGATTTACCTGATACAAAACGCTTTGTGCTTTTCTTAATCGGTACAGCATTGACAATTACATTAGCAGTCGAATTTATTTCTCTCGTCGGTGACATTGGACGAATGAATACTATCTTCAAATTATATTTACAAGCGTGGATGATGTTTGCCGTCAGTGCCGCTGCTGCGTTTGGTTGGTTGTTAAATGTCTTTTTCACATGGAAAGCAAAATGGCGTAATACTTATCAAGTGGGTGTGTATATCTTATTAGCAGGCGCATTTTTGTTTACACTCACTGGCACTACTGACAAAATCTCTGACCGTATGAATCCAGCCGCGCCACATTCATTAGATAGCATGGAATATATGAATCACTCACAATTGTGGGATGGTCAAGTGATGGAGTTAAGTCAAGACTATCGTGCCATTCGATGGATGCAAGATAATGTGATTGGTTCACCGGTCATTGTTGAAGCGAATTGTACAGAATATCGTTGGTGCACACGTTTTACAATTAATACAGGTTTGCCCGGCGTCGTCGGTTGGAATTGGCATCAACGCCAGCAACGCGGCATCTTTGCTCCACAAGTGCAAGAACGTGTTGACCAAGTCAGCATGTTTTATAACACCACAGATATTCAATCTGCTGTAAACTTCTTGAAAAAATATGACGTGCAATACATTGTCGTTGGTCAATTAGAAAGAAATGTATATCCCATCTTGCCAGAGTTACCCGATGGCTTAGCAAAATTCAAAGAATATGAAGGCGTGTATTGGAAAGCCGTCTATCAAGATGGCATTACAACAATTTATGAGGTTATGCCGTGATTTATCACATCACGTCCAAAAAAGAATTGGCTGAAGCCCAAGCAAAAGGCGAATATACTGCCCCAAGTTTGCAAACCGAAGGCTTTATTCATTGTTCTACGGCGAAACAAGTCGCTCCGGTCGCCAACGCTTTTTACAAAGGAGGACATGGTTTGGTCTTGTTAAAACTTGACGAAGACAGAATCAAGTCTCCAGTCAAGTGGGAAGCGCCTGCTGGACCACCTGCCGAAGGAATCAATGAATCAGATTTATTTCCGCACATTTACGGAGCAATCAATCTTGATGCCATCGCCTCTGTTTTAGACTTTGAACCTGATTCAGCAACTGGAACATTTTCTTTCACCGAAAACTAATGACTGCATTTTTCACTTGGTACATCCTCATCACCATTCTCGGTTGGCTCACCTTCCCGCTGACATATTTTCTATTCCCAAAATTATCTGATAGAGGATATACGCTTGCACGCACAGCAGGCTTATTGATTTGGGGATACGCGTTTTGGTTATTCGCATCATTCGGCATGGCACAAAATGACGTTGGTGGAATTTTATTTGCACTCGCCATTTTGATTGGATTAAGTGCATGGTCATTATTCACTCATCACGTTTCACTCATCACTTTTATAAAAGATAACAAATCATTAATCATCACCACCGAAATTTTATTTTTGATTGCCTTTGCATTTTTAGCATTTCTTCGCGCCGCCAATTCAGAATTACAAAGCACCGAAAAACCAATGGAATTGATGTTTATCAATTCCATTTTACGTTCCGAAACATTCCCGCCGCAAGATGTTTGGCTTTCAGGTTATGCCATTTCATATTATTACTTCGGCTATGTAATGACCGCCATGCTCGCCCAACTTTCTGGAGTTAATGGAAGCACCGCCCACAACTTAATGACTTCGTTGGTTTTTGCTTTAGGCACAATCGGTTCATACGGAATTTTATATAACTTACTTACAAATTACGCATCACGCAATTCTCGTCACTCGTCACTTATCACTTCTTCATTCCTCGCCCCACTCTTCCTCTTACTCATGTCTAACTTCGAGACATTACTTGAAGTCTTACATCGTGCAGGAATTTTTTGGACGAAAGATGCCAACGGCACATTCATAAGTTCATTTTGGACCTGGCTCGACATGAAAGAACTTTCTCAACCACCAAGCGAACCTTTCGGTTTAATCCCCGATAGATATTTATGGTGGTGGCGTGCTTCGCGTGTCATTCAAGATTACGACATTGCTGGTGGTTTCCGCGAAGTCATTGATGAATTTCCATTCTTTTCATTTTTACTCGGCGATTTGCATCCGCATGTTTTAGCCATTCCATTTTCTTTGCTTGCAATTTCTGTCGCGTTAAATATTTTTCTCGGCGGCTGGCGTGGAAAAATTGAATTCTTTGGCGTGCAACTTCATCTCAACCCTATCGGCTTTTTCTTTTCAGCACTTGTTTTGGGTGGGCTTGCATTTCTCAACACATGGGATATTCTCGTTGGCGCGACATTGATTTGCTCCGCTTACATTTTCTCCCGCGTAGACTCTGATGGCTGGAGTTGGAAACGCCTCGAAGACTTATTTACACTTGCTTTGCCACTTGGAGCAGTCTCCTTAATTCTATATTTTCCCTTCTACCTTGGCTTCTCTTCCCAAGCCGGTGGATTACTTCCAAACTTTATGTATCCCACACGTGGAATACATCTTTGGGTCATGTGGGGAACATTACTCATTCCAATATTTTCATATTTGATTTATTTAATTTCTCGTAGGGGCGACCCGTCAGAATTAATCAATGAATCAAATGAATCTGGGCGGGTCGCCCCTACATTGCAACCCAACTGGAAACTCGGACTTTACCTCGGCATTGGATTTACATTATTTCTTTTTGCTCTCACCTTCCTCATCGGCTGGATTGGCTCCATTGTTGAAAAAGACTTTGTCAATTTCCAACTTGCCTCCTTCAACATGACCGTTTCCCAATTCATTGGCGCAACTTCACTAAGAAGATTAACTTACATCGGAAGTTTAATTACATTGCTTGCCGTCTTCATCCCAACTTTATCTTTCCTCTTCCATAAAATCTCAGGTCTCAAGTCTCAGGTCTCAAGTCACCACTTCCCACTTTTACTTCTCACACTTGGCACCATATTAATCCTTGCCCCTGAATTCGTTTACTTACGGGACCAATTCGGCTATCGCATCAACACCGTTTTCAAATTTTATTATCAAGCCTGGATTTTATGGAGCATCGTCGCTGGGTTTGCAATAGCAATTCTTCTACAAAACTTACAAAAAGTTTATGCCATTGTTTTCCGTGTTGTAATCGGCTTCGTCATCTTCTGTGGACTTTTATACCCAACCTTCGGCGTAATGACCAAGACCAATAATCTTAATCCGCCATTCGGATACACCCTCAACGACTTTGAGCGTGTCTGGCGCGAAACCCCCGAAGATGCCGCCGCGATTGAGTTTTTACTAACCCAACCAAAAGGTATCATTGCTGAAGCCATTGGCGGCGGATACAGTGCGTATGGCAGAATTTCCATGTACACAGGTTTCCAAACCGTACTAGGTTGGACGGGTCACGAAGCGCAATGGCGTGGCAGTTACGAACCACAAGGCACTCGCTTTGACGATATTAATCGCCTCTATACCACATCCAATTGGGAAGAAGCACAAGATATTATCAACACATATAACATTCGATATATTTACATCGGGAATCTTGAACGCACATCCATGCCAGTTAATGAAGAAAAATTTTATCTATACCTCACACCAATTTTTCAACAAGGCAATACCGTCATTTTTGAAGTGCCGAAATAACCTTTGATACAATTACACCCATGACGACACACCGACATTTCAAATACGAAGGCTGGCTGTATGTGCTGGCTTTTTTGATTGCATTTGGCATCCGCATTACCCAACTAGGTGCATTGCCACTCAACGACGCTGAAGCAACATCCGCTTTGCAAGCCCTACAAATTTCACAAAGCGAAAACACAGCCCTCAGCCCACATCCGTTTTACATTCTCTCCACATCAATTTTGTTTTTGATGTATGGCGGTGGAACAGATTTCCTTGCCAGATTCATACCCGCTTTGATAGGAAGTTTGCTTGTCTTTGCTCCACTTCTTTTTGACAATCGCCTCAAACCACGCCCCAGCCTGTTACTCGCCTTCTTCATTGCACTAGACCCCGGCCTCGTTGCTATTTCACGTCAAGCCGCCAGCCCAATTTTTGGGATCGCATTTTTTGTCTTTACACTTGGCTTCATCAACAAAAATAAACTTACACTTGCCAGCATCTTCGCCGCACTAACATTATTAAGCGGACCTTCCCTTTGGCTTGGCTTAATCGGTTTGCTCATTTCATGGATGATTTTTCAAGTTTTCAACCGCAATTCTTTCCACTTTATATTTTCCGATTCTTCAACTCGTAACTCATTTCTCATAACTTTTCTCATTACCTTTTTTACCGCCGGCACACTCTTCCTCACCGTCCCCAACGGATTAAGTGCCGCCTTCGCATCCCTGCCAGAATTTTTCAAATCATTCACCAGCACATCAGAAACAACTTGGGGCATGATATTAATTTCAATATTGATATATCAACCACTCGCATTCATACTGGCTCTATTCGCCATTGTGCGTGGCATCCTCAATAACATCAAAAAGATTATCTTTTTAACCATTTGGATGTTNNAAAAAGGCCGCAGCCCGCAAGGTGCCATAAAAGAAAGAACCCCGCCATGGAATCCGCTGGCGGGGTTCTCGGGAAGCCCCCTCTGGGAAGGGGCTTCAATACCAGGCTCGAGGCTTAGTGCGCGCCGTCGACCGCCTTGGCGCCACGCGGAATACGCACTTCTTCAACCAGGTGCTGGATGTGCTCCGGC
>DDVH01000043.1:65931-115006 GCA_002345215.1 Anaerolineales bacterium UBA2317
TATCTTTTTAACCATTTGGATGTTCGTGGCATTATTACTCGTCATCTTTTTGCCCGCTCGCCAAATCACAGATTTGGTATGGGTATTAATTCCGCTCAATGCTTTGGCGGCATTAGAACTTGCACGAGCATTCAACATCTATCCCGAAGAGCGAAGCGAAATTGCAGGCGTCACATTCTTAACCGTATTCATCTGGGTCTTTGCATGGCTTGGCTTCGCCGGCATGACTTGGTTCCCAGTCGACTCAAGAGAATATGGTTTGCGTTTTTGGATGTTGCTCGGTTCGCTTGTTTTATTAGCATTGAGTTTATTACTCGTTGCCGCAGGTTGGTCAGCACGCACGGCTCGCATCGGTGGCGTATGGGGTTTTGTGATTGCATTAGGTGCACTCACATTGGGTGGCACATTTGGCGCGGCTGGCTTACGCGGACAAAACGCCCCCGAACTTTGGTGGCAACCTTCAATTCCTGCGCAAGCACATTTATTACGTGAGACAGCACAACAAGTTTCAGAATTTTATACAGGTGATGATAATTCCGCTTCGGTCGTAATCGCCGGGCTTGATTCACCTGCGTTAGCATGGGCTTTGCGCGAACATGATGTGCAAATCGTAGAAACTCTAGATGCAACCACAGCGCCAGATATTGTCATTACTCGTTTTGAAAATAATCCTGCACTAATGGCGGCTTATCGCGGACAAGATTTCAATTGGCGACAAACTTATCTATGGCATGTCTCTCCATTTGATGTTTGGGTGCGTTGGATTACATTACGAGAAATTTCTTACGCTGGCGAATCCATTATCCTTTGGGCAAGAGATGATTTATTCGTAGATAAATAACTGATTACTGAACACTGATTACTGATAACTGACTACTATTAACTTATAATCCATCACATGACACAAACTCCTCCCTCCATCATCACACTAGACGGACCCGCCGCATCCGGCAAATCTACCATTGGCAGAAAACTCGCCGACACACTCGGCTATTTATTTTTTGATACCGGCGTTATGTATCGTGCTGTTACATGGGTGGCATTACATCACGATATGGATGTTCGTGATGAAGAACTGATTACCCAGATGACGCAAAGCACACATATTGATATTCGCCCGGCTTCAAAAAGTGATGGTCGTTCATGTGATGTGTTGATTGGCGATAAAGATGTGACGTGGGATATGCGTTCTAGCGAAGTTGAATCAAATGTCTCATTAATTTCTTCGTATGCAGGGGTTCGCAAAGCCTTATCAGATAAACAACGTGAAATTGGTTTACGTGGCAAAGTCGTTATGGTCGGCAGAGATATTGGCACAGTCGTTTTACCCGAAGCAGATTTAAAAATTTATTTAGATGCCAGTGCCGAAGAACGCGCCAAACGCCGTTATGATGAAATCATTGCACGTGGTGAAAAAGCAGATTATGACGAAATTTTGAAAAAGATGATTGAGCGTGACCATATTGATTCCACACGCGCTGTTGCTCCGCTTCGCCCAGCGGATGATGCAGTGATAATCAACACGGATGAACCCAATGCCGATGAAGTGTTTGCAAAAGTGCTGGAATTGTGTAAATAAATTCGTAATGTCATTCTGAGCCACGTTTTTTGCTTTTGTGGCGAAGAATCTCAGACATTATGATAGAGACCCTTCGTTTCACTCAGGGTGACAAATTATGACTGAGCCCAAACCAATAACCGAAATCTGGAAGCCTGAACTTGTACGTTTACCCAAACTGACATTCGCACGCAAACTTTTTCGTTGGTTTGGTCATAACTGCATTGTAAAACTGACAGCAAATCTTTGTTTGAACATCAACGTAGAGGGCATGGAAAATTTTCCCAAAACAGGTCCATTATTAATTGTCATCAATCATATTGGCGATGCTGACGCAGTGGCTGTGGTTTCGCAATTACCAAATCCACCGGATGCGTTAGGAAAAATCGAATTATATGATTTGCCGATTTTAGGAAAATTAATGGATTGGTATGGCATGATTTGGCTTCATCGTGGCACAGCCGATATTCGCGCAATCAAATCCGCTTTAGATGGTTTAGCAGAAAATCGCATCATCATCATTGCACCAGAAGGTAGATATTCACTAACAGGCGCATTAGAAGAAGGCAGTGGCGGCGCGGCATTTTTAGCATACAAATCTGGTGCGCCAGTTTTGCCTATTACTGTTACAGGTACAGAAAATGAAAATGTGTATGGAAACCTAAAACGCTTCAAACGCGCCAAAGTAAATATCAAGGTTGGAAAAATGCTTCACTTGGCGAATCAATTTTCCACGAGGCAAGAAGCGGTTCGTGAAGGAACGAGTCAAATCATGGCGGCGTTGGCAAACCTCCTGCCAGAAAAATATCGCGGGGAATATTCCTGATAGTAGGAAGTTTCTTTCTTCTTCCTCTTGCTTTTTCTCTAAACTAATATTTTTGTAAATCGCCTGCCAATATTTAGGGCTATAATTTATCAAAATGGAATTCATCGTCACCCTCCTCGCAGGCATCCCATTTCCCGCACCGCCCACACCAGTAGGCTGGGTCGTGTTGGTTTTGTTGTTAGCGGCTTTGATTTTCGTTTTGATTCGCCAACGTGCGAATACGCAAATGAGTTGGGGATTATTTATCATACTCTTCGTTTTGATTCCAGTTACAACTTTATTCATCGGTTTAAGATTTACTTCCGCTTCAGCCCGACCTCTACCTGATTTGCCCGCGGATGCACCGGGCTCAGCCTTGATGATTTTTTCTGCTATCCCATGGTTGCTTGGCGGTGGCATGTTGGGACCACTTCCCGCCGCTTTGTTGGGGGCATTTGCCGGTTTAATACGTGGCGCATGGGATAGTTATTCTTTATTTTCAATTGTAGAACTTGCATTTTTAGCAGTTTGTTTTTCTTTTACCACGCGCCAAAGATATAGAACTCGTGCTTATACATTGTTACGTCAGCCCTTATTTGGGGCGTTGTTATTGATTCCGATTCACGCTTTGTTTTATGTCTTGAGTGCCTTATTCACTCAGTGGGGTGTAGATGCGACACCGATTACAGCACGTTTAGATTTTGCACTTAGCAATTTGGGGGTTATCACTTTGGCATTTGGTGGAGAAATGTTGATGGGTGGTTTGTTTGCGCAATTAATTTCAATTGCATTCCCTGCCCGTTGGGGAAGCAAACAAGCCTTACAACCTTCGCCAGGTGAAAAGAGTTTAGAGTCTAGATTTTTATTTGCTGTTGGTGCATTTATTTTGATGTTATTGCTCACTTTGTTAATTGGTGATTGGGTTGTAGCAGGACGTGCCGCGCGTGAATTATTGGAAGATAGATTATCCAGCGCTGGTGAATCTGCATCTCAAAGTGTTCCATTCTTTTTAGAGACAGGTCAAAACTTGGCAGTGCAACTCGCATCTGACCCGCGTTTGCTGGAAGCCACAGATGATGAATTAAGGTCAATTATTGGTTCGCGCATTCAAGCCGTACCGTATTTTGACCAATTTATTGTATTAGATGCAAACAACAAAGACATATTAGCAATTTACCCGCCTGTTGATTCAACTACATTTCGTTTGTATCCTGATGAAGATTCTGGAATTTTCTTAGCCACCAACGGCGTGTTGACTCAAATTTATTCCATTCCACCGACAAACACAGAAGAAAGCGCTCGTGTTTCGTTTATGGTAGCGATTGTAGATTCTACTGGTCAAGTGGAACGAATCTTAATCGGGCGCACTTCACTTGAATCAAACCCATTAACTTTGCCATTAATTGATAGCCTCAATAACATGAATGATTTAGGTGGGGCGGGTATGTTGTTGAATGAAAAAAATCAGATGTTATATCATTCTGATACAACGCAATCTTTATCAACATATAACGGTCAACAAGGTAGTGAAGCATTTTTCTATGATGATACTGCTCCGGATGGCACGCGTGAAATGGTGTATTACCAACCCGTGTTTGGTCGTCCGTGGGCGATTGTATTAAAAGTCCCTGCTCAACGTGCGCAACAAATTGCTTTGAATATCGCCATGCCATTAGCCGTGATGATTATTGTATTGGCAGTGATTGCGATGATTTCATTACGTGTGGGGTTGAGAGTGGTCACTGGTTCTTTGCAAAGTTTGGCGACAGAAGCCAATCGCATTGCACAAGGTCAATTAGACCATCCGCTTCAGGTGAAAGGCGAAGATGAGGTGGCACAACTCAGGCGGGCGTTTGAACAGATGCGTTCAAGTTTGCAATCACGTTTGGAAGAAATTAATCGCCTATTGCAAGTGAGTCAAGGTGTGGCATCTAGTTTGGAAATGCAAGATGCAGTTAAACCTGTTTTAGAAGCGATTCTTTCGACGGGTGCAAATTCTGTGCGTGTGGCGTTATCACCTGAAGTTTTGCCCGATACATATGTTGAATTGCCATCTCGTTTTGCATTGGGTGATGCGGGTGAATTGTATGCGCATTTTGATGAACAAATTTTGCAATTGGCACAAAGCCAGCAAAAAATTGTTTTACCGAATCTCACGCGCTCGCGTGAAATTGATTTAGACCCAACCAAGCCGCAACCGCTGGCATTGTTAGCAGTGGCATTGCGCCATGAGAATCGTTATTATGGTGTGGTGTGGGCTGGTTATGAACAGCCACGAAAATTTTCTGATTCGGATGTGCGCTTTGTGACGACTCTGGCTGGGCAAGCGGCTTTGGCAATTGCGAATGCGCATCTCTTTCTTAACGTAGAGGCTAGTCGACGCCAACTCGAAGCGATTCTTAATTCGACACCTGATCCGGTGTTGGTGACAGACCATCGCAATCGTTTGTTACTGGCAAACTTTGCCGCCGCCGCCGCGCTTGGTCCAAATGTAGATGATGATGCGCGCTCTCGTGTTGAGACAGAAAAAGTTATCAAACTCAAACCGTTGGTTAATTTATTGCAAAGTACAACTTCTGAAAAACAATCAGCCGAAATTGTTTTAGCCGATAAACGAACCTATTTAGCTACTGCGTCACCGGTGATGGTGGAAGGCAAACAAATTGGGCGGGTATGCATTATGCGTGATGTGACATACTTCAAAGAATTGGATACGATGAAATCTGAATTTGTGGCGACGGTTAGCCATGATTTGCGTTCACCATTAACCTTGATGCGTGGTTATGCTACGATGTTAGATTCAGCAGGTGAGCTGAATGAGCAACAACATGGTTATGTTAAAAAAATTATCACAGGCGTAGAAAATATGTCTCGCTTGGTGAATAACTTATTAGATTTGGGTCGTATTGAAATTGGGGTTGGTTTGCAAGTAGAAAATGTGACTGTGTTGGATGTGATTGAGCGTGTGACGAGTGCCTTGCATTTACAAGCCATGCAAAAAAATATTTCTCTACAATTAGAGTTAGCGAAAGATATGCCTCACGCCATTGAAGCCGACCAAGCCCTTCTGCATCAGGCTGTGTACAATTTGGTTGAAAACGGAATCAAATATACCCCTGAGAATGGAAGCGTGATTATCCGCACTGTATCTGACCCGAATCACTTAACGTTTGTGGTCAAAGATTCTGGTATCGGTATTCCGCCTGAAGATTTGCCACGTTTATTTGAAAAATTTTATCGTGGTAAACAACGCGAAGCACGCGCTCAGCCCGGCTCTGGTTTAGGTTTGGCAATTGTGCATTCGATTGCAGAAAGCCACAGCGGAAAAGTTTGGGTAGAAAGTGAAATTGGGAAAGGCAGTGCTTTTTATTTACAAATTCCTTTGGCGCAACCAAAATAAAATTATCTCGTATATTTGTTTCGAGACATTTTGCTTGTCTACACTTCTTAATTGACTGTAAACCAAAAAAAGAAAATAGTACTATAATCCAAACTTGTCCTTCCGCGGGAAGGACATAATTTTTGTCTGTTAGTTAAGTTGGTACGAATGATTAATCAAGAAAAAAAACAAACCCCTATTATCGAAAGAAGCACAGACTATAAACCTCGGCGCACATTTCGCTCATGGCTGATTGGACGACCCTTATCCACAGCAGATGCGGCGCATGAAACCATTGGAAAAAAAGTTGGCTTAGCAGTTTTTGCATCTGACGCGCTTTCATCAAATGCGTATGCCACCCAAGAAATTCTTGTCATTCTTGCAATTGCTGGGATGCAGGGTTTTCAATATGTGTTTCCAATTTCCATTGCGATTGGTGTGTTGCTAGTTATTGTGGCGGCATCATATCGTCAAGTAATTTTTGCGTATCCACAAGGTGGTGGTGGATACATTGTAGCGAAAGATAATTTAGGAGAATTCCCTGCTTTAATTGCGGCATCATCGCTTCTGATGGATTATGTCTTGGTTGTTTCCGTATCTATATCTTCTGGTGTGGCTCAAATCGCTTCGGCATTTCCGGTTGTATATGAATATCGCGTTGCGGTTGCTGTGGCGGCTATTTTCTTAATCACCATTTTGAATTTGCGTGGTTTAAGAGAAACTGGCGCGACGATTATTATTCCAAACTTTTTCTTCATTTTTATGATGTTCATTACGCTTGGAGTGGGAATTTTCAAATACTTCACTGGCTCGTTAGGTACAGTCACCAACCCGCCTGAAATGATTCATCTGCATGATACGGTTGCTATCATCACACCGTTTTTGATTTTGCATGCCTTTTCCAGTGGTACTGCGGCATTGACCGGGATTGAAGCAATCTCTACGGGAATTACAGCCTTTAAGGAACCACGCAGTAAAAATGCGGCGATTACATTAACTTGGATGGCTTCGATTTTGTTAACCGTTTTCTTAGGGATTTCATTCTTAGCAACTCACATTCAAGCCATTCCTTCTGAGTTTGAAACGGTGATTTCACAAATTGCCAGAACTGCATTTGGTGGTCAAAACATTTTTTATGGCGCGGCAATTCTTGGTACAACCGTAATCTTAATGCTGGCGGCAAATACTGCTTTTGCGGGTTTTCCACGTTTGAGTGCGTTGATGGCGAAAGATGGCTTCATGCCTCGTCAATTGACGTATCGCGGAAGCCGTTTGGTGTATTCACGCGGTGTCATTGCCTTGGCGTTTTTATCGGCTGTTTTGATTATTTTGTTTCAAGCCAGCGTCACAAGATTAATTCCGTTATATGCTATCGGTGTGTTCTTATCTTTTACGATTGCACAATCTGGCATGGCGATTCGTTGGTGGCGAAGCGGAAAACTTTCTGCGAAAACAGAAACAGCCAGTAGTTATTCCACATTGAGTTATGACCCAACTTGGAAGCTCAAAATGTTGTTGAATGGCTTTGGGGCATTATGTACTGCCGTTGTGATGGTAGTGTTTGCTATTACAAAATTCAAAGATGGCGCGTATATCGTCATGCTTTTGATTCCTTTAATAGTGGCTGTACTTTGGTTAATTCATAGTCATTATAAAAAACTCGCCGCCAAACTTTCACTTGAAAATTTTGGCGTTATTCCACCGCAAACCATTCGCCATCGTGTTATTATGCCGGTTAGTGGTGTGCATCAAGGAACACTTTCCGCATTGCGTTATGCGCGCATGTTGTCTGATGATGTGACAGCGGTTCACATCACCATTGAACCTGAAGATGCAGAAAAAGTTAGAAAGAAATGGGAAACATGGGGCGAAGGCACACGTTTGGTGATGTTGGATTCGCCGTATCGTTTGTTTGTTGAACCTTTGTTGAAATATATTTCTGATATTGCTGAACAACGCCAGCCCGGTGAAACGATTACGATTGTTGTGCCAGAATTTGTTTCTGATAATAAATTGACAGGCACGTTACACACCAATACTGCCAGCATTTTGCGTGACCAATTAAAACTTCAACATGGCATTGTGATTACGAATGTGCCATATCATGTGCATGAAAATGACGGAAGTCATTAAGGAGTAAAAATGAATTTTATTGTTTTAGGATGTGGAAGATTCGGTGCTGAACTTTCATACCGCCTCTTTCAAAGTGGACATCAAGTGGTGGTGGTGGATAATGAACAAAAATCGTTCAACCGCCTCCATCCTGACTTTCGAGGGCGTACGGTCGTGGGAGAAGCTCTCTCAGCCGACACATTGTCTCGCGCAGATGCAATCCATGCGGATGGTGTTGCTGTGGTGACAAACTCTGATGTATTAAACGCAGTCATTGGGCATTCTGTTCGGGTGCATTATCCGAATGTAAAACAAATCATCGTCCGAAATTATGACCCCGCTATGCGCGATATGCTTGAAGCCTTTGGTTTGCAAATTGTCAGTTCTACGGCATGGGGGGCAGAACGTATGCAAGAATTATTAAGTGACGCATCATTTCGGGCTGTGTTTTCAGCAGGCAATGGCGAAGTAGAAATGTATGAGATGTATATTCCACAAAAATGGGATGGGATGCAAGTGAGTCAATTGTTGCAAGGGTGCGGAGAAATCGTCAGTGTAGCACTCACTCGCGCGGGCAGAGCAGAATTACCTTCGAGCGAAGCGGTTTTACATCAAGGAGATGTGCTGACTGTAAGTGCAACATTTGATGGGGCAAAAGCATTGCGCAATAAGTTGCAGGAGATGAAATCATGATGTTTGTATTTATTGCTGGTGGCGGGCGCACAGGTTCAGAATTGGCTGTGCAATTGCTCGCTCAAAAATATGAAGTACGTTTATTGGAACATCGCCGCGATTTGCTGGCGCGTTTGCATCATGAATTGCCGACAGAAGTAATTTATGAAGGGCAAGCTACAGACCCAACTGTTTTGAAGCAAGCTGGTTTGGATAAAGCCCAAGTGTTGGTGGCTTGTACGAATGATGATGCCGCGAATTTAACTTTATGTTATTTAGCTCGTACGATGTTTAATGTAAAAAGGACTGTAGCAAGAATTAATAACCCGCGTAATGCTTGGTTATTTGATAAAAATTTCCATGTAGATGAAACCATTAATCAAGCTGATGTGATGGCGCATTTGATTCAAGAGGAAATGTCACTCGGTGATATGATGACATTGCTTAAGTTGCGTCGTGGAAAATATTCATTGGTGGAAGAAAAAGTGCCAAAGGGCGCTCAAGCGATTGGGAAGCAAATTAAAGATTTAGGTTTACCAGAACAATGTGTGATTGCGGCGATTATTCGGCATGGTGAAATTGTTTTGCCACGCGGCACGCTGGCACTAGAAGAATATGATGAGGTGCTTGCAATTACGGATGATGAAGGTGCAAAGCAATTGGCTACATTGCTTGAACCGCCTGATAGGTCTGTGTTGTAAAGCAAAAACCCGATGATTTTCATCGGGTTTTTGTTTTATTTACCAACCATTTCTTTCATTTGTTCAACATACGCGAGAGATTGATGACGGAAATAAGTATTATACAGCTCAGCGTAATGACCATTTTGGTCGAGTAAACCTTGATGATTACCTTCTTCGATGATTGTACCTTTGCGCATGACCACAATTCTATCTGCGGCTTTGACGGTGGATAAACGATGCGCAATTAAAATGCTGGTTGAATTTTTTAGAATTAAATTCAAAGCTTGTTGGATTTGCCATTCAGTGAATGGGTCAATGCTGGCGGTGGCTTCATCTAAGATGAAGATGGCGGGGTTTTGAACAAGTACACGCATGAGTGCAACGAGTTGGCGTTGCCCCATTGATAATCTATTTCCGCGTTCACCAACTTCAGTATGTAAACCATCCGGTAAAGTTTCAAGCCATTCACCGTCACCAATTTTTCTAGCGAGTTTGAGCATTTCTTCTTCTGGTACGCCGGGCGCGGCATAACGAATATTTTCTGCTATGGTGCCAGAGAATAAAAATGGAACTTGTGAGACAATGCCCAATTGACGACGATATTGAGTCAAATCAAAAGTGCGGATGTCACGTCCATCTATGAGCAAACGACCTTCTTGATATTCGTAAAAACGTGCAATCAATTTGGCGATGGAAGATTTTCCCGCGCCAGTGTGTCCGACGAGGGCAAGAGTCTCTCCGGGTTGAATGAGCAGGTTGAAGTCCGAAAGAATCGGTTCTTTATCCGAATAACGAAAATTGATATGCTCAAAATTAATCTCGCCCTTAAGTCGTGGCACGTCTTGTTTATCTTTTTGAATGACGTTTGGGTCGGCATCAATCAATGCAAAGACACGTTCAGCGGCGGAAAGCCCACCTTGAATTTGAGCCCAAAAGGATGTGAGATTTAAAACAGGGAAAAAGAATTGGTCGAGGCTCATGATGAAGAGATACCATGCGCCGATGCTGACGACGCCTTGCGCCGCGCTGAATCCGCCGACATAGACTAACACGCCGACGAACACGCCTCCAATTGCGTTTAGAACTGGGAATACTAGCGACAATATAAACCCACGTTGAACATTGACTTGATACGATTGTTGATTTGATTCGTCGAACGATTTGAAGATGCTATCTTCTTGGCGGAAGTTTTTTGCGATTGAAATTCCGCTGATAGTTTCTTTTATGGCGGCGTTGACATCTGCCATGGCTTTCATGCCACGTTTGGTGACTTTCCTTGCCATGTTACGAAACCATGAGGCAATTGCAAAAATAATTGGTAAGAAGCCAACCAGCATTAATGCCATGCGCCATTCGGTTTGGAATAATACATAGGCAATGATGAAGGCTTGAATAAATTGTGCAACTACATCGGTGATGATGACGACGAGTTGACCATAATCATTTGTATCGGATGTGATGCGCGATACGATGCGACCTGATGAGAATTGGTCGTAAAAAGATAAATCATGTTCGGCAGCGGCGCGGAATGCACGAGTACGCATATCTAACACGACATCACCTACAGCACGGACGATGAGTGCACGTCTCATCCAGTTGAGCCCCCACAAGCCAAATGATACGGCTATCAATGCCAAGCCGACATACGCAATTGATTCATCAGTTGGTTGTGTTTGAATCAAATCTACAATTCGGCTAACGACGACAGGTAATGCCGCGCCGATGAATGCCAACAAGATAATTAAGATAGATGCGAATACTAATCTTCTTGTTTGTGAACCGAAATATTCGACCATGCGTTTGGCAAGCACACGGTCTGTATATTGTCTATCGTATTTTTCGTCGTTTAATCCTGCAAAGAAACCCATAAGTTAACTCTCAGCTTTCAGCTGTCAGCATTTAGCGTTGGCAGTTAGTTCTTGCTGACTGCTGATAGCTAATTGCTGATTGCTTTGTTTATTCTCTAAAAATTCTTGAATACGCTTCGGAGGTTTGCATCAGTTCATCATGTGTGCCGACTGCTGAAATTTCACCTTTACGAAGCACGATGATTAAATCTGCCCAACGGATTTGTGACAAACGATGTGTGATGATAAATGTCGTTCGCCCGCGGGCGGCGTTAGAAATGGCGCGTTGAATCTTATCTTCGGTGGCTGAATCAATTGCGGAGGTGGAATCATCTAGCACCAAAATTTTGGGTTCCGTTAAGAAGGCACGCGCCAATGCAATTCTTTGTCTTTGTCCGCCAGAGAGTGTGACGCCACGTTCACCGACGACAGTTCCATAGGTTTGGTCAAAGTCTAAAATGAAATCATGTGCTTGTGCCGCAATGGATGCAGACATGACTTCATCTTTGGTGGCATTTGGTTTTCCGAAAGCGATATTGTCACTGAGTGAGCGTGAGAACAAGAAAATATCTTGTTCAATAATAGAGATTTGCTCGCGTAATGAAGCTAAATTCCAATCTCGTACATCTGTGCCGTCAACGAATACTTGTCCGCCAGAAACATCATACGTGCGGTTGATTAACTTCACTAATGAAGTTTTCCCGGCGCCAGTCTGACCGACTAATGCAACCGTTTGACCTGCTTTGACTTTGAAAGAAATATTTTTCAAAATCGGCTCACCATTTGGGTAATTGAATGAGACATTGCGAAATTCGATGTCGCCGCGAATGTTTGAGGTCACGCCTGAGGCGTTTTGGTCAAGATGAGTCTCACGTTTGATTAAGTCTAAAATTCGGCGAGCAGATGAAACTCCTAAAGAAATTTGTGAATATGCAAATGTAGAAGTGAAGGTCGGGAATTGCAAAAGTTGCAACATGCCGAAATACGCAATTACATCACCAACACTTAATAATTCTTGGCGATATAAAAGCAAAGCATGGACTAGACCTCCAGCGTAAGCCAAACCTAGTAACAACATGGCGATATATCTGGCTTCGAGTTCACCTTGTTGCACAAACGCATCGCGCACTTTTTTGGCATTGATGATGAAGCGGTCAACTTCGGCATCTTCTTGTGCCGCGCCCTTCATAATTTCCACACCATCTAATGATTCGGAAAGATGTGTATTCATCGTCCCAAACGTGGCGCGGACGGTATCCGTCACAGGCGATAATGATTTGAGATAGCGTGCCAATGCTATGAAATAGAAGATGACGAAAACAAGAGGCGTGAGTACCAGTGACCAATGATAGGTTGGACCAAAAAATAACGGCATGAGAATAAACATGAATGAGCCGACCACAAGATTCACACCGGGGCTAAACATGTAATTGACTTCACGCACATCGTTGGTGGCACGTGCCATCGTATCACCGACGGGTTGGAGGTTATGAAACGTCATGCTCTTTCCGAGCAATGAAAGATACAACTCATCGCGAATATCACGTTCCATTTTTTGTGCCATTAATTCCGCGCCAAAATTTCTACCGAGTTGCAAAACACCGCGAATGATTTGTGAAATACCAATGGTTAAAGCCAAAGGCAATAACACACTGGTATCAAGCGTATCTCGAATGGAGTCAAATGCGTCGCCTGTTAAAACAGGCACAACCACAGCCAGAACCGCGTTTCCAATCGCGCCAACGAAAATCATCACCATAATCCAAGAATATGGTTTTGCATGCGAAAGAATCCAACGAATGGCTGTTGAAGTATCGTATTTGTTTTTTCTGTGTAAAGTAAATTCTGCTGGGGCAGTCAAAGTAGTCATAGAACAATTGTACCATTTTCAGTTTTTAATTTTCGTAACCCCACTTTCAAATGAGGGTTATTTAAGGTAGGCTAGCAATTCGGCTAGTCACAATTCAACTCAAGGAGAGTGTGAAAATGAATATCTCGTTACCCAAAACAATTTCTGGTTGGTGTATGTGGTTGTTCTTCTTATGTACTGGTTTAGGCATGTTCGTTCCGGTACTCGCCACAATCGTCCCTTGGTTAGCCCTTGCGTACGCAATCTTCGCATTGATTGGCATGTAATCACAAAAATGACCTCCTTGCGGAGGTCATTTTTTTATTTAAGCTCAGAAAATATTTTTGCACACATCAACGAATGTTCATCCTCGATACTTGATTCAAAATTCCACCAAGCGGATAAGACCGCATGACTCAATGCCCAGTTGATAATCGATTCTCTTTCCCAACCTGTTCTTTCTTTGATGATATCTACACGCCTCTTAGTCTGGATTTCAAACTGTTTCTCGTCCTGAAACATTCCCCAAGGATTCAACATCAGCGGACCAATCTCATAACCTGCCGGTCCAATCACACCTTTCGGGTCAATGATTAACCATCCCCGTTCTGACGACAAAATATTGAAATGATGAAAATCACCATGCAATAAAACATTTTCAGCATTGAATAATTCTGGCAAGACAGATTCAACTCGCTCCAAAATCTCTTTCGGAAATGGTCCCGTCCCGCCGTAATGTGGACGAATCTTTTTAATCCCATCAAACCAATCGGATAATTTTATAGATTTTTTCGTAGGGGCACGATATATCGTGCCCCTACTATGAATATTCGCCATAACATCCATTGCAATTTGAGTTCTTTTATCATCGTCTTTCAGTTCAGAAAGCATCTTCCCCGGCGTGAGCCTTTCTAATAACAAAAATCCTCTTTCTTCATCTGATTCAAGAAGTTTACAAGCACCATCCCCGCCATATAATTTCAAAGCATTGATTTCGCTGATTAATTCTTCACGAAGCACACCGATTTTGAGAATGACATTTTGTGTAGGGGTGAGGCATGCCTCGCCCCTACAGGCATACGCCACAAAATTAAAAGATAAATTAGATACAAGCTTAATATCTTTCAAATCCCAGCGTGACGAAGCATCTTCAACTAACTTCGGTAAGTCTTTGATAAACTGTTTTCCATCTTCATCAAAAACTGATTCAATGGTTTGTATAAATTCTTTTGGTAAATTCATCCAATGATTGTACACAATTTAATTATTAAAATTTTGTAATAATACGGTTTATTTTTTAATATGATGTTATATTTGATTATGAAGGAGAATAAAAATGGCTACTTTAAAAGAAATTGAAGGAATTGGTTCAGCCTATGCCGCTAAGTTAAATAAAGCCGGTGTACGTGGAGTCAATGGATTGTTACAAGCAGGCGGGACTCGTAAAGGTCGCGCAGAACTTGCCAAAGCCACAGGCTTTAGTGCAAAGACGATTCTTGAATGGGTCAATCGCGCGGATTTGTTTCGCGTGAAAGGAATCGGCTCACAATATTCTGATTTGCTCGAAGCCGCAGGTGTGGATACCGTTGTGGAACTTGGCAAACGCAAACCCGAAGCATTAGTTGCCGCGTTTGAAAAAGCAAACTCAGGTAAGAAGCGAGTTGTTCGTCAATTGCCCAGTTTGAGTCAAGTAAAAGATTGGGTCAAGAAAGCCAAATCTTTGAAACGTGCTGTAGAATACTAAAATAAAAAATCCCGATGAATTCATCGGGATTTTTTTATTAATCTTTATTGACAATTCGTAACGTCACAATCGGTTGACCCTGCTTGCGGAATTGCATCACTTCGGGGTGAGAATTAGCATATTTTTCTATGCCTTCATTATCCCAAGAAACTCGTCCTTTGGTAAACGTAGCGCGATACATTCCGCCTGTCACACTTTCACCATGCAAAAGCACATCGGTCTTAATCTCATTTTCAAGTGTAGAGATATTTTCCTCAGCAGAATCAAGCAGAGGTTTGTATTCTGAATCGAGTGCATCTAACTGACTTTGAATCTGCTTGAGGATTTCTGCGCGTTTGGATTCATAATCTAAACGCGCAACATCCGCCGCGCCTTTTAGATTTTCGAGTCGCTTCAATTTATCAACAATATTTTCTACTTTGGGCTTTTGATTTAATTGACCTAATTTTTCAACCACAATATATTTGAGGCTTTTCTTCAATTCTGTTTGCCATGTTTTTGTTTTGACGCGCGTGATAATTTCATCAAAAATTTGTTTCAGATATTCAGGCGTGTAATTATATTTTGGCGCAATGGATGAAAGTTGCTCGGCAGGTTCGCCATCCAATCCATAACGACGCGCGAGGATATGATAATAATCATCTTTGCCTGCATCGTTGGTGAGGCGTTTGTGAATCACTTCTAAAAATTGAGCAACAACACTTTCAAGATGCTTATCTCGAATCACTTCAATTTGTGATTCTTCAAATCCCAGTTCTCGAAGCAATGAACTTAATTTTGTTTCATTACCATAAATGATAGAAAGTAATTCATTCAAACCTGTAAGTTGTATTTTGAAATCCATTTGACCTCCACATTTAACTTTCCAATCTTCAAACTTTCAACCTGAAACTAGCCGGGAAAAATCTTCTCGAACACTTCTGGACAATACTTCTGCACCATCTCGGATGAGATACCATTCTCTTTGCAAATCTCGGCGTACAAATCTACAGACGGGCGGCGGATTCTTTTTTGCGTATCAATATCAAGTCCCCACAGACCGAAGCGTTGAGTCCAACCACGTTCCCATTCAAAGTTATCAACTAATGACCAGTGAAAATATCCCTTCACTTGCCAGTTGAAATTAACAGCCCGCCACACTTGATGAAGATGTTGTACCAAATATCGCGGACGAAGATGATCATCTGAATCTTCTACGCCGTTTTCAGTGATGATAATTGGCAAATTTGGATACGTTCTTTCAATCCATTTGATAGACTGAAAAATTCCTTCAGGAATATTCGCCAAGAAATTTGTATCGCTCATATCCGCATCTTTTGGATAACCACTGTTTGAAAATAATTCACCAGGCTTTGTGATGTCAAACCAAACTGTATCTACAGAATAATAATTTAATCCGAGATAATCTTGTGTGCCTTTGGCTTCTGGAATATTTTGATTCCCAACGGGAGATTTCATCACACCCGTTGAAATCGCAGATGGAAACGCCATATTGATTCCGTTATAACGGATATTGCGCATCAATCTATCTAATGGCGACCATTTCACTCGCGGAACCATCGGGCGATAATGCAAAGCATAACCAACACGTGCTTCGGGTTGTAACTCATGAATTGCTCTGTATGCAACTGCATGAGCACGAATCATATTCGCCATCACACGCATTGATAATTTCAAATCTTTTTTACCGGGTGGGAATGCGCCAATAACATAACCACTTAAAGCATAAACATTCGGTTCGTTAATCGTCACCCACAAGTTGACATATTCTTTCAACGCATCTACAACTTTGCGAACATACTTTTCAAACAAAGCAACTATATTTTCATTTTCCCAACCATCAGTAATCCACAATGGGTCAGTAAAATGATGCAACGTCACTAATGCAGTCATATTGCGTTCTTTCAAGCCGCGCAACATGGCACGATATTTTTCTAAAGCGTCTTCATCCCAAGAATCAGGCGTAGGTTGTATGCGACTCCACTCCACTGAGAAGCGATGCGCGTTTTGTCCTGTTTCAACCGCACGATCAAAATCTTCGCGCCAACGTCCACCCCACCAATCCGCCGCCAATCCAGATTTATGAACAGTCTTTCCCGCTTCTTCCCACGCGTGCCAATTGTTATTCGTGTTGTTGCCTTCCACTTGATGTGAAGCCGTTGCTGTTCCCCACAAAAAACCTTTTGGAAAATGATAAGTTGCTTGAGGCATATTTCTCCGTTACTTTCTCGCCATGTATGCTAAATATAATGCAACAGAACCCGCCACTGCCGCATTGAGTGATTCGATTTTGCCTTGCATCGGAAGTTTCAAGACGATGTCACATTTTTTGCGTGTGAGTTCATGCAGACCTTCACCCTCTGACCCTACGACTAAACCCACAGCGCCTCTTACATGACGTGAACCTGATTCCATTTCCATTCCGCTTTGATCTAATCCCACAACCCACACTTCGTTATCTTTCAACGCATCAATGGCTTGAGACAAATTAGATTGTGCAATCAACATGTGTTCACTCGCTCCAGACGAAGCATTGACTACAGCAGGTGTCACTTCTACACTTCTTGCTAACGGAATAATAATTCCATGTACACCAACGGCTTCGGCAGTCCGAATCAATGTGCCAAAATTTTGTGGGTCTTGCAAAGAATCAAGAATCAAAACAAAAGGCAATTCTTCTTTTACATTTTCTAAAATTTCAATTACATCTGAATACGGATATTTTCCAACTTCCGCAACAATCCCTTGATTGTTCTGATGAATCTTATCCAGCTTCGTTCGCGGCACACGATTGACTTTTATTTTCTGTTCTTTTGCCAAATTCAAAATCTCAGCCAGTTTGCCTTTCTCTTGTACACCTTCGGCAATTTCAATCGAGAAAATTTGTCTGCGCTTAGCGACGATGGCTTCGTACACAGCATTGCGGGAGTAAATATATTCTTTCATATATCCCCGATTTTACTTGATAAAAATGTAGGGGCGAGGCATGCCTCGCCCCTACGAAAATCTTAACTCCACTTCCAAGTCGTGCCGTCTTTGCTATCTTCAATCGTCACGCCCATTTCTTTCAGTTGGTCGCGGATTTCATCGGAACGTTTCCAATTTTTTTGTTTTCTAGCTTCATTGCGTTCTGCAATCAAAGCATTGACTTCGGCATCTTTTTCGCTTGAGCCAGTCTTTTTGGCGAGAGTCAAACCAAGCACATTAGCCAATTCTTTGAAAGTATCTTGTGCAGGTTTGAGTTGGTCATTGGTTGCAGAATTATCTCGTGCAGTGTTAATCGCTTTGACCAATTCAAATAATGCCGCGACTGCACCAGCGGTGTTGAAGTCATTATCCATGGCTTCGGTGAAATTCTTTTTTGCGGATTCAATGGATGCAGACAATGAGTCAGAGTTATATCCAGTTGCCGAAGCAGAAGCAGGCTTCAATGCAGATTTGAGACGTTCTACATTTCGTTCAGCGGCATCGAGAGTCTCATCATTGAACATCAATGGGGCGCGATAAGTTCCATTCAGAACCAACATGCGCATTACATCGGCAGAGCGGGTGGATAAAAATTCTTTGATGCTAACGATGTTACCCAGCGACTTCGACATTTTTTCGCCGCCGAGTTGTAACATGCCGTTGTGAATCCAATAACGCGAAAATTCTTTGCCAGTATAACTTTCGGTTTGAGCAATTTCATTTTCATGATGTGGGAAAATTAAATCATTGCCACCGCCATGAATATCAATTTGTTCACCGAGTTCAGCAAGATTCATTGCCGAACATTCAATGTGCCAACCCGGGCGACCTTTGCCCCAAGGACTTTCCCAAAAAATTTCGCCTTCTTTTGCGGCTTTCCATAAAGCGAAATCCATTGGATGATTTTTGGCTTCTTCAACTTCAATGCGTGCGCCTGCTTGCATATCGTCAAGCTTTCTGCCAGAAAGTCTGCCATAATCTTCATCACTGGTGACACTGAAATAAACATCACCATTGGGTGCGGCATACGCGGCTTCCTTTTGAATCAAGCCTTCGATGAATTTGATAATCAAAGGCATGGTTTTACTGACTTGAGGATTCGCTGTAGCAGGCAATACGTTTAGATTTTTTAAATCGTTAGCATAATCGTCAATATACCTTTGTGAAAGTTTTAGAGGTTCTTCACCAAGTTGTTTGGCACGATTGATAATCTTGTCATCCACATCGGTATAGTTCATGACGAACTTGACTTCATAATTTTTGTAAATAAGATAACGACGAATAATGTCAAACACAATCGCAGACATAGCATGACCTACATGCGCGTCGTTGTAAACGGTCACACCGCAGACATACATTTTCACTAAATTGGGTTCAAGCGTTTGAAATTCTTCGGTCTTGCGGGTGAGTGTGTTGTAAATTTTTAGCATTTTTATTTACCATGAAGTTTTTTAGTTTGTCACCCTGAGCGATAGCGAAGGGTCTCTTAGATAATCGTAGAGATTCTTCGCCACAAAGAGCAAGAACGTGGCTTAGAATGACATGTGAAAGTTTGTGAAATTATAAAACAAAACAGGGTGTATTTTACACCCTGTTCACTGAACACTGATTACTCGTTACTGATTACTTCTTATTCCTTCTCGCTTGTTCTTCATCCACACGCCCGAAAATCATTTTTCCAGCGGCGGTTTGCAAAACTTTCGTAATATTCACTTCCATATATTCGCCGATGTAATCTTTACCATTTTCAACGACGACCATTGTGCCGTCTTCCATGTACCCCACACCTTGACCTGCTTCCTTGCCTTCTTGCATGATGTTAATCCGCAAGCCTTCGCCGGGTAACACAACTGATTTAACTGCATTCGCTAATTCATTGATGTTCAAAACGGTCACACCTTGTAATTCGGCAATGCGATTCAAATTATAGTCATTGGTCAATACTGGACTCTTGAGTTGTTTTCCAAGCACAATTAATTTATCGTCAACTTCACGTACACCATCTACATTGATATCTGAAATACGCACCAACACGTTTGGTAATTTTTGTAATTCAGCTAACACTTCCATGCCACGTCGTCCGCGTTGACGTCGCTGACCATCCGGTGAATCAGCAATATATTGCAACTCATTCAACACAAAGCGCGGAATCAGAAGCGTGCCGGGCAAAAATCCAGTTTTCGCAATGTCAGCCACACGCCCATCAATAATCACGCTGGTATCTAAAAGAATATTGCGATTTAAATTGCTCCACGAGGAAGAACTGCCACCCTCACCGCGTCCACTTAAACTACCAAGCAAACCCATAATGTCACCTTGGCGCATCACAAAAAGTGAAACACCAAAATATGAAAAGACAAGAACACCAATAAAAGGAAGAATCTCACCAAATGGTGCGGGCAACATCGAAAGTGGAAATGCAAGCAAAGCCGCAATTAACAAACCAACCACTAAACCAGTTAAACCTGCAAACAAACTTTCAGCCGCTAATCTGCCGAGGATTCCCCGTAATGTACGCGCTGGACGAGTCGTAAAGTATGGCGTCAGAATCAAGCCTGCTAATGCACCGACCAAGCCAAACGTAAGTGTGGTGCGAACAGCATCATCCGGTGTAAAACGAGAGATGTCAAATCCCCAATATCCACCTGCTATTGCCAAAACAAACATCCCGATAATTCGTAAAATAAATTCAAAACTCATGAATAACTCCTACAGAATAAATGATTTATCATCATAGCACGCCTGATAATGCAAGTCAAATTGAAATAGGTATTTTAATAAAATTGTTATAATCCGAAAGTACTATTAAAGAAAATGAACCTTTACGATTCTCTTAACCGCCCCTTACGTGACCTGCGAATTTCTGTAACAGATCGTTGCAATTTTCGTTGCGTCTATTGTATGCCCAAAGAAGTATTTGGGTCAGATTATCCATATCTAAAACGTGAGCAAATTTTAACCTTTGAAGAAATTACACAGCTAGCAAAAATTTTTGTAAAACATGGCGTGAAAAAAATTAGATTAACTGGAGGCGAACCATTAGTCCGCAAAGGTGTGCCAAATCTGATTCAAATGCTCGCTTCAATACCTGACCTCGACCTGACTCTCACCACCAACGGTTCTCTACTCGTGCAACAGGGTCAAGCTTTGAAAGATGCTGGCTTGACGCGTGTGACTGTTAGTTTAGATTCATTAGATGATGATATCTTCAAAGCCATGAACGACGTAGATTATCCCGTTGCAAAAGTCATCGAAGGCATGGACTTTGCACATTCCATTGGGTTGCCTGTCAAAGTAAACATGGTCGTCAAACGTGGCGTGAATGAACAAAGCATTTTGCCAATGGCAAAATTTTTCCGTGAACGAAAATATATTTTGCGCTTCATCGAATACATGGATGTTGGGCATACCAATGGCTGGCGCATGGATGATGTCGTCTCTGCCAAAGAAATTGTAGGCTTGATCAATGCCGAAATGCCATTAGAACCTGTTGACCCGAATTATCGAGGCGAAGTTGCTGAACGTTGGAAATATCAAGATGGCGGTGGAGAAATCGGTGTAATTGCATCTGTCACGCAAGCCTTTTGTCGAGATTGTAATCGCGCGCGTTTATCTGCTGAAGGAAAGTTATACACTTGTTTGTTTGCCATTAAAGGACATGACTTGCGGGAATTGATTCGCAACGGTGCAAGTAATGATGAAATCTCTGAAAAAATTTCTCAAGTATGGCACAAACGAGCTGATAGATATTCTGAAATTCGTTCTGAAAATACCATTCCACTTCCGAAAGTTGAAATGTCTCACATTGGTGGATAAAAATAAATTACAAAGTAGCAACCATGAAAAAAATAAAAGCCATCCTCTTTGATCTTGACGGTACTTTACGACTCACAACCCCATCGGGTGGGAAAGTTTTTGTAGAGTATTTACAAACTCATAACATCACTTTTTCACAAGAACAAATTTTATTTGCTGAGCGATGGGAACATTTTTATTTTGCTAACTCGCCACAAATTACACAAGATGCCCAAACCTTCAAAGACGATAGCAAAGGATTTTGGGTCAATTATTCAAAACGGCGATTAATGGCATTGAAACTTTCTGAATCTCATGCGCATGAATTGGCTCCGCATGTTTCAAATCACATGAGCGAAGCATACAAACCACAAGTGGTCGTGCCAGAAGAAATTCCATCTGTGCTTAATTCATTAAGAGAATCAGGTTACACCTTAGGCGTGGTTTCGAACCGTGAAACTCCATTCCAAAATGAATTGGATGAAATGAATCTCACCAGTTACTTTGACTTTTTACTTGCGGCAGGTGAAGTGGGTGCATTCAAGCCAGATGCGAGAGTATTTCATCATGCTTTGCAAATTTCCAAAACACAAGCCGATGAAACTATGTACATTGGTGACAATTATTTTGCTGATATTATCGGTTCAAATAACGCAGGTCTTATGCCTGTGTTATACGACCCAACAGGTTTGTTCCCAGAAGCGCCAGATTGCCACATCATTCAGTCGTTTAATCAATTAAATGATTTGTTGAAATAAAAAAGACGGTGGTTTATCCACCGTCTTTTGCTAACCGCTACTTATGTCCATTCTTCACAAACGCTTCTTTCAACGTCTCGCCTAATCTTGCGATTCCTTCTCGTATCACATCTGGAGATGAATATGAGAAATTCATTCTCATTGTATTGTTATTTCCGCCATTGGGGTGAAATGAAGCGCCCGGCACAAAGGCAACTTTCTTTTCAATTGCAAGTTTCAAAATCTCAGCAGTATCTATGCCTTGTGGCAGGGTTCCCCACAAAAACATACCGCCCAAAGGTTTTTTCCATTGCATTTCAGATGGGAAAATTTCTTCCATCATTTCTAACATCACATCACGGCGTTCTTTATAGACCGAACGAATCACTTTTACATGCTCATCTAAAAAGCCGCCTTTGGCAACTTCATACGCCACTTGTTGATTAAATGTGGATGAATGTAAATCTGCAGCTTGTTTTGCCATGACGAGTTTTTGAATCACGTTCGGAGGCGCAATCACCCAAGCCAATCTCAAACCTGGGGCAAGCAATTTAGAAAACGTACTCAAATAAATCACATTGCCAGAATATTCACCATCGGTATCATTACGATATTGATTATCCAACATCACTACTGATGAAATATGCTCACCTTCATAACGTAATTGACCATACGGGTCATCTTCAATAATTGGCACACCGTATTGGTCAGCTAATAGAATTAAACGCTTACGGCGTTCTAAACTCAATGTTGACCCTGAAGGATTCTGAAAATTGGGCAGAACATATATAAACTTAGGTCCGACGCGAAGCGCTTCTTCCAAATGGTCTGTATCCATGCCATGTTCATCGGCAGGCACAGTAATATATTGTGCGCCATAGGCATCCCACGCTTGCAATGCCCCTAAATAAGTTGGTGACTCAACCACAATATGGTCACCACGATTGATGAACAACCTGCCGAGTAAATCCAATGCTTGTTGAGAACCAGATGTAATTAAAATATTATCAGCAGTGACAGGCACACTAAAACGACTATTACGCTGTGCAATCATTTCACGCAACGGTGTATATCCTTCAGATGTGCCGTATTGCAATGCCTGCGGTCCGCGTTCATTCAAAACCAAATTACATGCTTCCTGAAATTCTTTAATCGGGAAAACTTCCGGTGCAGGCAAACCACCTGCAAAAGAAATCATATCGGGCTGTTCAGTTAACTTTAACAACTCACGAATTGCAGAAGTTTTCGCTTTTTGTGCGCGGTGAGCGTAACGATATTCCCAAGGTGTTTTCAGCATTGATACTCCTCAAATAAAAAACCTGATAGGTATGTAGATACCATCAGGTCAACTGATTGATTTTCGTAAAAGAATCCCTGCCAAAAGATTATTCATGGCATTTCTAATCTTACCCCATTTCGCAGAGGATGCAACTTAAAAATTAATTTTGCAAATCAGATGAAAACCCGCTTCATACTTGACTTCAACTTGATTCTGTTCCAGCAACATTTTCTTCACTCAAAGCCACAGAGGTCACAGAGTTATCAGAGAAAAAACTCAAAGGTCTCTGTGCTCTCTGTGGCTAATGCTCTTGTTCTTTCACCCAAAAACAGCAATCACCATCACACCCGCAAACACAATTACTGACCCGACCAAACGAATCCCGCCCATTTCTTCTTTTAAGAATCTCCAACCTAAAAACGCCCCAATCACAGCACTGACTTCACGAATCGCGCCGGAATAACTTAATGGCGCAATGGTGTAAGCAAATAACGCCAACATATATGCGACTAATCCAAGCACACCACCTATCAACAAATATCCTCGATAATTTTTCCACACGCGTTTGAATGGCTCAATACCGTAACGATTCATTAAATAAGGTGTGGTCACAAATGGAACCATCACAAACATGGATATTCCATACGGCAGTGCAGGTCCATTTTTGACAGCTGTTCCATCAATAAACGTATAAATTGAAATCACCAATGCAACCGATAAAGCCGTTAAGATACCTTTCAAATGCGGTTTCTCACCTTTATTCTGTAAAAGAGTTGTTGCACCGATTAAGATAATTCCACCTGTAATCATAGCCAAACCAATATAACCCCCAACTGTCAATTGCTCACGTAAAAAAATCGCTGACCATAACACTAACAAAGCAGGTGCCGCTCCACGTGCTATTGGATACACCAACGAAAAATCATGGTCAGTGTATGCAATACATAGCAAAATAAAATAAATGGCTTCTAACAACATGCTAGCAATTGCAAATCCCCACATGTGTTGAGGTGGCAAACCAGAATAAAAAAGTATGAAGAAAGAAAAAACTCCGCTTAATATCACTTGCCAGCCCATGGCAATATATTTTTCTTCTGAACTTTTCAGCAAAAAATTCCACAAGGCATGCATCGTCGCGGATAAGAAAAGCAAAACAAGAGCAAAAATTGGCATAAATTTATATCCTCACAGCGGGCATGAGTATAACGGAAAATCGTTTACAATCTCAGCATGAAAAACCCCAAGGTGTTCTTTGAAAACAATCAAATCAAAATTATCAATGACGATGTCATTACCACCAAACTTGTCGAAGATAATAGCATTGACCTGATTGTCACTTCGCCTCCTTACAACGTGGATATTGCTTACAATTCCCATAAAGACGATTTATCCTACACAGAATATCTTGAGTTCAGTGAAAAGTGGATGTCCCGTTGTTTTGACTGGCTCAAAGAAGATGGGCGTTTTTGTTTGAATGTCCCACTAGATAAAAACAAAGGTGGACAACAAAGCGTTGGTGCAGACATCACTACGATTGCAAAAAAAATCGGCTTTCAATATCATTCCACAGTCATTTGGAATGAAGGCAACATTTCTCGAAGAACCGCATGGGGGTCATGGAAGAGTGCTTCTGCACCATTTGTGATTGCGCCCGTAGAATTAATTTTGATTTTATACAAAAAAAATTGGAAGAAAACTAGCGGAAGCAAAGTCTCTGACATTGAACGTGATGAATTTATGGAATGGACAAACGGCGTGTGGACATTCAACGGCGAAAGCAAGAAAAAAATTGGACATCCAGCACCCTTTCCACTAGAGTTGCCGAGGCGTTGTATCAAAATGTTTAGCTATGTTGGGGATACTATCTTAGACCCATTTAGTGGTAGTGGCTCTACAATTATTTCTGCTGCGTTGAATCAGCGAAAAGGTGTAGGGATTGAAATTGATAAAAAATACTGCACATTATCTAAGAAGCGGGTGGTTGATTTAACTTCGGCAGTTCAAAAAGAATTAATTAAATAAAAAAGACCCTAAAGAAAATCTTTAGGGTCTAACTTTTTAATACAACGGAATCCTTGCTCCACTAATTTTTCCTGCTTCATCCGAAAATAAATATTGAATCGCAGAGACAATTTCCGCAGGGGTGGTGCCTGTGCCTTTGTTTTCTACATCAATCGCTCGCACTTGGATAATATTAGCAGTCACTTTGAATTCTTTGAGTTCAGCTGCTAGATTCAATACCATGTTTTCTTGGGCGGCTTTGGCAGGCGTATATACACCTGATTTTCCAGATGGATTTGGAACTGTAGAAGCAGAGACGATAATCACACGTCCCCAATTGTTGCCAGACAAAGGTTTTGATAATGACTTGAATAAATTAAACGTCGTACGCACATGTTGATTAAGCATAAATTCCAAATCATCATGTGAAGTATCTACAAACGTTTTGCCGCCGACCCATCCGCCGATGAGATGGAATAAAGCGTGGATACTGCCGAATTTGGAAAGAGCAGTTTCCACCGAAGTTTGAAGCGCATTTGCATCAATTAAGTCAACGGCTTGAGTCAGAAATCTATTATTTTGTAAATTCAAATCTTTTGCTAATGAATCTAATTTATTTTGTTTGGTTCCCATCAAAATTAAGTTATGCCCTTGCATTGCAAAAACTTTGGCGGTTAAACTTCCGAGCGCGCCAGTGGCACCCGTGATGAGAATATTTTTATTCATTCGCTTCCCAGTGAAAATCAATCATGTGACCCGACTTGGCGGCTTTGGTTTTTAAGTAAGCGCGATTGTGTTTGTTGGTTGGCAAAATGTGCGGCAAACGTTCGTTGACGATAATGCCATGCGATTTTAATTGCTCAATTTTTTTCGGGTTGTTGGTCATCAATCGCACTGAATTAACTTTTAATGCTTTCAACATTTCTGCCGCGATGGTGTAATCACGTTCATCATCACGAAAACCCAAAGCAACATTTGCTTCAACAGTATCTAACCCTTGGTCTTGCAAACTATAAGCGCGGATTTTATTTGTGAGACCAATGCCACGACCTTCTTGACGAAGATATAAAACAACGCCTTGTTTCATTTTATTTATTTTTTTCAAAGCATGTTCTAATTGGTCGCGGCAATCACAACGATACGAACCCATTACATCGCCTGTTAAACATTCAGAATGTAAACGCACGGGCACATTTTCAGAATTCAAAATATCACCTTTGAAAATAGCAACGTGTTCTTTGTTATCTAAATTATTTGAAAAAGCAACGATGTGAAAATCACCAAAACGAGTTGGCAAATCCGCAATTGCTTCGATACGCACTGATAATTGACTTAAATCTTCTTGAATTAAAAGTTGTACTTTTTCATGTGTTGTGGTCGTCATAGTGTTACCTCTATAAAAATTTATATCGAAGAATTACGCCGCCGTCTTCCCATTGTTCAACGTGAGATAACTTTAAATTCAAGGCGTGTTCGCGAATTAATCCAAAACCATCTGCTACTGTCGGGGCATTTGCACCACCAAAAATCATTGGCGCAATGTAAATCATCAATTCATCTACCAAGCCCAAACGCATCAGTTCAAAATTAATTGTGCCACCACCTTCCACCATTAAAGAATCTACACCATTTTTTTTCAACGTGTGCATCATGTTTGTCAAATCAACTTGAGAAGAATCTTCTACAAACACTTCTACACCATGCGCGCGTAATAATTCAACTTGGCTTATAGATGTTTGTGATGTCGTAAATATTACCACTCGCGCGGGTCCAACCTTAATAAAATCTGAGTCTAATGAAAGATTTATATTGGATGCGACTCCAATTTTTATAGGATTTTCTGACCGCCCCTGCTTGATTCTATTCTCACGCAACGCTTCATTCTTGACCGTCAACTTGGGTGTTTCAGCGGATAAAGTTTTCCCACCTACAAGGATTCCGTCCACGCTCGCTCGTAATTCATCCACCCGCGCCTTATCTCTCGCAGACGAAATGGTTGAACCTTTTCTTTCAAAGGTATCAATCTTTCCGTCCGCCGTCATGGCGACGTTGATAAAGGTATAGGGTCGGTTCATGGTGTGAATATGTCATTGCGAGACGTGCTCTTGTTCTTTGCGTCGAAGCAATCTCAAACGCATCATAAGATTGCTTCGCTCGTTTCACTCGCTCGCAATGACGAAAGCCTAATACGAACTCAAAAAATACCTACTTAACAAATCACTGATATTCACATTCACAATCTCACGTTGCAGGGCAAAAAAGTCTGCCCCTGTAGCGTGTTTGTATGAATATCTTCTGACATATTCTTGCAGAAATTTAGAGAAATTTCCATAGCCCATTCGTTCGCGCAGTTCGTCTAAGAATAATGCGCCTTGAAAGTAAACCGCATTTGTATACAGACGGAAGGATTGACCATTATAGATATTCGTATCCACATACCCTGAGGGATTAAAGTAATTGACTCTAAACTGCCACCACCAACTGATATTGGCTGGGTAATTATTTTCGTAAAAAATTCTTTCGCTGTAAGTAGATAATGCTTCGTCTAACCACGGTTCCATAGCATGGTCACTGCCTACGAGGCTATACCACCATTGATGTGCTACTTCATGGATTCCGATGGTGGCTAAATTACTTCTTGCCGTTCCGTTATATTGACTATAAAAATCTGTGGATAGAAAAATTAAACCATCGTATTCCATGCCATCATCCATATCGGTTTGGACGATGGTCAAGGCTTGGTGTGGATATGGTCCAAATTGTTGAGAAAAGGTATTAATAGCTTGTGAAGAATATAAAGCGACACCTTCGGCACCGCTTTTGTATCCGCCAGCGAAATAATAAGAACGGATGACAATATTGCCAGCAGAAGTTTCGTGAACCAAAAATTCATTGCTAGCAGATAATGCCAATGTCCGTGCACCATATAAACGATAGCGAGTCCATTCGCCGTTTGATTCAGGAGATGCTCCCACTGCTAAAGTGACACCAGAATCTGTTTTGATATTCAATTCAATATCCGATGAATCGTAAACAAGATTTTCTCCCCACGGCATAGAGTCGTGTAAAACCCAGCCGTTTTTATATGGAACTACAAAAGGATACCAATCTACTAAATTGATTTGGTTAAAGTCATAGCCGAAAACATCATTGGATGATTTTTGCGGAATATTCAAACTGAAATTCATCACAATGGTTGTGGCAGAATTTGCAGGTAAAGTTTGCGGCAAGTTGAGCGTGAGTCTTTGTCCGCTGAGGTTATAGGAAGAAATCGTTGTATTGTCTTGTGTGATTGTATTAAGAGAAAATGCTCGGTTATATAAATTTGGTGGAACGGCTAACACCAATTCGGATAAATTTATGCCAGTGTTGTTGTAATAGCGAATCGTTTGGTCAACGGCGATGGTTTTGTTTGCAAAATTCAAAGTTGCATACAAAATGTAATTTGTGCGAGAAGAATTTGTAGGCGCAGAAGATGTTGGGAGGGCGGAATCAGATGTCACCGTAGGGGGAGGCGATGTTAAAGTCAATGTTGGTGTTGAGGTTATTGTTGGGCTTATCGTAAATGTTGGAATAGGTGTATCCGTCGAATCGGATGGTTGAAACGGCGTGGAGGTTAAATCTGTGTTTGGTTTTTCAATGGCAACTTGTGCAAATGAAAGTGGCGTGGGCGTAGGTGTGGCAATGGGTGAATTGCACGCGATTATAAAAACAGAAAGTAGAAAGTGAAGCGTGAAACGTGAAATGTGATTTGTAATGCGTAATTTCATTGATAAATACTGCGGAAGTATTGATTGAGTAAATCTGAAATATCGGCGCTGGTGTGCGTTCTTAAGATTCGGAAGAAATCATTGGCTGTGATAATTTTTCCGCGACCTTGATTCAAATAATCTTGTAAGAAAGCGTTGAAGGCTTCATCACCGATTCGTTGGCGTACGTTTTCAAGAAATTTTGCGCCTTGAAAATAAGTTGCGTTGGTATATGGGCGAAAACCTTCGCCTTCATAAATGGGAATATCTACAAAGCCTCCAGGCTTATAAAAATCAATCCGATACGTCCACCACCAACTGACTAAATCGGGATAAACACTTTCGTAATAAATTCTTTCGCTATATGTTGCCAGTGCTTCATCAACCCATGGTTGTAAGGCTTGGTCGCTGGCGACTTGCTCAAACCACCATTGGTGTGCGGTTTCATGCACGGCAACAAATGTTAAATAATTGGCAGGCGTGCCATCATATAAATTATAAAAATCTTTGCTCAAATAATAGAAGGCAGAATATTCCATGCCATCATTAAAGTCACCCATCACAATTGCCAAACTTTTATGTGGATATGCTCCATAGCGTTGAGAAAATACTTGCATAGATTCTAAAGTGGCTTGTAATGCGGCTTGACCACCACGTTCGTTGAATGGGAAGTAATAACTTGTTAATGTTACATCACCGAATTGCGTTGTTGAAGTTTGAAAATCTCGGCTGGCAGATAATGCAAATGTGCGTGCAGAATTAATTTTATAAGTTATTGAGCCATCGGCTTGTGTTTCAGGCACGCCACTTGATGCAACGATTGGCGCGGATGCTGGATCTACAAATTTGAGATTAACTTCATAATCCGCGGCATCATACACTAAATGCTCTCCGTAATACCACGGCTCATGCAAAACCCATTCGCCGTTGATGTTTGGCACAACAAATGGATACCAGTTTGTTAAATTAATTTGTCTGCTAGTGTAGCCATAAATGCGCGGGCGTGAAATGCTTGGGTCTTCTTGTTCGGCAAATGGCAATGCTAAAGAATATTGAATATCAATGTCAACTGTTTCGTTGGGTGCAAGAAAAAATGAAAGCGGAATATCGAGTCGTTGATTCGTAATTAGGTAATTCGTAATTGCTTCACCATTAATTGAAATACTGGTTAAGTTAAAACTTCCTTGCCATAAATTTGGCACAATCGCAATCACCAAATTATTTAATTGATTTCCCGTTAAATTCGGATACAAAATATTTTGATTCACGCCCACAGTTTTGGCATCGTAATCTATCAAAACGTCTAACGTGTAAATGGCTTTTTCAAGTGCAGGAACAGGAGTCACCGTAGGAAGAGGCGTTTCAGTCGGAAGCACTGGTGTATCTGTGACGGGTAACGCTTCAAACACAGGGATAGTTGGTGTGGCGACTTCAACATTTGTTTGCGGTGAAGAACAAGCCACAATCAATAGCGTGAGTAAAAATAAAATTTTGTTTCGCATGGGCGCAATTCTACCTTAACGATATGCTCCTTGCGCCGTCTCTGCGAAAATAAATAAATAAATAAGCCGCCGAGGACGGCGGCTTGAGCATAAAATTAGAAGTTCTTAACCTTCCATTTTCTTTTTCAAGGTTCCCAATGCAGCGGTGTAACCTGCCACCATTTGATTTTTCATCATATCTTCCATGCCGGGCATAGAGGGCATTCCGGGTGGGACGAGTTGTGCTTCGGTTTGCAAGGTGACTTTTGTGCCTTTGCCTTCGGGTTCTAGAATGTAAGTGCTGATGACATCTGATGCAGGCGGGGCAGCGTATGTTTTTGAACCGTAGATTTTATTTTTTTCGTAAGCAATCACTTCAGATGTAATTACATTTTCTACACCGTTCATGGCTTTGACAGTAGTCTTGATTTTCGTGCCGAGTTTGATTGGACCATCTGCTTCAACTTTGATGACGTAATCACTTTTTAGCGAATCAAGACTAGAGACATAGTCAAATATTTTTTCAGGTGAAGCATTGATTTGTGTGGAAACTTCGATAAGTGCCATTTGTTTTCTCCTTGAGTTTTGTGAGTTTATGTCATTATATAGACTTCACTCTTTTATACAAGAACCCAAGTAGGAATAAGAAGGTAGCCGTTAGTACTATGGCTGAACCAGAAGCAATACTAAAATAATATGAAAGATATAAACCAACTACACCAGAAAATGCGGCAATGATTGCGGCGAGAATCATCATGGTAGATAAACGATGAGTGAGCATAGATGCAGTTGCGGCAGGTGTGACTAACATGGCAACCATCAATGCGACTCCGACGGTTTGTAATGAGACAGCCACTGTGACGGCAATAAGAGTCAGCAAAAGGTTATTGAGCAGGTTGACGGGGAGTCGAAGCGTGAGCGCGAGGACAGGGTCAAATGATATGGTTGTAAATTCTTTATAGAATGCAATCACAATCAACAAAACAATTCCACCGAAAATTGAAATCAGCCACAAACTTTGCGTTGAGACTCCAAGCACATCACCAAAAAGAAAATGACTCAAATCCACTGCATAACTGCGGACGGTTGAAATCAAAGCAATGCCGAGCGCGAACATGCCTGCAAAAATAATGCCAATGGCTGTATCCTCTTTGACTTGTGCTTGTTTGCTGATTGCTCCAATGCCTAGGGATGCAACGATGGCTGTACCTAATGCCCACCAAAATAATATTTCGCGTGCATTGCCGGAGATTAAATATCCCAAAGCAATGCCAGGCAAAATAGTATGCGCGAGTGCGTCACCAAAAAATGCCATGCCACGTAAAACTACAAACGTTCCAATCACTGCACAGACGATGCCAACCATGATGGCGGCAAGCATGCCACGAAGCATAAATTCATATTGCAATGGAGATGAAAGCCAATCAATGATGGTCATGTTCGTTTTCATCTCCGCAACATGAATCATCTAGTGTTAAGAGATTGTCATTTCCATTTGTAGTTCGTAACCTTGCACCATAGGCTTGCAATAAATTTTCTGTTTTCATCACAGATGATGGTTCATCAAACGTAATAATCTTATGATTCAACAACATTATTCTGTCAAAGTGACGAGATGCTTGCTCAAGGTCATGTGTGGCAACCATCACAGTCACATTTTGACCTTTGAGCGTATCTAACAAATCAAGCAAACTTTCTTGAGCAGGAGTATCTAAACCAGTAAGAGGTTCATCCATTAACATCAATTCTGCTTCTTGAGCCAGTGCTCGCGCAATAAACATGCGTTGTTGCTGACCGCCCGAAAGCTGATTGATTTGCCGTTTGGATAAATTTTCTAATTGCACAGTTTCCAACACATGATTTACAAAATCCCAATCTTTTTTACTTGGCAATTTAAACAAACCCAACTTAGCATTGCGTCCCATCATCACCACATCAGCCACATTGACTGGAAAAGCCCAATCCACTTGTGAGCGTTGCGGAATATAAGCAATACATTGATGCACCAAAGGATTCGAACCTGAAATTGTCACTAAACCTTGATTTGGTTGCAACACTCCAGCCACCACTTTAAACAAAGTGCTTTTGCCTGCACCATTGGGTCCAACAACTGCAACACGTTCGCCAACATGCAAATGGAAATTAATATCTTCCAATGCAACTCGTCCGTTATAGCGCACCGAAAGATTTTGCACATTGAGAATCGGTTTATCCGTTTGATGGATGACTTGAGGATACATAATCAAATTTTACTTCAAAGCATCTACAATGAGATTCGCATTGTGTCTCATCATATCTAAATAGGTTCCAGCAGGCTCACCAACGGTTAAAGATTCAAGATATAAATTATTCACAATCTTTACATCAGTTTCACTAGCAATTTGTTCAGCAAGCGTCGCATTTTCTACATCACTTAAAAAAATAGCAGGTACATCAATGGCATTGATATCATCAATCAATTGCGCCATTTGTTGTGCAGAAGGTTGTGCATTTGTACTCGCACTTGGCAGAACTGTCCCAACCACTTCAAAGCCATAACGCTCTGCAAAATAATTTAATGATTCGTGATTTGTCACCAACAAGCGTTTATCTTCAGGAATTTGATTCACTTGCTCAACAATCCATGCATCTAACTCTTGAAGTTGATTGATATACACTCCTGCATTTTGCTCATAAATTTCTTTGCCATCTGGGTCAACTTGAATCAATCCATCACGGATATTTTCAACATAGGTGATGACTAAATTTGGGTCAAGCCACATGTGAGGGTCACCCGCTTCATGTTCGTGACCTTCACCTGATTCTGCTTCGTCAGCATGTTCTTCATCTTCATGCGGAGTTAAACCAGTTGTTGCTTCTACAACGATTCTTTCACCATCAGCATTTTCAAGCAATGACTCAATAAAATGCTCATATTCCAAGCCATTGAGAATTAACAAATCACTCTCTGCAATTTTTACTATATCAGCAGGCACAGGTTGATAAGCATGTGGGTCAGCACCAATTGGTAAAAGCGACTGAACTTGTAAACGGTCACCAGCCACGTTTTGTGCAATGTCTGCTAAGAACGAGGTCGAAGCGAGAACTGTTAAACCGTTTGACTCTGTTTGTGGGGTAGAGCCACATGAAGTCAGGACAAGAAGCGAAAGAATGCTTAATGCCATAATGATATTGAAAATCTTTTTCATTTAGAATTCCTATTTTTTATCCCCTGCTTTTGGCAAGGGATTTAATTTATCTACAATCTACACATAAACCAAATAATTGCAACCAATGTTCTTTGATTTGATAGCCTGTTTTGCGAGCGATGTTTTTTGTAAGCGAATCTAAATCATCACCATCAAAAAATTCCACTTGACCGCAATTTTGGCAAAGCAATAAATGTTGATGCCCCACACCTGCCGAAATAAAAGCCTGGCATCCAATTGGCTGATGCACGCGTTGAATGAGATGTAACTCTTCAAGTTTTTCGAGTGTGCGATAAACAGTGACCAAACCCAACGCCCGATATTTTTTGCGAGCTTTGTCATACACTTCAATTGGAGTTAATGCGTGAGTAGAGCCATACACCGTATCCACCACCGCGCGGCGAGCAGAGGTAATGCGATAGCCATTATCTTGCAATTGAGAAATCCAAATTTCAGTAGACATTTTTATTGAAAATCGTTTTCAATAAGTATAAAGGGGGAAATATAGATTGTCAAGAAATGAAAAGATGACTCTTGTAGAGTCATCTTTTAGGTTTACGGCTTACTTTTTCTTCTTTGTCGTCTTACTCTTTTTCACAACTTTCTTGACAGCCTTTTTCGCCGCAGGTTTCGCTTTCTTCGATTCAACTGGCAACTTCTCCAACTCGCTGACCAATTTCTCTAGCACATCAAAGCCACCTTGCCAGAATTTCGGGTCACGAATGTTAATGCCTGCTTCTTTCAAAATCTTCTCTGGGGCTTCGGAGCCACCAGCAGAAAGAATCTTGAGATATTTCGGCTTGAATGATTCACCTTCCGCTTTGTATTGTTGATACAAAGCTAACACCAGCAATTGACCAAACGCATACGCATACACATAAAATGGTGTGTGATAAATGTGTGGAATACCCACCCATTCCCATTTAAATTCATCACTTAATTCAAGTGAATCACCAAAGTGTTGCTTGAGGCTATCTAAATAAGCTTTGCATAAATCATCAACCGAAGCGTTCTTCATCACCAAATCATGTGCTTCTTTTTCAAAGATTGCAAAATAAGATTGGCGCATGATGGTTGCATAGGCATCATCAATTTGTTTGAAGAGAATATCGCGGCGAACTGATTCATCTTTTTCTTCGGCAAGCAATTTATCAATCAAAATCATTTCTGCAAATGTAGATGCAGTCTCTGCCAACGGCAATGATGAATGGAACGTAAACGTATTGTGATGTGATGCCAACATCGAGTGCATAGCATGACCCAATTCATGCGCAAGTGTTGCTACTTCACGTCCAGTGCCTTGATAGTTCACCAACACATATGGCGTTTCTTCTGGCAAATAAGACCAACAAAATGCGCCACCGCGTTTGCCTTTACGAATTTCACTGTCAATACGATTATGGTCAAAGACGCGTTTTGCTAAAGATTCAATTTTCGGGTCAAAAGATTTGAATGCATCAAGCACCATGTTGACCGCATCATCCCAACTATAAGTCTTCTTGGAAGCGGCGACGGGCGCATAAATATCGTAACGACGTATCTTTTTCATTCCGATATATTTTGCTTTCAATTTGAAATATCTTTGGAAGATGCCAACATTTTTCTTGGCGACATCAAGCAACGCCTCTACCGCTTCATCCGGGACGTCGTTGCTTAAGTTGCGTGCGGCAATCGGACTCTTAAACTTACGCAGATTCACATTTTCATTGTGCCAATCACGCACGCGGGTTTGATACATTTGCCCAAGAATTGGACCATCTTCTGCATACACTTTGAATTGAGATTGATAACTTTCAGCGCGAACTTTGGGGTCAGTGCTGTAACGGAAAGAAAATAATTCCGCCGCAGTCATTTCTTTTTCTTTTCCGTTGACCTTCATTTTGAACGTATAACGATTCGTGATTGAGTCATATAAATTCGTAAGAGCATTTGCGCCAGTGATGTTCTTGATGTTCATAATTTTTTCTTCTGGCTCGCTCAAGGTATGTGGTTTATACAAACGAATGGCTTCGAGATAATATTTATAATCACCAGAATTTGCCATCAAGCGTTTGGCATTTTCATCATCTAACTCTTTCCACCACAAACTGAAAAACATGGAGCGGTTTTCAACTTCAGCTAAAAATTGTAAAATGCGATTTTGCAAAGATTGGGCTTGTTGGTCTTGTGTGTCAGCAGAAAAAGATAAACCAGCAAATGAATACATTTTATTTGCAACGCGTGCTGTCTCTTCACTTGATTTCACGGCTTGCAAAAATTGTTCTTCGGGCATATCGGGTTTCAATTTATCACGCAAGCCTTCAAACGAAGTCACTTGCTCTTCAATCATGTCGAACGCGCTTTGCAATTCCGCGCTATCGTAGCCCGGATACAATGCAGATAAATCCCATCTTGAAAGTTTATAAGCCATAATTTTTATCTCCTTTGTTATTGTTTTATCACAAACAAAAAAATTTTGAACCGTTCTTAAGAATGGATTTTACAAACTAGAGCGAACGTGCATAATATCGCCATCTTTGACGATATATTCTTTGCCTTCAAGCCTAAACTTGCCTTTTGCTTTCGCTTCATTCATTGACCCTAAACTGGTCAAGTCTTCGTATGCCACTACCTCAGCCCGAACAAACCCACGCGACAAATCGGTGTGGATTTCTCCAGCCGCTTCTTGTGCGGTTGCTCCGCGATGTGTGACCCATGCCCGTACTTCATCTTCACCGACTGTGAAAAAAGTTTGTTCTTGTAATAATTCGTAAGAAATATTAATCATACGATTCAAACTTAATTCTTTGATTCCATATTCTTGCATGAAAACTTCAGCGTCTTCTGGTGAGAGTTGCGCAATTTCCATTTCCAATTTACACATCAAAGCCACAGAGGGATGGTCTAAATATGAATCTGGTGCTGACTGACCTTCACCCAAGTTGAAGACCGTCAGAAGCGGTTTTCGAGTCAACAAGCCAAAACTGGAAAGTTCTTTTTCTTCATCAGGGGTAAATTCTAAAAATCTTAATGGCTTGCTTTCAGATAATGCCGCGTTGAGTTTTTCAAATAATTCAATTTGGCGGGCATTGACCGCTTTATCGGTTCCGCCTTTTTTCTTTTCATCTTTTAATTTTTCGAGTTTTCTTTCAACCACCACCAAATCGTTTAATAACAATTCACTGGTCATGGTTTCCACATCGCGCAATGGATTTACGTTTCCGCTTGGGTGCATGACGTTGTCATTTTCAAAACAACGCACAACTAGAATCAATCCATCCATTTGGTTGAGTTGATTTAACAATTGACCCGAAATGCCGCTTTTTGCTGAGCCTGTTTCTAAACCGGCAATATCTGCATAAGTGACTTTGGCATAAATGGTTTTCTTGGGGTTGAACATTTTGGAAAGTGTATCAACGCGTGGGTCTGGCACATCCACCACGGCTTGATGCACTTCGATACGCCCAGCCGAAGCGGTGGTGGGGGCATTGCCACGGGTGATTGCATTGAATAGAGTTGTTTTTCCTGATTGGGGTAATCCGATAATTCCTAGTTTCATTCTTGACCTTGTTGTTGAGAGTGGTATACTTGCGTTCGCAAATAAGCCGAAGTGGCGGAACAGGCAGACGCGCACGACTCAAAATCGTGTTCCCTCCGGGAATGAGGGTTCGATTCCCTCCTTCGGCACAGTCCCGAATTATACCCTACGGGTTTCAAACATCCTCCAGTTATGGAGGATGTTTGAGTTTTATATAAACTGTATCCAAAAGAATTGACTGAGAATTTTCTAATCCATAAAATGCGTTTATTAGAAACATAAAAAAGGAATCAACGTAAATCTTCTTGAGACACCTCAACTTTCTCCGGAGATTACATTATGAAACTTCAATTCTTCTTCATCCTGATAGACTTTCTAATCCTTTTGGCATATCCGTTTGTCTATCTCATGTATCGCATTCGTAAGGGGTTAGGGGTAAAATAACGAGAATCTAGTTTGTAAGACAACCCATTATTGGAGGCTTTTATGCCATCGTTAAATGAAGTCTTAGCTGTGATTCTCGGGGGCGGACGTGGTGCGCGTTTATATCCACTGACTCAAATGCGTTCAAAACCTGCTGTGCCGATTGCAGGAAAATATCGCCTGATTGATATTCCGATTAGCAATTGTATTAATTCGGAGATTTTTCGCATCGCGATTCTGACTCAGTTCAATTCTGTTTCGTTACACCGACACATTACCCGCAGTTATAACTTTGATAATTTTCATCAAGGCTGGGTACAAATTTGGGCGGCAGAACAGACGATGGAAAGTGAAAATTGGTATCAAGGCACAGCGGATGCTGTCCGCAAGCAAATGCTAGAAATTCAAGCTACCAGTGCAAAATATGTTTTGATATTAGCCGGTGACCATCTCTACCGTATGGATTATAAGGAGATGGCAGAGTATCACTGGAAAAATAATGCCGACATTACAGTAGCAGTTCAACCCGTAACAAGAGGCGAAGCGAGTCGCTTTGGAATCTTAAAACGCGAATCAAATGGCAAGATATCTGATTTTGTTGAAAAGCCAAAAGATGCCGAAACACAAAATAAATTTATCAGCCGTGATGACCCTGAACGACCGTTCTTGGGTTCAATGGGAATTTATATGTTCAACACAAAAGTGTTGATTGATTATTTAACAAACTTTCCCAGTTATGATGATTTTGGTAGCGACATTATTCCAAATGCGATTAAGACCCATGATGTTTATGGTTTTGATTTTGATGGATATTGGCAAGATATTGGAACGATACGTTCTTTTTTTGAAACCAACTTGATGTTGACGACTGCCTCAACACCTTTTGATTTTTACGACGCTAAATTACCCATTTATACCGATACGCGTTATCTGCCTGCATCTATTGTAGAAGATTCAACTTTGAAAGATGTGTTGATTGCTGAGGGAAGTAAAATTTTAAAATCACAAATCACGCATTCGATTATTGGGATTCGGAGTCAAATTGCTAGCGGATGCATCATTAAAGATAGTATTGTGATGGGTGCTGATTATTACGAACGCGACAGACATACACTTCCGATTGGCATTGGGGCGAATTGTCATATTGAGAATGCAATTTTAGATAAAAATTGTCACATCGGTGATAATGTAACTATCAAACCATTTCCGCGCAATACAGATATTGATAATGAAAAATGGTTTGTGCGTGATGGCATTGTGATTATTCCTAAAGATACAGAGATACCAAGTGGTACAACCATTGCGCCGTAAATAAAGAAAGAGGAAAGAAGAAATATCAACCATCTTTTTTCCTCTTTCTTCTTTCATAAACCTCAGAAACCCCGTTTATTTAATTAAATTGCAAGCCAGTTATCGCAAATCATAGCCCTAAGTTATGCTATACTTTCCTTAATTATGGAGTCATCGCGCGAATTTTGGCATCGCTGGGCTGAGTCCTTGCGCCGTTATCAACTTCAAGATATAGCCGCCTCGTTACTCGAAGCCACAAGTCCGCTTGCGTTGATTGGCGCACAAGCGTTGTATTTCAGTGGCGGATTTGTAAAGAATGACCAACTCACCGCCTTAGCAACCATGCTGGAAGATGAATCTGAAGCGCGGGCTTTCGCATCTTTCTTGACGCAAACAGGGGCAAACCAATGACATCTCTCATCGCCTTAGGCATTCTTACCCTCACTGCAATTTTATTGCTTGTTATATCACTTGTGACGAGAAATTCAAACCCGCGTTTTCGAGAGATTCCTGCTCTTACACGCCTCATCCGCACATTGGGATTAAGCGTAGAAGACGGAAAACGCTTACACATTTCACTAGGTCATGGCAGTTTGTTAGATGAACGTGGTGGCTCTGCATTTGCTGGGCTTGCCGCTTTACGCATCATTTCAGAAAAAACATCCGTCAGTGATATGCCCTCTGTTGCCTCTGCAGGTGACCCTGCACTTGGCTTATTGACTCAAGATACCATCCAAGCGGGTTATCAAGCCGCTGGGGTAGAAGAATTATATGTGCCAACCACAAGCCGTGTTACTGGATTAACTCCATTTAGTTATGTTGCCGGTGCCATGCACATTGCTTCTAATGAAAATGTTTCTACAAATATTATGATTGGTCACTTTGGAGCAGAAGCCGGTTTACTGGCTGATATTTCAGACCGTGATTATGTCACCTTGATTGGTGCGAGTGATAATTTAGCAGGTCAATCTGTTTTGTATGCCAGCACACAAGATGCCTTAATTGGTGAAGAATTATTTGCCACCGGCGCATATCTCGGAGCGGGTACATCACACTCTGCTAGCCTAACTGTACAAGATATTTTGCGTTGGTTAATCATCATCACATTGTTGGGTGGTGTAGTATTTAAGCTTTTTGCGAGGGCATTGTAATGCGCGTCTTTACAGCAGTCATCGCCATTGCCGTCGGTTTGATGGTCTTGTTCGGTTACTTTTTTGCACAATTTACCGACATTCAAACCTTGCTTTTGAATTGGGCAATCATCCTTGCTGGGGTTGCTTCATTGGTTGGGATTTTCAATTTAATTGCTGTGCATACAGATAAAGTCCGCCGCGCTGAAAAAGGAAGTGTTTACAGTGCGCTTCTTGTCATTGCTTTGGTAGCAACATTTGTTTTTGGTTTAATTCTGCGCCCACAACATCAAGTGATGCAAGTTTTATTAAACGGAATCATCTTACCTGTTGAAGCCACATTGATGGGTTTGCTAACTGTCACATTGTTATACGCGGCAATTCGCCTCTTACGCCGCCACGCAGATGTAATGAGTATTTTCTTCATCATCACTGCTGTATTAATTTTTCTTGGTTCAGCCACATTGCCATTTGGTGATGTTCCCCTATTTGGAACATTGATTCGCCCATGGGTGAGTCAAATTTGGGCATTGGGTGGCGCACGCGGAATCTTAATCGGCGTGGCACTTGGCACACTCGTCACTGGCTTGCGCGTGTTATTCGGCATAGACCGTCCGTATGGGGGTAAATAATGGCAGAGCAAATCAAATGCCCGATTTGTGGAGAAATGAACTCTGCTGAATTAGAGTTATGTACCAATTGCCGTTCTCCCTTACAACCAAAATCAAATATTCCATCAGGTCAAAACCCTACAAAAAAACACACAGCCGAACTTGAACCGATTCTGCCACAGTGGTTAAGAGAAGCCCGCGATGCTTCTCGTAGTGTAGACCCACAAGATGATTCACCAGATTATTTACAAACGACCGAAAACAAGCCCAAACCTCCCGCTTCACAACCTGACCTTTTAGCGGGTCTGCAATCCCAAACATCAGACGACGATGAAGAAGAAGTGCCAGATTGGCTCGCCAGCATCACGGGTGCTTCACCAAAATCAAAACTTGCCAAAGATGAACCCGCTACAGATGTCCGCTGGGTAGAGATGGGCAACAAAGATGACTTTGCACAAAGTGAAAACATCTTAGCGCAACCACCTTCACGTGGCGGGCAAGAGGATGATGTTCCAGCATGGTTAGCAGGTTTGCAAAATGAATCTGCACCTGAAAAAGATGAATTAACTGATTGGCTCCGTGACTCAAATGAAACGCCAGCCAGAGAAACACCTGCTTTTGAATCTTCCTCGTTTACACCAACTCAAGATGAAACACCGGATTGGTTAAAACAAATGTCTGCTGATGCTGAATCAAAATCTCAGCAGGTTTCATCACAACTAGCAAGTGATTCAAATTTTAATGTTGACACACCCGATTGGCTCAAGCAAATGTCAGCCAATGCAGAGCCAGTGGAAGCAAAAGTTCCGCAAGATGCACCAGAATTAAATATTGATACGCCTGATTGGTTAAGCACATTAGGTGGCGCAAGTGAAAATGCTTTGGGCGGAGAATCTGCCGCATTTACAGAAGCAGATGTCCCTGAGAAAGAAGCGGAATCACTTCCTCCGATGGATATGCCAGATTGGTTAAAGAGTTCATCCGAAGTCCCAGATGAAAAACCATCACAAGATACAACCACACCATTATGGTTGAAACCGCAAGTGCAATCGCAAGAGCCAGAGATGCCGGCTTGGTTATCCTCTGCTGAAGAGACAGTTTATCTTGACCAACAAAAAGAAGAACCGCCGGCGCAAGATGATTTGCTCGGTGATGTGCCAGATTGGCTGAAAGCCGCCGCACCGGAAAAGACGATTTTTGATTCGCAAGATGAATTGAAATCTGAAATTGATTCTGCTGAAACACCAGATTGGTTTTCAAGTATCCCACCTTCTGGTGAAACAGAGGTTGAGGAAAAAAGTGAACCAGAAAAAGTTGACCCATTTGCTTCGATGCCGGCATTTACTTTGGATTCGCAAAGCGAAGAAAATTTAGATGGCTTGTTTACAGAAATGCCGGATTGGCTTTCAGGTGCAACAGACCAACCTGCTACTTCTCAACAACCTATACCAATCACGAATGAAGATGTATTGCCTTCTAGTGATTTGCCTTCGTGGGTAGAGGCGATGCGCCCCAGTGATAGTGGGTTATCTCAACTTACATCTTCGGCAAGTGACCAAACTTTAGAATCGCGTGGTGCTTTGGCTGGTTTGCAAGGTGTTTTACCGGCTGTGCCGGGCTTTACGCCGACGAGTAAACCCAAAGCCTATTCATTGAAATTAAATGCAAATGATGAGCAACTAAGACACGCCGGCATTTTGGAAGATATTCTGGCGGCAGAAACTTCGCCTGTGCCAATTGAGTCATTTTCTACTTTATTGCCATCGCGTGCCTTACGTTGGACGTTGGCATTTTTAATCTTGGCAGTTGTTTTTAGCACAACTTTTTTAAGAACTCAAATTTTTTCTTTGCCACGTGGTGTTCCCAATGAAGTAAGCGCGGCAATTCAAGTGATGCAATCAATTCCAGAAAATGCGGCTGTGTTAGTGGCATTTGATTATGAGCCATCCCGCGCAGGTGAAATGGAAGCCGCCGCAACGCCTTTGTTAGACCAACTTTTGTTATTGAAACGTTCGCGTTTCACTTTGATTGCCACCAATGAAACTGGTTCTGTTTTGGCAGAACGCTTCATTTCTGGACCTTTGGCTTTTCATCAACAAAGTGGAATGCAGTATACAAACTTAGGCTACTTACCCGGTGGACAATTAGGTATTCGTGCTTTTGCACAAAACCCAAGTGTCACATCACCCTCTGATATTTTTGGTCAACCGGCTTGGGCATCTCCTACGCTTCAAGATGTAACTGCTTTGAATCAATTCACGGCTATGATATTAATCACTGATAATGCTGATGCCGCGCGTGTTTGGATAGAACAAACCCAAGGTTTACGTGGCAATATTCCTTTCATTGTAGTTTCCAGTGCACAAGCCGCACCGATGATTCAACCCTATTATGATTCTGCTCAAGTAACGGGGATTGTGCCCGGTTTATACGGCGGAGCAATTTTTGAGCAATACAATGCCGGTAGACCCGGCACTGCTAGAAATTATTGGGATGCTTATAGCATTGGTATGTTAATTGCTATGGCTTTCGTATTAGGCGGTGGCTTGTGGAATTTAATGCTCGGCTTGCGTGAACGACGAGAGGATAAATAACATGCAACTTCCTCTTGACCTCATCAGTGGTGTATTAAGTTTTCTTTTTACAGTTTTGATTTTGAGCTATCTCATTGGAGATAACCCGTTATTTAGAATCGCTGTATATCTTTTTGTTGGTATCACAGCAGGTTATGTGGCTTCGGTGATTTGGTGGCAAGTGTTAACACCAAGGTTGTTCTCGCCTACATCGTCTATGTTCCAAACAGGAGCATATGAACAGGCTGCACTTTTAGTTGTACCGTGGTTAGGTTTAGCGTTCATTTTGATGAAAATCTCACCGCGTTTATCAAGAATTGCAAGTTTTACGATGGCTTTTCTGGTTGGTGCAGGTGCGGCAGTGATTATCGCCGGCGCATTGATTGGAACAATTATTCCGCAAGTTTCTGCAACCATAAACTTTTTTGATTTGAACATTGCCGCGGCAAGGAATATCAATCCCGCCGAAGTGATTGGGAATGGTTCAATTATGCTTGTCGGCGTTGTAACTACACTATCTTATTTTCATTTTGGTGCACGTCCACAAGCCAGCGGAAATCCTCGCCGTTTTATTGTGATTGAATTCTTTGCTTTCATTGGAAAAATTTTCATCGGCATCACATTAGGAGTCATCTTTGCTGGTGTGTACGCCGCCGCATTAACCGCTTTGATTGAACGCATTTCATCTTTAATTAACTTCTTCGGAAATTTCTAATGCCTTCTTCTATCATCACCAGTAACTCTTTATTAGCAATAGACGTCGGCGCGGCAAACACGCGTGCCGTGTTATTTGATGTGATTGAAGGTGAATATCGTTTTATTGCATCTGGCATTGCACCTAGCACAGCCGAAGCACCCTTCAAAGATGTTTCTGAAGGGGCAAGAAATGCAGTTGCAAACCTACAAAAGATTTTAGGCAAAACGCTTTTAGATTCATCAAGAAACATCATCACGCCCACACAAAGCAATGGCTCAGGCGTGGATGCACTAGTCATTACTTTATCTGCTGGACCAACTGTCAAAACTGTTGTGGTTGGTTTACTCAAAGATGTTTCATTAGATAGCGCCCGCCGACTCACTGAAACCTCTTACACACGCATCATGGACTCGATGAGCCTGAGTGACCAGCGTAAACCTGACCAACAAATCGACAGTTTAATGCGTGTGCGCCCTGAACTTGTAGTCATTGCCGGTGGAACGGATGGTGGTGCCTCACGTTCAATTCAAAAATTACTAGAACCAATTGGTTTAGCAAGTTTCTTAATGCCAGAAGAAAAACGCCCAACCGTTTTATTTGCTGGCAACGAAAAAATGGAAGAAGAAGTAAAAACATTAGTAGGTTCACTTTCTACTTCTCTACATTTCAGCCCAAACATTCGCCCATCACTTGAAACCGAAGATATTGACCCCGCCGAACGCGAACTCGCTCGCATGATTATCAATATCCGTAAACGCCAAATCAAAGGTGTTGACCTTTTAGATTTATGGTCAGGTGGGCACATGCTCCCCACAGCGTATTCCACCGGACGCATGGTGCGTTTTCTTTCAAAAGTTTATGGTTCACCAAAAGGAATCCTCAGTGTGGATATGGGTGCTTCTGCTACTGTCATTGCGGCGGCTTTCAGAAATAAATCTACGCTAAAAGTTTTACCGCAATTTAGTTTAGGTCAAAACTTAGTTGGTTTGTTAAACTACACCACACTTGATAATATTTTACAGTGGTCATCATTAGATATTTCCAGTGGCGTTTTGCTTGATTACTTACACCAAAAATCGTTATATCCTGCCACCATCGCCGCCACACAAGAAGACCTCGCCATTTCTCAAGCCATTGCGCGTGAAGCCTTATACCTTGCTATGCAAACTGCACGAAAAGATTTTCCACAAAATATTACCAACATCAAATCTAATTTGACTCCGCTCTTTGAACCGATTCTCGCTGGAGGCGGAGCACTAAGCGACGCTTCGCGCCCAGGGCAAAGCCTGCTCTTGCTCCTCGACGGAATCCAACCCGTCGGCATCACCACCATCATCCTCGACCAAAATAATTTATTACCATTGTTAGGCGTTGCCGCATCACAAAATAATATTTTGCCTGTACAAGTATTAGAGTCTGGTGCTTTCTTAAGTGTTGGCACAGTCGTCTCACCGGTGGTTTCAGCAAGATACGGCACATCCATTTTGAAAGCAAAACTGAGTTACGAAAATGGAGCCGAAGCAAACATAGATTTAAAATTTGGAAGCATTGAAACTCTTCCGCTTGCCAATGGCGAAACCGGCAAATTAACCATTCAAGTTTCACGTGGTGTAGATGTCGGCTTTGGAACAGGTCGAGGTGGCACCATAACAGTCAGTGGTGGGGCATTAGGCGTCGTGTTTGATGGAAGAGGTCGCCCATTAAACCTCCCAACTGACCCCGTAAGAAGACGCGAACTCATCAAAAAATGGAATTGGACTTTAGGAGGCGGCTGATGCAAGCACCAGTTCATCATATTATTGGTCTTACAACTATTGTGCGTGAAAGAGTTCTACCGATTTCAGGCAATGTGACAGCGCGCATTCAACAAAAAGTCACACCGAATGATGTGGTGGCTGAAACCAAATGGGCACGCGAGCATGTTTTGTTAGATGTGGCACGTTTGTTAAATATTTCGCCAAATGCAGCAGAGCGTTTGGTGAAATGCCAAGTCAATGATGAGTTATCAGCCAACACTGAAATTGCTAAAGGCAGGGGCATGTTTGCAAAAAGTATTCGTGTACCGCGCGCCGGGCGCGTAGTGGCAGTAGGTGGCGGACAAGTATTGATGGAAGTAGGCGAAACAAAAATAGAATTACGCGCTGGCATCCCCGGCAGTGTCATTCAGATTTTGCCGAACAAAGGTGTTGTGATTCAAACAGCTGGTGGATTGGTGCAAGGTGTATGGGGTAATGGAAGAATCGATTCAGGCATACTAGCAAACTTAGCAGACGCACCCGATGCAGTTCTTACGCCCAATCGTTTAGACGTGAGTTTGCGCGGTTCTGTCATTCTAGCAGGCTTGGTGAAAGATGCAGATACCTTAGATGCCGCCGCTGAATTACCTGCTCGTGGATTAATCATTGCGAGCATTTATCCATCATTGCTTACCAAAGCACGTGAAATGCGTTATCCCATTTTAGTCACAGATGGTTTCGGCTCATTACCTATGAATTCTGCCGCATATAAGTTATTGACGACCAATGCCAAACGTGAAGTCACCGTCAATGCAGAATTTTATGACCGCTACACAGGCGCACGACCCGAAGTGATTATCCCATTACCAACTTCATCAGAACCGCCATCTCCAAGAGAAGTGGCAGAATTTGCACCCGGTTTACAAGTGCGTATGCGTCGCCCGCCTTCTATGGGAATGGTGGGGTCAATTGTTTCAGTCATATCCGGTTTAACCACACTGCCTAGCGGATTGCGTGCGCAATCTGCAGAAGTCAAATTGGAAAATGGCGAAACTGTGATTGCCCCGCTCGTTAACCTTGAAGTTGTGGGATAATATCACTTACTAACAATCAGGAGAGTGTTTTATGTCTTTCGACGATAATAATTATGATACCCCCGATGATGAACAACTCCCGGAAGAGTCGGGTAATAACCGCACCTTCTTAATTGCAGTTGGAATTTTAGGTGGAATCATTTTGCTTTCGGTTGCCTGCATTGTGGGTATCTTCTTAGTAAACCGCAATAATCAAACCGCGCAACAAGCTCAAATTCAATCCGCTACACAAACAGCTGAGGCTTCAAACAACTTTATTAATCAAGCACTCACTGCTACGGCTCAAGCCCAAGCCGCTTTACCCACAGCCACCTTACCACCAACAGCGACATTAGTTGTGAATGTTGCTACTGCCACAAATACTCCTGACCCGAATGCGACTGATGTAACGGCTTTAGATGCTCCTGCAACAGCCACTGTCGGTGCCGCATTGACGCAAGCCGCCATTGCCCAATTGACGATTGTGCCGACCACAACAGCATTACCTAATACCGGTTTTATTGATGATTATGGCGTACCCGGCTTAGCAGTGATGGCATTGGCATTTGTCATGGTCATTTTGCTAGCACGTAGGTTACGAGCCGCCCCAACCAGATAATAGTAAAAAAGTCTCTCAAATTTGAGAGACTTTTTTTATTTAATCTCTAACAGCTTAACTGCGAATTTCTACACTACACTTTCAGCAACAGTCTTTCCATACCCTAACAGAGATTTGACCATCTCTTGCGTACGACCTTCAGCATAGACTCTCAAAACAGGCTCTGTACCGGACGGGCGAATCAATAACCACGAATCATCTGCCATAATATATTTCACGCCATCACGTTGACTAATTTCATTAACCGCTTCGCCACCAATTTCTTTTGGTGCTTGCTTGGTAAGAAACTCAACCATTTCTGCTTTTGCAACCGGGCGACTCAAACGTAAATCGGCACGTTCGTATAAAGCAGGACCAACATCTTTGAGTAAATCATCAACCATTTCACCAAGTGACTTACCAGATTCAGCCAACATTTCCACCAACAATAATCCCATAATTGGACCGTCACCTTCAGGGATATGTCCTTTGAATGAAATACCACCTGATTCTTCGCCACCGATTAATACATCTTCTTGCATCATATAATCCGCAATGTGATTAAAGCCTACAGGTGTTTCATATAATTTCAAACCATAGCGTTTTGCTAACCTATCAATCATGCGCGTTGTGGAAACGGTTCTTACAACCGCACCGGACATTTTCTTCTTTTCAACCAAATACTTCAAAGATAATGCCATGATTTTGTGTGGGTCAACAAAATTGCCGCGTTCATCCATCGCGCCGATTCGGTCTGCATCGCCATCTGTGACAACGCCAAAATTCCCAAAGCCCGAACTCACCGCACTAGACAATGGACCTAAATATTTTGCAATTGGTTCTGGATGCACACCACCAAAGCCGGGGTTCATTTCATTGCGAATTTCATAAATTTCACAACCTGTACCTTGCAAGAAAGATTTAATCGTACCTCTTCCAGAACCATACATCGCATCCACAACAAAGCGTTGCGGATTTTCAGCAATAATGTCTGTGTTAATTAATTTTCTTAAATGCTCAAAATAAGCAGGCAATGGATTAAATTTTTGAATCAAACCGGCTTCGCGTGCTTTTTGAAAATCCATTAAGTTCGGTCCACGCGCTTGTTCTTCATTGTCATTGATATATACTTCTACACGGCGACATTGTTCTGATAATGCCGAACCACCAAAACCACCTTTTAATTTCAAGCCGTTATAACGTGGCGCATTGTGTGATGCAGTAATCATCACACCTGCAATCGCATTATTATGTTTGACGGCGTAAGAAATTGCCGGGGTTGGCGAATCGGATTGCGCAAGCAACACTGTAAAACCGTTTGCCGCAAGCACCCGCGCCACTTCCCCAGCAAAACGGTCAGACAGGAAGCGGGTGTCATATCCTATAATTATTTTTTTCGTATCAACTGTATCTGATTTATCCCAATGTTCTGAAGCAACTGCATCAGCAATGGCTTGTGAAACCATGCGTAAATTGCTAAATGTAAAACTATCTGAAATAACGGCGCGCCAGCCGTCGGTGCCGAAATGAATGGGCATTGATTTGTCCTTTTATAAATTTATGGTGTTGGTGTGGTTGTAA
>DDVH01000043.1:115265-124984 GCA_002345215.1 Anaerolineales bacterium UBA2317
ACTGATTCTAACAACCAGCCTTCAATTTGTTGCCCGTTTAATGTGGCATACACTTTTACCCAAGTAATATTGTTTACAACTTCAAACTCGCCATATGTTTCAACAATCGTACCGTTGAGCAAAGTCATAATGTATGTACCATCAGGACCGGGGGCTTCACGCAAGTTTGCACCACCGCCTTCATTGGCTTGAATTCGCGCGTATGTTGGCGTGGGTTGAATTGTCAATGTAACAGTTGGTGTTTCGGTTGGTGGCAATGTAACATCAAGTGTGACAGGGACAGGGCTGGGTGTGCCGGGTGTCGGTGTGCTGACGCGTGGAGTCTGTGTCGGATTCAGAGTCAGGCTGGGCGTTAAAGTTTGAAGCGTTTGATTTTGATTCGTCGGCGTAGATGCGGGAAGTGTAGCAGTCGCTTCATTTCTTGACGTGATACCTGCTCCAGCGACTGAAACAAGAGTCGCCACAAATAACAGAATCGCAATGACGCTTAATATCACACCACCAGCCGATGGTCGGATACGCAAAATAAATAATGTGATTAAACCGATAATGCTTACAAGTGAAAGATGAACTACAAAGACAATTAATCCTTGCAACCATACATCATCTAACCCAGCGCTGAGCCCGAAGCCAACCGCATTGATGGGTAAGAAAAATGCATAAGCAATAAGAACGCTTGGTAAAAATGGTTTTTCTTCTGAACGCGCAAATGATGCCACCAATGTAATTGCACCGACGATAAACACAATCAATGATGGAATCCATAAACGGGTGTGGATATATACATTGTCATGCGTCATAGGTGGTAATGCCAATGTTGCAAATCCAACGACCAATCCACCAATAAAAACCAATGCCAAGCTGATGAGCAATGCCATCACGGTTTCAAAAAGAAAACGTGGTGAACCAGTTAAGATTGAAAGTAAAAATCCGACCCACGGCACCATTAATGGTGCGACAAGAATGCCAAGCAATAACACGGCTTGTGAATCAAGTAAAAAGCCTAACCCTAAAATTGCACCACACACCAATGCAAACACAAACAATTCAATAGATGGATACGCCCGCCTTGCTAATGAAGCAACTAACGCGGCTTGACCTTCTGCATCTGTCGGGATAGATGAACGGCGGGTGGCACGTCTTCTACGGGGTGGTTCGCTGGGTTGTATTTGCTCGTCAGGAAATGACATAGGTCAATTATACAGGCGAAAAGAAGAAAGATGAAAGAGGGAAGATAGTAAATTTGTATCCCTGCTATAATTTGATTCAGAGTTAGTTTACATTTGATTGAATAAGGAAAAAACGATGAACGAACCTCGTGTTTACAAACAACCCCTTTTTGGAATTTTCCTTTCTGGTGTAATGCTGATGTTTTCTTGTGGCATCCTATTTTTTGTATCAGAAGCCCTAACAGATTTATGGTTTATGATTCCTATTTTGGGTTTGTTTGGGATCGCCTTCTTAATTTCGCTTTTTTCTTATACTTCAAAAGTAACCATCACAGACGATGAAATTACCTCCTCTTATATGTTTATTCCGAAAACGTTAAGGTGGACGGAAATTAACCGTGCATCCGGTACAGGTAGCGGGATCAAACTTCATAGTGAAGACGTGACCGTTTCCATTAATTCACGCTTGCCGGGCGTTGAAGAAATTATAGAAACTATCGGTCAAAAACGAGCGGATTTATTTTCCACAACTGAATTCAGCGAATTTCGGCGGGGACTTGGTTCATATTTCGGTTTTTTCATTATTTTTCTTTTATTTGCAGGCATTGGCGTGTTTTATTTCAGCATCGCAGATTTTTCGTCTGAGTCATTAATTTCTATGGGATTTATTGCTTTGTTCCTAATCTTCTTTATGTGGACATTTCTCGCCAGCCCACAATCTATCACGTTAGAAAATAACAATTTACAAATTAAATATCTGCTTGGTGAAAAGAATTTCTTGGCAAATGAAATCGGTGGTTTTTATTTTTCTCATACGCGCACACGCAGAGGCGGAAAGCAATATTACATCTCGCTGAATTTACGAGATGGAAAAAATATCCGCATTTCAGGGCTCAACATCGGCTTGCCAGTAGCCTATTTGGTTCTAAAAAATTGGCATAAAAAATTCGCAAATTAAGAATCACCACACGCGTGCCTGTGCATGGTGCAGGCAGAGACCACGAAGAACACAGAGAAATAAAAAAAAACTCAGTGGTCTCTGTGTTCTCTGTGGTAAAAACCCTGAAAAAATTAATATAACTCTTTAATTCTCCGTTAACCGCTACCCTGCTATAATAGAACTAGACGTGACCAATCCCTCGGCGTGTCTCATTCCACTAACAAGGCAGGTATTTCGCCATGTTCAACATTTCTCTCTTTTAATTCCCCCTTTTGCAAAACCCAAGCCGCAATATTTATCCGCGTGCCTTTCTTTCCCTTTCTTTTTTCCTATTTCACGTTTCATTTATCTGTTAACCTGATACTTGAAACCTGACACCTGAAACTTAAAATATGACTCAACATAAAATTACAGACGACCTTGATGTCCTTTTAGATGTTTTACCAGCGAATCTACGCCATGCCGTGGAAAAAGCCAACAACAGTGACAAGTTAATCGAAATCGTCATTGACCTTGGGCGTTTACCCGCCGCACGCTTTGTTGAAAACGAAATTTCATTATCTGATAAAGAAATCACACGCACTGAAATTGACCATATCACCGAACGCATCGGCGAGTTTGATGCAGATAATCGTGCAGGTATGGAGCGTACACTTCATCGCATCTCCGCGATTCGCAACAGACGCGGTGCTATCGTTGGTTTAACTTGTCGTGTGGGGCGTGCCGTTTACGGAACCGTAGATATCATTCAAGATATTATCGAATCGGGAAAATCCGTTTTGATACTTGGTCGCCCCGGCGTTGGTAAAACAACGTTACTTCGTGAAGCCGCACGTATTCTTGCAGAAAATAAACGCGTTGTCATCGTTGATACATCCAATGAAATTGGCGGCGATGGTGACGTGCCTCATCCTGCGGTTGGTAAAGCACGTCGTATGCAAGTGAAAGTCCCAACCCAACAACATGAAGTCATGATTGAAGCGGTTGAAAATCACAATCCTGAAGTCATCGTCATTGATGAAATTGGACGCGAACTCGAAGCACTCGCCGCGCGCACAATCGCTGAACGTGGTGTACAACTTATCGGCACAGCGCATGGTCAAACACTTGATAATCTTTTGCTCAACCCAACCTTAAGTGATTTGGTCGGTGGTATTGAAGCCGTGACTCTTTCTGATGAAGAAGCCCGCAGACGCGGCACACAAAAAACTGTTTTAGAAAGACGTGCTCCGCCAACATTTGATGTGTTGATTGAAATTCAACATCGCGAACGTTTTGCTGTTCATCTTGATATTATGACTGCAGTTGATTCGCTTTTACGCGATATGCCGATGGCACCTGAGATTCGCACGCGAGATGAATCGGGACAAGTGGTGATTGAAAAAGCCACTCAAGCCAAACCGAAGATTGAAGCGACGACAAAATCCACGCCTCGTTCTAAACGTCAACCTGCTTCTGAACCTCAACAGAATCTTCGATCCGAATCGATTAATCCGCCAGTGATTTCAAATAATGGAGCAAAATTACAAACCGTAAGAATTTTTGCGTATGGTGTTGCTCGTAACAGACTTATGCAAGCCGCCAAGCGACTTGGTGTGCCTGCCGTTGTGGTTGCGGATGTAAACGAAGCCGATGTGTTGGTGACGTTGCGAACGTATTATCGCAACCGCGAACAAACTGTGATTGATGCTGAATCGCGCGGGATGCCGATTTATGTTTTGCGTGCAAATTCTGTTTCGCAAGTAGAACAATTTATCGGTGACTTGTATAACTTAACCGAACACACGCCGCGTGATACGATGGATGATGTGCGTAGTGAAACGCAACAAGCCATTGCGGCTGTATTGAATGGTGAACGCTGGGTGGATTTACCGCCGGGTCCATCATTGGTTCGCAGATTGCAACATGAAATGGCTCGCAAAGCGGAATTGGTTTCTCATTCGTATGGCAAAGAACCAAGACGACATGTGAGAATTTTTAGGGAGTAAGAAAGTAGATAGGTATACAAGTAGACAGGTTTCAAATAACTCGTTTACCTGTTTTTTAATTTTCTTTATTCAGTTATACTTAAAATGAGAAATTATGAAACGCTTTTGGTATCCCTTTTTATTTACAAGTATTTTAGGCATTTTAGGAGGTTTATCAGTATCTATTGATTTAGAATACTTTGATATTCCCTTAATATTATTGATTTCTTTCATGGGTGGTTTCTTTGTTGTAATAACATTAAATTTATTATTACTAAAAAAAAGATTGATCGCAGATGTTGATTTCAAAGATAAAATTGTTCTAACTCAAGAAAAGATTTCTTTTTCTTACGGTTATGATTTCAGGTATTTATTCCCATCATTATTTATGCTTTTTGGTTTAGTTGTATATGCATATATAAGAATCTCAAATAGTACAAATAACTACTTTAGTATTTCAATTGTTTATTTAATTTTTTTACTGATTATATGTGCTATAGAGATACTGAAAACCAAATTGTACTTAACAAATAATGGTGTTATTTTTCAATCTCCTTTAGGGAAGATTAGTGCTTCTTGGAAAGACCTTATTGGAATTATGCAATTGTATAGAGGAGACGATGTCTTTGTATTTCAAAAACTCGAATATAGTAATAGTATTATCGAATCTCTATATGGAGATTATATAAGTATTTCAGCATTTGAAAGAAAATGGAAAGAAAAAGAAATAGGAGCAGTTATTAAGATTATTGCGCCACAGTTAAAATTTATTGAAAAAGACAAAAAATAATTTTTATGTTCATCACACTCGAAGGACCCGAAGGCTCTGGCAAGACCTCACACATCCCGCATCTTGTGGAATATTTGCGCGAGCAGGGACATGTTGTATTCCCGACGCGTGAACCCGGTGGGACATCTATCAGCGAGCAGATTCGTGATATTTTGCATGACATGAAAAATGCGGAAATGCATCCGCGCACAGAGACGTTGTTATATCAATCGGCACGTGCTCAAATTGTGGAACAAGTCATCAAGCCGAGATTGGCAGATAAAGAAATTGTCATTTCAGATAGATATTATGATTCGACAATTGCTTATCAAGGCTATGGACATCAACAAGATTTAGATGAGATTCGGGCTTTGGTTAAATACGCCACCGGCGGATTAAGTCCAGACTTAACGATTTTGCTTGATTTAGATATTGAAGTTGGTTTAAAACGTAAAACGCAAAACGAAGTCGAATGGAATCGCATGGATGCTTATACGGTTGAATTTCATAAACGTGTAAGAAGTGGTTATTTAGAAATGGTCAAACAAGAACCGAAGAGATGGGTTGTTGTGAATTCGGATCAAAAGTGGGAGTCTGTGCAAGAAGAGTTGAGAGAAGTGATTGTTAACAGGTTGAAATAGGCGAGGTTTAGATGAATAATGCGATTGATGAGAAAAGAAAAAAACGGTTTCAATATTTACATGCTTTATATGAATTTACTGATGGGGATCAGCTTAAAGATATTAACTTTTTGGAGTTAGGTCACAATATTGGTTTAACAGATGAAGAAAGCGATAAAATTTCAAATTACCTTGCGAATGAAGGTTTAATTAAGTTTATTGCAGCAGGATATATCACGATTGAGCACAACGGAGTAATTGAAATTGAAAATGCATTATCAAGACCTAATAATGAAACCACATATTTTCCGCCTGCGAGTCTTATCATTATAGGTAATGTATCAAATTCAAATATCCAACAAGGCGACAACAATCAAATTCGACAAATAAATTATTTATCAGATGAAATACAATTGGAAATACAAAATCTTCTAAAAGAATTAAGAGAGAAAACGGTCCAACTTAAATTGACTCAAGAAAATCAAAAAGAATTAGAGGCTGAAATTCAAACAATAGAGATTCAATCTAAATCTCCAAAGCCAAAACAAGTTATTATTAAAGAAAGTTTAATCTCTCTCAAAACAATTTTAGAAAGTATCACTGGAAATATTGTTGCTGATGTTTTATTGAAGAAAATTACAGAATTACTTTAATATAAAGGATAGGAAATGACCGAACAATGGATGCCGAGTAATAAAAAAGAATTGATGTCTGAAATTAAAAAAGAGTGGAAATTATTAATTGACCTTGCCGAATCTTTGACCGATGAACAAATGACGAAACCCGATTCAGGCGGATGGTCACCGAAAGATAATTTAGCACATCTAACCGAATGGATGAATATTTTGTTAGGCTATCACATGGATAAAAAGCCTGCTCACGAAGTGATTGGAATTTCAAAAGAACAATTACCTGAATGGGAAATTGAAGTGATTAATCCAGTGTTATTTGAGAAGAACAAAAACCTGACGCGAAAAGAAATGATGACGAAGCTGAATCAGGTGTACGGTCAGTTAGAGGCGCGATTAGAATCTATGTCTTATGAAGATTTGTTAAAGCCAAAAAATGCAGATGACCCAGAAAAACGTCCCATCTTATTATGGGTCTTGGGTGATACAACCGAACATTTTCTTGAACATCGTGAAACGATTGAACGAGGATTGAAATAATTATGACTGCTGAATCTGAAGTTGATATCAAATATTTAAAAGCCGCTGGGCGTGTGGTGGCAGGTGCATTGAAAAAAATGATGAAACATGCCAAGCCCGGCATCACAACTGCTGAGTTAGATAACATCGGCAAAGAATTTCTTGAAAAAGAAGGTGCGAAATCTGCGCCGCAAGCCATGTATGATTTTCCCGGCGCAACTTGCATTAGCATTTCGCCGGTCATTGCGCATGGCATTCCAAATGAAACGATTTTGAAAGAAGGCGATTTACTTAATATTGATGTATCGGCTGAACTTGATGGTTATTTTGCAGATACAGGTGCTTCGATGATTGTTGCAAAAAGAATTCCTGAACTTGAAAAACTTTTGGATGCAACAAAATCAGCATTGAACAAAGCAGTTCATGCCGCCAAAGCGGGCACGTTATTAAACACGATTGGTAAATCAATTCAGGATGAAGCGACTCGCAAAGGTTATGGTGTAATTTATGATTTGACTGGGCATGGCATTGGGCACAAATTACATGATGAGCCATCCAACATTCATAATTTTCATAACCCATCAGACCGCCGCACACTTCATGAAGGCTTGGTGCTTGCTATTGAACCTTTTCTTACAACTGGAAAGGGTCGCGTTGTGGAAAAGAAAGATGGCTGGTCATTGCAAACGATTGATAAAACCATCGCCGCTCAATTTGAGCATACGATTATCGTCACAAAAAATGAGCCGATTATTTTGACTCTGTAAATAAAAAAAAGTGCAGACATAAGTCTGCACTTTTTTTTATTCTTCTTTCATCCATCTCTTCACCGCTTCATGCGGATGTTGATACTGTTCCATCAACATCAACAGAGTCTCAGGGTCGGCATTGCTGACAACTCCCTTACGATGTTCTGAAAATACAAAACCTTCATTCACAGCATGGTCCATGGCGGCGAGTAAAGAGTCGTAATAATTTTTTACATTTAATAAGCCAACTGGTTTTTCGTGTGCACCGGTTTGCGCCCATGCAATGGTTTCAAAGAGTTCATCCCATGTGCCAAATCCGCCGGGCAGAGCGATATAACCATCAGAAAGCTCATGCATTTTTGCTTTTCGCGAGTGCATGTGCGGAGTCACTTCCATGCGCGTAACGTCAGTGTGTGCAAGTGCAGGTGTATTCATAGATGGAATGATGACTCCAATCACTTCTCCGCCAGCGGATAAGGCTCCGTTTGCAACTTCACCCATCAAACCTGTTTTGCCACCACCATACACAAGCCGAATCCCTCTTGAGGCGAGAATCATGCCGAGGTTAAAAGCGGCAGTTTTATAGTCAGCATGAACCGAATCAGATGAACCGCAGAAAACGCAAATGGATTTCATATCATCTCCTATTATTGAAATTGTAAGGACCCAGCGAAACGATTGATTGTCAAAATTTATTAATCAACTCGCTGTGTCCCTACTTTCAGAACCAATCTTAGAAATTAATCTGCTTTAGAAATATGAACCAGATACGCCTCTACCATCAACAAATTCTTTTCACCTGCACGTTGAATGACGCTCAGCAATTGGTCCATTTTATTAACTTCTTCAAGTTGTTCATCAATAAACCATTGTAAAAAGTTTTGAGCGAGATAATCATTTTCTTTGTTAGCAATATCCATCAGACCTTTAATTTGCTCGGTCACTTCTTTTTCCCAAGCCAGTGCAGCTTTGACGGCATCTTCCGCCGATGAAAAAGTTGGCTTCGGCGCATTGACTGATGGAATTTCTAACTTGCCTTGTGTGTCTAACACGTAATGCACGAATTTGAGGGCATGTTCTTTTTCTTCATTAGATTGTTCAAAAAACAGTTTAGACAACAGGCTCAATTTTTGCTCTTGAAAGTAACCAGCAATACTGAGGTATTGTAACGAAGCACCAAATTCGTTCCCGATTTGTTGATTCATTGCTTTTGTGAGTGTGGGGTTAATCATCATAAGAATCTCCTTTCGATATATACATATTATAAGTCACCCGTTGTTAGATATGTATAAAAATGGCAGGTTAGAAGTTTGTTAGTGTGACGTTTGTATGCTTGACTTTAATATTCCGCAGAGATAAAAATAGCCTATTATGGACTATAAGGATTATTACAAAATTCTCGGCGTAGACCGAAAAGCCAGTGCGGAAGAGATTCGCACGACGTATCGGAAACTTGCCATGAAATATCACCCTGATAAAAACCCCGGCGATAAAAAGGCTGAGGAGAGATTCAAAGAAATCAACGAAGCCTATCAGGTTCTAAGTGATGATGCCAAGCGCGCCAAGTATGACCAACTCGGCAGTGCTTATACCAACTTTCGTGGGCGGGGCGGACGTGCCAGTGACTTTCAATGGGATGATTGGTTTAATCAAAATGCAAGTCAGCAACGCGGCAGAACGTATACCAATGCTGATGATATCTTCGGTGGTGGTGGCGGAATCAATAACTTTTCAGATTTCTTCCGTATGATGTTTGGTGAAGCCATGCGTTCATCTGTCAGAAATCAGGCGGCACAAGGCTACGAACAAGAAGCCCAAATCACATTTGATGAAGCCTATCATGGCACTACGCGCCAATTACAAACGAATGGAAAGAAACTGAATGTGAAAATCCCTGCTGGGGTTAAGACAGGCTCAAAGGTTCGCGTGGCAGGTGCAGGTCCAGAAGGAATCGATTTATATCTAGTGATTGATGTGCAAGCAGATAATCGCTTTGAACAAGATGGCAGTAATCTCACCACAACATCTACAGTAAGTGTATTTACTTTGATTTTAGGTGGTGATGCCGAGGTTGAAACACCGGCTGGAAAAGTGAAATTAAATATTCCGCCCGGTACTCAACCTGAGCAAGTTTTTCGTTTGGCAGGGCGTGGCATGCCAAATTTAAAAGATACAAAAACAAAAGGTGATTTGTACGTGAAGTTAAAAGTACAAGTGCCAAAATATTTAACAACCAAACAACGCGAGTTAATTGAAGAAGCCTCGAAAATTAAATTTTAAAGGTGATGTATGAAAACAAATCGAATCTTGTATGCATTTCTTATTTTGGTTTTAGCAAGTCTTGCTTGTCAAACAGC
>DDVH01000043.1:125251-145230 GCA_002345215.1 Anaerolineales bacterium UBA2317
GCGAACCCGGCTGTGGTGAATCCATCTTCAGGTCAGCAAGAAAGTTTAGTTTCATTATATGAAAATGTCAGTCGTGGCACAGTGGCTATCTTAACCGATGCAGGCTCATCGGGTTCTGGATTTGTGTATGATAGTGAAGGTCACATCATCACCAATTTTCATGTTGTAGAAGGTGCAAATTCAGTAGAAGTACGTTTTACTTCTGGCTTTATGACGTATGGCACAGTGATTGGAACAGATTTAGATTCCGATATTGCTGTGGTTGAAGTGGATGTTCCTGCATCTGAACTTTTCCCGCTCCCACTCGGCGATTCAAACTTGCTTCGAGTTGGTCAAACCGTGGTGGCTATTGGCAATCCCTTCGGCTTAGAAAGCACTATGACCGTTGGCATTATCTCAGCATTAGGTCGCACATTAGATTCTATGCGCGTCAGCCCAGATGGAGCATCATTCAGTGCAGGTGACATCATCCAAACTGATGCGGCAATTAACCCCGGCAACTCTGGTGGTCCATTGTTTAACATCAATGGCGAAGTCATCGGAATCAATCGCGCCATTCGCACCACCAACTTTACAGAAGAAGGCGAACCAATTAATTCTGGGATTGGTTTTGCTATTTCAATCAACATCGTCAAAAAAGTTGCACCTTCTTTAATTTCAGAAGGAAAATATGATTATCCATTTTTAGGGATTTCTTCTACCGATTTGTTTAGTTTAGAAATGGTAGAAGCATTAGGATTAAGCCAATATACCGGAACTTACATTACCAGTGTTGTCCCCGGCGGACCTGCTGAGCAAGCAGGCATCATTGCAGGGTCAAGACCCACTAACATTCCAAATCTACTTGCCGGTGGAGATTTAATCATCGCCATTGATGGCAATCCCACACGCACATTTGATGAAATGCTAGCATATCTGCTCACAAACAAATCCCCTGGTGATACTGTTGTACTCACCGTCTTGAGAGATAATCAACCCGTAGATGTGACGGTGACATTGGATAAGAGACCGTAAACAAAAAGAGACTGTCATCCGACAGTCTCTTTTTATAATTTCGATTGAAACACAAGAAACCAGCCATTTAGTGGGTGTTTGATAGGAAAAACTTTAATATCCCTCATTTGTTCTGTGCCAATGGCTAATTCCATTTTTGACACTAGATTTTGCTTTTCATCTTCTGAATAAAATGGGCAAACAAGATTTAACGTGTTATCTGAGATTGCAGGATACTGTGTTGGGTTAAGTATATTTGCTTCAAGCTTTACTTCAGTCATTACACGGAATCTCAAATTAACTGAGGCTTTTTTTATATTTCTTACACTACTAAAACTATCTTGTTTTGACAATATCTCTTTTAATTTGTTTTTTGTATCTTCATCAATTTCATTGGCGCCAGCCTCATCTAAAACTTGAGAAAATGCTTCTCCAATAAGTTGTTTTGCTGGAATCGTTTCAAAAAAACTCCCATAAACTAAACAAATTTTCTGATTGTGATTCTTTTTGCCACGCACTAGATAATAAACATCCCTTATTTCGAGAGAAAATATGTCATCCCCAGATGCTGTCATCTGTTTGAAGATTTTACTGTTTTGGGATAAAACAATATCTTTTATATTCTTTTTTCCTGTAGGGATTGTTGAATTAAAAGATGAAACATTGTAGGCTTTACTATCTTTTAATTCAAGCAGTTCACCACCTGAAAAATTTGGGTCGTTTTTGCTCAACTTAATTGCAAAATCAGGAAACAATCCTTTATTTTCACATGAAAACATGTTCTTTTGAAAAGGGAATCTATCTAACTTATCAATTTTATTAAATTCTGATTTAGTATCAACTAAACTTTTCCAAAAGTGAAATATAGAATACATGATTTACCCAAACAAAGATGGTTGTTTTGATTTTGCTTTTATCACTGTTTTTATAGAAGACCCATTCCAAATTTTGGACAAGTTTTCTGTGTAACTATATTCTTCGTAATATTTTTCTATATTATCTGAGTCACGAATATCTTCTAACCGATTTTGAATCATTTCAGCATTTTTAGGGTCAACCTCAATCCCTATACTTTTTCTACCTAATTGTTCGGCAGTTACAAGAGTTGTTCCTGTACCAGCAAAAGGGTCAAAAACAGTATCGCCAATTTGTGATGAAGACAAAATAATCCTTAATAACAAAGCAATAGGCGACTGTTGTTTATGGAAACGTTCACCATTTTTATCTCGAATGGCTTCATCACCTGCAAAATATCCAGAAGTTAATTCACGTATATCGTCCCAAACATCTGTCACATAAATGCCATTTTCTCTCTCAAATTTATAATTAGCTGGTAAGGGTGGGGAGATTCTTAAACGATTAAAAACTCTAGCTTTATCACCCTTTGTTGCATAAGCCAAAATTTGATAATGTTTCCCAAATTTATTAGGAACTGGAACGGCTGAGGTTTTTTTCTTCCAAATGATTAAATTTTGCAAAGTCCATCCAGTTTCTCGTAAACAAGATAACACTTGCTCTGTATTTTTTTCCCGTTGCATAAAATATATTGCCCCACCATCAGAAGTGATATTAAGAATACCCTGACAAACTTCTTTCATCATTTGCCAATATTCTTCATCAGATAAATTATCGTTATGGAATTTATAATCTTTATTCTGATTAAAAGGTGGGTCAAGAAAAGTTAAGTCAACTTCTCCTAATGAATTAGTTTTTTTCAAATAATCAAGACAATTGCCCGTAAGAATTTTATATTTTGTCATTCCAAGTAAGAGTATACAGCACATCTAAGTACCCAGCAAGTTGATGATGTTTGTTAAACAAAACTCCGAAGCCTTTTTAGACTTCGGAGTTTTTTTATAACTAACCAAATCTTTCTTCACGCCAAACATCAGCGCGGTTGTGATAACCCGCTTGTTCCCAAAATCCGCGTTTATCACGAGGCATAAACTCAATCGAGCGAAGCCATTTTGCGCCTTTCCATAAATACGGAGTTTCTACTTCTTGGCCGGGAATGAATCCCACCACACCACGTAGTGGATAGCCATGGTCTGCATCAATAGGTTCACCATTGAAATGAGTCGCTAACAAAAAATTATCTTGCAATACAACTTCTAACGGCAAGTTGACAGTGAATCCATACTCAGCATGTTGCATCACATATTTTGCAGAAGGTTTGATTTTGAAAAAGCCTTGTTCCACCAAAGTTCTAACAGACACGCCTTCCCACTCTGTATCAAATTTACTCCAGCGCGTCACACAATGAATATCCATTTTTATTTTTGCACGCGGCAATTGATTGAACTCAGCCCAACTCCAACGTTTTTCTTCTTCCACTTCACCCCACACGCGAAAATCCCAAGTGGTGGGATTAAACGATGGCACAGGTCCATAATGCAACACAGGGAATTTCAAAGTCAAAGACTGACCCGGTGGAAGTCGCCCTTCATTACGAACGCGCTCTTCCTCTTTTCTTCTATCCAAACCTTCAAAACCAAACATAAGTCACCTCGCTCAAAATAATTTCAACACTGCATAGACACATCAACTACCCCCAATGTTACCAAAAGATAAAAAATTTCTTAACTAATCCCTACCACGTCAACACCATTTTTCTCCAAAACATCTCGCAACAACTTTGCATTTTCAACCGCATTCAAATTGTCTCCATGCAAACATAAAGTGTCCAGCCCGCCACCCTGAATCAACGTCAAAGCATGATGCGCAACTTCAACAGATGATTCAATCACCGCACCAGAAATATTTCTCGACATCAAACTGCCATCCGAGTTATATCTTCTATCAGGAAATCCCTCGCGTGCGACTCTTATTCTCATCTTGATGCCCGCCTCAATTGACCTTGAACCTGCCAGCCCAACCAAAATTAAATCTTCACCTACACTTTTTATCGCATGGACAATGACTCTTGCTAATTCATCATCTCGCGCAGATTGGTTATACAACGCGCCATGCGGTTTGACGTGAGATAAGATTGCATTTTCTTCTTTACAAATTTTCGAAAATAAATCAATTTGATAACTAACAATTTTCTGTGCTTCATCTGGTGAAAGATTCATTTCTACACGACCAAAATTTTCTCTATCTTCCCAACTCGGGTGAGCACCAATATTTATATTAAATCTTTTTGCAAGTCGAATTGTTTCTCGCATTGTTTTTTCATCCCCAGCATGAAATCCACAAGCAATATTTGCAGACGTGATATAAGGCATGATTGCTTCATCATTTCCAATTCCTTCACCTAAGTCACAGTTTAAGTCTATTTTCACTGGTTACGAAAACATCAATCCGCAGATATAAGGCATACTGAATAACAATCCAAGCAAACCTGAAAAAAATAGTAAATTCTGAGTTCCATACGTTGGCACCTGACTCGCTTGAACATCTGAGGCATGTTTCTCACGAACTTCATTTGGTTTGTTGGTTATCAACATATCAATTCTGCGTAATGCTATTGATGGTGCTCTTAAATAAGAACCAATCAGGGTTGTCAATATAGAAACAAGAAACATGGCAAATCCAAGTTGTAACTTGAAAATCAAAAATAGCAGAAAAGCCAAAATGCCTAAACCAATTGTTACAGCCAGAACTTTTATAAGAAATTGAGATAAATTTCCTTTTGGTTCTTCATTTTTCATATACACTCCACAATGACTATTAATTGTTTTTATAGTGTTCAATAATTTTATCAATATATTGTTCTAATAATCGTGATAATCTTTCAAACTGTTTCTTCTGACCCCATGCAAAATTCCCTTTAAATGGCTCAACAATTACATTTCCATTACTAAGATTATAGATTTCTTTCTCTAAAGAAACTCTATTATAAATATTGTTGTATTTTACAGGAGCAATATCAAGTATGATTTCATCTCTATCGCTTACTATATAAATATAGCAATCCTGAGATTTAAACTCAACATCCCAATTCCCATTTAATTGTGGAACATATGCCGCATTAGACATAATGAAACCTTTTTCGTATAGAAAGTTAAAATGTTTTTCAACTTTCTTAACAATAGAATCTACACTTGTCATGATAAAAAACCTCTATTTAAGATATCAGAATATTTTTCTTGTGCTTCTTCTACACTGACTTCTCTAAATCGTATTGTACTTGTTCCTGACTCACATTGTGCTAGCAAAGGTAAATCAGCTTTGATGACATTCGCAATTTTAGGATACCCACCTGTCGTTGGAGAATCAGCCATCATCACAATCGGCTGACCTTGATTCGTAATTTGAATACTGCCCATCATCATGCCTTCAGAAATCAATTCAGTTTTATCTGATGATTCAATTGCTTTTCCCTCTAAACGATAACCCATTCTGTCAAATGACTTGCTCAATGTATATTCATTTTCAAAAAAAGAATTGTCAAATCGCTCTCGTTGCGGACCTAGGATCACTTCAATGATTGGAGTTTGGCTATATTGCATAAATTTTTGCACAGGAAAATCTCTAGCGGCGAGTTTGGTCAATTCAGTGGAAGGTTTTCCGCTTTGTAAAATATCACCCACTTGAAATGCATTTCCAAGTCCGCCACGAATGTAAGTAGATGATGAACCTAAAACTTGCGGAACATCAAATCCGCCTGCAATTGCAAGATAAGCCCAATTGCCTCCACTTGTTTTTTTGATTTGCACGTGCCAACCTGCTCGCACATAAAACGAAGTCCATAATGGAAAAGTCCAAATATAATTTTGAACTTCATAGCCAACACCTGTCACTGCTAAAACACAATCTTGTTTTGCTTGAAAAGTAATTTCACCTAAGCCGATTTCGAGAACTGGAGAATTTTGAGAATTACCAACTAAATGATTTGCAGATTGATATGCAAACCAATCCATCGCACCTGAAACAGGTACACCGAAACTTTGAAAACCTTTGCGGCCTGAATCTTGAAATGAAATAAATCCCGAAGCATCAATAACTTTTAACATCATGCCTCTGGAATAAATTTCACAGTATCACCGGGTGAAAATAAAAATGGTGTTTCACTTGTTGGGTCAAATAGTTTCAATGTAGTCCAACCTAAAAGATGCCACCCCCCGGGAGAATCAAGCGGATAAATCCCAGTTTGAGAGCCTGCAATAGCAACAGAACCAGCTCGAACGGAAGTCCGAGGCGTTTGTAGACGTGGCATCTCTAGTCGCGAATCTAAAATCCCCATGTATGGAAAGCCGGGCATGAAGCCCATCATATAAATTCGATATTCTTTTTCAGAATGGATTTTGATAATCTCTTGAATTGACAATTTAAGTTTAGACGCGATAATTTCTAAATCGTTTTGACCTTCGCCGTATCTTACTGGGACCTCATGCCTGCGTGCTGTTTTTTGAAATGAATCTTTCACTTGATTCATCCTTTGTTCAACGATGATTTTGATTTGTTGATATGTAAAATTCAAATCATAATGAATCAGCAATGTGCAATACGCAGGGACAGTTTCAAGTATGCCATTTGTGTTTTGCAAAAGCGCGTTGAGTGCATGCACACGATGATTAATGATTGGATTGATTTCATCACCGAGTTGCACAAGCAATGCAGAATCGCCAAGCGGCTTGAACATTAGATTTCAAAAATGGAAATTGATTCGATGTGATAGGTTTGCGGAAATAAATCAAACGGCGTGACGTGTTTGAGTTTATAACCCCCACTAATTAACCTAGCCGCATCCCGCGCAAGTGTAGATGGGTCACATGAAACATAAGCAATGATTTGCGGTTTGATGTTTACAATTGCATCCAAGGCATGTTTTTCAATGCCAGCACGTGGTGGGTCAAGGATGACATGTGTTGGTGTTGTAATTTGATTTGCAAGTTTTGGCAAAATTTCTTCGGCTGAGCCTTCATATAAATCTATATTTTCAAATTCATCGAGATTGAAAACAAAATCTTCACAAGCGGATGGGGATGATTCAATGCCAATTACTTTTTGATATTTGTTTGCAAAAAATTTGCTAAATAAGCCAACGCCACAGTAGATATCAAGTAATGTGGTTTGGGAATCGGGAGTTGGGATTTGGTTTATTAAATGCTCAACCATTTTCTCTGCCATTTTGATATTGACTTGAAAAAATGATTGGCTAGAAACTTTGAAATCTTTATCTAAAATTTTGATAAAAGTATGGTCTTGCCCAGCAATCACGACTGGATGATTTTCATAGACATGAATCACGGAAACATTAGCTTCGACTTCAAGCTCTGGTGTCTCAGGAGATTCAGATTCAAGAATGAGTATCAAATCATTTTCATCACCACTGCGAAGTGACACACGTTCAAGATTCGTATTGGATTCAAATTCCAATTGTCTCCAAAAAGAATCAATCGCTGGTTCTGGCAAATGACATTCCTCAATTCCAAAGGCAGAGTTTCCTTTGGAATTGATAAACCCCAACTTACCTTCATCTGTTAGATGAAATTGAATATGATTACGATAATTCCATTCTGATGGAGAAGAAATAATATTTTTGACTGGCGGGTTTTCAATTTTTCCAATTCTTTGGAGTTGGTCTTGTAAAATTTCAGTCTTTGCTAACAACTGATTTTCATAAGACATGTGCTGATAATGACATCCACCGCATTGTAAGAAATGTTTGCATTTTGCAGTGATTCTGTCTGGAGAAGGTTTGAGAATTTCAATAATTTCACCACGAGCAAAGTTTTGTTTTTCTTGAGTTAAACGAATCTTCACAACTTCGTTTGGTAATCCAAACGGAATAAAGACAGCTCTGCCATCAGGAAGTCTGCCCATGGATTCGCCACCATAGGTTAATTTTTCGAGTGTGATTTCAAAAGTTGAATCAGACATGATGAAAGTATTATATCTTTTTCTATGTCCTTCACACCTCCCCTCAGATAATTGGTGAATCAGCCCACACATCTATATAGTAATACACGCTCACCCTTTGATTATGTACATATCACAACAACACTCACAAAAAGTAATATAGCAATGCTAAAATATATCCCCTGCTTCCACCTCATATCTATCACATAGCAAACTGTCAAATTCTGGCAATACTGTGCGTGATTACTGATCGAATGTACGTGTATATCGTATTGTGTGAGTTAAGTTACTTACTCTAACTCTAATGTTCTCGCCAGTGTCAGAGAGAAAGTATATAACTCCATCAACTTCTCCGCTTGCCGCTATCTCAGGATTCATGGTCTCATCCTTAGATGAGAGGAATGCAATGATTGCTTCACTTTCGCTCAAACCATTATAGAGAAAGATGGCTCGACTATAATACCCCTTATTCTTAACTGATTTATCTTTGCTTATAAAATCTTCAAGTTTCAGAGCATCAATTCTCGCTTGCATTCTATCCACAACATTAACCCCGTTCATTAAAGTGAGTTTTGCACTACCCTCTCCAAATAGTAGTGGAACTAGTATATCGCCTTGCCATACAATTTCCCCTTCCCCATATTTCCATTCACCCACAAATTTCGTGTGATCATCCGCCTTAACAACGCGCAGCTCTTGAGTCTCTGCGTTACACAAAAGATATACGTCGTCAGCTAAACCAAGGTCAGTAATAATATTAAACGGCTTAAGTAGTTCCGTTTGCTTTTCTTCACTTAAACTCTGGTTATCAATCTCCCAGCTAGTCACCACACTAAATCCATTTGCATCTACTTCGTCACTCAGTTCAAACGACACACCATTAATGACCGCTCTCTCTCCCGCCGCCACCCACTCGCCATTTTCGTCTAATTCGTAGCCATTCACAGAAATACTATTTCCGTCATTAAAACTTATTTGTGATTGCTCAATTACAACATTTTCATTAGTAATAATTAAATTAATGACACCATTTTGGTCAACATGTAAATTTGGAATCACAAGTCCGTTGTCTTCAATTGTTCCATCAGGTAATAAAACCAGATTACTAGAATCGGAAATTAAGTTTTGTAAAGCAATAAAGTCAGGATGTAAAGTTAACGTGGGGACTGGCACTTTGGTTGGCGGTGGCAATGTGACGGTCACTTCAGAAGTAACCGTCACCTGTGGAGAGCAGCCAACAAAAATTAAAATAAAAACAAGAATAAGTTTTTTATTCATAGCTTCCTCCATAATTCAGTGTAAGGACACAGCAAAATGATACGTAATCAAAATCTTAAAATAACTCGCTGCGTCCCTACCTTTGTTAATTAGAATTAAATTATACCAACTGCATAATGTGAAGAAAGAGGAAAGACTCTTCAAGAATCTTTCCTCTTTCTTCTTTCCTTCTAATTATATTTGGTCTCGATTCGCTTTTCGTAAAACACTAAAGGCTACTCGACCAGCAAAGCTTACTTTAAAAAGAACGAAAGCGTGACCAAAACCGCAATGAAAAAACCAGCCAAAATGCCAATGCGTTTGAGGTCTTTTTTGACCATGCTGTAATCAGGGTTAAACTCAAATTTTTGAGGCGGATTGTTTGTCATCACCTGAGTGGGTCGTTTATTTTTCTTAGCCATTTTTTCTCCTTATATTTCATAATGTAGGGGCGACCCTCCTATGATTATCAAGAAACTTTATTAATCTTGACGGGTCGCCCTTACTATTTAATTAATTTTGTAATCTCGCAAAAACCACAATACGTTGGTCATTGACCAGATAAGGGTAACACGAAATCAATGTAACAGTAGGCGAGCTAGTCGGTGCCATTACTTCGACTGCCGTAGGTTCTACTAAAACAGTTCTATCTACAATATAAACAAATTGACGTTGTTGTGTATAGATAATAATTTCATCGCCCGGCACAAGCCTGTCTAAATATCTAAAAATTTCTCCATACACATCATTATGAGCAGAAAGTACAGTGTTGCCGTCACGTCCGGGCGGAGCAGAACCAATATATTGCCCCACGCCCTTTTTCAATTGTTCCCATCCATCACCTTGCACCACAGGCGCATCCACATTGATAGCAGGAATTTGAATCCGCACGGCTTGGTCTGGCGCGGCAGTTGGCACAGGAATATTTGCTAACGACTGTACCATTGGCAAAAGATGTTGTGGAATTTCCGCTTCGTTTGGTCGCGTATTGCCTTGTGCATCAGGCGGTGTATGTCCTGATGGAAGCACAACTGCCATCACCAATGGTGTTGGCGAAGGTGTTACTGGATTCAATGCGGCAATGACTTCGTTGTTTAATGTTCGCAATAAACCAACACCGTTTAAGATGATAACCACTAAACCAACGACTGCCAAAATTTCTACGCCTAACAAAAGCCTATCTAAAAATTTTCGGCGCGGATTTACAGGAGCAGGTTCAGACGAAGATTCTGTTCCCGAAGCAGTATCAATTACAGGCGCGGACTGAGGCGAGTCAAAATCTAAATCTGGAGCGACAGAGACGACACGTCCAGTTCGGCGATAATGTTCGAGCCTTTCTTTACGCGCACCGCGTCTTTTCTCGACGAGAAGCTTGCGTAGTTCTTCGACGCTTAATTCTTCGGGGATTTTTTTTCTTGCCATCGCGTGGCGATTATACCTTATACAAGGCATTGTCATTTTTGGGGGCAGTGGTTATAATGGCGGTCTCTTGGACGGGTAGCTCAGTTGGTTAGAGCATCGCGTTGACATCGCGAAGGTCGTAGGTTCGAGCCCTATCTCGTCCACATGGTCAGTGAACAGTAATCAGTGACCAGTAAAATAGTAAATGCGTTGACCAAGACGAGTATGTAAAAAATATTCTGACAGAGAGAAGAAATATTTGTTGAGAGTTTCTTCCAGAAAGTTTTACAGAAAACCACTTGTGAGCGTGAAGCAGAAAGCTTTCAGCAATCAGCTGTCAGCAAGTAAGTTGAACGGGTGACTTCGTTATCAGTCCATGAGATATGTTAGTTCACTAGCAAACTAAGAAACCAGTAAACTAGAAAACTAATATAAATCGGGTGGAACCGCGTGAGTACAAACTCTCGTCCCGTTGTGGATGAGAGTTTTTTTATTTTTAGGAGGTCGCTATGACTGAAGACAGCACTATCACTCAAAAGCGACTCGGAGGTTTGTCTTGCTTCCTCTGAGCCGCGTAAAACGTCCATGAAGCAGAAGTGCCCTTGAAGCACAAGACAAATTGAAGATATGAAAGGAAATGAAAATGTTAAATCAACAAGAAAAATATGAGGATTCGTATTTATATAAAATCCGTCATTCGGCGGCGCATGTGATGGCGCAAGCTGTGATGGAGATGTTCCCAGATGGCAAGGTGACGATTGGTCCGCCTGTGGAAAACGGATTTTATTATGACTTCGATTTGCCGCGCAATTTAACGCCTGAAGATTTGCAAGCCATCGAAAAGAGAATGCGTCAGATAGTACAAGGCAAACATGAATTTAAGAAAACAGTTATCAGCGCGGATGAAGCGAAAAAGATTTTTGCAAATCAGCCGTATAAGTTGGAATTAATCGAAGGGCTTGAAAAAGGTGGCTTTGATGAATATGGAAATCCGCTCAAAGAAAAGCCTGAAATTTCAATTTATCAACAAGATACATTTGTAGATTTGTGTCGTGGTCCGCATGTTGAAAATACAAAAGAAATTAAACAAGATGCATTCAAGTTAATGTCTATTGCGGGTGCGTATTGGCGCGGCGATGAAAATAATAAAATGTTGCAACGCGTGTATGGCACGGCTTGGGAAAATAAAAAACAGTTGGAAGAATATTTACATCAACTAGAAGAAGCCAAAAAACGTGACCATCGCAAAATTGGCAAAGATTTAGAAATCTTTATCTTTGATGATGAAGTCGGTCCAGGCTTGCCATTGTGGTTGCCGAATGGTGGCATCATGATTGAAGAGTTGGAAAAACTTGCAAAAGAAATGGAAGAGAATGCAGGCTATTCGCGTGTGCGCACACCAAACTTAACGAAAGAAGATTTATTCATTCGTTCTGGTCACTTGCCTTATTATGCTGAAAGCATGTATCCGCCCATGGAATTGGAAGGCGTGAAATATTATGTGAAGCCGATGAACTGCCCGATGCATCATAAGATTTTTGGTTCAAAGGGTCGTTCGTATCGAGAGTTACCCATCCGCCTCGCTGAATATGGAACATGTTACCGTTACGAAAAATCAGGTGAACTCTTCGGCTTGATGCGCGTGCGTTCGTTGCAAATGAATGATGCCCACTTATACGTCACAGAAGACCAATTTGAAGAAGAGTTTATGGGTGTGATTGATTTGTATTACAAATATTTCAAATTGTTTGATATTGAAAAATATGTAATGCGATTAAGTTTACATAGCAAAGCAGGTCTTGGTAAAAAATATGTAGATAATCCACGTTTGTGGCAAAAGACAGAAGATATGGTTCGGCGTGCGATGACAAATGGGAATGTGCCATTTATTGAAGTGGAAGATGAAGCCGCTTTTTATGGTCCAAAAATTGATGTGCAAATTTGGAGCGTGATTGGGCGTGAGTTTTCACTAGCAACAAATCAAGTGGACTTTGCACAACCTGAACGTTTTGATTTGAAATTCACAAACAAAGATGGTCAAGATGAAGTTCCGCTTTGTATTCATCGCGCGCCACTTTCCACGCATGAACGTATGGTTGGTTTCTTGCTTGAGCATTATGCAGGCAACTTCCCTGTTTGGCTTTCACCTGAACAAGTGCGTGTGATTTCGATTACAGATGCACAAAATGAATATGCAGAAAAAATTGCGAAGCAACTTCGTGAAAATGGCATCCGTGCTGAGGCAGATTTATCTTCTCAACGTATGAATGCAAAAATTCGTCAGGCGCAGTTGATGAAAGTTCCATATATGATTGTAGTTGGTGATAACGAAATGAAAGCAGAACAGATCTCATTGCGCGTGAGAGATGGAAGTCAGGAAAATAATATTTCGTTGAGTGATTTTATTGTGAGAGCAAAAGATAGAATTTCAAGACGAGCGAAAGAACTTTAGAGAGCAGTAATCAGTAAAAATTATCCTAGAACTAAGTTCTAGGATAATTTTGTTTATGGAGTAATTGTAAATTCCCATGGTCCATGATGAATGTAACCCAAGGCTTCTATAAATTTTTGATAGGCTTCTTCTTCACTCATACCTTCAGGGAGTTTGTTATAAACGGGACCAGAACTGCCACCGCCTTCAGGATAAGCAATAATTTGCCAATCCATGTCTATACCTTGTTCTAAAAGTTTTTCACGTGCAATAGCAAGTTCATCTTCTGGGATTGCTTCAGGCATAGATCGTTCAAGGTTAAAAACCTTCAATTGAATAGATTGTGGTGTTTCATCTCCAATAGGAAACCCTATTTTGACACATCTGCCATCTTGTATTGGAGGAATCCAATCGGGTTCTGCCGACTTTCCCATATCTCCAAGTTCAGAATCAAATAAAAGCAAGTATGAATTCATAATACCACTTTGGGAGCCTGTGCTTAATTCAGTTCCATCTCCTCTGATGCCACCAATGCCCCAATCAGCATTTGTTGGTTTGTTGTAGCATAAATAAATTTTAGTAAAGGCTGGCGAAATAATCATTTTCTCAAGCAACATAGTGACACCATTAGCTTCTACCGTCTGATTCAAATCTAATATTTCAAAAGATTTTATTGGAAGGTCAATATTAAATTCAAAGTTTGATGAGTCTGAAACACTAAATTCTGGCATCATTGGTGCTACACTAAAAGATAAAACGCCCTGAAATTGTTCAACTTGTAAAGGCGTTTCAAATACCATATCAATTGTATACAAAGACTGGTCATCTCCCAATACCCCGAATCCATAACCAGCATTTATTAATTGATTAAGGCTATCAGTTAAAAATAAATTTTCCCAATAGTAAGCATTATTTTCGCCTGTGAGCCTCACAATAAATATCAAACGCAAACCATCGGCATAATAAGATTCAATATCCGCTGTAATTCCATTAATCGTTTGGGATGGAATATCTAGTTGCGTTAATGGTGGCAAAGGCGGATAATCATAAACAGTGGGCTCTTCATTTTCTGTTGTAGCACGCCCCCACAAATATCCACCAAACAAACCGATCAATATAACTAGCATTACTCCAAGTTTTGTTAATGTGTTTTTCATTATCATCTTAGCCTCCATTTTTGAGAATCATACAAGATGAATATTAATTTTATCTATCATTTCCCCAACGATTTTCCTGCGATTGGATAAGAATTATTTAATCTTATGGATTTATCCACGATTTTATATATCCATTAATTCCTTGTAAGGAAAATGCCTCACAAGAATGAATGTTGATGACACCTAAAGAAAGTTCGCTGCTTGATAAATCTATGTTCAATACACTAAATCCTAACCAATTGCCATCAGGCGACCAAATTGGTCTCAAAACAACCCAATAATCTAATTGAGCAATTAATTTCTTCTCGGAACCATCGAGCCTAGAAATATAAATCCCGCTTCCCATTCTTCCATTAACTTTATCAACATAAGCAATCCATTGATTGTTCGGGGAAATTGAAGCACTATCGCCATGTATGTTCCATAAATCCGTAACGGAGTTCGTTTCAATATCTATAAGTTTTAGAGTATTTTCGTGAGACCTCTGTATCGAATAAAATAAAACCTGTTTACTATCTCCAGACCAACCCAACACGAACGACATTTCGTTTTCAGAAACCAATTGACGAACGTTCGCGCCATTTGCATCCATGACATATATTTGACGTGAATCAGCAAATACATTAAAAGCAATATTGCGTCCATCAGGTGACCAAACAGCATCCAAGATTGACCCGTCTGGAACAGTTGGCATATATACGTTTCTTGTTTCAATGTCTATGATTTTGAATACACCATTTTCATCAGAATAAGCCAATTTTGTACCGTCAGGAGAGAGCGAACCATGCCCAAAGACGAGTCCTTGTTCGTTACCACCATCTAAATTGGAAACAAAAAGAGATGGTTCTGGCGAAAGCGCACTACGCATGGTAAGAATTTTTCCACTTAACCCTGTTGGGAAAGATGATTGTTGATTGGACTCAATTTCTTTCCAGCGAGATAGGTCAAGACAAGCCTGCTCAATAAATACAAATGGGCTATTTGTTGTATCCACTGGCGGATTCCATGTAGTTTCCCAAATCCCATTAATCCCTATAGTTGTTGTACCCAATATAATAGGAAATTTGATAGGTGCATTTGTTAATATAGATGAGGATATTTTTTTTGTTTCCGCGTCGTAATAATTTCCAAGGCTACCTACTGATATGCCTGAAAGACCTTCGGTTATCAGTCCTTCTTCAAAACTGAAATCAATTTGTCTCAGATTTTCATCTGTTTGAATATTAATACCAAATCCTTGTAAGTCACCTTTTTGGATATAAGTTATATTTGTAATCTTTGCTGAAATATCGAAGATATTGATAGGTACATCAATCTCCCATTCTCTTCCCAAATATTCACTATGAAAATTCAACTCAGATAAAGGTAAGTTGATAGTTGTAAGAATTGGAGTAAGATATTCAACATTTAGTTGATCTATACTCAAAGTAATGGGGCTGTTAAAGTTCTTCCCATATATCTTATAAGCCCATTGATTAGGCTGTAAACTTTCTCGAATTAAATCATCATCATAAATCGCAGGGTCAATTGGGACTTCATTTCCTAAAGAGTCGTGTGCTTTTAGCCCCCAGCCGCCTGGAGCAATATTAGCCACACGCTCATCTGTCCATTCTGTGTGACCAATTAAGTAATATCCATCCTCCAGAGGAATATATTTATCAATCTTAAGGGAAGCTCCATAGAGAGATTGTGAATCAACAAGGGGTGTTTCCGTATCAATATTAGATTCTAAAGTTGGATCCAAGTCAATGACTGGCATCACGGTTAAATTATCAGGTGCCGGCATGAAGCGAATCGGGATTTCCCAATTTGTTGGCAACATGCCTTCAATCGTTCCGCCGATACAGGCAATTAATACAATTGCATCATTTATCTCAGAGGGAATCGAAGCATACTCAAGTTTTTGTTCAAATATATTCCAGTTGCCTCCATAGAGGAAGCCACCTTCTAACATAGTTCCATTTGCTAATTTCAAATCTACTTTTCCAAGACATCCCCCATCGCTTTCGCTTGTAGGGTAGGCGCTACTCGGTACATTTTCAACTTTAATAAAAATCGCTGTTTTATCGGCACTTAATAACGCGCTGGTAACAGTTATTGTAATTTTATCTCTTGTTATCGAAACAGGCTCAGCCAATACACGCAATGGAACACTTTGGTCAATTAAACCAATTTCAGGCACATATCCTGTCGCTTTACTAATGGCATATACAACACCACTTAACAAAGCCAAAGTTAATAGCACAATTAAAATAAAGAACAAAGGTTTTGTTCGTAACTTCATCACAAAAGATTTCCTTTCCAGTTGAGCAGAAATTCTTGGTAGTAAATTCACAACATCAGGCACCGCATCACGAACAATATTTTCAAGTAGGACTTTCATACGGTTGTTTTTCATTTCTCATTCCTTTCTGACAGAATACTTCTTAACTTCTGTCGTGCAGAATTCAACAACCACTTAATTGTCCCAATCGCTGCGCCTGATTCTTGCGCCATCTCCTTTTCGCTCATCTCTAAAAAATATTTTTGCACAATCACAGCTCTTTGACGTGGCGATAACCTTTGCATTGCCTCCCAAATTTGATTTTGCTTTTCAAGAGAAATAATTTGCTCTTCAGTAGATTCGATAGATGAAATTAGTTCTTCAAAGAATGCTTCAGCTTCATCAACAAAATTAATTTGTTTTGATGATTTTTCTGCAGCTTTTATGGAAGCATTCACAACAATTCGCATAAACCAAGGTTCAAATGGGCGAGAATCATCAAATCTGCTAATTGCATGAAACACTTGAATAAAAGCATCCTGCACGATATCCTCTGCCACAGTAGAGTCGCGTGTAATGAGATAAGCAACACGAATTGCCTTCACTTGATAACGCATCACCAAAAACTCCAATCCGCTGATATCTTGATTCTTAAGTTTATGAATTGCTATTTGCTCGTTCAAGGTCTCCTCGTAAAAACCAACTACACTATTAATATCCTTTCAGACTTTAAAAGGTTGGGTATTCTCATAAATGTCCCACATTTTAGAGTATTTAAGAATTATTTTATTTCTGTGATGATTGTATTCTTCGCGCCTGCTTTGATTAAAGACTCCGCCACTTGACTCGCCTCGGCTTGATTCACCAGCGCAATCATATTTCCGCCTCTACCTCCGCCGCTGAGTTTTGCTCCGAGTGCACCAGCATCACAGGCAGATAAAACTAATTTATCTAATTCAGGCGAAGAGACTGTCAGTTGTTGTAACAAACTGTGATTATGATCCATCAATTCGCCGAGTAATTCTGGTTTTCCACTTTCAATCGAACGGCGGGCGATTAAAGAGATTTGTGCAATTTCGTTAAATATATTTTCAAATTTATTATTATCTTTCAGCCATAACCTTCTTACATCACCAACTGATTCTTTTGTTGGCGCAGGAATACCTGTATCAGCAATGACGATTGTAAAAGGTTTGCCAACTGAAAAAGTTTCAATTGGTTGACCTTTTATAAAATAAACAGGCTTATTAAAAGTAATGACTGTATTGTCAATGCCAGAAGGTGTGCCGTGATACAGTTTCTCGATTTCATAAACCATTTCATTAATTTGGTTATCTGTTAATTGAAGCGAGAAGAAAGAGGAAAGAGCACGGATTAATGCAACCGAAACGGCGGCGCCGGAACCAAGTCCAGATGCAACAGGGATAGTTGATGAGATATTAATTTGTATATTAGGCGGAGAAGAAATGTCCAAGCGTTGAAAAAGGTTGAGGATGACCGAACCAATTGCATGGTCAGGTTGAAGCGAAGAAAGTTCGGCGTGCAAGTCAATGATGGGAGCGTGAATCCAAACGCCAGCGGAATCTGAATCTAAAATTTCTACATCTACTTGTACTTGGTTAACAGGAACAGCAAGCGCAGGACGATTGTAAACAACCGCATGTTCACCAAATAAAATTATTTTGCCGGGCGCGGATGATTTCACGATAGATAAAAAACGGCGATGACTGCCAAACCCCAAAGAATCATTGAGATTTGAAATGGACGGTCTGACAATAAAACTTCTTCAGGTGTGCCACCTGCGTGTTTCACTTCGATGAGATAGAGATATCGAAAAATGGCATAGACTACAAATGGAATAGTGAGCATCATGCTGTGATTTTCTGGCAAGTTCGGCGCGGAAAATGTGTAAAGTGAATATGCAACAATGGTTGTGCCCGAAACAATCATGATGTATTGGTCGAGCAATGGCAATGTGTAGCCATCAAATACTTTACGGTGTGAACCTGCGCCATGCGCAAGCAATGCAAGTTCTGCGCGGCGTTTGCCGAAGCCGAGGAATAATGAAAGTAAAGTCATCAACACATATAACCATGGGGAGAATCGTTCTACTTCAATTAACGTTACACCTGCATGGACGCGCAATACAAATCCGGCGGCAATGATTAATACATCAAGAATTGGAATATGTTTTAACCACAATGAGTATGTTATGTTCAAAATAAAATATCCCACTACAACGTACATGAATTCAATATCAAGTAAATAAGATGAGATTGCAACACCAATGACAAGAATTACCAATGCACTCCATGCCACACTGATTGGGAGTTTTCCTGAAGGAATAGGGCGATTCTTTTTATCAGGATGCTGACGGTCTGCTTCAACATCCACAATATCATTTAAGATATAAACGCAAGATGAAATTAGACAAAATAAAATCACGCCTGCCAAAGTTCGGGTAAATGATTCGATGACAAACAGTTGTTTATCAAATACAAGCGCGGCGAAGATGAACACATTTTTTGTCCACTGGCGCGGACGCATGGTTTTGATTAAGGCGGAAATCATAGAGATATTTTACCTGATACAATATTTTTATGCCCAAAGTTCGTTTGGATGTTTTGTTAGTGGAAAAAGGTTTAGCCGATTCGCGCGCGAAAGCCCAAGCTTTGATTATGGCTGGTCAAGTGCGCGTCGCGGGTCAGGTCGCGCTCAAGCCTGCTACTGCAATTCAAGCAGATGCTACTGTTACAGTGGATTCTGGTCCAAAGTTTGTTTCGCGTGGCGGTGAAAAATTAGAAGGGGCATTAACTGCTTTCAATATTGATGTCAAAGATTTTGTTTGTGTTGATGTAGGTTCTTCTACGGGTGGATTCACAGATTGTTTACTTCAACATGGTGCTAAAAAAGTTTATGCGATTGATGTAGGCAAAGGAATCTTGCATTGGAAGTTAAGAAATGATTCGCGGGTAGTTGTGATGGAAGAAACGAATGCCCGATTTGTCGAATCAATTCCAGAAGTAATTGATTTTGTGACTGTGGATGCTTCTTTTATTTCTCTCAAAACATTATTGCCTGTGATAAAAAAATGGTTTGAAATCTTTCCTCTTTCTTCTTTCGATGAAGGAAAGAGGAAAGAGGAAAGAAGTATCCTTGCACTTATCAAGCCCCAATTTGAGGCGGGGAGAAGAGACGTATCGAAAGGTGATGGCGTGATTCGGAATCCAGAAATCCATAAACAGGTTTTGATAGATGTGTTATCGTTTGCCAAAAATGAAGGTTTTGGATTGAAAGGCTTGGTAAAATCATCTTTGCTTGGACCAAAAGGCAATGTAGAATTTTTATTATCGATGGATTTGAGTCCAAATGATGTCGTCGTTGAAGAATTAGTAAGTCATGTAATGAAACAGGAGATTGCTTCGGACGAAGAAACATCGTCCTCGCAATGACATGGAAGATGAACTGCCCAAAATGTAATTCTGAATTAGTTAAAAAATTTTACAAAGGCATGATGGAAGTAGACAACTGCCCGAACTGTCGTGGCATGTGGTTAGATTTTGATGAATTAGATAAATTGGAAGATGTAGTTTTCAATGTAGATGAACGCAAAGGTTCATTAATCCATTATCAAACCAAAACAACTTTTCCGTGCCCACATTGCGGAAAG
>DDVH01000004.1:0-16703 GCA_002345215.1 Anaerolineales bacterium UBA2317
GCCAAGCATCAAAGAATGAAAATCAATTTGAAATGATGTAGAAAAATATCCAATTAATTTACCCGCGGCAGTTTCAACGGCTGGTGTTTTGATTCCAAAAAAGTTATCAATTTGCCCGATGAAAATTATCAATGCAATGCCCGATGTAAACCCGCTGATGACTGCAGATGGAATGAATGCGATGAAACGCCCCAAACGTAAAATACCGATGATGAGCAAAAGCAAACCAGAAAGTAAACCTGCAATCCAAATGCCTTCAAACCCATAACGATTGACCAAGACAATTAATACAGCAGACATTGCGCCAGTGGGTCCGCTGATTTGATAGGGAGCGCCACCCAATAAGCCAATAATAATTCCCGCAAGAATCGCAGTGACTAAACCTGCGGCGGCTGTTGCCCCAGAAGCAACACCGAATGCTAACGCAAGTGGTAATGCAACTGCGGCAACCGTGAAACCTGCTAACAGGTCTTGTTGAAATTTTGCAAGCGAATAGTTTGTGAACTCGTCTTTATAAAGACGAGTGAGTGAACGTCGCGGCATATTTAATTCTCCAAAGTAGAAATATCACAAAGGCTCACGCCGAGGCAATCGCTCGGCACGCGTGCTCCCCCAAGGCGTCCTTTGTTTCATTGTTTGTTATTTTATCACTGTCAGAAAATTTTAGTTATTTTCAACCCACTCAAATAAGTATTTGGCATCATGCTCAATTTCAAATTTCTTGAGGAAATCTAAATATTCATCTTTGAAAGTTTGCTTTGCATGATGTTGTTCTTGATTCAAAATATAGTTTTAAACGCTTTCAATTTGTGAGTGTCCATAAGAAAATGCTCCATAGCCTTCTTGCCAACTAAATTTTCCTTTTACCCAATAATTGTCATTAATAAAATTTGAAGAATTATTTTTTACATCTCGCACTAAATCTGATAAAGCCATGGCAGGTTTTAGCCCGACGAAAACATGCACATGATCTTCAACTCCATTGACAATGATTGGCTTTTGCCCTTTGTTTTTAATAATCCCAGCCATATATTTGAAAACTTCTCCGCGCCATTCTTTTTGGAGGAGGTTTTGTCTGCCCTGCACAGCAAATACAATTTGAATATAGATTTGTGAATATGTGTTTGCCATTTTTTCCTCCAGAACAATGCCATCCCTACGGGATTTGCTTTATGGTTCAACTTAATTCTAAAATAATTTTACCCCTACGGGGTTTGTTTTTTCAATTCCGTAGGGATGAAAGGATTATAGAATTCATATTGTAGATACATGAACCCCAGAGGGGTGTCATAGGTTTTAATGCTTATGTCATCCCTTCGAGATTTTGAATTTACGAAATTGGTTCGAAAGTTCCATCTAAATGCAAATAAAAAGTTTCGACCTTCAAATGCGGAAACAAGGCTTTGATTTTATTTTGGGCATCTTGCAAATCATGTTTGTGACGTTTGTACGTCCCCTCTTTACCGTAAGCACGGCAATCTTCGTGGTTGATTAAGCAAACTGTTTCGATAGTATGAATTTGCACAGCCAGTTGAACATACTTTAAGACCATTTCATAATCATGCACACTGCCTGCTAGTGAAATGATGTCGAAATTGTCATATCCGAATCGAACTGTAATCCATGGTTGGATAAATTTTTGTAGACGATAATCCATGCAATGAACGACGAGTGCATCACAATGAATAGGGGGGAGTTGTTGTTTTGCCATAATTTTATTATTCCATTCCCGCACGGCGATAAACCGCCGCGCTAATTTTACAAAGCCTGCTAAAGCAGGCTATAAACTATCAAACTACATAACTACAAAACCGTTCCTTCATTTCTTTTCAAAAACTTTCCATCACCGCGCTTGCCTTTCCATTCATTTCCATCCACAATTAATTTTCCGCGCAGAAAAACTTTTTCGGGATAACCTGTCAATTCCCAACCTTCGTACAAATTGTAATCTGTTCTTTGATGTGATATGGCTACACCATATTTCACTTTTTTATTTTCATCCCAAATCACAATATCCGCATCAGCACCTTCTATCAATGCCCCTTTCTGCGGATACAACCCAAAAATTTTTGCTGGATTGGTACTCGTCAACGCCACAAATTGATTTTTTGTTATCTTGCCAGTATTTACACCAGTTGTCCATAAAATTGGTAGACGGTCTTGAATACCCGGCAAACCGTTCGGGATTTTTGTGAAATCATCTTTGCCTAACTCTTTGCCTGCAATTGCAAATTCTTTGCCTTCATACATAATTGGTTTTGTTCCATCAAAATAAAACGGACAATGGTCAGTCCCAACAGTTTGCAAAATATTTTCTGTTAGTCCTTGCCATAATCTTTCATTATCTGCTTTGCTTCTCATTGGTGGAGAACAAATCCATTTGGCGCCATCAGGTTGACGAAGATTATCAATCGTGAAAAATAAATATTGTGGGCAAGTTTCGCCCATCACTTTGACTCCGCGCTCGCGCACGTATTTAAGCATATCCACTTCGCCACCCATATTCATGTGCACGATATAAACCGACGCTTCTGTTTCTGCCGCCATACCTGCTACTCTCAATGTAGCATCTACTGCGCCCCAGCCTGGTCGAGTCAAGGCATGCCATTCCGGTGACTTGTGACCTGCTTGAAGTGCTTCATTAACTAAAGTATCAATCACGTCTCCATTTTCACAATGAGCCATGACGAGCATTCCATTTTCTTTTGCAATTCTTAACGCTTTGAAAATACTGCCATCATCGAGTCTTAATCGCCCGTTATAGGCTGTGAAAACTTTTAACGTTTGTATCCCCATTTTCATTAGTGATGGAATCTCTTTGGCAATTTTTTCATTGAATTGAGTTAAGTTCATATGAAAAGAATAATCAATCGCGGCTTTTTCTGCTTTTGTCATCCATAAGTCAACCGAATGAGCAAAGCCTTCATTTTCTAAAACTACAAAATCCATGCAAGTGGTTGTGCCACCAAAAGCCGCGGCTTTGTGACCGGTGTAATGGTCATCGGATGAGATTGTGTTAAACATTGGCAAATCTAAATGGACGTGTGGGTCAACGCCGCCGGGCAGAATCAGTTTCCCCGAAGCATCAATTTGAACGTCAGAATCAATTTCAAGGTCAGGGGCGAGGCGCACGATTTTTTCATCTTCAATCAAAAAATCTGATTGAAATGTATCTGTTGCTGTAACACAAGTTCCATTCTTGATTAAGGTCTTCATAGCATCTATTTTATACCAATTTGAATCTGATATAATTTTCGTGATGAATCCAAAAAGATTTTTTATTATTTTTGCTTTGATAAGTTTGTTCATGTTTGGGTTATGGTTGCCAGCCAATGCCGCCCCAAGTTTGCAACAACAAGTTGGCACGCCAACCCCCGGTGCGGATGGACGCATTATTTATATTGTGCAACCGGGTGATAATTGCGTTCGAATTTCAGCATTGACCGGTATTTCTGTTGATCAGTTACGCCAGTTAAATTCTCGTTTGGATGAAAATTGTACTGTGGTAGAGGGTGACGAGTTATTGATTGGAATTGTTTCACCGGCTACTGAAACACCTCAACCAGTTATCGAATTAGGCACACCTACAGTTACACCGACACCCTTAGCAGGTACTACTGAAGTTTGTGTGTTGTTATTTAATGATGCCAATGGCAATGCCATGCGTGAAGATACAGAACCTGCTGTGGCGGGTGGCGCAGTGAGTTTGACTGAAAATAATGGAGAATATTCTGGCTCGCAAGAAACATTTGTCCCTGCTGACCCGTTGGTGTATCAAGGCATTTGTTTTACAGATATTCCCGAAGGCTCTTATAACATTTCTGTTGGTATACCATCGGGTTGGAATCCAACCATGAGCATGGACTCTTCGTTAGAGGTCAATGCTGGTGATATTGCATTTGTAGCATTTGGGATTCAATCGCAACAAGAAGTGTTAGACCCAACTACTCAACCAGGTGAAGATGGTGGACAAAATACGATTCTCGGTATCGTTGGCGGTTTACTTTTGTTAGGCGGTATAGGTTTAGGTTATTATGCTTGGCGCACGAGCAGACCAGAAAGTAAACTTTCGGGTGGCGGATATTTACGAAAATAAATTTATAAAAAACGCGGATTAAAAATCCGCGTTTTTATTTTATTTTGAAAGTCTTTCTGTGTATCGAAGAATGTCCAAGTTGCTTTATTTTTTTTCGATGTAATAATGTTCCATAACCTTTGTGGCGCGAAAAGTGATATTCAGAAAATTGCTCTTCTAAGTTCATCATCATTTCATCGCGGGCAGTTTTTGCAAGGATAGATGCACTAGCAATACTCAAAGATTTTTGGTCACCTTTGACGATGGCAGTTTGTGGAATATCCAATTCGGGGAGTTCAAGACGAAAATCTGTCAACAAAAAATCTGGGATGAAGTTCATCGCTTCAATTGCTCGACTTGCGGCGAGTCGAGTCGCGGGAACGATTCCTAGCCTGTCAATTTCTTCGGCTGTGGAAAACCCGATTCCCCACGCCAACACACTTGCTTTGATTTGCAGACTTAATAGATTTCGTTTTTTCGGATTCAATAGTTTTGAGTCGTGTACCCCGCTTAATTTTTTAATGATAGATTTTTCTTTGGGCAATATCACTGCGCCAACGTACACAGGTCCAGCCAATGCACCGCGCCCGGCTTCATCTAATCCCGCAATGTAATTACAGGCAGACCATAAATGATTTTCATAGGTCAAATCAGGTTTTGAAATCATACTTGCCGCGTATGGCATTGAGATGAATCACGAAGATGTCACTTATCATTTTAAGTGCATCACGAATGGCATTGACTTTGCTATCGGCAAAGAAATACCAATCAATTGGAATTTCTTTGATGCGTAATTTTTTTCGGCGGGCGAGATATAAAATTTCAATGTCAAAAGACCAGCCTGTTAATGTCTGCTGGCGGAATAAATCCTCAGCGACTTGTGCGCGAAAGCATTTGAATCCGCATTGGGTATCTTGAAAGCCTGAAAGAATGAATAAACGAATGATGAGATTAATCGCCCGCCCGCCAAAGTGACGATACGAAGGTTCGTTATAACGAACTGCACCAAGTGCTTCACGTGAACCGATAGCAATATCAAAATCTGTTAATTGTGGCGGGATAAATTTTGCAACTTCTTCAATCGGCATTGAAAGGTCGGCATCACAGATGAAACGATACTCCCCTTTGGCTTCTAACATGCCGCGTCGCACAGCATTGCCTTTTCCGCGTTGACCTTCTTTTAATACAATAACACTTGAATGGTTTTGCGCATATTCTTGGGCGACATCAAATGTACGGTCTGAACTTCCGTTTTCAATCACGAGAACTTCATAAGAGTAATTTTGCTTGCTTAGAAATTCTAAAACTTTCTCCAATGTGCGTGGGAGGCGGTTTTCTTCGTTATAAGCAGGGATGATGACAGAAAGAAACGGCGTGTTCAATTTAGTTTAGGAAAAATAAAACATAAGCCCCTGCGGCAATCACACAACACTCCATAACACCCATAACGATTAACAAGATAATTTGGGTTCTGTTTAATTTGCTTGATTTTTTAGGCGCAGATTTAGGAAGCGGTCTTGCTGGGCTGGATTCACGAAGTTGATTTGGAACCGCATCGCCTTGTGTTGAGGCGTTGAAAATGGCTTGGGCGCGAGAGGCAGGTGTCCCGTCGGTTAAAGAAGCGTTGGCACTTTCATCCACTATTGGTTTGGGGTCTATAATTCTATCTGCTAGCGCGTATACATTTTCTGGGCGCATAACAGGGCGTTCTTGTAATAAGGTAGTAGCAAATGTTTTGATGGCATCACTTCGTAAGACGCGTGCAATCGGGCGTAATGAATCAATTTGTGCGCCGGGGTCGCTAGCGATTAATACTGCCTCAACTGGCACATCTACATGGATATTATTTTTTTCAAGATACCTTTGAAAAGCACGGGTGAGTTTTGCAATTAAATCTAAAAGATTTCTGCGTTCCGGTGCAGGGCTACCATTATTGATGAGTCGATTCCATTCAGAACCAACCGCTTCAAAATGACCTTTGACTGGGGTTGCTAAAATAACAGAAATGCTACCTTGCCCAATCAAAATCATCGGAATCAGAATGGGGCTATCGGGCAAAGGAAAATTGCGAATTAACACAAATCCTTTTTCTAGTAATTTATCTAATTGCCCCATAACAACTTTTTGTGCTTCAAGTTCTGGATACCAATTAAACCCGTATTTCAATGTACCTTGAATACGGGCAACGAAATTGATGTTGCCAGATGCATCTTGAAGCGGAGTTTTATCTATAATTCTCATAACGATTTAGAAAAATGGAACGTTTTCCAATTCATCACGCTTTGCATTTTCGTGCGTAGCAATATATTCATGTCCATTTTCTTTTATAAGTATAACGGGCTTTGAGGTATTAAATGTACTGGCTAAAAAATCTTGTCGTGAGCCCGTTACAAACTTCTTTCCTTTTCTTAGTCGTTCTAACAAAGTTTTTCGGTCTAGCATAACCCAGTCTGAAAATGTAAAACCGCGCCGTTCATAGGCACGCACAAAAGTAATTTGCCCATTCTTAAAACGAGCCGCTTCAATTAATCCATCAATTTTCTTTGCCATTGTTTTCCTCTTTATGGTTATATTTTAACACAAGCATTAAATGAAAAAGACACAATCACGAAAATGTAATTTCATGAGATGTGCCTTTAAATCTGTCGGGGCGAGAGGATTTGAACCTCCGACCCCTTGCTCCCAAAGCAAGTGCGCTAGCCGGACTGCGCTACGCCCCGAAACGTATCAAGCCCGCCGAGTATAATGCGAAGGATGATGAACCGTCAAGCAATTTCAATTATGATATTTTTCCCGCTTCTCCTCTTAATTTCAGCCTGTTCCCCCTCCCCAGAAATTACTTTAACCCCAACATTTACCTCTCCACCACCAACAGCAACCTCAACATTTACGCCTAGTCCCATCCCACCGACATTTGTACCTGAGCCACTACCTTGTTTGACTCAATCTGGTGAAGTGAGACAAGATGTAGTTTCAACCACAAATCCACCACAAGAATTTTTGATTTATCTTCCACCTTGTTATAACCAATTAGTTGAAAATAAATATCCTGTTCTATATTTACTACATGGACAAACCTACACTCAAGACCAATGGGTAAGGCTTGGTGCTCCACAAATTGCAGATAGATTGATTCATTCAGGCGAAAGCAATCCTTTTATCATCGTTTTTCCAGATGATAGATTTTGGAATCTACCCGCCGGTGCAGGCTTTGGAGATAGATTGATTAATCATCTCATCCCTTATATAGATTCAAACTATCGCACAATGACAGAAACTCAGTATCGTTCACTAGGTGGTTTATCTCGCGGTGGTGGCTGGACGATACAACTCGGTTTACAAAATCCAAATTTATTTGGTTCACTTGGTTTACATTCCCCCGCCATTTTCAAAGATGGTTCTGCTTCCATAGAAAAAGTAATCCAAAATATTCCTGAAGAATCTCGTCCACGCTTGTGGATGGATGTAGGTGATAATGACCGGGAACTCGAAAGCATTTTAGTATTTGAAGAAATTCTCACGCGCAATGGTTATGTACATGAAACCCATTTTTATGCAGGTGCACATTCAGAAGAATACTGGTCAGCACATGTGGAAGAATATATAAGATGGTATGTGCAGGCATGGATAGAAAATCCGTAAGATATAATTGTTAAAAGAGACCCTAAAGGTCTTTTTGATATTTTAATTTCATAAAACAACATTCAGACCTTTAGGGTCTGCTATTAAATAGGAGATTGAATGAATATTTTTGTAACAGGTGGGGCTGGGTATATTGGCTCTGCTACAGCAGAGGCATTAATCAAAGCAGGAAACAATGTCACCGTGTATGATTCGCTGGTGACGGGTCACCAACAAGCAGTCCCGAAAGAAGCGGAATTTATCCATGCTTCGTTGGATGATTCACATGCACTTGCCGAAGCATTAACATCTAAAAAATATGATGCAGTCATGCACTTTGCCGCGTTTATTGAAGCAGGCGAAAGTATGAAAGACCCCGGAAAATTTTTCAGAAACAATTTTACAAACTCATTGAGTTTGATGGAAACCGTTGTAAAAGCAGGCGTGAAAAAAATTGTGTTTTCGTCTACAGCGGCGGTGTATCAATCCAGTGAAGAACCATTGACCGAAGATTCCCCACTTGGACCAACGAATGTATATGGTCACACAAAATTGATGACAGAGCAATCTTTAGAATGGTATCGAAGTATTCATGGATTACATTTTGCGGCGTTGAGATATTTCAACGCGTGTGGCGCATTGCCGGGCAGGGGAGAAGCGCATCAACCTGAATCACATTTGATTCCGCGTGTTCTGCAAATTGCATTAGGTCAAGCAGAATCGGCAACGATTTATGGAACAGATTACCCAACGCCTGATGGAACTTGCATCCGCGATTACATTCACATTGCAGATTTGGTTTCAGCACATACATTGGCTTTGAACGCTTTGGATAAAAAAGATAAATCGATTTACAACGTGGGAAGTGGCAATGGCTTTTCTGTGCGTGAAGTAATTGAAACTGCGAGAAAAGTTACTGGTCATGCAATTCCTGTGATTGAATCTCCACGCCGACCTGGTGATTCTGCCCGTTTGGTTGCTTCACCGAAAAAGATTATGAATGAATTAGGTTGGAAACCGCAAAATACAAACTTGCAAGATATTTTGTCTAGTGCGTGGGAATGGCATAAGTCTCACCCACATGGGTATGAATAAAATTTTGCAACCAATTTTGCTTTTTCTCGTATTTTGATTATCAAACTATCAGTGAATAGGGTAAAAATATGATTGAAAAAGAAATTACCATTAATGCAAACGGAAATAACTTAACAGGCACAATCTGCCTTCCAAATGAAGAAGGCAGATTTCCTATTGTTTTGATGATTCACGGCAGTGGTCCACTAGACCGTGATGAAAATATGCCAGTGCAAAAACTAAATGTGTTTAATACCATTGCTCATTCTTTAGCAAAACAAGGCGTTGCAAGTTTACGTTATGACAAAAGAGGTTGTGGCAAAAGCACTGGGGATTATTATTCAGCGGGGATTTTTGATGTTGTTGACGATGCCGTGAGTTGGTTTGATTTTGCAACAACATATGAACATTTTGATGCAAATAAAATATTTTTGCTTGGGCATAGTGAAGGTTGTATCATTGCTCCACAAGTCAATATTCAACGCAAAACCGTAGCAGGGCATATTTTGCTTTGTCCGTTTGCAGATAATATTGAATCTATTCTTATCAAGCAAGCCGCACAGATTGAAAAAGAATTTGAGGAATTAACAGGCTTCGGTGGATTTATTCGTAAACTATTAGGGCGAATGATGGGTGCGAATGTACAAAGCCAGAAAAAATTACTTGATAAATTAAAATCATCAGACAAAGATACGATGCGGGTGATGCTTCAAAAAATACCAGCAAAATCTTTGAGGGAATTAATCAGTCTCGACCCGCCAACGATCTTCAAACAAGTTACAAGTCCGATGTTGCTTATTGGTGGAGAAAAAGATTTGCAATGTGACCCTGCTGATGTTCACACAATCGCTGAGTTGGTGAATGTGCCAGTAGAAAAGCATGTGATTAAAAACTTAACGCATGTTTTACGATTTGATGAAGGCAAGCCATCGATGTTAGAAACTACAAAATTGTTGAATAAACCTATAGAAGCGATTGTTTTAGACACAATTGAAAATTGGTTAAAAACCAAAGTTTTATAAATATCTTGCTTCCATTTTATCAACTGCATCTTTGGCTTCTGCCAAACCGACATTGTACATTTCACGATAGATTTTAATCGCCCCAATTTTATTGCCTGCTTTTATCAACTCAATGATTTGTGTATTTTTTGCGTCGGGGTTATCTGAATACTCAATGCGCAAATGGTCGTAGATAAATTTCAAACGGTCTTCTAATTCTTTAACGCGCGCACGCAATTGGATTAAATCAAATTCTGTAGACATTTTTTCTCCATTTATCTTTCACATCTGAATCTGGCTAACGCTTCATCAAACAAGGGGCGAGCTGATTCTGCATTGGGGGCATATACCTTCCATGCGAAGACTCTATCTCCGCACGTCCATGCGGCGACTCCGCCGACAGGTAATGTGGGTGTGGCAGTTGTTGTAATGGAATCGTACATGACGTTCATATCTCGAACCAGAAATACATCTTGCGCACCAGAGGCAATATCTATTTGGTCATCTAAAATTGTGTCCATTAAAAATTTTGGGTCAGAAGAACCGGGAGCAATTTGCCACATCACTTGCAGAAATAAATTTCCGTTGAAGGCGGCGAGTAAGCCTTGAGTGTATGTGCTAGGGGAAGCAGGGTTTTGTTGAGCGGATACATCAAAAAACGAAACATCTATTGGATGACCAATGCAGAATTGATATTCACAAAATAAGCCAGCTAAACTAAACGGTGTAGGGGATGGAAAAGGTGTAGAAAATGGAGGTGCAGTCGGTTGTGGTAATGCGGCAACTGTTAATGCAACTGCTTGTTGAATTTGTTGATTTGTATCTGGGGTTGCTCGGGATAAGCAAGCTGTTGATAAAAACAGAATCAGGATGAACGTTAGAGAAAGAAGCGTTTTATTTTTCATCCTGAAATTATAGCAAATCTAAAAAGATAAATGCTAAAAGTCCGCCAACTATTGACATGGATAATCCCCATAATAATAAACGTCGGAACATGATGGATTTATCAAATGTGGCTGGAAGTGCGGCGAGGCATAACGCGCCAAGTGTTGAGAGTGGACTGACATCTACTAAATGGGAACCAACGTTGACGGCTACAACCATTTCTATTAAATCTCCGCCGCCAAGTCTTTCGAGTAATGAGGGTAATAGTGGAATGAATGTGGGCATGACGACGCCTGATGAACTGCTGTATATTGAAACGATACCTGTGACAAAAGCTAATAACCCGTTAATTGTGTTTGTGGATGAGTAAGATGCTAAGATGTTTGTGGCTAAGTCTAAACCGCCGGTGGTTTCGAGCAAGCCAACTAAAACACTGATGCCTGCAACTAGTGAGATGATTCCCCAAGGTAATTTTTGCAACCCTTTTTCTGCATCGCCGATTTTGAGTAAGCCTAGTAAACCTGCTAATACGAAAGCCCCAACAGTGACTGAGACTTTGAAGATAATGACCCCAATGACTAAAGAGAAGATGGCTACTAAGGTAAGAATTTGTTTTTTGTTGAATGGTTCGATATTTGATTCAATGGATGCTACATCGATTGTAGAAGTTTTTTGAATTCGATAGCCTGCAAAGAAGAAGTATGCTAGTACAGCACTGATTGATTGTAAACCTGCAACGAGTAAGAAAATTTGTAAAGTGACGTTTGGGTCATTAATTCCAACGTTTCGCATTAAGCCAGTGTTGATGATGCCGGTTAAGGCGATGGGTGAAAATGCGCCAGCGTTGGCACCGGTACAAATCATAATTGCCATCACCAATGGATTTATGCCTGAACTAATTGCAACGACCATACCAATGGGTGCGATTAAAGCAACGGCGGCGATGTTACCGGGTCCGATGGCGGAAAATAAGAATGTAAATAAAAAGAAGACAATCGGTAAAAAGGTGGGATGTCCGTGCACAGAACGCATGGCTAAGCTTGCGAGTTTATCAAGCGTACCATTTTCGTGTGCCATTTCAAATAAAAGCGTCACGCCGACGAGTGTTAATACAAGTTGTTCAGGTAAATAAGTTGAAACTTCACTTACGCTCAAGCCTGCAAAATAAACCCCAATCACATAAGCAAATGCTATAGATAACAAACCTGTATTCAAATCTGTGCGGATGGCAGAAATGATAATGACGATGACTAATGCGAGAAGGGCGAGAATATCTAAAGACATAAGCTAAAAAATTATATCATTCAGTACATCAACGAAAAGACTCGCTCAATTGAGCGAGTCTTTTGTTTTGGATTCAGGAAGCTTGCTTACGTAATTTCGTAGCATACCACTTTGTGGTACTTAGCTGGCTGATTTCATATTTAATGTCCGCCACCTGTTTGAATATCACCATTATAAATTTCAGGGTCTGCTTCACCAGTCACATGGAGTACGCCCCACGCACCGCGGTCAACTCTAGCGAGTGCATGGTCAACCAGAACAAAGTTGCCGGGGTATTCAAGTTTGAATTCAACCATGACTGCACCGCCAGCAGGGACTAATGTAGTTTGTAACCCTTCTGCGGGTGGAGTGACCAAGTCGCCCTCACGATAGACGCGGTCAAAAATTTCACCAATCACATGGAAACTTGAAATCAAATTTACGCCACCGTTGCCGACGAACATACGAACTGTATCACCAACTTCGGCTTCCATATTATTCATCAACGCGCCAGTTTTTCCATTGAAGATAACATATTGTGGTTTGCCATCCAAATAGGCTTGTGTATCAAAGAGTTGTAGCCCTTCTCTGCCTAAAGCACCTTCAGTGTAATACTCACCTTGCATAATGTAGAACTCTTTATCAACTGGAGGTAAACCACCTTCGGGTTCAACAAGGATTAAGCCATACATGCCGTGTGTCATGTGCAAACCAGGGTTTCCAAATGCACAATGATAAACATATAAACCGGGGTTGAGCAATTTGAAAGTCATCTCTTTTGATTCACCCGGAGCCACAATGGTTGCCGCAGCGCCACCACCGGGACCAGTGACTGCGTGAAAATCAACATTATGTGGATGCAAACTTGACTCGTCATTTGTAATCGTAAGATGAACACTATCACCAACTTTTCCGCGAATAAATGGACCAGGTATAGCATTATCAAATGTCCATACGTTCATCGTCACACCTGGGGCAATTTCAGCAATTACCTCTGTTGTGGTGAGATGAACTTCAATCATACCGTTTTCACCATATACGATATTTTGAGGCACTTCATTTGGGTTGCGGGCAATATCTTCAATGCGTTCAAATTTATTAAAGTTCCCAAAAAATTTGAATACATTTTCAATTGGCAGGTCTGGTTTTTCGCCAGGTCCGTATGAGCGTAATGAAGCAGGGTATGCCAATGCATTTGGGGTTCCATTCGGAATATAAAACGCAATTGAAACGCCGATGAACATAATCATCAATGCGGCTGTGATTTTCTTGGAGTGGAATTGTCTCAACACCAAGAAGAGGAAGATTGCCGCAAACACATAAGCAATTGCTAGCCCAAATACTTCTACAATATATTGCCAAAGATACGAAAATATTTCCATGTTATTTCTCCTTTTATCGTTTGAAATAATCTTTATGATTTTTTAGTAGTTAATTCTCGTACAAGCCAAACAATTGCAAGCACAAGAAATATAAAGAAGGCAAGACCAACCAGCCAAGCAAAGACCATGCCTGTTCCCATCATGCCGTTGTACATCATTGGCATGTTGTTCCAGTTGTAACCATTCATCATTCCATATCTATTTCCCATCAGCCAAGTAGACTGAGTGCCAAACAAGGCAACGATGATGACGATTCCAACTGCGATACCGATTAACCATTTGTTGTTCATGTCATTCTCCTTTTTTATCATTCAAACTTTTCAGAAACTCATCCAAATTCACTTGGTAAACTTCTGCCACATCTTTAATCTTGCAAAATTTTTGCAAAAAACAGCCAACGCATTGCGTTTTGTACTTGATGAAAACTTTCGCGGTTTGCGGTACTTTCCTGAGTGTTTCATCAACTGTCCAGTGGCTTTGAACTTGAACATCTTCATTCATGCTCCAAAGATATATGCAAACTGAAATTTCTTCTTTGCTTAAGCGCAAATAAAGGGGAGAAAAATAATTCCTAATCTTTTGAAATTCCCACCTTTGGATTGTACCAAACCTAAGCCGACTCGATGCCCTCGGCGATTTCTACCAACCCATGCGGATTCCGCATCACGATTCGACCTCTGCCTGTTTCTATTAACCCACGCTTTTCCCACTCGGACAGTGTTCTGCTGACCGTGTAAATTGTGCTTCCTGATGCTTCTGCAATATCCTGTTGAGAGAGCGGAAGTTCAATCTGTCCCTGAGATTTAATGCCGACTTGAGAAGCAAGCCGAAGGATAGTCAGAGCGAGGCGGCGTTCTACTTTTTCTGTCGCTAATTCACGGTAACGATTCTGCATCTCTTGAATGTAACCTGTCATCAATTGCATTAACCCCATATTCAAATATGGACGGGTTTGCATCATCTCTTGAAGTACTTTGCTTTCGATGGCTAGGGCAGAGCTTGGCTCTAAAGCCTGCGCCGCCACTGGGTAGGTAGCATCTGAACGAATTGCTCCGAGTGCGGCAAACATTTCCCACTGTTTTATGGTTCGCAAATTCACTTGTTGACCTGCTGGATTCGATTGCACTAATTTCACTCTGCCTGTCACCAAAATATAAGCGTATTTGGCTGGGTCACCTTGAAAAAAATAAAAACTATCTTCCTCAATCGAACGAAGAATAGATTTTTCAACGATGAGATTCAAATCCTCAAGCGGGGCATCTTTCAAAACATCCACTTGATTTAAATCGGCAGGGTTTATTTTCATTAAATAATTTTACACTCAAACCGTAGGGACACAGCAGATTGGTTAATGATTAGATCATTCATTATTTTGCTGTGTCCCTACTTGACAAAATGTGTAACACGGTAGTATCATCTGGCTATCCCTACCCCTATGGGGGGGGGTAAGAGAATTTTGAAAGTTTGCATCAAGGAAAATAGAGGTAATGATGGATAACGAAAACACACTCAGACGTTTGAAAACTGTAGAAGGTCACCTGCGTGGTGTGATTCGAATGGTGGAAGAAGACACCTATTGCATTGACGTGATTCGCCAAATCCAAGCGATTGACGCGGCGTTGAACAAAGTCAGCACACAGATTTTGGAGAATCATTTGAATTCATGTGTGATTACCGCAATTCAAGGCACGGATAAGAAAGAACGCCAGCGTGTGTTGAAAGAAATTACTGAAGTTTTTGAAATGTCGAATAAGGTCTAGTTAGTCAATTAGTCTAAATGGTCTAAGTAGTCCGTTGGTCGTATCGAGACCACCAATAATAAAAATCTTTAGGAGTTCCAAATATGTTCTACAAAAAAATAGTTTTAGCAATAGCCGTTTTATTCCTCTCGGCATGTGGTTCAAGCAATGCAATCCCTGCGACTGAAATTACAGTAGATATGAATGAATTTTTGTTTGAACCTGCTGAAATTACAATTCCAGCAGGCGTGCCGATTGTTTTGACCTTGACGAATAGTGGCGCACAAGAACATGATTTTGTGGTTGCAGAAATTGTAGTTGAAGATGTTTCCTCAGAAGGTGATACGACAGGCGAACATCATGCTCATGGCGCAGAAGCAAATTATGATTTACATATCGTCACTGCGGTAGGTGGTACTAGCACGTTGAGTTTTACTGCTACCGAACCCGGTACTTATAAAATCATTTGCACTATTCAAGGTCACGAAATCGCTGGTATGGTTGGCGAGTTAGTTGTTGTATCACAATAATTTAATTATTTAGGAGAAAATAAAATGACCACTGTAACTTATAACGTCCCTGCAATTCATTGCGGAAATTGTATCAACACCATTGAAATGGAAGTTGGTGAACTCGAAGGCGTGCAATCTGTCAAAGCAGATGAAGCCACCAAGAAAGTAGAAATTACTTTTGAAGAACCAGCCAATGAACAAGTGATTAAGGCTTTACTTGCTGAAATCAATTACCCTGCTGAAGGTTTAATAACGCTGTAATTTTTTACGAATTACGTATCACGCATTACGTATTCCGTAACTCGTAATGCGTAAGGAACTTGAATGAGTAACAACAAACAACTCACACTCCCAATCACTGGTATGACCTGTGCAAACTGTGTCGCAACCGTGGAACGCAATCTCAAAAAATTAGATGGCGTGCAAACAGCCGTTGTGAATCTTTCATCCGAAAGAGCCACAGTAGATTTTGATTCCGCAAAATTAGGAATCAACGATTTTATCGCACGAGTCAATCGCGCAGGCTATGGCGTTGCAACGGGTGAAGCAGAGTTAATCATCAAAAAATTATCTGACGATAATGACGCCCGCACACTTGAAAACATTATCAAAAAACAAGAAGGCGTTACACAAGTTAATGTCAGTTTTACAACTGAAAAAGCGCAAGTCAAATATATTCCAACCATTATTACGCAAGCCGAATTAAGACGCACGATTGCAAACGCTGGCTTTGAAACTATCGAACTTGGTAATGAAAGTGAAGATGCCGAAGCCAAAGCACGCGAGCATGAAATCAATTACCAATATAACATGCTCATTCTTGGTCTTTTGTTTACAGTGCCGCTTTTTATTTATTCCATGTCAATGGATTTTGGTTTCATTCCAACTGATGCAGGTCATGCCTCGTTTACGGCTCAATTGTTTATGTGGTTTTTAGCAACGCCAGTGCAATTCATTGTCGGTGGTCAATATTATGTCAGCGCGTTCAAAGCCTTGCGCAATGGCTCCGCAAATATGGATGTACTAATTGCAATGGGTTCATCCGCCGCATATTTTTATTCGGTCGTGATTACATTTGCAAACATCCATCAACATGTTTATTTTGAAACCGCCGCAGTCATCATCACCTTGATTCGGCTTGGAAAATATTT
>DDVH01000004.1:17043-99363 GCA_002345215.1 Anaerolineales bacterium UBA2317
AGAGGTTTCTGTTTCCATTGATGATGTTCGCGTCGGGGATACAGTTATCGTTAAACCTGGCGAGACTGTTCCAGTAGATGGCGTTGTGGTTGAAGGACGAAGCACGGTTGATGAATCTATGCTGACGGGTGAATCATTGCCTGTTGAAAAGAAACAAGGTGACACAGTCATCGGCGCGACATTGAACAAACTTGGATTAATCAAATTTGAAGCGACGAAGGTTGGTAAAGAAACTGCCTTAGCCAGAATCATCAAACTTGTAGAAGATGCACAAGGAAGCAAAGCGCCGATTCAAAAACTAGCAGACCAAGTCTCTGCTGTGTTTGTGCCAATTGTGATTGTGATTTCATTAATTACATTTGCAGTTTGGTATTTTATTGTCCCACTTACTGGTTATCAATTTTCAGATTCTCCATTCACCATTGCATTAATCAACATGGTTGCAGTTTTGGTGATAGCTTGTCCATGTGCAATGGGGCTCGCCACACCAACTGCCATTATGGTTGGCACTGGCAAAGGCGCAGAGATTGGAATTTTATTTAAGAACAGTGAAGCCCTCGAACGCGCTGGAAATGTAAATGTTGTTGTGTTAGATAAAACTGGGACGATTACAAAAGGTCAACCAGCAGTGACAGACATTGTTATAGAAAGTGGAAAGTGGAAAGAAGATGATTTGCTCCGTTTTGCCGCTTCTGTTGAAAAAGGAAGTGAACATCCACTTGGTGAAGCGATTTGGGCAGAAGCCACAACACGTGGATTAACGCTTGCGGAACCTGTTGGGTTTAAGTCCATGCCGGGGTTTGGTGTGCAGGCTGAGGTTGAGTCCAGAAGCGTGATGGTGGGGAATAAGAAAATGTTTGCAGAAAAAAATATCCACATTGCGGATTTTGAATCTGAAATATCTCGTTTGCAATCTGAAGCAAAGACTGCCATGTTAGTTGCGATTGATAATCAATTTGCTGGAATCATTGCAGTGGCAGATACGATAAAAGAATCATCTAAATCTGCAATTGCAGATTTGCACGCCATGAATTTGAAAGTTGCTATGATAACGGGTGATAACCAAAAAACTGCTGAAGCAATTGCGAAACAAGTTGGTATTGATGTTGTTTTAGCAGAAGTGTTGCCTGAAGGAAAATCTTCTGAAGTTAAGAAATTACAAACCCCGAATCCCGAATCTCGAATCTCGAATATTGTTGCAATGGTCGGTGATGGCGTAAACGATGCACCTGCACTTGCGCAAGCAGATGTTGGTTTGGCAATTGGAACAGGAACGGATGTTGCCATGGCAGCTGCGCCGATTACGTTAATGAGTGGTGACTTGCGAGGTGTGGCAAAAGCAATTAACTTATCTCGCAAAACATTGTCAACGATTAAACAAAATTTGTTTTGGGCATTTTTCTACAATGTAGTGTTAATCCCCGCGGCTGCACTTGGATACTTAAACCCTATGCTCGCGGCTGGTGCCATGGCGTTTAGCAGTGTGTTTGTTATTACAAATAGTTTAAGATTGAGGCGAGCAAAAATATAAGGAAGAAGGTAGTGACTTTCAAAGTGATTGCCTCCCTAAAAGTATCTAAAGAGGAACTATGTCTAAAAATAATACACCCCCTATAGAACCAGTTACGGTTGTCTTTTTAGGAGTCATACTCTTGGCAATTTCAATTATTTTAATTACGTTTCAACCAAATCTAGAATCGCTTAATCAAAACGCAGGCTCAGATATAACCAGTCAATTAATCATTGCTTTCATCACAGGAATTACGACAGGTGGATTAAGTTGTTTAGCAATGCAGGGCGGTTTATTAGCAAGTTCACTGGCACATCAAGTAGAACAGGATTATGCTGAAAATAAAAAAGTAAAAACTCGCTTCAATGCAAGGCTTCCAATCTTTTTATTTCTCCTTGCAAAACTAATCGCATACACATTGTTAGGTGCATTACTTGGTTGGCTTGGTTCATACTTTACATTCAGCCCAATGACACGTGCTATCCTAATGATTGCCATTGCAATTTTTATGATTGGTAATGCCTTGCGCATGTTTAATGTGCATCCTGTTTTTCGATATTTTTCAATTGAGCCGCCAAAATTTATTACACGTTATATTCGCAAAACAGCCAAAGGCACAGATACAGCCACACCGCTTTTTCTAGGTGCATTAACTGTTTTCATTCCCTGTGGAGTAACTCAAGCCATGATGGCAACTGCACTTGGTACAGGTAGTGTAATTATTGGTGCGGCATTGATGTTTGCATTCACACTTGGCACAAGTCCTGTTTTTTTCATCATTGCCTACTTAACAACACAACTTGGTGCACGCCTTGAAAAATTCTTCATGCGTTTCGTTGCCATTGTGATTTTGATTTTAGGCTTTGTGACTTTGGATGGCGGACTCAACTTAATCGGCTCACCTTATTCATTTCAAAACTTGACTCGAAATTTTTCACTTCTTCAAACAGAATCAGCACCTGAGATTATATCTTCTGAGCAAACGGCATCTGATAATGAAATCACTTTATATGTTCAAAATCAAGGATATTTTCCCGAAACACTTAAAGCACCTGCAGGTAAAGAGCTTAAACTAAATCTTGTAACAGATGGTGTTTATTCCTGCGCGCTTGCTTTCCTCATCCCTGATTTGGATTTTTATCAAATGCTTCCACCTGTTGGCACAACACAAGTAGATATTCCTGCCCAAACCGCGGGAACAGAAATGTACTTTACTTGTTCAATGGGCATGTACACAGGTCAAATCGTTTTTGAATAAAGGAGAAGCGATGATAAAAAAAATATTCAAAGTATCAGATATGACCTGCTCCAACTGTGCCATGAAACTCGAAAGTTTAGAAGACACTTTAGATGGCGTGAAAGAAATCAATGCCAGTTATCACAAACTGGAAATGACAATTGAGTATGACGAATCTAAACTTACAGAAGAAGATATTGTGAAAGCAGTCAAGAAAAAAGGTTATACAGCCAGTATACGAAAGTAATATAGTAAGGAAGGTAATAGTCATCTTTGTTTCCGACTCACATAGCCGAGATAGATGTGATGTAGGGGTAAGGTTGACAATATATTTTTGTTGTCGTAAAATATCATCATATAATGATATATAAATATGTTAGGAAATATATGTTGATAATTGCCAAACCAAAGTCTATTGAAATCCAAGCCAAACTCTTTCGTGGTTTTTCAGATTCATCACGCCTTTCTATTCTTCAAATATTAATGGAAGGTGCAATGACCGTAAACGAAATTGTTGAACAAACAGGTCTATCACAACCAAATGTTTCAAATCACTTAGGTTGTTTACGTGAGTGTGGATTGGTTACATCACAATCACAAGGACGTTTTGTTTATTATGAATTAAGTGATAAACGAGTTAAGCAACTTCTATTACTTGCAGATTCGCTTCTGACAGATGTTGCAAAGGGTGTTTATGAATGTATGCGATATAGCAAATAAAGGAAATAAAAATGAACAAATCACTATTTGAAATCACTCAAATGGATTGTGTCTCCGAAGATTTAATGCTAATGAAACTAGAGATGAATAATTTATGAGTACCAATTCTTTAAATTCTTCTAAAGCAATGAACTTATATTCAATTACAACTTGGATGTCCAATCATTTGTTTGAAATATTTTTAACTGTTTATGGCATTTGGGTTATTATCCCTTGGTTTGCACCTATGATGATGAAATTTGGTTGGACATCTGCAGGTGATGCAATTTATTTTGTTTATTCTTTTTTCTGTCATCAATTACCACAACGTTCTTTTTTCCTATTTGGTGAGGAAAGTATGTATTCACTTAGTCAAATACAAACAGTTTGGCAAAACACGTCTGACCCCATGATGCTTCGTCAATTTGATGGTAATTCAACTATGGGTTGGAAAGTAGCTTGGTCAGACCGTATGATTTCATTTTATACAAGCATTTGGGTTTTTGCAGTCATCTTTTATTGGTTTAGGAACAAAATAAAAGCTATTTCTTTATGGACTGCACTCTTGTTATTGCTTCCTATAATTGTAGATGGCGGCACTCACATGCTGAGTGATTTTGCTGGTATTGGAAATGGGTTTCGTGATACTAACCTTTGGCTTATTCAATTAACGAATAACAGTTTTTCTCAAAAGTTTTATGTTGGAGATGGGCTTAGTTCTTTTAACTCATGGGCTAGATGGATAACAGGAATACTAGCAGGGATTGCAATTATCTGGCTAACTTTGCCAAATATTTTTGAAATACAAAACTTGAATAAAAAATTAGACGAACTTAGTATTGAAAATGTATTAGAAAAAAATAGGAAATAAAAATGAACAAATCACTATTTGAAATCACCCAAATGGATTGTGCCGCCGAAGAGAATTTAGTGCGTATGAAACTTGATGATATTAAAGAAATTCGCAGGCTTGATTTTGATTTATCTGAGCGTAACCTGACAATTTATCATCAAGGAAAATTGGATGAAATTGAGAAAAGTATTAACGAACTCAATCTTAATTCACGGTTATTAAAAACCGAACAGACAAATGAAAATGTTGAGGATGATTCCATACAGAAAAATTTATTATGGACAGTTTTATTAATTAATTTTTCTTTTTTTGTTATTGAGGTTCTATTCGGTTTCATTTCTGGCTCGATGGGATTAGTAGCAGATAGTTTGGATATGCTTGCCGATGCAATTGTTTATGGTTTAAGCCTAATTGCTGTCGGTGCCGCATTTGCAAGAAAAAAAACTGTAGCAAAAATGAGTGGGTATTTTCAATTGTTTTTAGCCTTGCTTGGTTTCTTTGAAGTCATACGACGTTTTATTGGGCTGGAAATACTACCTGATTTTAGAACAATGATCGCTGTCTCTTTTCTTGCTCTAATTGCAAATAGCGTATGTCTATATTTGTTACAGAAATCAAAAAACCGAGAAGTTCATATAAAAGCAACCATGATTTTCACCAGCAATGATGTAATCATTAATCTAGGCGTTATTGCGGCTGGCTTTTTAGTCAATTGGTTAAAATCTGGGATTCCAGATTTACTAATTGGTGCTATCGTTTTCGTTGTTGTCACTCGTGGAGCATTCAAAATACTAAGTCTTGCAAAATAACAGATGAATAGATTACAAACTGATATATCTTTTTATGTGAAAAAGGTGGCTGGTGAGTCACCTTTTTTGTTAGTGTATACTTTCTCCATGCCAAAATATTACACACCCAGAGAAGCAAACAATCTGCTCGAGATTGTCCGCCCGATGGTGGGCGAGATGATGAAGATTGCCGAAAAGATTCAAGCCAGCCAACCAGAATTATGGGATTTAGCACAAAAATCTGCGGGCAATGGTGGCAATGCGAAATTAAGTAAACTCTTGCCCGATTTTGACCGTTTACATTCATTATTACATCAGATTCAAGATATGGGAATTGAAGTTAAAGATTTGACGACAGGGCTGATAGACTTCGTCTGTTTGAAGGATGACAGAGAAATTTATCTGTGTTGGAAATATGATGAAGAGCAGATTCAGTTTTGGCATGAGATTGAAGCGGGGTTTGCAGGTCGCCAAAAAATTGATTGGGAATAGTAAGTTGCCATAAATCAAAAATTGCTCTATACTCACGCCATTCTAATTTCTGGCAGAGACCAATGAGCATATCCAAAATCGGACGATATGAAATCGAAAGCGAATTAGCACAGGGAGGCATGGGGCTTATCTTTTTGGCGCGTGACCCTTACATGCACCGTCAAGTAATTGTTAAAGTATTAATGTATAACCGCACATTGGATGATGTCAATCGTGAATTTTTTCAACGTGAAGCCGAATTAATTGCCACGTTAGAACATCCTTGTATTGTGCCTGTTTATGATTTTGGTTGGCATGGTCAGCAACCGTATATTGTGATGCGTTATATGTCGGGCGGAAGTTTAGATGACCGCCTCAAGACTCAGGGTGAAATTAAAATCAGCGAAGCGGCACATATTCTTAAACGTGTGGCAGATGCGCTGGATGCCGCTCATGCAAAAAATATTGTTCATCGTGATGTAAAACTTTCAAACATTTTATTTGATAATACTGGCGAAGCATTCTTGTCTGATTTTGGGATTGCAAAATCACAAAAGATTGTAGATGATGAAGGGGAATGGTTGGTGGGCACGCCTGCGTATATGAGTCCTGAACAAACCAAAGGCGAAAACGTAGATGGACGCTCGGATGTATACGCGATGGGTGTGGTGTTATATCGCTTGCTCACAGGTCAATTACCGTTTTCGAGCAACTCAACCACGGCTTTGTTGAATGCACATTCAGAATTGCCAATTCCAGATGTACGTAAAGTGAAAGATAACATCCCTGCCGTTTGGCAAGAAGTGATTACGAAGTCAATGGCAAAAGACCGCAATGATAGATATGCCACCGCTGGAGATTTCGCTCGCGATGTGCAAGAGGTTGCTACGGGCAAATGGTTTTTGAGAAAGTTGTAAGAGCAGGAACATCGCCATCATCAAGACCTTGTCCCTGAAAGATAAGGTCTTTTTTTATGCAACAAGGAGAAAAATGAACAAAGGCATTTGGTATGGAATCGGCGCGTATGCAATGTGGGGATTCTTCCCAATCTATTGGAAACTTTTACAACACGTTCCGGCATTAGAATTGCTCGGTCATCGCATTGCATGGTCTTTCATCTTTTTAATTATCATCATCTTAATCTCAAAACAATGGAATGAATTTCGCAGTTTAATCAACGCCAAAACATTGCGAATTTATTTAATCGCTTCGTTATTAATCGGCGTGAATTGGTTGTTATATGTGTGGGCAGTTAATGCAGGTCACATCGTGGAAACAAGTTTGGGTTATTTCATCAATCCATTGTTGAGCGTATTTCTTGGTCTCATCATCTTGCGTGAAAAATTGAGATTGACTCAATGGATTCCAATTGTGATTGCATTCATCGGCGTTGTGTATTTAACTTTTACGTACGGAAGACTCCCCTGGATTGCTTTAGGATTAGCATTTTCTTTTGGCTTTTATGGACTCGTCAAAAAACTTGCGCCTCTTTCCTCTGTATTCGGCTTGACTCTCGAAACCGGCATTCTCTTAATCCCTGCCTTAGTGTATCTCGGCATTCACGAAGCCGATGGAACAGCATCATTTTTACACACAGGCATCACAGCAGATTTGTTGATGATTGGTGCAGGTGTTGTGACCACGATTCCGCTTTTGATGTTTGCCTCTGCCGCCAAACAAATCCCATTGACGATGATTGGCATACTACAATACCTCGCCCCGACGATTCAATTCTTAATCGGCGTATTCATTTACAAAGAAGCATTTGATACCACAAGATTAATCGGTTTCAGCATTGTCTGGTTAGCATTGATTATCTTTTGGATAGAAAATTTTATGGCAAATCGTAATCCACCAGTTCAACCACTGCCAGAAGTAGGAGCAGATTAATGAAGTTTCTTTTTATCGGCGGTACGGGATTAATCAGTTCAGCCTGTTCAGAATTAGCAATTCAACGCGGACATGAATTATTTTTGCTAAATCGTTCTGCTTCTAAAAAATATCCTGCTCCGCAAGGTGCAACCGTTTTACAAGCGGATATTTATAACAATCTATCTCAAGTAGCCGATTTAATTGCAAATCATCACTTCGATGCTATTGTGGATTTTATTGCTTTCTCACCACAAGATATTGAAAGAGATATTAACTTATTCAGAAATAAAACTAATCAATTTGTGTTTATTTCATCAGCAAGTGCGTATCAAAAACCAGTTCAAAATTATTTAATCACCGAAGAAACGCCGTTAGAAAATCCATTTTGGGAATATTCACGCAATAAAATTGCTTGCGAAGAAAGGTTGATGCAAGCATATCGTGAGGAAAAATTCCCTGTCACAATTATTCGCCCATCACATACTTATGGACCTTCGCAAATCCCATTCGTTGTTGGAAGTTGGCAACACCCATGGACATTAATCAATAGAATGAAAGAAAACAAGCCAGTCATCATCCCAGGTGATGGCACATCTTTATGGGTATTAACTTGGAATGAAGATTTTGCTGTCGGGTTGATTGGTTTATTGGGAAATCAAAAAGCAATTGGTGAAGCATTTCAAATCACATCAGACGAAGTGTTGACTTGGAATCAAATTTATAACGAAGTGTATCAAGCCTTAGGCGTGGAACGAAGCGTGGTTTACATCCCTAGTGATTTTATTGCTAAGTTTGATGAACACGCCATCGGAAGTCTGATTGGCGATAAATCCAATAGTGTGGTGTTTGATAATAGCAAAATCAAACGCTTTGTGCCTGAATACAATTGCAAAGTGAAATGGAGTGAGGGTGTGCGCCGTTCGTTGGCTTGGTTTGAGGCGTATCCTGAATTTCAGACGATTGACCATGATGCTATCAAAATGATGGACAAGATTTTGGATGCTTATTTGTAGCCCTTTACAAAAAATAGGGGAATAGTTATAATATTAGTGATAAATTTCACAAATATAATAAATAAAGTGAAATGAGGTCACTATGGACACAAAAAATCTTCCACATGTCATCATCATTGGCGCGGGCTTTGCAGGGCTAGAAACCGCTCGCGGACTCGCCAACTCCCCTGTTCGCATCACACTCATTGATAAACGCAATCATCATCTTTTTCAGCCGTTGTTATATCAAGTAGCAATTGCAGGTTTGCTTCCGTCACAAATCGCCAGTCCAGTGCGAACCATTTTTCGTAAACAAAAAAATCTCACTTTTCAAATGGGCGAAGTGACTGAAATAAATCTCAAAGAAAAATTTGTAAAACTTGAAGGCTCGGCAATTGCGTATGATTATTTGGTTATTGCCGCAGGCGGGCGCACAAACTTTTTTGGTTTCGATACATTAGAACAACATGGCTTGCAAATCAAAGACCTTGAAACCGCTGTAAAAACGCGCAATCATTTGCTTTCGATGTTTGAGCAAGCCAGCCACGAAGGTGATGCCGAAAAAAGAAAAGCAATGTTAACGTTTGTCATTGTCGGTGGTGGACCAACAGGCGTTGAAGCCGCAGGTGCATTGGCTGAATTAATTTCACATGTCATGCGAAAAGATTATTCAAAATTAAATCTCAAAGAAGCAAAAGTTATTTTGGTTGAAGCAGGTGCACATCTTATCAACCCGTATCCTGATGAATTACGTCAAGCCACGAAAAGATTGTTAGAAAAGAAAAAAGTTGAAATTCGTCTGAATACTAAAATGAAAAACTATAACGGTCAACGCGTTGATTTTGAAGATGGTTCATCTATCGAAACACAAACTTTGATTTGGACTGCTGGCGCGAAAATGGTTGAAATATTTGACTCGCTTGGTGTGGAACAAGCCAGCATGGGGCGGGTGCGCGTCACTCCGACGTTACAACTGCCAGCATATCCCTCAGCATTCGTCATCGGGGATGCCGCTTTTCTCGTCAATGGAAATGGTCAACCCTTGCCCATGCTTTCGACAGTTGCGATTCAACAAGGCAAACATACTGCTAAAAATATTCGTCATGCAATTGCAAATAAAGATTTACTTGAGTTTCATTATAAAGACCCAGGTCTATTAGCCACCATCGGACGTAACGCCGCCGTTGCCAGAATCTTCGGCATTTCATTCAGCGGATTCATTGCATGGGTAATTTGGGTCTTCTTACATATCTATCGCATCATCGGTTTTCGTAACCGCATTATCGTCATGTTCAACTGGGCGTGGGATTATTTCTTCTATGACAATCAAGTGAGGTTGATTACGAAGGAATAAAAATCTTTCCTCTTTCTTCTTTCTAAAATGAAAGATGAAAGAGGAAAGAAATGTTGAAATACAGAATCAATTATCCCCTTAAGAATGAAGCGGGTTTTATCTTAAGTTATCATGTCATCATTACGTCGGAAAGCGCGAACCATTGCAAATGTAAAAATAATCGAAGTGATAATCATTGCGGGAATGACAAGCACAGGCATGAGCCAGCGTTCACTGGCTTTGTTGATTTGAGCATTATTTGGATTTTCAGGATTATATAAAACGCGCACTTCTTCACCAATTTCATATTCAGGTGGGTAAGAAGCATTATCACCGTCAAATGTATAAGTTTGTCCATTGGCTTGAAATTCGATGACAGGAGAATATACACAACATCCACCTTCTGTTGAACTACTTTCTTCAAGTTCAATAACAATGCCTGTAGTCGTTTCACCATTTTGACCTAAATTATATGAGTTGTATGCGGCGTAAGCACCCCATAAACAAAACGCAAGGAAAAATAAATTTCCAAGAATTGTGGCACAGCCGATATATAAACGATTTACTCCGCTGGCAACTTTTTCGGCAGTGTTGGCAAGTTTGTTTACATTTTTATCAAAACTTTTTTCGTATTTATCTACGGCATCATCTAGTTTTTTATCAAAGTTACTCATGGGATCTCCTTATGAAGTAATTTGATTGTATGACCTGCCCTCGTTTTTTTCAGTCACCCATAAGACCCATCTATTGATTATGTATCATACTGACCCACGTCCAAAATTTCGTTAGAGAGATAATACGTTTGGGCAGGGAGGAGTAAATGTTTTCTTTGCCAAGTCGCATAAACGGTCGTGCAACGGTCGCGGGGTAATCTTTTGATTAATGATGAATCATACAAAAGAATGGAGCGGTTGGTGATTTTTTCAATCACTGTCCAATGGTCGTGATAGCCTTGTAAACCTAAGATGATGGCACGCCCGGGGGTGCCATCTAAAAAGCGTTGCATAGATTTCCAGAATGTGGTTAGGTCTGGGTTGTGGATACCGCGAAAAGGGATTTGTACGTTGGAGATGCGTTTTTTGCCTACAACTTTTTTTAGGATAACCAACATCTCTGTATGGATGATGCCGTCAATGAGAAATTTGCTCAACAAGCCACGCCGAGCAAGATAATGAATCAGGCTGTTGAATAGTTGCTGTGATTCTTCGTCTGTGGAATGGTTGACGAATCGCTCGGCGTTGATGATGCTATACAAGCCGCAGAGTGAGTCTAAGCCGCCTTGTTGAAATGGGGGATACCCCAAAAGTGATTTTTCTGGTGACATATCTTAAGCATATAAATTAATCGTCTTGGTCTTTTTTTTCGGATTTTGAAAAATACCCTAGGAACACGTACCCAACAATACCCGAAATAAAAGAGGCGATTAATATTCCAAATTTTGCTGAGGTAAGTAATTCTTCGTCAGCGAAGGCGAGCCCGGCAATAAATAACGACATGGTGAAGCCGATGCCGGCTAAGCAACTTACGCCATAAATCTGTTTCCATGAAATATTTTGTGGGAGTTCTGCTAATCCGCTTTTGACGGCGATGTAAACGAAGGAGAAAATTCCGACTTGTTTTCCAACGACTAAACCAAAGATGATGCCAAGTGTGACTGGATTGAGCAATGACATATCACTGGATAAAGTTACCCCAGCATTGGCTAATGCAAAAATCGGCATGATGAGGAAGCTGACATACGGATGTAGACTGTGTTCTAGTCTTTGAAGTGGGGCTTGTGCTTGTTCGGCTTGTTTTTCAATCACTTCTACAATGGATTGTTGAGCGAGGTTCAAGTTTTTGCCTTGATCTCGTTTTAGAAATCTGTTTAATAAATCTTGGCTTCTATTTACAAATTCTTCTTCATTGATTCTTGAATAGGCTGGTATGGTAAATGCTAATAGCACACCTGCTATGGTGGCGTGAACGCCAGATTTTAAGAAGGCTACCCACAGAATGATGCCTAATAGGTGATAAATTGGTAGAAACCGTATATCAAGTTTGTTAAGTGCAAGTAATATGATGAATACGATTGCGGCAAGCCCAAGCCATACCCACATAATTTCTGATGTGTAAAAAATAGCAATGACGAGTACTGCACCGAGGTCATCTACGATGGCGAGGGCGGTGAGGAAAATTTTTAATGCTAATGGTGCTTGCCGACCTAACAACGCTAAGACTCCTAATGCAAAGGCAATATCGGTTGCCATAGGAATGCCCCAGCCTCTGATACTAGTTTGACCTAAATTAAATACCGTGTAAATTAAAGCAGGCAATACCATACCACCTAGCGCGGCGGCAATGGCAATGGATGCTTTTTTAGGTGTGCGTAATTCGCCCATTAATAGTTCGCGTTTGATTTCTAACCCAACGACGAAGAAGAAGATTGCCATGAGCCCGTCGTTAATCCAAAGCAGTAAAGATTTTGAAATATTAAATGCTTCGATGCCAACTGTAAATTTTGTGTTCCATAAGTTGTAATAGCTATTTGCAAAAGATGAATTTGCCCAAATAAGGGCTATTAACATACAGGCTAGCAATACAATGCCGCCTGATGTCTCTTGCTGAATAAATTGTTGAATTGGAGAAATTATTCTATCTACAACTTTGCGTGACTTCGTTTTTGCCATCGTTGCTCTTCCTTTTTAGTTACCGGTAAATTGTGTTAGTAAACTTCTTAAATTGCGGCGATGTAATGTCTCGGCTAAGCCACCGAGATATACCCGACTCTTTCCACAATCTTCAATCGTAATTTCTTCAATCAACTCTTCGGCATTTTTGCGTTTGGATACAGATTTGACTGCTTTTTTAATATTATTTAAGTAATTTGAGTTTTCTTTAATGGCGGCATCAATTTCACCGCGCAAAATAATATCGCCATGTCCTTGAATAATATTTTCAAGTTCCATGCGCCCAATCTTTTTGACGGATGCAATCATGTCATCCACGTCGCCATCTACAATGTAGGGAAGCGGCATGAAGGCATCACCGGCGAATAAGACTCGGTCTTCTTCGACTAAAATAGAAATGCCGTCGTTGCTGTGACCAAATGAGGGAAACAGAATCAAGTTTTTCTTCCCGACTCGAAGTGTCATTTCCCCGGAGGTAAAGGTCTCATGTGGGGGAACAATCTTCACTTGGCGCAGGCTTTGATTCTGTTTTTGCGAAGCCTCTAAAGATGGAATGCCTTGCTCAATCAAATATTCGCGGCATTTAGAATGCCCAACCACAACGGCACCGGGGAAAAAACAATTTCCCCAGCAATGGTCGGCATGATAGTGTGTGTTAATCACATAACGAACTTGCACACCCAATTCATGTTCAATAAACTCGCGCATTGCCATCGTTTCTTCGGGCAAGGCAAGTGTATCAATCACCACTGCCCATTGCGGACCGACAATCACGCCGGCCGTCACTTGCGCGTATATTTCACTTTGAAACCAAAAAACATTTTCTGAAACTCGTTCTCTATGCATTTGCAAACCCTTCTGTTAAATTTAAGTGTAGTAGTTAATAGCACACTATGACTTAAATTTCAAGTTGACTAGACAAATACATTGTGCCTGATTTTTTTTTCAACCGCATCGATTCTTATTTATGCCTGTTTTTCCCGCGTTAAGTTTTTTCTATTCTTATACAAAACTCCGAGGTCTTCAAGACCTCGGAGTTTTTGAACTATATATGTATCGGCTGACCTTCAGCCCCATGCGCTGCTTCCATCAATGTTTCTGAAAGCGTTGGGTGAGCATGGACATTTCTTGCAATTTCATGTGGAGTTAGTTCCATCATTCTTGCAAGTGTTAATTCGGGTAATAGCTCAGTCACTTCTGGACCAATCATGTGTGCGCCGAGAATCTCGCCATATTTTTCATCCATGATGATTTTTACAAAACCTGCATAATCACCAAGTCCCAATGCTTTACCATTGGCTTGGAAGGGGAAGCGACCGACTTTGATGTTGAATCCTTTTTCGCGCGCTTGAGCCTCTGTAAATCCGAATGAAGCGACTTGCGGATGACAATATGTGGCGCGTGGCATCATGTCATAATCTAAAGTGACAGTTTCATGCCCGCCAATATTTTCAGCACACACAATTCCCATTGCGGAGCCAACATGAGCAAGCATTAATTTTCCAGTCACATCACCGATTGCCCAAATGTTTGGGACATTCGTCTGCATTTTTTCATTGATTTCGATAAAGCCACGGTCACTGACTTTAACACCCGCCGCTTCAAGACCTAAGTTCTTGCTGTTCGGTGTAAATGAAGTTGCGATCAACACCTGTTCCACTTCCAGCATTTCATCAGGTAATTTGACTTTGACAGTTTTCCCAGAAGCAACGATAGATTCAAACTTAACGCCAGTTTTGATTTTGATTCCAGCTTTGGTTAATTCTTTGGTTAACTCTTTGCTGATTTCTTCATCTTCTCTCGGCAAAACTCTTGGAAGCAATTCAACAATTGTTACATCTACACCATACGAATTCCAAATGGTTGCAAACTCCACACCAATTGCACCAGCACCGACAATCACGACAGATTTTGGAAGCCAATCTTGCATAATCGCTTCAACATAGGTGACAATTTGTTTGCCATCAATTTTTACATTGGGTAATGTGGCGGCACTCGCACCTGTGGCAATAATGATATTTTTTGCTTTGAGTTCGGTGTTTTTTCCGTCATTTCCTGCAACTGCCAAAGTATCTTTTGATTTGAAAGTTGCTGAACCCATAAAAACTGTGATGTTATTCTTCTTCATCAAAAAGCCAATGCCTTTGACGAGTCTTTCAGAATTTGAACGTGAGCGTTTGAATGCCACACTGTAATCTAATTTCAAATTATCAAATGTGAAGCCGAAATCTTTACCACGTTCTCGCAACGTATGAGCAACTTCCGCATTTTTGAGTAATGATTTTGATGGAATACATCCGATATTCAAACAAACGCCACCCATCCATTGTTTATCAACGATTGCAACTTTCTGTTTCAATTGTGCGGCACGAATCGCGGCGACATATCCCGCAGGTCCTGCACCAACTACAACGAGGTCAAAATTTTCTGCCATGAGAAATATTCTCCTAAATATAAAAAGGTTAAGAGCATTATACCCTTAACCTTTTTTATAGAATACATTTTTTCTTTAACTAGCAAGTGATGGTTTCAAGTAATGCTTTTTCAGTTCGGAAGCATACTTAGTACCAACCGTATCTTTATTTTTTTCAAGCCATTCTCTTAAGCTAGTTTTACATCGAGCTGGTTCTGAAGAAATTAGGAGATTTGCCATTAACCCATCCACTTCTTCAGGAGTAAGCAATACATCCCGTACAAACAAACTTAAGAATTGTGCGGCAGTAAGAGCTAATCTTGGATGAGCATGGAAAATATAGGGATTTTTCCCAATGGTTTTTCCAATCGTTTCTACTAACTCGTCAAAAGTGAAAACATCTGGACCAACTGCATCCCAAATGAAATTCTCATTTCTAGATGCTGCTTCAATCGCAAGGTCTGCCAAATCTTCAATATAAACGGGTTGAATTTTGTATTTTCCGTCGCCCATCTGGAGGAAGAAAGGAAATCGTCTTACTAAATAAGCAATATTGTTGATGAGAATATCCTCAATCCCAAATAACACAGTAGGGCGTAGGATTGCATATGACATTCCACTTTCAATCACTGTTTTTTCATTTTCAGCTTTTCCCCAATAGTAAGGCAAATGGGATTTTGCATCCGGATTGGCAATACTAATATGTACAACTCTTCTAACTCCAACAGATTTTGCTGCCTTAATTAATTTACGAGTATTTTCCACTGCGTTGGGTTGCGTATTTTTGCCCCAGTCAAATCGAACCCAATAGGTGTTGTAAAAAGTATCCACACCTTCTAAAGCTTTAGCTGTCTCTTTTTCATTGAAGTTTAGTGGATAGGCTTTTACTTTGTTATCAAATATTGCACTTCTCTCAGGGTGGTTGGTCAAAGTAATGACTTCATGCCCTTGAGCAAGCAAACGACGGGTAATATATTTTCCTGAATAACTAAACGCACCTGTAACTGCGATTTTCATATAAATCTCCTTTTGTAAAATAGGAACACTAAGCAAACCGCTCTAGAATCGGCTTGTTTTCAACTATATAAATATTTCTTTATTTCAAAATTTTTATTACGCTTTGTACTGTATTTATTCCTAAACTATCTAGCCTCGAAATTGCACGAGTAATATTATCTATTGCATCAAAAAAATCTTGCAAGGCCTTTAATCGTTCAATCAAAAATGCTCTTTCTTTCTTATCAAAGGAACCTTCACCAGATTCCAATTGATTTAAAGTTTCTTTTACGGAGTTAATTGCACGATCAAATTCATTATTTTGGCGACCTTTGAGGATTGTTTGAACAGATTTATAGAAATCTGATTCTGCCTCATAGTAATCTTTGCGATCAGCAATTCTTGTGACGGGATGAATTAATCCCATACGAGTAAGCGTGCGAACATTGGTGCTGATTGAGCCTTTTGTTAAGCCTGTACTTTCAACAATTTCATCCAATGAAAGGGGAGTAGAGGAAGAATAAAGTACAGCGAAGATTGCCCCCATAGCTTTTGGGAATCCCCAAAATTGGCTGATGCCGCTCATACCTTCAACAAAGTTTTGTTTAATTTGATTACTTGTGGTCACATCGCCTCGTTTAGAACGTTTAGTACTTACTAAACGTAGTATACACCAAACCACCGAAGAGTCAAGGATAAAAAGACCTCTCGTCAGAGAGGTCTTTTAGACTACAAACTTTTCTTCAAAAACTCAACAGTTCGCTCCCATGCCAACTGCGCGGCAGCGGAGTCGTATTCAGGGCGGTCAGACTCGAAGAACCAATGGGCAACTCCAGGGTAGATGTGAAGCGTTGCATCCACGCCTGCTTTTTTAAACTCGGCGAATGTATTATCCACAAATTCGTTTGGTTCCCATTCATCATTATCACTATAATGCCCCATCACTTTTGATGTGACTTTTGCATAATCAACGCCTTCATTTCCATAAAATAAAACCGTTGCACCAATTTCATCAGGCGTGTTCGATGCAAGCACCAATGCCCAAGCACCACCCATTGAAAAACCAACCACACCAATCTTATTTTTAACTTTTTCACGCAAATAATTTTTTGCCGCCATCACTGTATCACCAACCAATTGACCATCACTTTTTTCCATCAACGCTTTGGCTTCATCAATTGTGTTTGCAATTTCACCATTTCGCAAATCAGGCGCGAGCACTGTAAAACCTTCTTTTGCAAGCCTGTCACAAAATTCTTTGAAGAATGGTTTCAATCCCCACCACGCATGTAAAACCAAAATACCTGCACCACCACCATTTGCAAAATATGCATTCACTTGTTTGTCATTTACATTTAATTTGATGTCACTCATGGTATTCTCCTATTTGATTTTATATCGCATAATAATTTGTGTTTCAGAAGCACGACCTGCTTCAACAAAACCTGCTTCACGGTATGCAGAAGCAATTCCCATATAGCCCGCGTAACTATTTAATTTTTGACCTGCTAATTTTTCAGATTGCATATCAATTGGATAACCCTCAATAATTTTTGCGCCTTTTGTCTGCGCGTAATTCACTGCCCCTTTTATCATCTCCGTCATCAAACCTTGTTTTCTTGCAGATTTATCAACAAAAAAACAAACAATAGACCATACAGGCTGGTCATCTACTCTTTTTAATATTCTTGAATTTTCAAGTGCAATATAATTTTCACGTGCACCTACCGAACACCACCCCACAGGTATTTTATTTAAGTAAGTTATCAAACCAGGCTCTTCTTTTTTATCAGCCATTTGTTTTAAAATTTCTTGTGTGCCTTTCCCCTTTAACTTTTTGAAATCGCCACGCTCCAAACGCCAAAACATACACCAACAGCCTGCATATCCACCATTTTCTCCAAACAAAGTAACTGCATCTTTCCAGCGTTCTTTTGTAAGTGGCTTTATTTCGATTTTTTGAGTCATAGAAACTCCTTATTTTTATTGTAAAGGAACAAATGTTCTATGTCAATACAAAATAAAAAGGCGATTCAAAATCGCCTTGATGATTTACAACCACCGCCTCACTCTTGACTTATAGTTGGTGTACTGTTCTCCAAACTTTTTCTCCAAGTAGGCCTCTTCATGCTCAATGACAAGTTTATTGAAGCAGATTATTAAAACTGGTGAAAGAATTAAACCCCAATAGGTGCCTGAATATAATGGGAAGCCAATCAACATCAATACAAAACCAACATAGATAGGATTTCTTGATAATCGAAAAATTCCCGATGAAATGATATTGCTCACAGAACCATGTGGGTTGACGGTTGTCTTTGCTTTCATAAATTCTCGAATTGCAAAAAATGGCAAGAGAAACCCGATGATTGCAATGGCGAATCCAAGATATCTTAACCACTGCATAGAAAATTGAAGTGGAATTAACCAATTGGTTAAATAAGCAAGGAAAATAAAAATAAAAGTTAATACTGGCGGATGAATCTTTACATCGGCATGGTCTTTATGTTCGCTCATTTGTTAACTCCAATTTTCCAAAGTTTCTTTAACTTTTGCCAAAAACCAATCTGCAGATGCGCCATCCAAAATGCGATGGTCAAATACAAACGACATATACACCATCGGACGAATTGCAATTGCATCGTCAATCACCACAACGCGTTTTTGCATTGCACCGATTCCTAAAATCCCAGACTGTGGTTGATTAATCACAGGAAATGCAAACAAGGAACCACTTGTGCCATGATTGGTTAAAGTAAACGTCCCACCTTTGACATCATCAGGTTGTAATTTTTTATTTCTTGCACGATTCGCCAAATCATTGACAGCCCGCGCCATTGCCAGCAAAGATAAATCATCTGCGTTCTTGATGACAGGCACAATCAAGCCGTCTTCACCCAATGAAACTGCCATGCCTAGATTTACATTTTTATGAACAATGATGCCTTCATCACTCCATGATGAATTGGTCATGGGGTAGGCTTTGAGTCCTGCCACAATTGCGGACATAAAATATGCAGTGAATGTGAGGTTGACTCCATCGCGTTCAAATTGTGATTTGTTTGCAGAACGATGTTTGGATACTTTGCTCATATCCGCTTCCATTACGGTCAATACATGTGGCGATGTATGTTTTGACTCAACCATGTGTTGTGCAATCGATTTGCGAATCGGTGTATGTTTTATTAAAGTTCCATGTTGTGATGTAGAGATTGGAGATTGGAGATTAGAGACTGTCTTTCCTCTTTCTTCTTTCCACTTTCCACTTTCTACAAAATTCAATACATCATTCTTCGTAATTCTTCCATTCAATCCCGTACCTTGTACTTGACTCAAATTGATTCCATGCTCAGCCGCAACTTTTGCTACGACGGGGGAGATGAAACCTATTTCTTTGTTCGTAGTTGGTTGTTGATAGTTGGTGGTTGGTTGTGATGATTGAATCGATTTCGGGTTTTCAGTTTTTTCTTCTTTTTTGCTATCAACTGTCAACTGTGAACTATCAACTGATTCTCCAGCCACACCAATAATTGCAAGCAACTCACCAACTTTCCCAACCTGACCTTCTTGCGCAATAATTTTCAAAACCACGCCCGAAGCAGGTGCAGGAATTTCAGTATCTACTTTATCTGTATTAACTTCAAGCAAAGGCTCTAACTCTTTAATCGAGTCACCTTCTTGCTTGAGCCATTTTGTCACAGTGACTTCATCCACACCTTCGCCTAATCTAGGTACAAATACTTTTGTCGCCATTTTCTCTCCAGTTGGTTGTTATCGGTTGGTAGTTGATGGCAGTGTATTGATTAATGCATAAAGTTTTTTACGCAAATTTTGAATCTGCTCATCCATTGGGTCAATATCTTCTTTTCTCAAATATCCAAACTCTTGGGCTAAAACTAATTGTGTATCCACTTCTGCTAGCGAGCCAAGTGCAATATGTAAAAATCTCTTGAAATCACCAGGCGATTTTCTTGCCTGACCTTCTGCAATATTGGATGGAACTGAAACTGCGGCACGACGAAGTTGGTCTGCTAATGCGTAAATTTCTTGCTTTGGAAATTTACCCGTTAATTCATAAACCTGTTTAGCAATTTTTATTGCTTCTTGCCAAACAATTAACTCGCGATAATTTCTTGCGGCAACTTTCTCTTTTTCCATAATTCCTCGCTATCAACCGTCAACTACCAACTATCAACCAATTGGCGGATACGCCGAAGGATCTACTTCATGCATGATTTCATAAATAGCATCAAACACTGTTTCAGCATTTGGCTTAGACCAATAATCGCCATCACTTCCATAAGCAGGGCGGTGAGCTTTTGCAGAAAGAGTCTTCGCAGGAGAATCTAAATAGAAATAACCACCTTGCTTTTCGATGACTTCTTGCATCATATAAGCAGTCGTGCCGCCCGGAACATCTTCATCTACAAACAAAACACGATTCGTTTTCTTAAGTGATTCAACGATTTTTCCATGAATATCAAATGGAAGTAAAGATTGCACATCAATCACTTCAATATCAACTCCAACCTTTGATAGTTTTTCTGCGGCATCTAAAACAATTCTGCAACATGCGCCGTACGTGACAACCGTTACATCTTTACCTTCGCGAATGATTTCAGGCACGCCCAATGGAACAGTAATCTCGCCAATGTTTTCAGGCAAGCGTTCTTTGACGCGATAACCATTCAAAACTTCCACAACAATGGCAGGTTCATCGGCTTTCAACAATGTATTGTAAAAACCTGCGGCACGAGTCATATCACGCGGAACTAATAAATACATGCCGCGAATTAAATTTAATAAACCAGACATCGGCGAGCCTGCGTGCCAAACACCTTCGAGTCTATGACCACGCGTACGAATAATCACTGGAGATTTTTGTCCGCCTGCCGTGCGCCAATGTAAAGTAGCAAGATCATCACTCATCGTTTGGATGGCATACAAAACATAATCAAGATATTGAATCTCAGCGATGGGACGAAGTCCACGCAATGCCATGCCAATTGCCTGACCTAAAATTGTTGTTTCGCGAATGCCCGTATCACTCACACGCAACTCGCCATATTTTTCTTGCATGCCTTTGAAACCTTGATTCACATCGCCTAGTTTCCCAACATCTTCACCAAATGCAATCAAGCGCGGCTCACGCGCCAATGCTTTATCAAATGCGGCATTGACCACTTCAAAGCCAAACATCGTTGGCGAAGAATCTGAGTACACAGGTTTGCATTCTTCTATTTTCAATGCTGTGCCCGAATACAAATGCGAACCGTATCTATCTTCATTTATTTTTTCTTGTTCAAATTTCCATGCCGATAAAATTTGTTTACTTGGATATGACTCATCATGCAAGATTCTTAACGCTTCATGCGCAAAGACGTGAACATCCCGCCTCGTATACGACGGGAGATTTGACAGCCTATCTTTCAACATTCGCAACTCTGATGCATGTTTAGATGATGTTGCAATTTCGTCGAGCATGTCCATCACTTGATTGCGTTCTTCTGTAATAGGGGAGAGATACGCATCCCACGCCGCTTTGCGGAATCCTTCTACAAGTTCGTAATCTGCTTTTTCCGCTGAATCAAGTTCCCCCGAAGTAAAGAGGCGTTCGCTAATCATCCACTCACGCATCTTTTTGAGTCCATCAAATTCTTCTTCCCACTTGAGTCGCTCAGCAGATTTATATCGTTCGTGACTTCCTGATGTTGAATGACCTTGTGGTTGAGTCACATCAGTGACATGCACCAAAGCAGGGATATGATGTTCACGCGCGGCATCTGTTGCGTTTTGATACGTTTCAACGAGTGCGGGATAGTCCCATGCAGGCACAGAATACAAATTGAAACCCGAATCATTTTCGCGTTCGAAGCCTTTTAATAACTTGCCAACATTGCCTTTGGTCATTTGATATTCATTGGAAACAGAAATTCCATAACCATCATCATAAATTGAAATGACAGCAGGTGCTTTCAATACACCAATTGCATTGACTGATTCCCAAAACAAACCTTCAGCCGTAGATGCGTTGCCGATGCTGACAAATGTAACTTCATCACCATTGTTTGAAAAATCTTTTTGATCTTGCAATTCTTTAATATGACGATATAAAACAGATGCGTAAGCCAGCCCAACACTGCGTGGCATTTGCGCGGCGGTTGGAGAAATATCTGAAGTTGTATTGTAAAGTTGAGTTTGTGGTCGCCACGAACCGTTTGGATATAACAAACGCGTAGCGAAGTGAGAATTCATTTGTCTGCCCGCACTGGCTGGGTCATACGTTACATCTGCATGTGCATAAAGTTGTGCAAAAAATTCTTGAATGCTCATTGATTCCAACATGAACATCCAAGTTTGATCACGATAATATCCTGAACGCCAATCACCTTTTTTAAAGGCTCGTGCTATGGCGAGTTGGGCGATTTCTTTTCCATCGCCAAAAATTCCAAATTTTGCTTTGCCACTTAAAACTTCTCTCCGCCCTATGATGCTTGCCTGACGCGATTGATACGCCAGGCGATAATCTTTTAGTATTTCTTCTTTCTCGAGGGGAAGTGCAACAGAACCCTTCTTTTTGGGCATGTATCTCTCCTGAGGTTATTTATTGTAAGTAGATTATAACAAAGGATGAAAAAAGAATATTCAAGTAAAATTTTGCACATGAAATTACAAACCGCACAAATCCAAGTTCCAGAAAATTTTATAGACCTCGGCAGAGGCGACCCAGGGCTAGATTTACTTCCGTTAAATTTGCTTCATTCCGCCGCGCAGGATCGTTTGAGTCAAGGCGATAACGAATTTTTGCAATACGGCACCGAGCAAGGTGATGGATATTTCCGCACGGCACTTGCCAACTTTTTATCTCAAAAATATAACTTCACGGTTGATATCCAAACTTTGTTTGTCACTTCGGGCATTTCTGCTGGATTAGATTTAATTTGTACTTTGTTCACAAAACCAGGTGATACGATTTTTGTTGAAGAACCTTCTTACTTTCTTGCATTAAAAATTTTTGCAGACCATGGATTAAAAGTCGCTTCGCTTCCTACCGATGAACATGGTTTGGTCGTGGACGCATTATCTCAAGCCTTGAAAGAATCTAAACCAAAATTTGTATATGTCATTCCTACATTTCAAAACCCCGGCGGGCGGACGTTGAGTCAAGAACGGCGTGAGCAATTGGTGTCACTTGCTAAAGAACATGATTTTTTAATTATTGCTGATGAAGTCTATCAATTCCTCAATTACACACAAGAACCGCCAAATTCTTTGGCATCATTTGTTGATTCGGAACATGTGATTTCACTTGGCTCATTCTCAAAGATTTTGGCTCCAGGCTTAAGACTTGGCTGGTTGCAGACTCATGCGTCCCTTATGCAAAGAATCGCATCCGCTGGTGTGTTGGACAGCGGCGGTGGAATGAATCCATTTACATCAACCATTATCAGAAACGTCATCGAAACTGGCGGATTGGAAAAAAATATCGCCGACTTGAATCAAATTTATGAAAAGCGCGTCAAAGCAATGGATGAATTGTTACGAAAACATTTGCCCCAATCTGAATTTGCAACTCCACATGGCGGATATTTTTTCTGGGTCAAAATTCCGAATGTAGATATGACCGAATTGAGAAAGAAAGCCAAAGAAAATTTAACGGATATTCGTCAAGGTGCATTGTTTTCAAGCCAAGATGGACTCAAAGATTATATGCGTTTGAGTATTTCTTTTTATGATGAGAACAAACTAGAAGAAGGGATTATTCGATTGAGCCAGTGTATGAAATAATTATTCTTGATTTATTTGCAACCATTTAAGCGCAGGGTCTATTTTTGTAAAGACGCTTAATGTAGAGCCACGATTCACAGCAACATTTTCGACTAAAAAATTAACCTGATTTTCTTTAGCCACAGCAGCTACTTGAACACCTCGCTCCCAAGTATTTGCGATTTCCAACCCAATTTTATAGCGGTCAAGGATATTAAAATCACCATTCATATTTGTCAGATCCACTAATACTTTATTCAAATTTTCTTTTTTACAATGCACAGCAATTTGGTGAACTGCTTCTCTTAACATCTCAAAAGAATACAATTCATGTACCTCGACCAATAAATACATCCGCTTGTTAGTATAAGTAGGCATCTTAGTCTATCAAATAGTAATTATTCATCAAGCCAGCGTTTGGCTTCATCCATATCATGGGTGATGCGTGTGGGCAATCCGCGATTGACTGCCACAGTTTCAGCAAAGCGATTGGACTCTACTTTTTTATAAACAAGCGCAACTTTTGATAACCCTCTAAAAACACGGACGGCTGTAATTCCAAGCCGAAAGCGGTCCATAAATTTGGGTTCGCCAGTCATCTCTCTTAAATCAATTAATAACTTTTTCTTATTTTCTTTTTTACAAACATCCGCAATTTCTTCCATTAAAGACATCAAGATATTTACATCGTTTGTCCCATCGTAGTAAACGGAAACATATTTATCGAGAACTTCAATGGTTTTCATGGAAATTGATTAAGTTTTCAATCTCTCTGCCACAATTTCCGCCACATCTTTGACTTGAATTCCACTGCCATCAGCATTGGAAGCACTGGTCATCATCGCCATACAAAACGGACAACCCACCGCAACAGTATCAGCACCAGTAGATTTTGCTTCTGCAAATCTAGTTTCATTAACCCTAGCTGTGCCTTGCTCTTCTTCCTTCCAAGCATGAGAGCCACCTGCACCACAACAAAATGATTTAGCTCCATTGCGCGGCATTTCAACAAAATCCACACCAGCGGATTTCAAATCGTCACGCGGCGCATCTGTGATTTTGTTATGTCGTCCTAAATAACATGGGTCATGGAAAGTGACTTTCATATTGTCACCTTCTAAGTTCATAGAAATTTTCCCTGCACCGACGAGTTCATTAATCAATTGCGTATGATGAATCACTTGATAATTTCCGCCGAAAGCAGGATATTCATTTTTAATCGTATGTAAACAATGCGGGCAAGTTGTCACGATTCTTTTTGGTGCAACTTCATTTAGTATTTCAACATTTTGTGTTGCCAAACCAAAGAAAATATCTTCACGCCCTGCACGGCGAGCAGAATCACCTGTGCATGATTCATTTTTTCCAAGCACAGCATAATTGACTCCAGCCGTGTTCAAAATTTTTGCAAAAGCTTGTGCCGTTTTTTGTGCACGTGAATCAGTTGCAGGTGCACATCCGACCCACCATAAAATATCAGGTTCAGCATTTTGTTCAATGGTTGGCACACTCAAACCTTCTGCCCATTTCATTCTGTCACCTTGCGAAACATTCCAAGGATTTTGATTTCGCTCCATGCCTTTGAAAGCATTTTCCAATTGTTTTGGGAAACTACTTTCCATCATCGAAAGATTTCTGCGAATATCTAAAATATCGCGCATCGGTTCATTGCCAACGGGGCAAATGTCAACACACGCGCCGCAACTTGTACAAGCCCACACTGCTTCTTCCGAAATTAAATTTGTCATTGGTAAATCAATTGCGCCGCCATAATTCAAGTGATAGCGTTTGTTAATTTCCAATGCGGCAGGCGATAAAATTTTCCCAGTGTTATACGCTGGGCAAACTTCTTGGCAACGAAAACATTGGATGCACGCATAACTATCCATGATTTGTTCCCAACCCAAATCTTTCATCGTCGCCGCGCCAAATTGTTCAATCGATGTATCATCCAAATTGATATAACTCAATTGTCCAATTGATTTTCTTTCAGGCTTTAATCCAAAATTCAACGGAGCCATAAACAAGTGAATATGTTTTGAATATGGGAAGTATGGCAGAAATGCGACAACCGCTCCAAGCGATATCCACCACGTGATATGTTCCAACGTGATTAATTGATTCGCTTCAACCCCTGACCAGACACCTGATACGGCTGAGATAATGGGTTGCCACCCGTCAACTTGATTCTGCTTTGCTAAGTACAAAGATTCCTCAAGCATACGCATAAAGTTGTGTGTAAAAAATGTCGCTGTGACGATGGCTGAATCTCTTAAGATTCCAGTCCGTGCTTTTGGATTCAATAAAGTTGTATCACGCGTTGTTAACGTTGCAGGCTTTAAGATGTATCTTCTAAATGCAAGTGCTACCATGCCGAGCATGATGCCTACGCCGGTAATATCTGCTAACAAACGATACACATCACCAAATAAGCCGGTGTTGTAGAAAAGCTTCCAACCCGTGAAGCCATAAATTAAATCTGATAAGTTGACCAATAAAAAGGAGAAAAAACCCCAGCCGATTAATCCATGCAAAATGCTCACGCCGAGGCGGAATCTGAATACGGGTTTGAACAAGCCGATTTTGAGAATCAGGTTTCCAAGTCTAGACCAAAGAAGCGACCAATCAATTTTTCCTTGCCCGCTGGTGATGTGAGTCGCAATCTTCATCACACCGCGATATGTCAAATATAAAGATATAAGTGTAAAAATTGTAAAGATAATTTTTTCTACAAGAGTGAGCATGAATTCTCCGACAAAAATTTATTGGTCAGACGTAATCGTTCCAGAAATATCGTTGACGTAATCTATTGCACCTGAACATGCGCCTACAAGGTGAGGCGAGACGGTTTCCCATGTGAGTGGCAAACCTGTTGTGCCTTGTGCGAGTGATATGGCTTCAGCCAAACATCCGCCGCCTGCATTGTAATTGACCAATGTGAATTTCCATAAATCTTCATAAGAAGCAACATCGCCAGGTGTTTCGCCAGTATAATTTTTGATTACCTGACCTGCTTGCTCGCAATTGGCGGTCATGCTATGAGCAAACACACCGACAGAAAAATCTGCTTGGGTTAAATCAAATCCTAATGGACATTCTTCACAGGTTAAGTTTACACTTCCGACCAATGCACGCCGTAATTCAACTTTTAATTCTTCATCTAAATTTGTGTAACCAATTCCGCATGTTTCTGAATCCATCACCAGCGGACAAAATTGATTGAAGAAAGAACGATTCCAAAATAAAGTTGTATCGGCACCATTTTCGGTAAGTTGACCCAAGCCGACGTCATTGCTGGCGTGAAAAATGCCAGGCCAGAATTGACTTTCGCGTGCAAATAAACTTTTCAATAAAAATGCCGGCACACTGGTTTCTTTGGCAGTGCTGAGAATCAATTCATCAAATTGATTTTGCCATTCGGTGACAGCATCGCGTGCTTTTTCCATACCACATTGATTAACGACGTTGCCCGGTGCTAAACCATTATCAGTACATGCGCTTGCATCTACTACGCCTTGTAAAATTAAATTGGCGGCGAGGTAGGTATAGGGAATGTCACTGCTTAAGTCTTCACTTTGAGTTGGCGTGCTTATCCATTCTGGTGCGCCACCCACTGGCGGAAAAACTCCCCATGCTTCAGAACACGTCGCCGATTGACCTTGAAATTGAGAAGACAAAATATCTACATAATAATAAAGTTGGTCGGGGTCGCCTTCGTCAACAATTTGTACGCGCACTTGAGCAGTAAAAATTTCACTGCTATCACCATAACTGGAATAAGACCAAAATTCGACTGGCACACCTTCGGCTTCTGTTTCTGGAATGCGGAATTTGCAAACATCAGTTTCATCACATGCAAATTCTTCGCCGTTGTATGAGCCTTCTACTTTGATAATTGATTCATTTGGCAAAGGTTCTTGACCGGTAAATACAAGCGTTGGTTTGGTTTCACAAATATTGGTAGATGTGCTGAATACGGGTTCACAATCTTCTAAAGAAATCCACGCGCTGGCAGAAGGTAATTCCAACCCTATTTCTTTTTCTTTTACTTCACTATCAATCAGCAGAGCATAATAACCCTTACAATTTTTTACATCATTGATATTGCAAGTCGGTTGGGTCATCCACGTATCGTAAATTTTTTCCCCACAATCTCTATAGATTTCTCCGGGCAGTGGCACTTGGTCATGCTCTGAATTTACTTTGCAGACTAATTTTTTATCTTTCCAATTTTTGAGATGCCACTCATAAGATGTATATTCTACGGCGATGATAGAAAACCGGTCGGGACCAGGGGGCTGCTTGTTTGCTGAACCTGTTGCCACGTCTAAGCCTGAGGCGGGGGCAACCGCAGAAGAAAATGCCACATTCAAAATGGCAATCCACATGAGCAGGTGATTCTTCCAGCGCAGTTTTTTCATGAGAATCAAAAGAGTCCGTATATTATAACGGACTCTTTTGATGTAGGTCACATTTTTAACGTGGCATTATGCTACTTTTTCTCTTCCATTTCTTCTAAAATTTCGAGTTCGCTTTTTAAATTTCGATTGCGGATGTACAGGCTGAGTACATAAATCCCCATCACTAAAAAAGCAACGATGTAGCCTGCAACCATATAAGCGGATGTATCGGGTGTGGGTTCCATTTTATTCTCCGAGAGTTTTGAGTTTGAGTTGTTCTACTTTTTCTTGCAAACCGCCGAGACGAACGCGATGCCAAATAAAGTCAATGAACAAAATTGTGAAGGCGATTAATGTAATGAATAAAGTATTACGCATATCAACGGTCATATCAAAACCGCCTTGTGCCTCCGCGCTGGGATTCCCAACCACGACAGGATGAATACTGCGGAATAAACGAATGACCATAAATGTAATCGGTGCAGATAAACCACCAAGCAATGTATAGATTGCTCCGAAGCGGGCGCGTTTTTCTGGGTCTTCAATGCCTGCTCGAAGCATGAAGTAGGCAATGAAAATTAATTCAGTGACGGCGGCTGATGTTAAGCGAACATCCCAAGTCCACCATGTGTTCCAAGCGGGGCGTGCCCAAATGGAACCGAGAACAATGGTGATTAAGAAAAACATGGCGCTGACTTCCACTGCGGCGAGACCGAATCTATCCCAAAACATTTTTTTACTAACAAGATAAGCAACACCTGCAATTGAAGCGATAATAAAGCCGAGCAATGCCACCCAGCCCGTGCCGACGTGAAAATAAAAGACTCGTTGTACTTCACCCATCACCAATTCAGTGGGGGCGAGGACAAGTGCAAAATAAGTGGCGATTCCGATGGCGATGATCGAGAGAATATCTAAGATGGTAAGTAAGATTGGTTTTTGTTGCATGAAATTTCCTTGAAGAGATATTAGTGAGTGCTAATTTATCTTAGTTGGTATAGAGTTTGCTGAGAAAAGAAGAAGCCAAATTTTAGAATTTGGAGATTTTACTCCTCAACAATCGCATCAAAGAACATAAAGGATACGGCAATGAAAATCACGTCATAGACAATTAACAAGTTCAATGGCGTGATGATTTGCGGAAGACCCGCATCATTGATAATTGCTCCACTGGCTAAGACCGATGCAATCAAGACTGGAATTGTGATGGGAAATAATAAAATCGGGAGCAAAATTTCGCGAGTGCGGGTTTGGACAGACATTGCCGAAAGTAATGTGCCGACAGAGATATATCCGATAGAGCCGAGTAACAGCACAGCAATAAATTCCCATTGAAAGATGCGCGTTTCATTATAGAAGAAGGCATACAAAGGTAAAACAATTGCCTCGACTATTAACATGAATGCTAAATTGCTGATGGCTTTGCCAAAAAAAATTGCTGACCTATCCACTGGAGCAAGCAAGAGACCATCCATACAGCCTCTATCTTTTTCCACAGCCATTGACCTGTTCAATCCGAGTGTGCCTGCGAAGGCAAAAGTTGTCCACAATACACCGGCGGTCACTTTTTGACGAACATCAATGTTTAAGTCTAAGGCGAAGTTGAAAATCAAAATTACCAAGACTGAAAAAGTTAACATAGCAGTCAACAATTCGCGCGAGCGGAATTCAGCGGCGAGGTCTTTGTGAATGATGGCGAAGGTTGCTTTGAGGAACGACGGTTTCATATCAGTTATCAGTTTTCAAGTGCTTGTTTATAAAAATCTAGTACGTTTTGATTTTTCAAATCATTTTTGTTAATGGAAGCAGTGATAACGCCACGAGATAATACGTCAAAGCGGGTGGCTAATGCTTCGGCGCGGATAAGGTCGTGGGATGTCATCACAACTGTCTGCCCGTGTGAGGCGATTTCTTTTAGCACTTTATCCAGCATTTCAGACGCATCTTGGTCTAAGCCTGTATAGGGTTCATCAAACAAAATGACTTGTGGCTCATGCAGGATCGCGCGACCAATTGCAAGGCGTTGACTCATGCCACGTGAAAAAGTTCGCACCAAATCTTTGCGGCGATGTTCAAGACCTACTAAATTAAGAACCTTGTTAATTTGTAATTGGTAATTCGTAATGCCATACATGCGAGCATAGAATTGCAAATTTTCTTCGGCAGTTAAATCTGGATATAACAAAGGCAAATGCGAAACCACGCCAAGTTTTGCACGCACTTGAGCAGATTCATTGGGCAATGAATAGCCAGCAACTTTTACATTTCCAAAAGATGGTTTTGATAATGAAGCAAGGATTCGCAAAAAAGTTGTTTTGCCCGCGCCGTTTGGACCAAGCAATGCCACAAACTCTCCGGGCTGAACTTGAAAATCCAAGCCGCACAGAATTGTTTTTAATCCAAAGCGTTTGATGAGTTTGGTGACTTCAATCATGGTAATTGGTAAATCGTAATTTGTGGTCTCGATACGGCGGCGATGGTCGAGTAGGACGAAGTCCGTATCGAGACCCGCCGCCTACTCGACCACCGTTTTAACTCTTCAACTTACTCTTCAATTCATTTCTTCTCTTCTGATATGCCTCATCAGAAATTTTTCCGTCTTTGTGTAAATCATCTAAAGCGATGATGGCATCCAAAACAGATTCAGATTCAGAATCATCGTCATCTTCATTTGCAATTTTATTTTTATCTCTCAAGTACATCCACACGCCAGCAAAAATCAAAGCAAAACCAAATGCACCAATGCCAAGCACAACATTTTGATTTTCTAATAAGTTTGCATTTTCAGTTGTGCCTTTGGGCTTACCTGAAAGGGTAAATTCTAAATTACTTCCTTTGGTTGTTTTGCCAACAGTATAAATATGAAAGTTTGTATTTTGGAAAGATTGAATACCTTCATCTCTCAATGAAATACCTTCAGCGTTTACACCTTCAGGCAATAACAAAGTTGATTCGTTGATGTCTAAAAGTGCAGGCAATGAAAATTCAATTTCTCTCGTTCTCGGTATAGATGCAAATGCAATTAATCCATATGGCGTTTCACTGGGCGGAATCGCAAACCCATTTTCACTCGGAATAAAAATAGCACTGTCTTGCGTGGCTTCGTAACCCAATCCAGTTGCATTCGTTGGGAAAGAAATAAACGGCACCGTTTCATTTTCTAAACTAATCAGGATGGTTTTATCGCTTGAATTTGTAAATGAATACACCGAAAAGATTTGCGCACTATCTTCACTAGCAAGGTCAAAGAAAATTTCAAGCGAGTCAATTTGCAAACTACTGAAATCATCTGTAGTTTCGTAAATAATTAAAGTTGGGATCGTCAATTCAGTTGCATCGGCTGGCACAACTGCAATTGGACTTTGATAATTCAAACCATCCAATGTAAACTGCACGATGTAAATTTGTCCCTCAACCAATTCACTTTCAAAACCATAACTGCCATTTTCATTCAAGCTTTTTGATTCATTGAAAAATTCTTGTGTGCCAGCATTTGGGTCAGCGCCATGTTGAAAACCACGCAATGTGATTTGAAAATCGGATGGTAAATCTTTTCCGCTTTGATTATCCACTTGACCTGTGACATTAAATGCTTCAATCGCTTCTTCTGTGACTTCTACTTGCTCTGTCACCTCAGGCGTAGACTCAACTTCCGCAGTTGATTCAATTGTCACCGTAGATTCTGAAGCGAATGTCAATGTGCGGATGTATTTCGCAACGGCGTAGGCTTCATCATCTGAAAAATTATTTCCAAACGAATCTTTGATTTGCTTGACTAAATCCGCATCCGAAAGCGCAGACAAGTTTTCTAAATCATTAAACTGATTTTCACAATTCGCACAATTTTGTTCAAATAAATTTTTTCCAAGTTCAATTTGTGATTCGTTTGTGTGAAGTGTAAACGCATACGTGACCACATCCCAACGTTCTTGGTCTGTAAGGCTGACGAACGGCGGCATGAATCTATCTATGTTGCCTTGTGTAACAGTTGTGTACCATTTTGCAGGTGAGGCTTGATTTGCAATTTCAGGCAAGCCGATTGGAATCACCGAAACAGGAAGTTGTTTGCCTTGCTCACCATCACCCAAACCAGAATCACCATGACACGGGGCACATTTTTCTTGATAAATGATTTTTCCATTTTCGATATCTGGATTATTTACTGGATATAAATTACCCAAAGTTGCGATTGGGGTTGGTTGAATTAAATTTGGCGGGGGAGTGACATCTCTAGCAAGGGTTGTGGTACAGGCAGAAATTGCAAGTGTAACGAGTGCCAATAAAATAAATTTTTGTTTCATAAAATCCTTTAGTTGAAAAGTAAAACGTGAATTTAATTTCACGTTTCATTCTTCATTTTTCACGCTAGTGCTTTTCCACATGCTGGGCAAAAACTGTCTGTGGCTAAGACGGGTTTTCCGCATTGTGGGCAAAATCCAGCCGATTTGCTTTGCTTTTCTTTGCGACGTGCGGCAAGCATGGATTCAAGTTCATCATTTTTTATTTTTGATTCTGAGTTTGCCGCTGAATTTTCTTTGGAGAGCAAAGCTGAAAATTCAGTATTCATTTCGTCCAACTGACGAAGCACATCTGCGCCTTTTTGTAAAAGCGTATTTCTTTGTTCGGGATAATCTTCGGCAGGAATTTTTCCGAGCCTGAAATCAAAATCTAATTCTTGTAATGCAGTAATGACTCTATCTCGTTCTGCTTTCAATGCAGAAATTTCATGTGATTCATCCATATCCGTTTGAACAACACGTTCAGTAAACGGTGCATATAAATATATACCGACAATTACCAATACAGCCAAAACAAGAAAGACAGAGCCTAGTTCCATTCATTACCCTTTTTGATTTTTTAATTAGCCACAGAGTTCACCGAGATTTTAAAAGTTTTTCTCAAAAGCCTCGGTGTTCTCTGTGGCATAAAATTATTGTAACTTCTGTTCGATGATGGATTTAATCTCATCCAACGAAACAAACGGACCAACTTTTACATAATACAACACACCTTGTTGGTCAATAAAATAGGTTTCAGGCACGCCTGTAATGCGAAACATTTGTGAAAGTTCAGTGCGTAAATCAGGTCCGTTCGGGTATGTAATTTGAAATTTTTTCAAATAGGTGCGTGCTTCGGGTTCAGTATCTACATAATCCGCGCCGAGAAACATCACATCGCCGTTATAAAATTTCCAAGCCTCTTCTAACTCGGCGGCTTCTTGCTCGCATGGTTTACACCATGATGCCCAAAAATTTAACACAACAATTTTCCCAGAAAAATCCGAAAGGCTAACTTCACTTTGTCCTTCAAATTCATAACCACTAAATAACGTCAATGAAAAATCTGGTAATGTATCACCGGGTCTAATGCTTCCTTGTTGGCGTTTGCTCAACGTACTGGCTACCAATGCCAACAATCCTGCAATCAAAAGCCACACTACCATTTGAATCCATATCGGCACACTTTTTCTTTCAACGATTTCTGACATTAAACTTTAATTCCTCTTTTTCAATTCTTCTTCGAGTTGTGAAATATATTTATTAGCTGATGAACTATCACCCTTCGATGAACTCAGGACATCGCTTCTTTCTTGATTTGAAACTGATTCAGCGACTTTGGGTTTTGTCCACGCCTGAAAATTTTTGAAGAGCAAAACGGCTCCTAACAAAATCACAGCAGGTGGAAGAATATACACCAACCAATTCAATCCAGTTCGCGGAGGCTCCGCTAACACTCTATCACCGTAATAATCCACAAAATATTGCTCAATCTCTTCTTTGGTTTTGCCTTCTGCTAATTGAGTGCGGATTACATCTCTCCATTGTTTACAGGCTTCTGTGGGGCATACATCTAACGGAGTATTTTCACAAACAGGACAATATAAACCTTTCGCAACTTCATTAACCTCATCATCCGTTGGGACATCATCCTGCGCGTAGGCAAATTGAGTTGAAATTATTGTTAATAAAAATGCTAAGATAAAAATAAACTTTAATTTCTTATGCTTCATTATATTTCTCAAAGTTTGTGGTCTCGATACGCCACCGATTTCCACTTTCTACTTTCCACTCACCAATGTTTTTAATCTGCCGCGCTGGTTTGCGTAACAGACTTGGCGACTCTAACTTTTTCCTTTTCAGTTTCTTTCTCGGGCCAAGCTGCGAAGATAATGCCAAACAAAAATAGCAGTGACCCAATCCACAACCAGTTCACTAATGGATTGACATAAATTTTGAACGTAGCACCGGCATTCGATACTGGTTGCCAATCTACGAGCAGAATGTATAAATCATCTCTAAACGTAGAGCGTTGACCGGGAATCGTCATAGTTTGTTCGGCATCGTAGAAATAATCAATGCGTGGATAAAGTTGCCCGAGATAAATTCCGTTTTCATAAATATCAACAACTGCACGAGTGTAGTTTACATCATCACTTGGAACATCCCACGAAGCCAATTCACGATATTCAACCGTGTAATCACCTACATTTAATGATTCCCCTGCAGCAACAGTGCCTTGAGTCTCTTTTTGAAATAACTCAATACCGAGAATGCCAATTGCCATCAACGCCATGCTGATGTGGATAATGTATCCGCCATATCTTCTTCTATTTCTCATCATCAACTTAGATAAGGCTGTGAAGAAATTTTCGTTTTGTGTTTTTTGGCGAGCAATGGTTCCACGCCAGAATTCATGCAAAGTAGCAAAAATTGCCAAGGCGACCAGAAAGAATCCAATGATGGCGTAAAGATTCTGTGTATATGTAAAAAACAGGATGACGGTCAAGATAAAAGAGGCGAGGGTTGATTTCCAAATTGCTTTACCAAGAGTCTGCAAAGTGGAATGTCCCCAAGCAGAAAATGGCGCAACCGCCATCAAAAACAATAAACCTGCAAATAATGGACCTGCGGCACGTTCGTAATATGGCGGACCGACTGTCACTTTGAAACCTGTTACTAATTCTGAAATGAGCGGATAAATCACGCCCCAAAAACAAACTACTAAAATGCTGATGAATAATAAATTATTTAATAAAAATAATGCTTCGCGTGAAAGCGCCGATTTCATTTCGGTTTCACTGCGTAAATCATTCCAACGGCGGATGAGTAAATAAACAGACGCAATCAATGTGAATGAAACGAAGCCCATAAAATATGGACCAATAGGACTGTTTGCAAATGAATGTACGGATGATAAAACGCCTGAACGTGTTAAGAATGTTCCGAAGATAACGAGTGCATACGTTAAGATAATCAGAACCATGTTCCATTGTTTTAACATGCCACGTTTTTCTTGAATCATGACTGAATGTAAAAAGGCGGTGCCTGTGAGCCATGGCATGAACGCCGCAATTTCAACAGGGTCCCAACCCCAATAACCGCCCCAACCCAAAACATCATACGCCCAACGTCCGCCAAGCACTAAACCAAATGATAAAAATAACCAAGCCCATAAAGACCATCGGCGTGTGATGCGTGTCCAACGGTCATCAGTTCGACCTGTAATTAATGCGGCGATTGCGAATGCAAAAGGAATCACATACGCAACAAATCCAAGATATAGCATGGGTGGATGAATAATCATGCCGGGGTGACGTAACAATGGATTCAATCCGCGTCCGTTTTCAGGGGTGAAAATGATTGCTTCTATTGTGGGCTTGAACATACTTTCAACGACGTTCCCCGCTACTAACCAATATCTTGAAAATGGATTTTCGTAAAACACAATCATAAACAGGAAAAATGCTAACGTAATTGCTGAAACAACAATCACCCACGGCAGAAATTCAATATCTCTGTCCCATTTTCGCAATGTGACTAATGAAGTAAATGCCGCTAATAGCCAAGACCAAAATAGCATTGAGCCAGCTTGTCCGCCCCACCAGGCTGTGATTTTTAAGTACGTCGGCATACTCAAACTGGTGACTTCGTAAACAAAAGTCACTTCAAAATGATTATTGACCAACAAATAGATTAACGCCAAAGAGGAAATTGAAATTAAAGGAAAGGAGAGTAATTGCGCCCGCCTTGCACTTTCAATTAATGAAGCGGATTTTTTTCTTACTCCGAACACCGCCGCAACACCGCTATATATTGTGACGATAAAACTTAGAACTAAAACACCATAACCAAATTCTGCAAGCATTGATTTATCCAATATTCTTTATTTTTTCGTCATTGCGAGGAGTGAATGAAATGAACGACGAAGCAATCTTATGATTAAGTTGTGGATTGCTTCGGCTTCGCCTCGCAAAGACGAACATTGCAGGTTAATTCTCAGGCATTGCCTCTTCATAACGAGTAGGACATTTCAACAACAACTCAGTTGCGTGAAAAACACCGTTTTCATCTAATGTACCCGCCATAATGGCTTGTGCTTCGGTGCGTAACAAATCTGGTTTCACACCGATATAAATAATTTTCACGCGATTACGAGTTGGGTCATTGACTGCATCAAATAAAACTTTTGCCAAACCACCTTGTTCTTCAATTTCTTGAAAATCGGCAGGGGCATGCGCCACTTCAAAAGTCAAAGTTAAAGTAGCAGGGTCATATTGAATCGTATCGCCAATCACAGCGCCAGTAATGCGAATACTATCTCCCACAATGGCAGGTCCCTCTGCCAACATTTCATCTACAGTCATAAAGCGTTCTTGGCTTTGTGCCGTAGAAGTAAAAATCAAGAAAACAACTGCGGCTAAAATCATCCCAAAGCCGATAATAAATTTAGGTTTCATTTACATCTCCGAAAAAATATTTCATCCCCTATTTTACACGGCGAGATTAATTAAGGGTGAGTGTTCAAGTTATGTTATATTACCAACATGATTGAACAAACAGGTCCACCACTTTCACTCACTGTTTCATTGCTTTGTTTTTGTGGCGTGCTTTTGCTCGTTATTGGCGTTCCGATTATCGGAATCATTGTCCGCAAAGATGTGGGCAAAAGCGATACAGAAGATAAACTTTAAGGCTTGGCTTGGATGAAAAACTCCACCGCCTCAATATCTTGACCTAAACTTGCTACGCTAAATTGAAAATTGATATTCCCCCCTGGCTGGATTTCTCCGCCTTCCCAACGTCGAACGCCGACCACATTTCCATTTTTGTCATACGCCACAGCCGCAATCCATACTTGGGTTGCGGTTTGTGATTCTGCTGGCAGATAAATTTGTCCGCGCACTTGGGCATAATTGCCAGTAATTTCTGCAATGCTGTTTTGAATCACGGCGGGGAGATAATTACTTGAATTTCCCTGAATCGCACTCAACAGTTGCACTTGCGGATTTACTTTTACATTGATATTTGGAAAATAAATGTAAACGGGTAAAGATGAATTGGCAGGGATAATATCTAAAATGGTGAAAGCGGTTTCGCTTGTGATGACATTATTGGCTTCATCTAATAAATTAAATTTTACAGAAACATTTTCAAGAATATTTTCTGTGTTATTTTGAATGACTGCAAAACAATGCGTCCCAGCAGATGAATCGGGGTAGCAGGCTGTTTGGGTGATAGGAACAGGCAAAGGCGTGGGCGTTGAAGCGGCGGCGAAAATAGCAGATGGGTCTGGGATGATGAGCGTCTCACCGATAGACATCGTATTTGGGCTGACATCTGGATTCGCCGCTCTTAAATCTGAAATGGAGATATTGAATGCTTCTGCAATTTCACTGAAAGTGTCACCTTGTTGCACGATGTAAATATGTGGCGTATTGGTGGGCAGGGGCGTTGTTTCGACCACCAATACATTTGGTGTATTTGTAGATACAGGCGTGCTGGTGAGATATGCTTGCAGAGAGACATCGGTTGTTGGGTTGCTCGGTGAAGCACACGAAGCCAGAAGCAAAACACAAAATAACATTTTTTTTTGCATGAGGGGATTATAATGGGATAAATTTATAAATATTCGGAGGAACAATGCAATATCGTCATTTGGGTAAGACAGGCATTCGAGTGAGTGAATTGTCGTTTGGTTCGTGGGTCACATTTCACAATCAAGTGGATGTGAAACCTGCTGTGGATATGATGGCGGCGGCGTATGAACATGGCGTCAATTTTTTTGATAATGCCGAAGTGTATGCCAGCGGAAAATCGGAAGAGGTGATGGGGAAAGCCTTGAAAGAATTAAAGTGGCGACGTAGCAGTTATTTGGTTTCTACAAAAATCTATTGGGGCTTGCATGATAACGTCAATGAAAAAGATACATTGAATCGCAAACGTTTGATTGAAGGTATCAATGGTTCATTAGAACGTTTGCAATTAGATTATGTGGATTTGATTTATTGTCACCGACCTGATAAAACAACTCCGATTGAAGAAACAGTTTGGGCAATGCACAATATTATTGAATGGGGCAAAGCTTTTTATTGGGGAACATCAGAATGGGCGGCTTCAGAAATTGTCGAAGCGATTCAAATTGCTGAAAGACATCATTTACACAAACCTGTTGTGGAGCAACCACAATACAACATGTTTGAACGTGCACGCCTTGAAGGCGATTACGTCCGTTTTTATAAAGAATATGGATATGGAACCACTACGTGGAGTCCTTTAGCCTCTGGTTTGCTTTCAGGAAAATATAAAGACGGTATTCCAAGTGATAGTCGCGCCGCATTGAAAAATTATGATTGGCTCAAAGACAGAATGACAGATAAATCTCGTTTGGCAAAAGTTGCCGCATTGGAACCCATTGCAAAAGATTTAAGTTGTACTATGTCTCAACTGGCATTGGCTTGGTGTTTGAAAAATCCATTTGTTAGCACAGTCATCACAGGTGCGAGTCGAGTTGAACAAGTGCATGAAAACATGAAAGCCGCAGAAGTTGCTCCAAAACTGACGCAAGAAATTATGGATAAGATTGATGCGATTTTTGATGTCAAAAAAGATGAGGATGATGATTAAGTAAATAAAACTCCGAGGTCTTCAAGACCTCGGAGTTTTTGTTTAACTATATCTTCACAAAATGATTTTCTTCTACACTTTGCCAAGTCTCATCGTGTCGCTTCATGTATTTTGCAAGTAACGGGTGCACATTCAAAATATCTTCATAAATTTTTTGTGCCACACGTCGAATTGAAAAATGTGCATTCGCCGCACTTCTCAATTGACAAAATGCAAATGCTTCGCGCAAATTGAATTGTGCCAACACACGGCGATTAAATCCATTGGGGACAATATATTGCGCAACATCAGGATTAAATTGATATAACTTTTCATATATTTGATGTGCTGATTCCATCGCCGCTTCATATTCTGATCTGAAACCTGCTTCTGCTATTAGGCTTGGAGTCGTAAACCCAAGCCTTGTTGTCAATCGTTGTGGAGTCTGCGACATCATGCGGTGACGTTTAAACTCAGCATACGCGCCTTGATCCATAACTAGATCAAAGGTGTAGTTGCAATATTCAAGTTCTCGTAATGGAACATCAAACTTATCAAGTTTGCCTAATAATGTTTGAGCGAGTGATTCTTTTTCATTCGATGCTTTTACATAATTCAAAGCATCTTCAAAACTCATTTCACCAAATCTATACAAAGCCGCGGCTAAAACTTTATTTTCACCATCTTGGTCGTATTCAATTAAAGAACACCATTCCGAATCCTGATTTCCAACTCCCGACTCCCAATTGTCTAATTCTTTCATTGTCTCAACCATATAAGCATTGGCATCCGCATACTTAACCAACGTCGGTGTCTCTGCTTTAGAAACTTCTTTAACTCTTTCACCAATTTGCTTCACTTCTTCTAATGGATGTGAAAGCATTTTACGAATCGTATTTTCAATCACGCGCGCGTTGGCGGTCATACCGACGTTTGCATTTGCGGCGGCAGGGAGAATAAAACGGCATCTATCCACATATTGTGAGCGGATACGGCGGTCAAATGCTTCATCCGATTCGTTTTCTTTGCGCGTGACTCTGTTGACGATGAGATTCTTTACAGGTTCCAATGAGTCAGCATACGTCGAGAATAAGAGGCGCACGGTTTTTGTAAATTCATCACGAAGCGGATGGTTATCTAATTCAGGCGGAATCGTGAAATCATCTTGTCCCCATTTTTGATAACGTGTTGATTTTTCTGTATAGGATGCCAAACGATTTCCTTCAATCGCTTCGATGGCAACGCGCGAAACATTTTCAAATGCGATGTGCAAAACAGCGTGTTCGGCAACGGAGGCATGACCATAACCGACAACCCATTTTTCATGAAACTGTGCAGATTTTTCGTCACTTAATTCAGCCGCAATTTCACGAAATGATTCGGGTGCACGTGATGTTTTTGCAAATGCAACCGCAATTGTTTCAGGGCTGAGTGCGCGTGGTGATAATAAATAAATTTCTCTTTCGGGCATGTGATTCTCCTTTTATAAAAAAGCCACCAGCGGATGTTTTGCTGATGGCTTCGATGATTTTATCCAAATCCTTTCATTTGTCTACCACCGAGCAAATGTAAATGAATGTGAAAGACAGTTTGCCCGCCTTCTTGATTTGTATTCATCATCAAACGATAGCCACTTTCGGCAATACCTTCTTTGGCAGCGAGTTCTTTGGCAACGAGTACAAGATGACCAATCAATTGTTCATCATCGGCAATCATAAAATTTGCAGAGTCAATATGTTTGTTTGGCACAATCAAAATATGAGTCGGAGCCGCAGGGTTTATATCACGAAATGCAGTTGTATGCTCATCTTTGTAAACATTCGTGCTAGGAATTTCACCTGCAATGATTTTGCAAAAAATACAATCGGTCATAGTTAACCTCCAAATATTTTTATGTCACTACAAATTAATCAAGGACTTGGTATTGGCGAATATTCAGGCTCGCAAACCGTTTCATAATATTCATATTCTGCTTCTTTATTGGCTTGTGCATAATCACTATATTCTTTTCCAATTACTCTAGCAGTATCAATTGCCATCAATGCTTCTTGCGGAGAATATGTCGGCAACGTCATCAGTGGGTCGTTGATTGTTCCTTCAGGAATTAAGTTTGGTCTTTCCAAATCAACTGCATCAGCCAATGGAACCCAATTGTACATGATAGGTCCGCGCGCATTCATTGTAAAACCCATTTTGAAACGCAACTGACGCGCGGCTTCTACAGGTCTGAATCCAAAACCACCATTGGGCCAAATAATCGCCAGAGGATTTTTTCCATAAATATTTGCGAAGCCAGTCCATGAGCCTTGTAACTCACGTGCAATCACATTCTTTGCAGATTCATCCGATAACTTTGCAGTTGCAAACACACCTTGTGCTTGATGGTCAACAAAACCTTCGCGTTCAAGTTCAATATTTTCACGTACTAATTCTTCAGTTGCATCAGGGTCACTGACCCAACCATTGATAACGGGCCACTTCCAGTTTTCCCAATACTCACCAAAGACAATATAAAAATATTCTTCATCGTGATTCCCATCTTGGATGAGATATACAGACCGCTCTGGGATAAATGCATTCCTTTCAACAAACCCTTGCAGTTGTTCAGTGTTTATCGCTTCAAACCCCTGACCTTTCAACTGATTCATTAAATCTCGAACTTCAATTAACGGGACGCTGTTTGGAAGTTCAGCCGTGCCTCGATTTATATTTTGGAATCGAATCACCAACACAACAGTGCCAGGCGTTGCATTCAATGGATTCCATTTATTCCGCAAATAACGGCAGGTTTCTTCTATATATGTACGCGGGCTATCTAACGGATTTAATAAAGAAGTTTGAAACGTCTCTGGTAAATAAGGTTGAGTTGCTTCGGGGTTAATCTCTTGGGTTGATGTTGCTTGTGAAGATTGACAAGAAATTAAAATGCTGATGATGACAAACAAGGTGATAATGCGAAGAAGAAGTTGTTGAATTGGTATATTTTTCATTAGAACTTGTAGATTTAATTTATTTTAACTACGGAATCGCTCCATAAGTTTGGGCGCAAACTATATCATAATATTCAAGTTCAATTGCTTTGTTTTGTTCAGCGTATGCTTTTGCTTCTTGACCAATCAGACGGATAGTATCTAGTTCATTTATGGCATTACTACTCCAATAACGTGGAAGAGTCATTAACGGATTTCCCGCAGGGGTTTCTGGTATTGCAAGAGGATTAGAAGCATTATAAGTATCTGCTTGCGGAATCCAGTTATACATAACTGGCCCTCGTGGGTTTATTGTAAAACCTAACTTATAACCAAATTGTGGACCTAGTTCCACTGCACGTTTTGAAAAATTGCCCCCAAACCAAATAAAAGCAATAGGAGTTTTATTAAAATAAGTTTGTATATTTGTTATTGAACCTTGCATTTCTGCTGTAATAAATTCATCTGTGGATGAATCGGTGATTGCAATTTGATGCAAAACACTATGTGCTTGATAATCAACCCAACCTTCATTAGATAATGCAACATTTTCTGCTAAAACATTATCTGCTCCGCCAAATGCACTTATCCATCCATTTACTACTGGCCATCCCCATTTATCATAGTAGGGCCGGAAGTGTTCGTTAAAATTCTCAGCATATTTTCTATCATCTACGATAATTAACACAGATCTCTCTGGAATTCTGGCATTGTCATAAATAAAATCTGACATTTGTTGCATGTTAATAGCTTGAAACCCTAATTCATGCAAACTTTCCATTAATTTCTTATGATCTTTTACAGTAATATTTTTAGGATCGCTTACTGATTCGTCTTTTGATATTCCGTGATACATAATGGTCATCACCACAGTCCCCGGTGCGGACTTGGTTGAGTCCCATTTATTTTTTATGTATTGACAAGCATCCGCGACATAATTTCGTGGCGGGCTTTCAATACTGATTAATCCTGTTTGAAATGTAGAAGGTAATGCGGGTGGTGTGCGCGGAACTGTTGCAGTAGGAACTGGTGTTTCAGTTGGTGCTAGTGTTTGCGTTGGTTGACTAATTTCTGCGAATGCGGTTTGGATTGCCGCAGTCATGGCGATGTTTGGGTCTTGAGTCACTGCTTGGGGTTGGCAAGATGTTAAAACGAAGGCAAGCAGGCATAAATTAAGAAAGAAGCGTTTGTAGTTATTAGTAATTGGTAATTGTTTGTTAATCATAAAATTTATTCTACACTAAAAATAAAAAACGTCTGTTTTCACAAACGTTTTTTATTTCACGTTTCATTTTTTACTCGTCAGATTTTCCTGAAATAAAATCTTCGACCTTTTGGTGAGCAACTTCATCTTTGAATTGTTTGGGTGGCGTTTTGAAGAAGTATGATGAAGGACCAAGAATCGGACCGGCAAGTTCTCTATCGAGTGCAATTTTTGCACAACGTACTGCATCCATAATTACGCCGGCAGAATTGGGGCTATCCCACACTTCAAGTTTTAATTCGAGATTTAATGGAACATTACCAAATGTTGTACCTTCCATGCGTATGTAACACCATTTGCGATCTGTTAACCATGGTACATGATCGCTCGGACCGACATGCACATCGTTTGGATTCATTTCATACGGAATCATGCTGGTGACTGCATTTGTCTTTGAAATCTTTTTTGATTCAAGCCTTTCACGTTCAAGCATGTTTAAGAAATCTGTATTGCCACCAAAATTTAATTGATAAGTACGATCAATTTTCACGCCTCTATCTATAAACAAACTTGTGAGCACGCGATGCACAATCGTTGCGCCAACTTGACTCTTAATATCGTCGCCGAGAATGGGCAAGCCGGCATCTTCAAACCTTTTTCCCCAATATTCTGAAGAAGCGATGAAAACTGGAATGCCATTGACGAATGCACAACCGGCTTCAAGAATTTGTTCTACATACCATTTGGTTGCCATTTCTGAGCCGACAGGTAAAAAGTTAATCACTACATCGGTGTGTGTTTCTTTTAATAATTGAGCGATGTTTGCTGTAGAGCCCGGTGCTTTTTTGATAATTTCGCCAAGATATTTTCCAAGCCCGTCATGAGTCATGCCACGTACAACAGGTGCATTTAATTTTGGAACATCTGCAAACTTATAGGTATTATTTGGTTCTGCAAAAATCGCTTCGGATAAATCTTTACCGACTTTGGTTGCGTTAACGTCAATACCCAATGTGAATTCAATATCTTTAATATGATAGTCCCCAAGTTTGGGGTGCATAATGCCGGGGATGACATCATCATTTTTTGCGTTTTTATAAAATTGCACGCCTTGCACTAATGATGAAGCACAATTCCCGACACCGATAATTGCCACACGAACTTTTTTATTTGCCATGAAAAACTCTCCTTGAATTTTGTTATTTCATTGTAAGGTTGATTACAATTTCCTTATCCATTACTTAAATACCAAAGAATCAGATACAACCGTAAAGTATAATCTTACTCACATAAAAATGACTACGCCTCGAATCAACGTTTCTGCCCGTTTGCTGGATTTGACTCGTAATCTCAGTTCAATCACCGAACTGGAGACGTATTTGCATGCCTTGCTCTCTGCCGTTAAAGAATTGACTGGTAGCGCGAGTGCTTCACTTTTGGAATATGACGAAACTGCCAAAGAATTTTTCTTCAATTCGATGTTGTGGTTTCAAGGCGACCAAGTCCGTTCTGCTAGAGTGCCAGTGCAGGGGAGTGTAGCAGGTTGGGTATTTTTATATGGCAAACCCGTTGCCATTGATGATGTCAGCAAAGACAAACGTCACTACAAAAAAATAGACGAACTGGCTGGTTTTACCACAAAATCAATCTTGGGCGTGCCAGTTATTTTGAGAGAAAAGACAATCGCAGTATTAGAAGTTTTCAATAAACTAGAACCCTATACAAATGAAGATATTTGGATTGCCGAAACCATTTCCGCTTTAATTGCCGCCTCTCTTCAAAATGACTCATTAGAGAAAAAGATTCAATCCACACAAGATGAAGCTCGTGAACTTGAACAACTCAAAAATGAATTTATCGCCATTGCTTCACATGAACTCCGTACGCCATTAGGATTAATTTTAGGTCATGCAACGTTTCTCAAAGAATTAATCAATAACCCAGATCATGAAGAACAAATAGATACCATTATTCGTAATGCCACACGATTAAAAGAAATTATAGAAAACCTAACCAGTGTAGATAATTACGAATCAGGCAGTGCCCTCTTAAAATCTCGTAAAGTTTCAGTTGAAAGAATTATTGAAGATGTTGCCATTTCTTTTAGTGATATGGCAAAAAAGAAAAGTATCGCGCTTAGAACTGAAACTGAACCCACGCAAGAATTGCTGGTAGATATTGATGGTGGGAAAATTGCAATTGTATTAAGTAACCTAGTAAAAAATGCACTCACCTTCACCAACGAAAATGGTCAAGTCATCATTCGCGGCGAACAACATCCTGAATATGTCAAAGTCAGCGTACAAGATAACGGCATTGGAATCCCAACCAGCGACCTCAACAAAGTATTTGACCGTTTCTATCAAGTCGAATCACATCTCACACGCAAACATGGTGGCATGGGTTTGGGGTTATCGGTTGCCAAAGTGATGGTTGAAATGCATGGCGGGCGTATTTGGGCAGAAAGCAAAGAAGGCGAAGGAAGCATATTTTCATTCCTCTTGCCCGTACGAAAAACACAACCACTTCCACAAACACCTTTCAAAAGTTAATTACATCCATTGCGAGACGCACTCTTGTTTTTTACGTCGCAGCAATCTCTTAATTTAATCAAAGAGATTTATTTTCTTTGATAAACTATCCCCTCAAAAGGATACAAAATGACTCAACGCCTCAACCTACAATTCGACCTGATTCGCCAATCCGCAACAGTAGCAATGGGTGACAGAATCCTCGCGCTCAAAGCCAGTGGAAAAAATATTGTCGCCTTACAAACCGGCGACCCTGATTTTGGTACGCCACCTGCCATCATGGATGTTGCTTTCAAAGCCATGCAATCTGGATTAACTCATTATGGTCCATCACGTGGAACACCAGAATTACGAAAAGCCGTAGCAACAAAATTATTGCGTGATGAAGGCGTTGAATATAATCCTGAAACAGAAATTTTAATAACACATGGCGGGATTCATGCTTATTACTTAGCCATGCAATCTATTTTGAATCCGGGTGATGATGTTTTAATTCCAGACCCAACATGGGCAACTCATTCCAACATGGCGATCATGTTAAGAGGAAATGTCATCAGAGTCCCTGCTCCCGCAGAAAACTCATTTATCCCGTATTTTGAAGCGTGGGAAAAAGCATTGACTCCCAAAACAAAAGTTATCGTCTTGAATTATCCATCGAATCCAACGGGAATGTTTCCATCAAAAGAATATTTACAACGTTTACAAGATTTTGCCAAAGCAAATAATTTATGGGTTGTTGTAGATGAAGTGTATGGCAGTTTGTATTACGATGAAAAACCAACGTCTGCGGCGGCGATTGATGGCGCAAAAGAAAGAACATTGCTAGTAAACAGTTTATCAAAATCTTATGCCATGACAGGTTGGCGCGTTGGATATTTAGCCGCGCCACAAGCAATTATAGAAAACGCAATCAAGGCTGGGCAAAATTCAATTACATGTGTGGCACCGTTTATCCAAAAAGCCGCCGCGTTTGCATTAACTGATTCTGTCATTCAAGAAGAAACTGCCAACATGCGCGCCGCTTATAAAAGAAGAAAAGATTTGGTGATTCGTTTGTCGCATGAATTGGAATGTGACAAAGTAAAAATTATTGAACCAAAAGGTGCTTTTTATTTTTTCTTAGATATGCGTGCCTTGAATATGCCTTCGGTTGAAATGTGTGAAAGGATTTTAGAAGAATATGGTGTAGGGCTTGTACCCGGCTCTGCATTTGGAAAGGAAGGCGAAGGTTTTATCCGCGTGTGCATCGCCGCTTCTGATAAAGATGTAGAAGAAGGTTTTAGAAAAATTGTCGAATGGGCAGAGAAACAGTAGGGGCGAGGTTTCCTCGCCTTTTATATTGGAGAAATCATGAAAGTTGCATTTCAAGGGGAGCATGGCGCGTATAGCGAGCAAGCGATATTTGAATATTTTGGCAAAGATGTAGAAACGATTCCATGCGAATCATTTGATGCCTTGTTTGATGCAGTCGCTTCAAAAAACGGGGAGGCTGGATTCGCTCCGATTGAAAATTCACTAGCTGGGAGCATCCACCAAAATTATGATTTATTGCTTCGTCATAACTTACATATTGTCGGGGAGTATTTTTTGCGCGTGAGGCATTGTTTAATTACATTGCCTGATGTAAAAAAAGAAGAGATAAAAAAGGCAATCAGTCATCCGCAAGCGTTGGGACAATGTGCAAATTATCTAAGAAATTTAGGCATCAAGCCTGAGTCTGTGTATGACACAGCGGGGAGTGTGAAGATGTTGAAAGAATCTGGTGCACGAGATACAGCGGCGATAGCATCAAAGCGTGCGGCTGAGTTGTATGGAATGCAAATTGTAGAAGAGGGGATTGAAGACAACACAGAAAACTTCACGCGCTTCTTATGTTTGGGTACAGAATCAATTGTCCCGAAGGAAGAAGCGAAAACGTCTATTGTTTTTACGTTAAAAAACCAGCCAGGCGCTTTGTATAAAGCATTAAGTGTCTTTGCTTTACGCGATATTGATTTGACAAAAATTGAATCACGTCCGTTACAAGGCAAGCCGTGGGAATATTTATTTTATATTGATTTCATCGGCTCAACACATGATGAAATTTGTAAAAAGGCGTTAGAAAATTTGGGGGAGTATGCACTCATGTTACGAGTGTTAGGTTCGTATCCAAGATTTAAGTAATTCGAAATTAATACTTGACTAAGTAGAATTTTTGTTCTATTATAGAAGCAGAGAAAGGAATCCATATGAGAAAAATAGTAACTTTTCTTTGGTTTAAAGACCATGCAGAGGAAGCAGTAGATTTGTATGTGTCGTTGTTTGAAAATGCAAAAATAATAAACACATCTTATCTTACAGAGTCAGTAGCAAAAGAAGCTGGAATGAAAACTGGAGCTATATCATCAATAGACTTTGAACTGGATGGTCAAAACTTTACTGCATTAAATGGGGGTCCAATGTACACTTTTAGTGAGGCTACCTCAATAGCGGTAAACTGCAAAACTCAAGAAGAGATTGATAAGCTTTGGGATGCGCTATCCGATGGTGGTGAAGTAATATCTTGCGGATGGCTTAAAGATAAATATGGATTAACGTGGCAGATTATGCCGGAAAGCCTAGATATTATGATGCGTGACCCAGACACTGCTAAAGCTGATCGGGTTGGCGCTGCGATGCTTCGTATGGAGGGGAAACTGAATCTAAGCGAACTCGAAAAAGCCTACAGAGGCGAATAATCATTTAACTAGGTAGTTTTTAAAGAGCACTAGAACTTCTGGTGCTCTTTCAGTTTTTAGGCTCATTTCCAATATCTAAGTAAATTTAAATTGCCCCTTGACAACACAGAATTTTTGTTCTAAAATATGTAACAGATTGGTTACATATTATGAGACGAGACGTTTTTCAAGCCATTGCAGACCCTAATCGCAGAGCCATCTTAAGTTTATTGGCGAAGAATGAAAGACTAAACCTAAACGGTGTCGCCGAAAATTTTCGCATCAGTCGCCCTGCTGTTTCGCGCCACATCAAAATTTTGAAAGAATGCGGTTTAGTGATTGTGATTCAAGAAGGTCGTGAACGATATTGCGAAGCGAAGTTTGATAAGTTAAATGAAGTGACCGATTGGATAGAAAAATATCGTCAGTTTTGGGAAGAACGTTTTAGTCGTTTGGATAAAATTTTAGAAGAAATGAAAAAACAGGAGAAGAAAAAAAATGTCAAAAAATAAAGTGTCTATTATTGCAGAACCAAATAAACAAGAGGTATTTATCACCCGCGAATTTGATGCGCCACGAGCATTAGTTTACAAAGCCCACATTGACCCTGAACTCTATGTCAAGTGGCTGGGACCACATGGCTTAGAAATGATTCTCGAAACCTTTGAACCTGTCAATGGTGGAAAATATCGTTACATCCACAAAGATGAAAATGGTGAGTATGCTTTTCATGGCGTATTTCATACTATGACTGAAGATTTGATGATTCAAACTTTTGAGTTTGAAGGACTACCTGAACCTGGTCATGTGACGTTGGATACGATGCGGCTTGAAGAATTACCGAACAACCGCACAAGGCTTACGATTCAATCTGTGTTTCAATCTGTTGCCGACCGCGATGGCATGATGCAATCTGGAATGGAAACAGGTGTTGTTGAAGGCTATGAAAAATTAGATGCGCTTTTAGAAAAAATGAGTTTATGAAATTAACCGCTGATGAATTTATCAAGAAATTAAAAACGCTTCGCTCTCAGGGGGTGGCTGATTCTCATCGCCATTTAGCATTTGATTCCGCTGACGAAATTCTCGGCGTCCGCATGGGGCAAGTGTTTGCCTTAGCAAAAGAATTCATCAGCATGGAATTGGATGAGGTGCAGAAACTGCTTCAAAGTCCGATACATGAGGCGCGTGTGGGTGCAATCAGTATTATGGATTTTCAAGCTCGTCATAAAAAAACATCTGATGAACGAAAAAAAGAATTGTTCAATTTATATGTTAAACAACACAAACACATCAACACCTGGGATTTAGTAGATAGGTCTGCGGTGTGGGTAGTGGGTAGTTATTTGTTTGATAAAAAGCGCGATGTTTTATATAAATTGGCGAAGTCTAAAAAAATGGCGGAACGAAGAACGGCGATTGTGAGTACATTATTTTTCATCGGCAAAGGTGATGTAGATGATACCTTCAAACTTGCTGAGTTGATGTTGCTTGATAAAGAAGACTTAATTCATAAAGCCAATGGTTGGGCATTGCGCTTTGCAGGTGATAAAGATAAAAAACGTTTGCTGAAATTTTTAGATAAATATGCAAGCACCATGCCGCGTGTGACTTTAAGGTACGCAACTGAAAAGTTTGATAAAAAGTTACGCGAGCATTATTTAAAATTGAAAGACTAAACATGAAACTTATTCAATACTTGGCTTTGTTACGCGGAATAAACGTTGGCGGAAAAAATATTATCAAGATGGCAGATTTGAAAGCATGTTTTGAGTCGCTAGGTTTTTCAAATGTAGTCACTTATATTCAAAGCGGAAATGTTTTGTTTGAATCTGAATCGAAAGACAAAGAAGGATTGACCAAGAAAATTGAAGCAGGTCTTTCTATACAATTTAAGTATGAAGCAAAACTTGTCACGATTTCACACAAAGAACTAAAAGAAATTGTGGATGAAGCTCCGCGTGGATTTGGCAAAGAACCAGACACTTATCGTTATGATGTGATTTTCTTGAAAGAACCTTTAACTTCAAAAGAAGCGATGAAAAGTGTAAAAGTAAAAGAAGGTGTAGATTCTGCTCACGCTGGGAAAGACGCGCTTTATTTCTCACGTCTGATTGCTAAAGCCTCATCAAGTCATTTGACGAAAATTATTGGCTTGCCTGTTTATCAAAACATGACCATTCGCAATTGGAATACAACAACCAAATTGTTAGCAATAATGGAAAAGGAGTAATGATGGCTAAGACAAATTTCCAATCCATTGATGAATACATTGCGGCTTGCCCTGAACAAGCACAAGAATATTTGCAAAAGATTCGTAAGATTGTCAAAACAGTTGCACCAGAGGCAAAAGAGAAAATTAGTTATCAAATTGCCTGCTTTGAATTGAATGGAAAAAACTTAATCCATTTTGCGGGTTGGAAAAGCCATGTCTCGATGTACCCTACTCCACCTGGGAGTGAAGCGTTCAATAAAGCAATTGCAAAACATGCAGGCGGTAAAGGTACAACCAAATTTATGTTAGATGAGCCGTTGCCTGTGAAATTGATTCAGCAAATTGTGAAGTATCGAGTCGCTGATAATTTAGAAAGTCAAAAAAAGGAGAAAATAAAATGAGCAAGATTACCCCGTTTTTATGGTTTGACACGCAAGCAGAAGAGGCGATGAATTTTTATGTTTCGCTTTTCAAAAATTCAAAAGTGCATGATGTTTCGCGTGGACCTGATGGCAAGGCGTTTATCGTTTCGTTTGAATTGGATGGGCAGAAATATATGGGCTTGAATGCAGGACCACAATTCAAGTTTAATGAAGCAGTTTCAATGTATGTGGATTGCAAAGACCAAGCCGAAGTGGATTATTTTTGGAATGCACTCACTGCTGATGGTGGGGAAGAATCTATGTGTGCTTGGTGCAAAGATAAGTTTGGATTATGGTGGCAAATTGTTCCGAAGCAGTTAATGGAGTTGATGGGTGATCCAGACCCTGAAAAAGCTGGGCGTGTGCGAGATGCTATGCTCAAAATGAAAAAAATCATCGTGGCTGATTTGCAAAAAGCGTATAACGGCGGTTAATCTATTTTAGTTTCTTGCTTTCCTCTTGCCATAAACTTGTAAATTTTTCAAAGACATCCGCAATGATTTCCAGTTCTTCTTCTGAATAACTGGAAATCAATTTGTCTTGTGCGTTTCTTGCGGATGCAAACCATGATGCGGCTTTTTCAGCACTTGATTCTGCGGCGGCGATTAAAGTCCCGCGTCGGTCATTAGGATTTGGTCGCCTCTCGATTAATCCAGCCTGTTCCAGCCTATCAAGCATTGCAGTCGTTGCCCCAGAAGTGAGACCTGTATGTTTAGCAAGTTCGGAAGGGGAGGTGGTGCCTTTGAGAAATAAAAGCCTCAGACATTCCATATCCGTTACATTGAGTCCAGCCCATTCGCTAACTGCGTTTCGGAAAAGTGTTAAGTGAATCCCATATTCTGCCACTGCTTTCAGGGCTCGTTTCTTTAAGTCTGTTTTTTTAGCATTGCTCATCGTAACTCGCTTTCAGGCGTGTGTTGTACCCTTGACATTATCTTTATTATAAAGTATCTTTATTATATAACTAAACTCGTTTTGACGCAAGGTTATAAAATAAGGAGATTATTATGAGTCCAAAGAAAGTGACTGAAAAATCCAAAGTGTGGTCGGATGAAGAAAAAGCTGCCATGCGAGAGCGTGCCAAAGAAATGAAAGCAGAGGCGCGAGCAAACAAGAATCGCGATGAAGGCGAAAAAATGATATTCGCGGCAATCGCCAAAATGCCCGAACCAGACCGTTCTATGGCGAAACGAATACATGAAATTGTGACAAAGAACGCGCCAGAGCTGATGCCAAAAACTTGGTACGGAATGCCTGCCTATGCAGATAAAGATGGAAAGGTGATTTGTTTCTTCCAAGCGGCAAGTAAGTTTAGTGTCAGATACTCCACATTTGGCTTTCAACCAGATGCAAAAATTGACGAAGGCAACATGTGGGCGGCATCTTGGGCAATCATCAAGTTGACCTCCGCTGAAGAGTCAAAGATTGCGGTGCTTGTTAAGAAGGCAGTCAGTTAAACTCAAAAATCAGCAAGTCAAATCTTTTTGCACCATCTTAGCCACAGAGATTAAGTATGTCTCTGTGGCTAAATTTTCGATTATGATTGTTGGTCTTGCGTTTCCATCTTGACGGTTTTAGAATATATGTTCTATAATTAGTCCTTCACCAAAAAATTGGTTTAACGTACACAAAATTAGGAGAATACATGGCAACCAAACTTTCAATTACAAAACTTCGCAAAATTTTCAAACATATCATCACCCCCAAAGATGTTGATTATGAAAAAGCACGAACAGTCGTGCCTGGTGATATTAATCGCCGACCTGCTGTCATTATCAAAGTTACAAATGCAAATGAAGTGGCTCAAGTCATTTCGCTTGCTAAAGAAACAGGGCTAGAACTTGCCATTCGTAGTGGTGGTCATAGCATGTATAGCACCACTGAAGGTGGCATTGTTTTAGACCTTTCCTTAATGAAGAATATCCAAATTGATACCAATACAAAAACTGCTTGGGCTGAGTCTGGTTTAACGGCTTCTGAATATACGACCGCAACGCTTGCACATGGTCTCGCCACAGGTTTTGGTGATACAGGTTCCGTTGGCATTGGTGGCATTACGCTGGGTGGTGGTGTTGGTTATCTCGTTCGTAAACATGGACTCACAATTGATAATTTGCTCGCCGCAGAAATTGCCACAGCCGACGGAAATATTTTACAAATTGATGAAACCAATCATGCCGATTTATTTTGGGCGATTCGCGGCGGTGGCGGAAACTTTGGTGTTGTAACCAAATTCAAATTTCAATTACAGGATTTGACTCAAGCTTATGGCGGGATATTAGTTCTTCCCGCTACACCTGACACAATCGCTTCTTTCTTAAGGGAAGCTGATTCTGCTCCCGAAGCATTATCCACCATTGCGAATGTGATGCCCGCTCCGCCGATGCCATTTTTAGCAGAAGAACATCATGGCAAAATTATCATCTTCGCGATGATGTGTTATGCAGGTGATGCAACTGAAGGTGAAAAGGTAATGCAACCATTCCGTAACATTGCAACACCATTAGCCGACATGCTTCACCCCATGAGTTATGCAGAATTATTCCCACTCGAAGAAGGTGAATATCATCCCATTGCGGCGGGAAGAACGATGTTCTTAGATTATGTAGATGCATCAGTTGCTGAAACCATTTTGAGTCACTTAAGCAAAGCCACAGGTATGATGTCCGTGACTCAATTACGAGTCTTAGGTGGTGCAATGAGTCGCGTGCCAGTGGATGCGACTGCCTATGCACATCGTAAGTCCAAGATTATGGCGAACTTGGCTGTGTTGTATGAAGATATTAATGAAAAATCAAAACATGAAGCATGGGTAGATGAATTTCAGAACGCCATTCAACAAAGTGACAAAGGCGCGTATGTCAACTTCATCAACACTGTCGGTGAGGATGAACTCAACGCGGCATACCCAGCTTCCACCTTAGAAAAGATGCGTCAAGTCAAAGCGAAATATGACCCTGAGAATCTGTTCAAGATAAATCAAAATATCAAACCGTAAAGAGGAATCATGACCCAAGAATTTATTGAGATTCGAAATGCGCGTGAGAATAACCTGAAAAATGTTTCTTTGAAAATTCCAAAGAGGAAGATAACTATTTTTACAGGTGTTTCTGGTTCTGGAAAATCTTCGATTGTGTTTGACACGATTGCAACCGAAGCGCAAAGATTGCTGAATGAAAACTTCAGCATGTTTGTTCGCAACTTTTTACCGAAATATCCTCAACCTGATGCTGACTCAATTGAAAACTTGAGCATGTCTGTTGTTGTTGACCAAAAGCAACTCGGTGGTGGTTCACATTCCACAGTTGGCACTGCAACGGATATTTATACGCTTTTGCGTTTGTTGTTTTCACGAATCGGCAAACCGCATGTTGGACCTGCTTATATGTTTGGGTTTAACAATCCGCAAGGCATGTGCCCAAACTGTAATGGCTTAGGTCGCAAACTTGATGTAGACATGGATAAATTTTTGGATACATCAAAATCATTAAATGAAGGCGCGATTTTATTCGGAGAATATGCGGTGAATAGTTGGGGTTGGAGTTTGCTGATTAATACAAAACTTTTTGACCCTGATAAAAAGTTATCCAAATACACTGCCAAAGAAATGGATGCACTTTTACATCATCCACCCATGAAAGTGAAAACGAATGTGGGGGCAAAAGATTTCAACATGACCTTTAGTGGCATTGTTGACCAATTTACAAATAAATATATCAAGCGCGATTTGAAGACCATGTCCGAACGGACTCAAAAACAAATTGAGCCGTTTATGACTATGGGTCCATGTTCGGAATGTAAAGGCGCAAGGTTGAGTCAAACGATTTTGAAAAGCAAAATTAACGGCTATAACATTGCAGACATGGCAAGCATGGAAATCACAGAATTGATTAAAGTGGTGAAGGGAATCAAAGAACCTGTTGCCGCTTCGATGGTCAAAACGTTGGCTGAAAGATTACAGCATCTAGTAGATATTGGTCTGGAATATTTAAGTCTGAACCGCGAGACGGATACATTGTCTGGTGGTGAATCACAACGCGTAAAAATCGTCAAACATTTAAGTAGCAGTCTCACGGATGTAATGTATATCTTCGATGAACCAAGTGTTGGGCTACATCCGCGTGATGTGCATCGCATGAATGAGTTATTGCAAAAATTAAGAGATAAAGGAAACACAGTTATCGTTGTGGAGCATGACCCAGATGTCATCAAGGCGGCAGACCATATTGTTGATGTAGGACCAAAAGCGGGCAAGCATGGAGGCGAAATTGTCTATGAAGGCAGTTATGCGAATCTGCTCAAAGCCAAAACGTTGACGGGTACTCACATCAAAGAAAAAATTTCTCTCAAAGATAACTTTCGTGAACCTAATGGAAAACTTCCAATTAAGAATGCCAAAGCCAATAATTTAAAAAATGTCAGTGTGGATATTCCAACTGGAGTATTAACTGTAGTGACGGGTGTTGCTGGCTCTGGAAAAAGTTCTTTGATTCATGAAGTCTTTTTGAAACAACACGAGGATGCGATTGTGATTGACCAATCGGCTGTGGGTGTCAATAGCCGTTCAAACCCTGCCACATACACAGGTATTATGGATGATATTCGCAAAGCCTTTGCAAGTGCCAATAAAGTGCAACCCGCTTTGTTTAGTTTTAATTCCAAAGGTGCGTGCGAAAATTGTCAGGGACTTGGTGTTGTTTATACTGACCTTGCATTTCTGAGCGAAGCAAAACTTCCATGCGAAGTATGCGAAGGCAAACGTTTCAAAGATGAAGTCTTGAAATACAAATTCAATGGAAAAAATATTTCAGAAGTTTTGTCTATGAATGTGGCACAGGCGTTGGAATATTTTGAAATTAAAGAAGTCAAACGCATCTTACAAGCCATGAGTGATGTTGGTTTGGATTATTTGAGCTTAGGTCAACCACTTAGCACATTATCTGGTGGTGAATGTCAGAGAATCAAACTTGCCAGTGAGTTACATAAAAAAGGAAGCATCTATATCATGGATGAACCCACTACGGGTTTGCACATGTCTGATATTGGACATTTACTGGAAGTGATGAACCGCCTCGTAGATACGGGCAACACGGTCATCGTGATTGAGCATAATCTACACGTCATCAAAAATGCGGATTGGATTATTGATATGGGTCCCGAAGGCGGAAGCAAAGGCGGAGAAGTCATTTTCACTGGCACACCCAAGCAGTTATTAAGTGTGAAGCGTTCGTTGACGAGTCAATATATAAAGAATTAAGTATGGAATCGTCCATCCTGCTGGCGTATTTCGGAAGCAAGCTCCCTGACTCCCAAAAAAGGAAACCATGAAAACTTTTTATCAAATTTTAGGAAATACAGTTTTAGCCAACGTCACCAACATGACAGTTTGGTTTGCGATGATATTTTTTATTTATCTTGAAACCAAATCAGTCACTGCAACATCAATTATTTCAGGTATTTATCTTGTATTGACAGCTTCATTAGGAATTTGGTTAGGAAGTCTTGTTGACCATAACAAGAAAAAGAATGTCATGATTCTTTCGGGTGTGATTTCGTTGATTATTTACATCATCGGGTTTGTGATGTACATTTCCCTTCCAGCCGAAACATGGAAAAACCCAACCAGTGTCCCTCTCTGGATTTTCAATGTACTTCTATTAGTTGGTGTAATTGCAGGCAACATCCGCTCCATTGCAGTGCCAACGCTTGTAACAATTTTAATTCCCGAAGATGATCGTGCCAAAGCCAATGGGCTTACAGGTACTGCATTTGGTATTGCGTTTTTAATTTGTTCTGCCATCAGCGGTTTGCTCGTTGGTGCAGGTGGTATGTATTATGTTTTGATTCTCGGAATCTCGATGATGATTTTTTCAATTTTGCACATGTGGTTTTTACCGATTCCAGAAAAAGAAATCGTACATCTTGAACATCAACAAGGCAAAGTGGATTTACGCGGAACGTATGCAGTTGTGGTTGCAATTCCAGGTTTGATGGCGTTGATTCTTTTCACCACCATCAACAACTTTTTAGGCGGCGCGTTTATGGGTTTAATGGATGCGTATGGTTTATCACTTGTTTCAGTTGAAACATGGGGTTTACTTTTCGCAGTCATCAGTTGTGGGTTCATCGTTGGTGGGCTTTACATTTCAAAATATGGTTTAGGAAGAAATCCGCTCGTTGCAATGTTTATTGCAAACATTATCATTTGGATTATCTCCGCCGTCTTTACCATTCAACCTTCCATTGTTCTGCTTGCAGTGGGCATGTTCATTTATATAAGTGTTGTGCCATTTATCGAAGCCGCTGAGCAAACGATTTTACAAAAAGTTGTGCCACATGAAAGACAAGGACGAGTCTTTGGATTTGCACAAAGCATCGAACAATCTGCATCGCCTCTGACTACGTTTCTAATTGGTCCAATCGCGGAGACATTTTTCATCCCTTTCATGACTACCGGCGCAGGCGTTGGATTAATCGGCTCATGGTTTGGCACTGGTATGGATCGTGGCATTGCCTTGGTATTTACTGTTACTGGTATCATCGGTTTAATCCTTACAATCTTTGCGATGAATACAAAATACTATAAATTACTTTCTAATAGATACATGCATGGTGCAAGTGAACCATTGCCTGAAGCAGAATTGGCTTAAATTGTAAGGGCGACCCATCAATGAAAATTAAGTCATTAAATTAAACATGACGGGTCGCCCCTACGAATATGAAATAAGGAATTTTCATGTCTACAAAAAAACAAGAATCTGATTTCCCAAAGATTGGCTCACCCGCCACTCGTGCATTGGAACACGAAGGCTATACTCAACTCAAACAGTTGACTAAACTCTCTGAAGCAGAGTTATCACAAATGCACGGAGTTGGACCCAAAGCAGTCCGTATTTTGAAAGAAGCTATGAAAGCAAAAGGATTGTCTTTCAAAGAATCAAAAGCAGGGGAGAAGTTAAAGAAGAAAGGTTCACCTGTCAGCCGTACAGATGCTGTAGACAAATTTATGCTGGAGTTGAGTCACCCACTCACAGCGGAGGTAGAAACGGTAAGGTCTATCATCAAAGGTGTGGATAAAAATATCAATGAAGAAATTAAATGGAAAGCCCCATCTTTCAATTACAAAGGTGAATATTTGGTGACGTTTAATTTGCGAGATACAAAAAGAATTCATCTTGTATTTCATAACCCGATGATTGCAAAAGTAAAAAGTGATTTGCTTGAAGGCGATTACAAAGATAGACGCATGACTTATTTTGCAGATATGAAAGATATCAAAACGAAACAAAAAGAATTGATTAAAGTTTTGAAAGATTTAATTAAATTGCAAAAGTAATGAAAATTTTATGGATAAAACAATTCGTACCCACTTTGATAACATCCGCTCAGATGACCCACAGGAACAAAACAAAGCCTATTATGCTTTGATAGATGCAACCGATAAACCTGTCGTTTGGGCTTATGAAGTTTGGGATGAATTATTTGAAGGCTTGAAACATAAAGATAATCATGTGCGTGCGATTTCTGCACAAGTGTTATCCAATTTAGCAAAGAGTGATACGAAAGAAAAAATGCTCAAAGATTTTGGAAAGTTGTTAGATGTAACAAAAGATGAAAAATTTGTGACTGCACGGCATTGCTTGCAATCTTTGTGGAAGGTGGGTGTTGCAGGGAAAAAGCAACAAAAAGTTTACATAGATGGCTTGGAAAAAAGATTCAAAGAATGCATCAAAGAGAAAAATGCTTCTTTGATTCGTTATGATATTTTGGTTTCCATGAAGATTGTTTATAATGAAGTGAAAGATGAAGGCATTAAAGAAAAAGCACTGGCTTTGATTGAAACTGAAAAAGACGCGAAATATCAAAAGAAATATAAAACGGTTTGGAAATAATGGACGATAGACCTTTGACCATAGACCGTAATATATCGTCCACCGTCTACGGTCTATGGTCGAAAAGGATAACCCATGAAAATTCACTTGATTGACGGCACATACGAATTATTCCGCGCACATTTTGGGGCTCCACCAAAAAAATCCATGAGCGGACAAGAAGTTGGCGCAACGCTTGGATTAATCCGCAGTTTGTTGATGTTATTGCAAACCGAAGGTGTGACTCATGTTGCTGTGGCATTTGACCATGTGATTGAATCGTTTCGTAACAAAATGTATGCAGGCTACAAAACAAGTGAAGGTGTTGACCCAATTATCTTAAATCAATTTGAAATCGCTGAAAAAGCTGTCGCCGCTTTGGGCGTGCCTGTTTGGTCTATGGTCAAGTTTGAAGCGGATGATGCCATTGCAACGGCGGTTACAAAATTCAGAAAAGAAAAATCTGTCGAGCAAGTTATTATCTGTTCTGTGGATAAAGATTTGACTCAAATGGTGGAAGGCAAAAAAGTCATTTGTTGGGACAGAAGACGTGAAATTCTTCTGGATGAAAAAGGTGTGGTGGAAAAATTTGGTGTGAAGCCAGAATCGATTCCCGATTACCTTGCTTTGGTAGGTGACTCAGCAGATGGCTACCCCGGCATCAAAGGTTGGGGAGAAAAATCAACTTCAACTATTTTGGCGAAATATAAACATATTGAAGCGATTCCCAAAGACCCAAAGAAAATTCCGTTAAGTTTAGGGCGTGCTACAACTCTTTTAGAAAACTTGCAAGCGAATTATAAAGATGCTTTGTTGTTTAGAGAATTATCTACACTTCGACAAGATGTGCCATTAAAGGAAAGTTTGAAAGATTTGGAATGGAGAGGGGCTACTGAAAAATTTAAGAGAGTGTGCGTTGAGTTGAGAGAAGGGAGAATTGTAGAACGGGTCAAGAAGTGGCGGTAAATAACTTAATTACTTGTAAAAATCCATAAGAGGAACTTAAATAAAACTATATCTATTCAGTAAGATTTCCCTCTTTGAACCTAAACTTACGTCGAGAACTTGGTACTATTTCAATATCTATAACTCCAACAATTTCTCCTGTTTCTAGATTTTTTAATTCACTAGTATTATTAGATGGAATGTTTAACCAACTACTCCGATAATATTGATTTGGAGATTTCATAACAAATGCTTTGAAATTCTTAACTTTTGTAGTACTTTCGATCTCAAAAAAAACAAAATTAGTTATGTTAAATTCCGCAAATCTAAATACATCAAGAACTCTGTTTATCAAGTTCTTTTGAGGTTGTAAATTCTTTAAATTCCGAAATTTTTGAACACCGTCTGCTAAACTTGATGATGATATTGCTCCCATATTTAACTCATAGTGTTTTGAAGAAAGATCCCCAGAATTAATAGTTATAGATATGGTGTTATGAAAAAACAAAGTAATTTTGGGATTTATAAGGTTGTTGGTTAATTTAGTGGGGAGAGAAGCATTTACTATGGTCGGTTTAAAAGAAAAGGGTAGAAACAAACTTGCTGCTGAACCGGGGGATAATGGCGAAATTAAAAAAGATACTAATGTAAAATTTCCTAACTCATCAACGGATTGCTTAATGTTTTCACTCATCACACTAGGATATGTTACAAAACTCATCCCATCTAGTTGTTCTTTCCAAAAGATACGTTTCGGAACCTGAAATGAAATAAGAACCTCTTGTGTTGATGTATCTCCTTGATTAAATATTGTAAACTGGATGGGATAAAGAGCATAATCATTATCTCCTCCTGGATGTATAAATATCCAATTTTTATTATCTGGATAGCCATATCCAATTGGACAATTAAATATTGCTATCCCAATATCTGGTTTCTTAAATGCCCCAGACTCTTCTGCAAGTTTGCGATCATGTCTCATCGCAATTCTAGCACTTAGAAGCCCAATCAGAATTCCAACTATACCAACTATCAGATTTGCTAAATCCATATTTTGTCTTTCAATTAAAAGTTTTGTATATATAAAATTATACCTTGTTCACCTACGGAATCTCATTTACATCATACGGCGTGACTTGATAGACATAATAATTCAGCCAATTGGAGAATAACAAATTGGCATGTCCGCGCCAACGCACGTTTGGAATTTGAGTCGGGTCATCATTTGGATAATAATTTTTCGGCACATGAATTGGCAAACCTTTATTCACATCACGGTCATATTCTGCTTTGAGAGTCAATGGGTCATATTCAGAATGACCTGTGACGTAGATATGTCTGCCATCTTTTGAACCTACGATGTAAACCCCCGCTTCTTTTGACTCAGATAAAACTTGTATCTCGTCTATTTTGGCAATATCTTCGCCTCGAATTTCTGTATGCCGCGAATGTGGCGCGAGAAAAATATCATCGAATCCGCGTAACAGATTTTCATTCGGCGCTAAATTTTGATGTTCAAATACGCCGAACATCTTGCGCGGCAAATCATATTTCGGGATTTTGTATTTATGATACAACGCGGCTTGTGCTCCCCAACAAATATTAAATGTTGATTCAACATTCGTCTCAGCCCAATCAAAAATTTTTGTAAGTTCATCCCAATAATCTACTTGTTCAAATGGCATTTGCTCCACTGGCGCACCTGTGACGATGAGTCCGTCAAATTTTTCTCGCTTGATTTCATCAAAAGTGACGTAATGTTTTAGCAAATGTTCAGCGGATGTATTTTTTGATTCATAAGAAGCCGTGTGAATTAATGTCACATCCACTTGCAAAGCCGAATTAGAAAGCAAACGCAGAAGTTGTGTTTCCGTAATTACTTTCGTGGGCATGAGATTCAGAATGGCAACACGCAAAGCACGGATGTCTTGATGTGCTGCGCGTTCTTCATCCATTACGAAAATATTTTCACGTTCAAGAATGAAGCGCGCGGGAAGTGTGGTAGGAATTTTTACTGGCATAGGAAGGTATCCATGTAAACAGGTAGACAAGTAATAATATGAATAAATGTTTACCTGTTTACTTGTTTACATCTTACGCGCTAAGCGCCTGATCAATATCCCAAAGAATATCTTCGATATCTTCGAGACCAATACTCAAACGAATAAAATCTGGACTGACACCCGCCGCTTTTTGTTCTTCATCACTGAGTTGTGAATGTGTTGTGCTAGCAGGATGAATAGCAAGAGATTTCGCATCGCCAAAATTAGCAACATGCGTGAAGAGTTTGAGATTGTCAATAAATTTTGCTCCTGCTTCACGTCCGCCTTTGACTCCAAAGCCAATCACTGCACTAGGACCTTTTGGTAGATATTTTTGTGCGCGTTCGTAATCAGGATGATTCGGCAAGCCTGCATACGTAACCCAATTGACGTTAGGATGGTCAGATAAAAATTCTGCAACGGCTTGTCCATTTTTTACATGACGTTCCATTCGTAAAGATAATGTTTCTAAACCTTGAATAAAAACCCAAGAGTTAAATGGGGATTGGCAAGTTCCAATATCACGCAAGATGCCAGCGCGTGCTTTGGAGATAAATGCGAGTGGACCGAAATCATCTGCATACACAACATCATGATACGAAGCATCAGGTGTATTGAAATTTTTATGACGTTCGCTTCCAGACCATTTGAATTTGCCACTATCTACAATCACACCACCAATGGTTGTGCCATGACCGCCAATATATTTTGAAGTGGAATGCGTAATGATGTGTGCACCCCATTCAAACGGACGACATAAATATGGCGTTGCGGCAGTATTATCTATCATCAAAGGCAAATGATATTCTTCCGCAATTTTTGCAACTTCTTCAATCGGAAATATATTTGAAAATGGATTGCTGACTGTTTCACCAAAAATCAATTTTGTATTTGGCTTAATCGCTTTACGAAAATTTTCAGGGTCAGATGGATCAACCAACGTCACTTCAATTCCCAAACGCGGAAATGTATATTTGAATTGACTGACTGTTCCACCATATAACTTAGATGACGAAACAATATGGTCACCTGCTTCACAAATTGCAAAGATGGCAGTTGCTTGTGCGGCATGACCAGAACTCACTTCTAATGCAGCAATGCCACCTTCCAAATCTGCGATTCGTTTTTCAACAATATTCGATGTGGGGTTCCCAATACGCGTGTAAATATTCCCTGCTTCTTGCAATGCAAACAAACGTGAAGCACGGTCAGTGCTTTGCAAATCATACGCCGTCGTTAAATAAATTGGCGCAGCGCGACTGCGTGTTACAGAATCAGGTTCATAACCTGCATGTAACTGTCGAGTCGTAAAACCTAACGAACGTTCAATTGTGGACATAATTCTCTCCTTGAATATGATGTATCCGCCCTTCAGAAGAGTTAAAAAAATAACCTCTTCTGAAAGTACAAGAAGAGGTACACGTCTATACCGTCCTCTCATCTTCCAGATAATGAATAGCATTTGCTATTCTTATTTGCCGAATTTGGCACCTGAACATTTCTGTCTGGTTGCCGAAGCTTCAAAGGGTCGGTCCCTCCGCTTCTCTGGATAAGAGCGAATATTTAATTTCGCAGTTTATAACATAGCGAATTGTATTGTGTCAATACCCAAACGGGTACTCTTTTATAACAAACCTTCATTTACCAACAACTCAGCATTATAAATAGAACCACCAGCCGCACCACGAATTGTATTATGAGATAAAACAACAAACTTAATATCAAATAAAGAATCTTTTCTCACACGACCAACAACTGTTGACATACCTTTGCCAGTTAATCGATCTAATCTCGGTTGAGGACGATCCGCTTCTTCTCTTAAGTGGATAACTGGTTTGGGCGCGGAAGGTAATTCTCTCGCCTCAGCAGGGGCTTGATAATTGCTGAGGATTTGCAAAACAGATTGAATGTCAGCAGGAGGCGATGAAAATTCCACGCTTGCACACACCGTATGACCATCTATCACTGCCACGCGATTCGTATGTGCTGAAAATTTTATATCTGCAAAATCAATTTTGTTTTGATTTAATTTTCCAAGCATCTTGCGTGGTTCTGTTTCAACTTTTTCTTCTTCACCACCATTGCCAACATTCGGAATAATGTTATCCATAATATCAAGTGATGACACACCGGGATAACCCGCGCCAGAAAGTGCTTGCAACGAAACAGCAAAAACTTTTTTAACACCGAAAGCATCATCCAACGCTTTGAGTGCAACTGTTAAACCTGTGCTTGTGCAATTTGGATTCGTAATAATACATCCGCTCCAATTGCGAATTTTTCTTTGCTCTTTGACGAGATGAATATGATTCGCATTCACTTCAGGAAGCAACAACGGCACATCTTCTGCCTGACGAAACGATGAAGCATTCGAACAAACCGCAACTCCAGCTTTTGCAAATTGCGGTTCGAGTTCTTTTGCAACATCACTATGCAATGCTGAAAAAACAATTTTTGCTTGCACTGCTTCAACAGATGCAAGCACGATAATCATATCCTTTGCATAATCGGGCATAGGTGTATCTAATATCCATCGCGTTGCTTGCGAATATTTTTGTCCAGCCGAACGGTCTGATGCGGCAAGTGCAACAACTTTAAACCATGGATGATTATCTAACAACGAAATAAATCTCTGACCAACCGAACCTGTGGCTCCGAGAACTGCTACGGGGATGGGGGATGACATTGTTTATTCTCCTAATTTGTTATGTATAAATGTAAACAGGTAAACAAGTAGACATGTGTATCTGTTTACCTGTTTACTTCTCTACTTCTCAACAATCAACTCATGCAACGTTCTAACTGCATTCTCTGTATCATTTGCATCTACAACCAAACTAATCGAAACTTCAGATGAACCTTGTGCAATCGCAAGTACATTGACGCCATTGTTTCCCAATTGACTAAAAACTTTCCCAGCCACACCGGGCGTATGCCGCATTCCCGCGCCAACCACAGTCACAATCGAAACATCATCTGTTGACCAAACTCTGTCAATGTCATCTTCTTCAATTTCATGTGCAAAAGTTTTTTCTAATGCATTCAAAACAGATGGCGCAGTTTCTGAGGGTACAGCAAAACAAATTGATTGTTCGGAGGATGCTTGTGTAATCAATGGCACACTTGTTTTTGTAGATGCAACTGCACCAAATGCACGCGCCGCAACACCAGGCACGCCCAACATGCCGCGTCCTTCAATCGTCACCAATCTTTGTTTTTGAATCGCAGTCACTGCTTTGATGACATGCCCATTCTTTTTTCCACTTGCCGTTAATCGCGTCCCTTCATGCGTTGGATTGAATGTGTTGCAAATTCTTAATCCAATACCTGCATCTACAACGGGTCGTATCGTTTTGGGATGTAACACTTTCGCGCCGTAATAGGCTAACTCAGCAATTTCTCCGTAACTGATTTCGGATAATGTTTTTGCTGATGAAACAATGCGTGGGTCAGTGGTCATGACTCCATCTACATCTGTCCAAATCCAGACTTCGTTTGCTGGTAATACAGAACCAATAATTGCAGCGGTGTAATCGCTTCCTCCTCGACCTAACGTTGTGATTACACCTTCAGCATTTGCTCCGATGAAACCTGTTGTGATGACGATATTTCCTTCGTTTAATAATGGATTTAATAATGCTTGTGTTTTTTCTTTGGTGATTGCAAAATCAGGGTGTGCATTTTGAAAATTAGAATTGGTGACTATAAATTCATTTGCTTCAATTCCTTTTGCTTTAATTCCCGCCTCGTTGATTACTGCTGTTAATAACCTCAAACTCATTCGTTCCCCAAGTGAAGCCACTGCATCCAACACCCGCGGACTTGCTTCACCGAGAACTTGAATCGCATTACATAAATTGACAAAGATTTGAATTAATGCATTGATTTCTTTTTTCGTTTCTTCTAACAACGATTTATTTTTTATCAATGTCTCTGCGGCAGAAAAATGTTTTTCTCGAAGTGTAGATTCTGCTTGAGCAAGTGAATCAGGCTTGCCCGAAGAAAAGAAGCGAGCTGAGTCTAATAATAAATTCGTCACGCCTGCCATAGCAGAAGTCACAACCACCATGCGATTCCAATCTTTTTGTGCATCACGAATAATTTGTGTTGCACTTATCAATGCATCTGCTGACCCAACAGATGTTCCCCCAAATTTCATTACAAGCGTTTTTTGTTGCATAATTTTCTCCTTTTCCTAAGACATGACATGTCTCACACAGGTTGTGAAATTCAATAATCATTGCTCGGATGAAATCCATAAATGATTATGCTATCTCGGAGACATGTCATGTCTGTAACTTGAAATAACAAAAACGCCCCGCGTTTTCCGCGAGGCGTTGTGTGTTTTGACTTAACCTAAAATTTGGTCACATCATCCCAAGCACAAATCCCTCACGGAGAGCCGAGAGGTAGTAGTGGTCATGGTACCCAAGCCGTGCTTGGCGTTGTTGATGTGACTGTACATAATTGGGCGGTATTCTATGTGAGAGATGGGAATGTGTCAAGGATGATTTTTTGATTTGTAACTTTTTGATGAGTTCAGCGTATTATCTATATAATTTCATGTAAAATTATGCTTCGAAACGATTTATGGGAAAACAATTTGAAACCAATATGAAAAAACTTTCTTACCTTTCTTTTTTGTTGTTGATATGTATCACAGCCTGTGCGCCACAAACACAAGCAAATGTTGATGAAACCACGCTTGCATTAGAAGAATGTATCTTAACTTCTCCTGGTGGTAGACAAATAGATGCTGAATGTGGTGTATTGATTGTGCCTGAAGACCGTGCTAACCCAGAAGGCAGGCAAATTGAATTACATGTGGCTGTGATTCCTGCTATTAAACGCAACCCACAACCTGACCCATTATTTATGTTAGCAGGTGGACCGGGGCAATCTGCCATTGAAGCATTCCCTGTGATGATTTCATTACTCAGGCAAATTCATGAAGACCGAGATATTGTTTTGGTGGATCAACGTGGAACAGGCAAATCAAATCCATTACGATGTTTGGGTGAAGAAGATGAAGAATTGGAATCTGAAGAAGTCGTAGATAAACTCAAGGATTGCCCAGATACACTTGATGCTGATTTACATTTTTACAATACCGAAATCGCAATGACTGATTTAGATGAAGCTCGCGCGGCTTTGGGATATGACAAAATAAATATTTATGGCGCATCGTATGGTTCTCGTGCCGCCATTACTTATTTGCGCATGTTTCCTGAACATGTTCGTACTGTCACATTAGATTCAGTCGTTGACCCAAGCTTTGTTATCTTTATGACTTCTGCACAAGATGGTCAAGCCGCATTGGAGTCATTGTTTGCAAGGTGTGAAAATGATGAGGCTTGCCGAACAACTTTCCCGAAGTTGCGAAGCGAATTTACATCTTTGCTTTCTCGTTTAGAAGAATCTCCAGCAGAAATTTCTATGCCGCATCCGGTTACCAATCAACCGATTGATTTAACGATCACGCCAGAAATTATCACAGGCATGGTTTTCAATACAATGTATGTTCCAGATTTTGTGGCGACATTGCCGCTGTCAATTCATTTGGCATATGCTGATGAAAATTATGTTCCGTTGATCGCGCAAGGTTTGCAAGTGAATGGAAATTTATATGACGGCATGTTTTATGCTGTGGCTTGCACAGAAGATGCGCCGTTGATTTCTGCTGATGAAGCCGCTGAGAATAGCGAGCAAACTGTGTTTGAAGATAGAACTGTAAATTTTTCTGCTGTGTGTAGTGAGTGGCAAAAAGGTGAAGTTTCAGATGCGTTTCGTGCGCCAATTACATCTGATATTCCCGTGTTGATTCTTTCTGGTGAGGCAGACCCCATTACGCCGCCGTATCATGCTGATAAAGTTGCTGAAAGTTTAACGAATGAATTGCATTTGATTTTTGATGATATGGGACATGGCAACTTAAACAGCATTTGTAGCGTGAATATTTTCAATGATTTTATTGAAACCGCCTCAATCGATGGGTTAGATGTTTCGTGCGTGGATGCAGTTCAACCGCCTCCATTTTTTGTTGATTTCAGTGGACCTCGTCCATAACAAGTTAAGGGCATAATTATGATTCAAGTTCAAGGTCTTTCAAAATCTTTTGGAAAAGTAAAAGCCGTGCAAGAAGTTTCATTCTCTGCACCAGATGGTGAAATTACTGGGTTGCTTGGTCCAAATGGAGCAGGCAAAAGTACAACATTGCGCATGTTATACACATTGTTGAAACCAGAAAATGGAACTGCAAAAGTAGATGGTTTTGATGTAACGGAGTCTCCAGTTGAGGTGCAGAAGCGGATTGGCGTCTTGGCTGATGCGCGGGGTTTGTATCCCAGATTAACGAGTCGAGAAAATATCCGCTATTATGGGCGCTTGCATGGTTTGGAAGGGGAGCTGTTAGAAAAACAAATTAATTCATTACTTGTTTTATTAGATATGCAATCTATTGCTGATAGAAAGACAGAAGGTTTTTCTACAGGCGAAAGATTGAAAGTTGCCATTGCACGCGCTTTGGTACATAATCCCAAAAATGTTTTATTAGATGAACCAACCAATGGTTTGGATGTGATGAGCACACGCGCGATGCGTCAATTTGTGTTGCGATTAAGAGAAGAAGGAAAATGCGTTTTGTTTACTAGTCATATTATGCAAGAGGTTGCCGCATTGTGTAATCAGATTGTGATTATTTCACATGGAAAAGTATCTGCACATGGTACGCCGGATGATTTACGCAAACAAACTGGCAAAGAAAGTTTGGAAGATGCCTTTGTAGCCGCGATTGGCTCAGAAGAAGGGTTGGAATAATGAAAAAGATTTTTATTATCTTTCAAAAAGAAATGCTCGATAACTTGCGAGATTATCGCAGTTGGATGACTGGATTTTTCTGGGCATTGTTTGGACCGTTATTAATCGGTGGCATGATTTTGATGTTAGGAAATACTTTCAGAGAAAGTGCTGAAGAGCCATTGTATTTGCCGGTCTTGGGTGCGGAACATGCGCCAAACTTGATTCAATTCCTTGAACAACAAGATGTGATTATCCAACCTTCCCCGGCAGACCCACAAGCCGCCGTGATTGCTGGTGATATTAACGTGGCGTTGATAATCCCAGAAAATTATGGTGAAGACTTTTCTGCTGGTGAAACGGCAAACGTTCAATTAGTTTTTGATAGCACACGCCAATCTGCTAGCGTAGATATAGACCGTGCAGAAGATGCGATTCGCTCATACAGTAGTTACATTGGAATTTTAAGATTAAGTCTGCGTGGTGTCAGTCCAGAAGTGATTCGCGTGATTCAAATTGAAGAAGTTGATACAGCCACACCACAAAGCCAAGCTTTGATTTTTCTTTCGATGTTGCCGTACTTCATCATCTTTGCGATTTTCAACGGCGCATCGCCGGTGATTACAGATGCTACTGCTGGCGAAAGAGAACGTGGTTCGTTAGAGCCATTGTTGATTAATCCTTTACCACGTGGCTGGGTTGTGATTGGAAAATTACTTTCAGCAATCCCATTTGCAATCATTACCTTGCTGATTACTTTGGGTGGATTTGCCGCAGTCTTTCAAATTTTGCCGATTGAAGATTTGCTCGGTGTACAAATTGGATTCGATATAGGAGCACTCACTGCAGTTTTCTTAGTTTCTTTACCAATCGTTTTTTTGGCTTGTGCGCTTCAAACGTTAATTGCTTCGTATGTTAAAACAACTAAAGAAGCTGGTACTTATTTACCTTTTGTCGGCTTGATTCCTGCTTTGCCGGGCATAGCATTAGCATTTCTTCCAGTCAAACCAGAATTGTGGACGATGCTAATTCCGACGTTTGGTCAACAAATTTTGATTAATCAATTTTTACGCGCTGAACCGATTTCTGGAATGAATATTTTTATCTCTGCTTCAGTGACAATTCTTGTTTCTTTGATTATTACTTTTATCGCAGTGAAGTTGTATGAAGGTGAAAGAATTATTACTGGAAAGTAAACAATTCTTTAAGACCAGCCGAATCCTACATTAACCCCTTGACTAATTTCCGAAAGTGCCTATAATCGGGCGAAATCTCGAAACAATGTTTACCTTCTTCTACCTCTCCCTTATTACCATCCTTATTGTAGTCCTTATTATTAAAGGATTATTTTCGGTTAGGATGGCAACGGTGAGAGTGAAGAAATAAACACACTTACGCAAACGCAGAGAGCCGCCTAACCACAGGCGGCTTTTTTGTTATCAAAAATCAGACGATAGACAATAGACCATAGACCATAAAACACCGTCCACCGTCTACGGTCTAACCAAAGGAGAACTATGCGTTCAGATACAGTCAAAAAAGGATTTGATAAAGCACCACATCGTGCTTTGCTTCGCGCCACAGGTTTGCAGGATGAAGATTTCAACAAGCCGTTTGTCGCAATCGTCAATTCGTATGTGGACGTGGTGCCCGGGCATGTGCATTTGCAGGATTTTGGCAAACTCGTCAAAGCGGCAGTCCGCGCGGCTGGATGTGTACCTTTTGAGTTCAATACCATCGGTGTAGATGATGGCATTGCAATGGGTCACATGGGGATGAAGTACTCGCTTCCTTCTCGTGAGCTAATTGCTGACTGCGTGGAGACCATGATCGAAGCCCACAGATTTGACGCCATGGTCTGCATCCCGAACTGTGACAAAATCGTGCCTGGCATGTTACTTGCCACAATGAGAGTTAACATCCCAACCATTTTTGTGTCAGGCGGAGCGATGAAAGCAGGCATGACTCCTGAAGGCGAAACGATAGATTTGATTTCAGTATTTGAAGGCGTGGGGGCATTCTCAGCAGGCAAGATAGACGAAAAACGATTAATGACTTTAGAAAAATTTGCATGTCCATCTTGTGGTTCTTGTTCAGGCATGTTCACAGCCAATTCAATGAACTGTCTCATGGAAGCATTAGGTTTGGCATTACCTTATAACGGCTCGGCTTTAGCAAAGACTCCTGAACGTGAAGCCTTAGCAAAACAAGCCGCGGCACAAATCACAACATTAATTGAACGCGATATCAAACCAAGAGACATTGTCACCGCGGAAGCGATTGATGATGCGTTTGCATTAGATATGGCAATGGGTGGTTCATCCAATACAGTGTTACACACATTAGCATTAGCAAACGAAGCAGGCGTGGATTATCCACTAGAAAGAATCAATGCCGTAGCAGATAAAGTTCCGCATATTTGCAAAGTCAGTCCAGCCGGTAAATGGCACATGGAAGATGTGCATCGTGCAGGAGGGATACCGGCAATCTTAAATGAAATCCAGTGGGGAACAGGCATGTTGCATTTTGACAGAATCACTGTAACTGGAAAAACATTAGGCGAATCCATTCAAGGTTCAGATATCAAAGATGAAGAAGTAATCAGAAGATATGACAATGCACACTCAAAACGCGGCGGTTTATCTATTTTGTTTGGTAACCTTGCTCCCAAAGGTGCAGTTGTAAAAGTGGGTGGTGTCAGTGAAGCCATGATGAAGTTTGAAGGACCTGCTGTCATTTTTGAATCACAAGAAGAATGTATGGCTGGAATTTTGGCGGGAAAAGTCAAAGCCGGTGATTGTGTTGTCGTTAGATACGAAGGTCCAAAAGGAGGACCGGGTATGCAAGAGATGTTATCGCCGACATCTGCCATTATGGGTCAAGGGCTTGGAGATAAAGTCGCATTGATTACCGATGGAAGATTTAGCGGCGGGACACGTGGTGCATGTATTGGTCATGTATCACCAGAAGCGGCATCAGGTGGACCGATTGCGGCACTCAAAGCTGGGGATGTGATTCAAATTGACTTGGTAGCACGCAGTTTGAATGTCAAGTTAAGCGAAGCGGAAATTAAGAGTCGGCTCGAAGCGTTGCCGGAATTTAAATCTAAAACAACATCAAAGTGGTTGAAGCGTTATTCACATTTTGTCACCAGTGCTGATACTGGCGCGGTGTTGGAATCATAAGGAGCAAGAATGAAATTAAAAGGTGCAGAAATTGTTTGGGAATGTTTGGTGCGTGAAGGTGTGGAAGTGGTGTTCGGTTATCCGGGTGGTGCCAACATGCCAATTTATGATGCGATGTTAAATTATCCGGTGCATCATGTTTTGGTGAGACATGAACAAGGTGCCGCACACATGGCGGATGGATACGCTCGTACTTCGGGGAAAGTTGGTGTGGCGATGGCGACATCGGGTCCGGGTGCAACAAATTTAGTAACCGGCATTTGTACTGCCATGATGGATTCAGTTCCAGTTGTATTTATTACAGGTCAAGTAGCGGCGCATTTAATTGGTGGTGATGCATTTCAAGAAACCGATGTAACTGGAATTACATTACCCATTACAAAACATAATTATTTGGTGACACGAGCAGATGAAATTGCAGATACGATTCGTGAAGCATTTTATATCGCACGCAGTGGTAGACCGGGTCCGGTATTAATTGATATTTGTAAAAATGCACAAGTTGAATCTTGTGAGTTTGAATTTCCAGAAGAAGTAAAGTTGCCGGGCTATCAACCAGTAACACATGCTCCACAAAACTTATTAGAGCAGGCAGTGAGATTAATTGAAAAATCAAAGAAGCCTGTTATTTTATGTGGGCATGGCGTGTTAATGTCTAAAGCCGAAGAAGAATTGATGCAATTTGCTGTTAAGACACAAACTCCAGTGGCGAGCACTTTACTTGGTTTGGGAGCATTCCCTGCTTCACATGAATTAAGTTTAGGCATGATGGGCATGCATGGCGAAGTGCATACCAATTTAGCAATTCAAAATTCGGATTTGATTCTTGCTTTTGGTATGCGCTTTGATGACCGTGTAACGGGTACTTTGAAAACGTATGCACCGCGTGCAAAAAAGATTCATATTGAAATTGACCCATCTGAAGTGCATAAAAATGTTTTTGTAGATGTGCCGTTGGTTGGTGATTTGAAAAATATCGTCACTGATTTAATTCCATTGGTAGATGAATATGACCATGATGAATGGAAAGCAGAAATTAATTCATGGAAAGCAGAAGCAGATGCACGCAGTATTATGAATTGGGAAGATGATGGCAAATTATATGTAGCGCATTTGATTGCTGATATTTGGAAAGCAACCGATGGAAATGCGATTGTTTCAACAGATGTGGGTCAACATCAAATGTGGGCGGCACAATATTACTTTTTGGAAAAACCGAATCGCTGGCTGACTTCTGGTGGTGCCGGAACAATGGGTTTCGGTTTACCTTCTGCGATTGGGGCATGGTTTGCGGCGAAAGACCAAGAAATTTGGGCAGTGGCTGGTGATGGTGGTTTTCAAATGACTGCGGCAGAGTTAACTACAGCAGTTCAAGAAAATGCAAATGTCAAAGTTGCAATTATGAACAATCAATATTTGGGCATGGTGAGGCAATGGCAGGAATTCTTTTTTGAGAAAAGATATTCGGCTGTAAATATGCTTACACCGGATTTCGTCAAATTGGCTGAGGCGCATGGTGTGCCTGCTCGAAGAGTCACCAAGCGTGAGGAAGTGAATGAAGCGATTGAATGGGCGAGAAAAACTCAAGGTCCAGTGGTGCTTGAATTTAGAGTCGAGCAAGAAGAAGCAGTCTATCCAATGGTACCAACCGGTGCGGCGTTGGATGAAATGATTCAAAGACCGGCAAAACAGAAAGCGTAAGGAGAATTATGAATTACACATTTATCGCATTAGTTGAAAATAAACCTGGCGTGTTGAATCGCGTTGCTTCTTTGTTTCGCCGTAGAAATTTCAATATTGAATCATTAGCCGTTGGAAAAACTGATAACCCCGAAGTTTCACGCATGACCGTTGTAGTGGATTGCCCAAATGGGGATGTGGATGCACATCGCATTGAATCAAATTTATATAAATTGGTCAATGTGATTGATGTGCAAGATGTAACGCATCAACCTTCGGTGACGCGTGATTTGGCTTTGATAAAAGTACAAGTGGGTCCAGAACGTCGTGCTGAAGTAAATGGTTTGGCAGAAATTTTTCGCGCACGCATTGTAGATGTGGCAATTGATTCTGTGATTGTTGAAATTACTGGAACAGAAGACAAAATTGAAGGCATGATTGAATTGCTTCGTCCGTTAGGAATTGTTGAAATGGTTCGCACTGGAAAAGTTTCTATGACGCGTGGCATTAACGATGGTTTACGTCGTATGCCCGGTGTGAATGGCAATAGTTACGAAGAATTAAGTCAGATTATGCCGTGAGAAAGTAAATAAATAAACAAGTAAACAGATAACGTATATACATGTGTACCTGTTTACATTAAATCTAAAACTGGAGAATGTAACAATGGCAAAAATTAATTTCGGTGGTGTGGAAGAAGAAGTTGTAACGCGTGATGAATTTTCACTTGATAAAGCACGCGAAGTTTTGAAAGATGAAATTGTGGCTGTGCTTGGTTATGGTGTGCAAGGTCCGGCGCAAGCATTGAACATGCGTGACAATGGAATCAAAGTAATTGTGGGTCAACGTGAAGGTACAAAAAATTGGGATAAAGCAATTGAAGATGGTTGGGTGCCCGGTGAAACTTTATTTTCTGTAGAAGAAGCGGCGGAAAAAGGAACTGTCATTCAGTACTTATTATCGGATGCAGGTCAACGTTCGCAATGGTCAAAGATTGTTGAAACTTTGAACGAAGGCGATATGCTTTATTTTTCTCATGGATTTTCTGTGACCTTCAAAGATGATACCGGTGTGATTCCGCCTCCTCACGTGGATGTGGCGTTGGTTGCCCCAAAGGGGTCGGGCAGGAGTGTGCGCACAAACTTTTTAGATGGCTCCGGTATCAATGCAAGTTATGCTGTTCATCAAGATGCAACAGGCAAAGCCAAAGAAAGGACGATTGCATTAGGCATTGCAATTGGTGCAGGATATTTATTCCCAACTACGTTTGAAAAAGAAGTGTATTCAGACTTAACCGGTGAACGTGGTGTGTTGATGGGTGCTTTAGCCGGTGTAATGGAAGCACAATATACCGAACTTCGCAAACATGGACATTCTCCATCCGAAGCGTTTAATGAAACCGTTGAAGAGTTAACTCAATCATTGATTCGTTTGGTTGGTCAAAACGGCATGGATTGGATGTATGCCAATTGTTCCACTACTGCTCAACGTGGCGCATTGGATTGGAAAAAAAAATTCCGTGATGCTGTTGCACCGGTCTTCAAAGATTTATATCAAAGCGTGATTTCAGGTAACGAAGCCAGAATTACTCTCGAAGCAAATAGCAAACCAGATTACAGAGAAAAATTGGATAAAGAACTTGCGGAAATTCGTGACTCTGAAATGTGGCGTGCGGGTGCGGCGGTTAGGTCATTGAGACCTGAGAATTGGAAGAAGTAATGCTTGGTGGTTGAGTAGCCTGAACGAAGAGAAGGCGTATCGAAACCACAGGTTTTCAAAAAATATTTTCATTTCTATTACCTGTTGGTCTCGATATGGTCTCGCAAAAAATGCTCGACCTACTCGACCAACGAGTATATGGAGTTTATATGACAAACAACTATGTAAAAATTTTTGACACAACATTACGTGACGGTGAACAATCTCCGGGGGCGACGATGACTTCGGCTGAAAAGTTGGAGGTGGCACATAATCTCGCACGCTTGGGTGTAGATATTATTGAAGCGGGATTCCCTGCCGCATCACCGGATGATTTGGAAGCTGTCCGCCAAATTGCTGTTGAGGTGGGCAACCCAACTACAAGTCAGAATGAAGCGAAAGTTCCTGTCATCGCCGGGTTGGCACGCGCAAATAAATCTGATATTGATAAAGCGTGGGAAGCTGTGCAATATGCAAAACATCCACGCATTCATACGTTTTTGGCGACGTCGCAAATTCATATGAAACATAAATTGAAAATGGACCCTGAAGAAGTGGTGCAACGTGTTTCAGAAATGGTGGCGTATGCAAAAAGTTTGTGTGATGATGTTGAATTTTCGCCAGAAGATGCGGGACGTTCTGACCCAGAATTTTTGTATGTTGTTTTGGGTGAAGCAATTAAGTCTGGTGCAACGACTTTAAATATTCCTGACACAGTTGGTTACACAACGCCAGATGAATTTTATAAGTTGATTGATGGCATTATTAAACACACACCCGGAATGCATGATGGTATTACAGTTTCAGTCCATTGCCATGATGATTTGGGAATGGCGACTGCAAATACGTTAGCAGGTATTCGCGCGGGTGCACGCCAAGCCGAAGTTACCATAAATGGAATCGGTGAACGTGCGGGTAATACTTCACTTGAAGAAGTTGTGATGGCATTGAAAACGCGACATCCAGTGTTTGGTTTAGAAACTGGAATTGATACAAAACAAATTTCGCGCATGAGCAAATTGGTCAGCAATTACACGGGCATGGTGGTGCAACCCAATAAAGCAATTGTCGGTGCGAATGCGTTTGCGCATGAAGCAGGTATTCATCAAGACGGCATGTTGAAACATCAGACCACGTATGAAATTATGCGTCCTGAAGATGTTGGCGTGAATCAAACCAAACTTGTCTTAGGCAAACATTCCGGCAGACATGCTTTGCGAAATCGATTGGCTGAAATGGGACATTCACTCGATGAAGTTGAACTTGATAAAGCTTTTGCACGCTTCAAAGAATTGGCTGATAGAAAAAAAGTTATCACCGATTTAGATTTAGAAGCCTTGATTGCTGATGAATTTTATAAACCACGCGATGTGTATTTATTAAATGGAATGCAAGTGACATGCGGAACGATGGGCATGCCAACCGCGACAGTTCGTTTACGCGGACCCGATGGCATTGTTCACACACAAGCCGCCATTGGTACAGGTCCAGTAGATGCGACTTATAAAGCGATTGATGGCATTGTAAAAGTTCGTTGTACATTGCTTGAGTTTAATGTCCATGCGGTTACTGAAGGCATTGATGCACTTGGTGAAGTGAGTGTTCGCATTCAAAGTGAAAATGGACATACTTCTATGGATCCGCAAAGTGAATTGGAATATGTGCGCGTGTATGGTGGGCATGGAGCTGATTCAGATATTATCGTTGCCAGTGCAAAAGCCTATATCAACGCATTAAATAAATTAATCATTGCGCAAACAGAAGGCAGTGAAGAAAAAGTAAAAAATGATTTTGGAGTGATGTTGGGATGAAGTACAACGCTTCTTTCTTGATTTCAAGTTGATTCTGTTTCATCAACATTTACTTTAATATAAAAATAACAAGGACTTAATTAATCTATGCCGAAAACTCTCTTTCAAAAAATATGGGATTCACATGTTGTCGCTGAACAACCCGATGCCCCCGCAGTTTTATATATTGATTTACATCTTGTGCATGAAGTGACTTCACCACAAGCATTTACTGGGCTTCGCCAACGCGGATTAAAAGTTCGTCGTCCCGATAAAACATTAGCGACGATGGATCATTCGATTCCAACCACGCCGATAGATGTTCCAATCGCGGATGCAATGGCGGCGGCTCAAATCAAAATCATGGAACAAAACGCCGCCGAATTTGGAATCACATTACATGGAATGACAAGTCCGCATCGCGGCATTGTACATGTGATTGGACCTGAACTTGGTCGTACACAACCCGGCATGACGATTGTCTGCGGAGATAGCCATACCGCCACACATGGTGCGTTTGGTGCATTAGCATTTGGAATTGGAACATCTGAAGTTGAGCATGTTTTAGCAACTCAATGTCTCTTGCAAAAGAAACCAAAGACGTATGAAGTGCGCGTGGATGGTCAACTTGCAAAAGGTGTTTCTGCCAAAGACATTATCCTTGCATTGATTGCAAAGATTGGAGTCGGTGGGGGAACAGGTCATGTGTTTGAATATACCGGCGAAGCGATTCGTTCCTTAACAATGGAACAACGTATGACGATTTGTAATATGTCCATTGAAGGTGGTGCGAGAGCAGGCATGATTGCTCCAGATGAAACAACATTTGAATATCTCAAAGGTCGTGAGTTTGCACCCAAAGGTGAAGAATGGGATAAAGCCGTAACCAAATGGAAATCATTACCCAGTGATGAAGGTGCTGTCTATGATAAATCCATCACACTCAATGCCGCTGACCTTGAACCAATGATTACTTACGGAACAAATCCCGGCATGGGCATGAAAATCACTGACAGAATTCCAACTGTTGAATCATTTACAGAGTCATCACAAAAAGCCGCCTTTGAAAAAGCAATGACTTACATGGGCTTACAACCCGGTCAATCTTTGTTAGGTCAAAAAGTGGATGTGGTTTTTATCGGTTCATGTACCAATTCACGCATCAGTGATTTACGTCTCGCCGCCTCATTCTTAAAAGATAGAAAAGTCGCAGATGGTTTACGTGTGATGGTTGTGCCGGGCTCACAAGATGTAAAGAAACAAGCCGAACAAGAAGGCTTGGATAAAATCTTCAAACAAGCCGGTGCAGAATGGCGTGAAGCAGGTTGCTCGATGTGTATTGCAATGAATGGCGACCAATTACAACCCGGTCAATATGCAGTTTCAACCAGCAATCGTAATTTTGAAGGTCGTCAAGGTAAAGGCGGACGAACATTTTTGGCAAGCCCAATCACCGCCGCCGCAACTGCAATTCACGGTGTTGTCACTGACCCGAGGACGATACTTGATATTCGATGATTCGATACTCGAATATCAAATTATCGAATATCGCATTCAACTTTCAACCTTAAACATGGAACTTAACCAATGGCTCAATTTACAAACTTAACTTCTCGCATGATTTCTATACCAGTTAACGACATTGACACAGACCAAATCATCCCTGCCCAATTTTTAAAAGTCACAGATAAAAATGGTTTAGCGGATGCGCTTTTTTATAATTGGCGTTACAACGATGATAAAACGCCAAAAGAGGATTTCATTATCAACAAACCCGAAGCACAAGGCGTGCAAATTTTATTAGCGGGTGATAATTTTGGTTGTGGCTCCAGCCGCGAGCACGCGCCATGGGCACTCACTGCTTTTGGGTTTCGCGCCGTCATCTCCACTTCGTTTGCAGATATTTTTCGTAGCAATGCTTTGAAGAACGGATTGATTCCAATCATTGTTGATGAAGCGACTCACAAAATGCTTTTTGATTTATATGAAGAAGCGCCTCGCGCCGACCTTACAGTTGATCTTGAAACCCAAACAGTTTCCTTCGCTGGAGGCTCTTTCACATTCCCCATTGATTCATTTAGTAAAACTTGCTTGCTCAATGGTGTTGATGAACTCGGCTACATCATGAATTTTGAAAAAGAAATTGCGGCTTACGAAACTAGCAACTAGAAAACTAGCCAACTAGCAAACTATGAATATCCAAATCTACGACACCACCTTACGCGATGGCACGCAGTCTGAAGGTTTTACACTTTCAGGCAATGACAAGATTCGCATTGCTCAAAAACTTGATGAACTTGGCGTTGCCTTTATTGAAGGTGGCTGGCCTGGCTCGAATCCAAAAGATGTTGAGTTTTTTGAACGTGCCAAAGATATGCAATGGAAACATTCATTGATTGCGGCATTTGGTTCCACTTGCAGAGTCAAAGGCGGACCGGAAGATGATGCCAACATCAAAGCATTACTTGATTCAAAGACTCCAGTTTGTACTATCTTCGGAAAAACATGGACGTTACATGTCAAAGAAGTTTTGTTAACCACACTTGAAGATAATTTGCGAATCATTGAGCAATCGGTTGCATATTTAAAGTCAAATGACAAACGTGTGATTTATGATGCCGAACATTTTTTTGATGGCTACAAAGCAGATTCATCTTATGCCATTGAAACATTGAAAGCCGCAATTCGTGGAGGTGCTGAAACAGTCGTGTTGTGTGATACGAACGGTGGCACAATGCCGTGGGAAATAGAATCAATTATCCACGAGGTGAAAGAAGCGGTTCATCATCCGTTTGGGATTCATACACATAATGACTCTGAATGTGCTGTGGTCAATTCATTAATCGCAATTCGCAATGGCGCGATTCAAGTGCAAGGCACAATCAATGGTGTCGGTGAACGATGTGGCAATGCAAATTTAATTTCAATTATGGCTGACCTTGAATTGAAAATGGGTTATCAATGTTTGCCAAAAGGAAACATAATTAAATTATCTGATTTATCTCACTTTGTTGCGGAGGTTGCAAACATCACGCCGAATGAACATTTGCCGTTTGTTGGTAAATCTGCTTTTGCACATAAAGGTGGCGTGCATGTTGCCGCCATGAGACGCAATGCACAATCGTATCAACATGTGGAGCCTGAACTTGTTGGGAATAAAATGCGTGTTGTCGTTTCGGATTTATCGGGTCGTGGAAATTTATTGAGCAAAGCCGAAGAACATGGTGTTGAAGTGGAAGGCGAAGAAGTTTTGCCAGTGTTGAATGAAATCAAAGAATTGGAATCGCGTGGCTTTTCTTTTGAAGCAGCAGAAGCATCGGTTGCTATGATGTTGAAGCGACAAGAATTAAATTACAAAGCGCCGTTTGAACTCGTTGATTTTTTTGTAAATGTTGAACATCGTGCTGGTCGTGGAATACTTGCAGAAGCAACTGTAAAAGTAAAAGTGCGGGGTGAGTTATTTCACACCGCCGCCGAAGGCAATGGACCTGTCAATGCACTTGACCTTGCTTTACGAAAAGCACTCGTTGGGTATTATCCGCAAATTCAAAAATTTCATTTATCTGATTACAAAGTAAGAATTTTAGATTCAGACCATGGAACGGAAGCTATTACGCGTGTGTTGATTGATACTCGCAATTCAACTTCACGTTGGAGCACGGTTGGGGCAAGTACAAATATTATTGAAGCGAGTTGGCGTGCACTGGCTGATTCGATTGAGTATGGATTGATGGTGGCACATTAAATAATTTTTTGTAGGGACACGGCGTCGCCGTGTCCCTACGGAATGGAAAATATTTTGGAATATAAAATCACAACCTTACCCGGTGATGGCATTGGACCTGAAGTTGTTAATGAAGCAACAAAAGTTTTAGATGTTATCGCCAATAAATATGATCACACTTTCAATTTTCAAGAACGGTTGATGGGTGGTTGTTCGATTGATAAATATGGAACATCTATCACAGATGAAACATTAGCAGATTGCAAAGATTCAGATGCAGTTTTGCTTGGTGCAGTTGGTGGACCGAAATGGGATGACCCAAATGCAAAAGATAGACCTGAGCGTGGTTTGCTTGCACTTCGCAAAGGGCTTGGCGTGTTTGCAAATCTTCGCCCTGTAAAAGTTCATCCCGCATTAATTGATTCATCGCCGTTGAAACCTGAAAAATTAAAAGATGTTGATATTCTCGTCGTGCGCGAACTCACAGGCGGTTTATATTTTGGTCAGCCAAAACTGCGCGAGATGAAAAACGGAAATGAACGTGCTGTTGATACGCTTGAATATTTTGATTTTGAAATTAAAAGAATTATTGAACTTGCATTTGAACTTGCAAAGGGGCGCAAGAAAAAAGTTACATCGGTGGATAAAGCAAACATTCTTGAATCTTCAAGAATGTGGAGGCAAATCGCTTCAAACATCGGGACGCAGAATCCTGATATTCAACTTGAGCATACGCTTGTAGATACTGCCGCTATGAGACTCATCACTTCGCCAGCATCTATGGATGTAGTGGTCACTGAAAATATGTTTGGCGATATTCTTACAGATGAAGCCTCAGTCTTAGCAGGGTCGATGGGGATGTTGCCTTCTGCTAGTTTAGCAGAATCAACTTCAAGGTCAGAAAAAGAAGCGCGGATTGGACTCTATGAACCGATTCATGGGTCAGCACCGGATATCGCCGGTAAAGGAATCGCAAATCCGATTGGCACGATTCTTTCATGTGCATTGATGTTGCGATATTCATTGAAGTTGGAGTTTGAAGCGCAAGTAATTGAAAATGCAGTGCATGAGGTGGTTTCATCAGGTGCAAAAACTGCAGACCTTGGTGGTACGTTAACAACCCGTCAGATGGCGGATGAAATTATTAAAAGAATAGAGGAGAACTAAGTTATGGGCATGGAGTCTAAATTTATTTGGAAGAACGGTGAGTTGGTGCCGTTTGAACAAGCGACGTTGCATTTCTTAACGCCAGCATTGCATTATGGCGCGGCTGTGTTTGAAGGCATTCGTTCGTATAACACGCCGAAAGGACCTGCCATTTTTCGTTTGCGCGAACATGTAGAACGTTTATTTGATTCGGCGCGTGTGTTGGGATTTCGTGAATTGCCATGGACGGTAGATGAAATCATTAAGGCGCATAAAGATACGGTGCGTGCAAATGGTTTTACGGATTGTTATGTGCGCCCGTTGATTTATTTAGATGGCGGTGGCTGGAATTTAAATGTAGATTATGGCAAGCCTGCATTTATGATTGCAGTTTGGGAATGGAATAATTATTTAGGTGAAGAAGCATTGGCAAAAGGCATTCGTGCAAATATCTCTTCATTTACACGCCATCATCCGAATGTGTCTATGACAAAAGCAAAAATTGCTGGCAATTACGTCAATAG
>DDVH01000004.1:99646-112770 GCA_002345215.1 Anaerolineales bacterium UBA2317
CAAGGTTATATTGCTGAATGTACAGGTGAAAATTTATTTATGGTGCGTGACGGAAAAATTATCACGCCATCTACTGCACCTGTGTTGGAAGGCATCACACGCCAATCTATTTATACGATTGCAAAAGATTTGGGCTATGAAGTGATTGAAATGCCAGTCTCGCGTGACCAACTCTATAACGCCGATGAGGTTTTCGTTTGTGGAACTGCCGCAGAAGTGATTGGATTAAGCGAAATTGATTATAGAAAAATTGGTGACGGTAAATCTGGAAAAATCACACGTGAGATTCAAAATGTGTATCACGATGCGATTCGTGGAAAAGTAGCCAAGTATGAAAGCTGGTGTGATTACGTTGGGTAAAGAGTGAAGAGCATTAGCCACAGAGAACACAGAGGGCACTGAGATTTTTAAAATCTTTTCTCATTTACCTCTGTGACCTCTGTGGCTTAAGAATTGGGGCTATAATTATTTTATGTTCACAAAAAATTCCAGAAATCGTTACGACAAAAAAGATTCACTGGAACTCGGTCGCCGCGCAGAGGATGCCTTTGCGCGGCTTGCGATTCAGCATGGATTCAAAGTCACGGCTTCATCTGGAAAAGAAAATATAGATGAACATATTGATTATGTCATTGAGCGAGATGGAAAATCTCATAAGGTGGATGTAAAAAGCATTAAGCGTAAATCAAGAGGGGATAAAGAACTTCAAGATGAATTTTTGTGGATTGAATTACATAGTGTTAGGAAAAATAATCAAGGTTGGCTGTATGATGGCAAAGCGGATTTAATCGCCTTTGAATTGAAAGAATCTTTTCGCATTGTTGAACGGCTTGAATTAATTAAACTCGTCGAAAAACTTTTGGATTTTGAAGCAAAGGTCACAAGTTCAAAAGAAGCTTTATATAAAGTGTATTCTCGTAAAGACCGTTACGATTTGTTAACGATGATTAAGTCTGAAGATTTGGTAGGGATTAAGTATGTGGATTGGGAGAAGTAATCGAAACTTTTAAGACTATTGAGACCAATCAGACCTCTTGACACATCCCTCTGCCTCGCATACAATTCGGCGGCTTTGAAAAAAGCACATTCTGCCTAGGACGGGCAACAAGCGTCCTTGAGCGGGTCAACATTCCCGCTAAACTCACACCGTTCCGCATGAAGTGACATGTTGGAGAACGGAAATTTATGGAGAAACATGGCTACTATTTCTATGAAAGCCCTGCTTGAGAGCGGCGTCCATTTCGGTCACCGCACCAACAAGTGGGACCCCCGCATGAAGCCTTACATCTTTACAGAGCGTAATGGTATTCATATTCTTGACTTGCAACAAACGGTCAAATTGGCGAATAATGCTTATGCTGTCATACGTGATACTGTCGCAAATGGCGGTACTGTTTTGTTTGTCGGTACCAAACGCCAAGCCCAAGAGACCATTGCAGAAGAAGCAATCCGCTGTGGAATGCCTTACGTCACCGAACGCTGGTTGGGTGGTATGCTCACCAACTGGTCAACCATGCATCAACGTATTCAAGAGTTGGAAAGACTTGAACAGTTGCGTGATAGCGGAGACATCAACCGCCTCACCAAAAAGGAAGGCTTGTTGATTGAACGTGAGATTACACGCCTCAATACTCGCCTCGGCGGGGTGCGTAAAATGAAGAAGGTTCCTAACCTTTTGTTCATTATTGACGTAGGTCGTGAAGTGTCTGCTGTTCAAGAAGCCAACTTGCTCAACATTCCAATTGTGGCATTGGTAGATACAAACTGCAATCCACAACCTGTGGATTATGTCATCCCATCTAACGACGATGCCATTCGTGCTATCAAGTTGTTAGTCTCCAAGATGGCAGATGCTGTCTTAGAAGGTAAAGCCTCTCGTAAAGATGAAGAACCTGAGCAAATGGAAGATGTCAAGGCGGAATCAAAAGCCCGAACTCGCCCAGCCCGTTCTAAGGTCGAGACAGAAGCGGATGATGACGCAGGTGATGATGTCTTACTCGGTGAAGCAACTTTAGCAAAGATGAACGTCGGCAAGAAAGCAGATGTTGCTGTTGAAGAAGTTGTTGAAGAAGTAAAAGAAAATAAAAAATCTGAAGACGTTGAAGAATCAAAAAGCGAAGAATAGAAGGCAAGGATTGACAAATGGAAATTACAACTGAAATGATTAAGCAATTGCGTGCCGCAACCAATGCACCCATGTTGGATTGCCGCAAAGCATTGCAAGAAGCGAATGGTGATTTTGATAAAGCAGTAGATTGGTTGCGTGAAAAAGGTATGGCAACTGCCGCCAAACGCGCCGACCGTGATGCTTCAAACGGTGTGGTTGAATTGTATTCACATGGTGGTGGGCGTGTGGGTGTGATGGTTGAAATCAATTGCGAAACTGATTTTGTGGCACGTAATGAGCAATTCCGCACATTGGCACATGAAATCGCTTTGCAAATTGCCGCCAGTTCACCAAAATATATTACCGCTGACCAAGTCCCTGCTTCTGAATTGGAACACGAAAAAGAAATTGCGCGCGCACGTGCCAAAGAAGAAGGCAAGCCTGATAATGTGTTGGAAAAAATTGTTGAAGGTCGCGTTGAAAAATATAAAGATGAAGTTTGCTTATTGCGCCAACCTTACATCCGCGATGAATCTGTGACGATTGAAAAATTGATTTTGCAAAATGTTGCCGCTATTGGTGAAGCCATCGTTGTTCGACGTTTTCAACGTTGGGAACTTGGTGAAAGCACAACTCAAGCATAACTTAAAAAGCCAGCCTTCGGGTTGGCTTTTTTTCTGTAAAATTGAATTGTAGAGGCACGATATATCGTGCCCTTACTGGAGGCATGAATGGCAGAGTTGAAATATAAAAGAATCCTGTTGAAGTTAAGTGGCGAAGCGTTAGGCGGGTCAATGGGTTACGGTATTGATGTAGATGAAGCTGAAGCAATCGCCAGTCGCATTAAAGAAGTCCGTGAGATGGGCGTGGATGTAGCCGTCGTGATTGGCGCAGGAAATTTATGGCGTGGCAAACAAGGTTTGGAACGCGGCATGGATAGGTCAACTGCAGATTATATGGGGATGCTTGCCACTGTGATGAATGCTATGGCTTTGATGGATGCTTTAGAACGCATAGGAGTTTATACACGCGTCATGTCTGCCATCGAAATGCGTGCCATCGCCGAGCCTTACATTCGCCGACGCGCTATTCGCCACCTCGAAAAAGGTCGCGTGGTGATTTTTGGGGCTGGGACGGGTAATCCGTTTTTCTCCACCGATACAGCCGCCGCCTTACGCGCCTCTGAAATTGACGCAGAGTTGGTCATCAAAGCCACAAAAGTAGATGGTGTGTATGATGCCGACCCGAAAAAGAATCCTGATGCGAAAAAGTTTGATACTTTGAGCTATATTGAAGTCTTAAATCGTCGTCTCGAAGTGATGGATAGCACCGCCATTACCCATTGTATGGAAAATAAAATGCCAATTATGGTTCTGAATTTATGGGACTCAAAAGCCTTGATCAGTGCTTTGAAGGGTGAGCAAGTAGGTACACTCGTCACAGCAGGATAAATGCTTCTCAAAGAAAGAGGAAAATTATGTATTTCCCTCTTTCTTTTCTCTCAGATTCTCTCAAACATTTTCATAAACTCTCGCCCCATAGCATAAATTACTATTTTAAGGTATCCTTATATTGTAAAAATTTTTCAGGAGGAAGCACGTGAGTACTGATGAAATTAAAAGTCTATTGAAAGATGCTGAAACCCGTATGCACGGCGCGATTCAATCTCTAACTGATTCATTAAACGGCATCCGCACAGGGCGAGCCAGCCCATCTTTGGTTGAGAAACTACAAGTCGAATATTATGGCACTCCTACACCATTGATGAATATGGCTTCGATTAGTGTGCCAGAACCACGTTCTTTGATGATTAAACCATTTGATGCCAGCTCTCTCAAAGATATTGAAAAAGCGATTCAGACTTCTGATTTAGGCTTGAATCCTAATTCTGATGGCAAGGTCATACACCTCAACTTACCTCCATTAAACGAAGAACGTCGCAAAGACTTAGTCAAACAAGTGCATAATCGTTTAGAAGATGCTCGTATTGCTGTTCGTAACATCCGCAGAGATTTGCATAACGATTTACGCGATTATGAAAAAGAAAAATTAATCACCGAAGATGACCTCAAACGTGGTGAAGAAGATTTACAAAAGTTAACCGATAAATTTGTAGAAGAAATCGCTAAACTTGGTCAGCACAAAGAAAAAGATATTATGGAAGTGTAAAGCATTCTATCGGTGGTGTATTGCCGCCGAGATGGCGGCTTTCGCTTAAAAGTTAAGAAATGACAGACCTCCCCTTAAACATTCCGCTCGAAAAAATTCCTCAACACGTTGCCATGATTATGGACGGCAATGGGCGTTGGGCACTTCAACGTGGGTTGCCTCGCTTGGCGGGACATAAAGCTGGCACAGAAAATCTCAGGCGAGTTATCCGCGCTTCAGTTGAGTTTGGAATCAAATACTTGACCATTTATGCATTTTCAACCGAAAATTGGGGCAGACCTCCCGAAGAAGTTCGCGGCTTAATGTTTATTTTGCAAGATGTGATTGATAAAGAACTCGATGAATTAAATCGTGAAGGTGTACAGTTACGTCATATTGGACGATTAGAAAGATTAGACCCACGTATTCAGAAAAAAGTTTTACATGCGATTGATTTAACAAAAAATAATGACCGTCTTGTAGTGAATGTCGCCTTTAATTACGGCGGGCGTGATGAAATTGTGTGTGCTATTCAAAAAATTATTGCTGATGGCATTCCCCCTGAAGATGTGACCGATGAATTGGTCAACAAATATTTATTTACCGCTGGCGTGCCAGACCCAGACTTAATCATCCGTACTTCTGGAGAATTGCGAGTGAGCAACTTCTTAATTTGGCAAGCCGCATATTCTGAGTGGTATATCACCCCCACCTTTTGGCCCGATTTTGATAAAGAAGAATATCGCCGTGCGATTGAGGCGTTTGCCAATCGTGACAGGCGCTTTGGGAAAGTATCCGCAGGGGAATTACAAGAAACCAATGCGTAGAAGATTATTTACAGTTCTCATCATGACGTTAATAGGAGTGCCTGCAATATTAATTGGAGGCATCTTTTATTTTTTGCTCATGGCTACTTTTTTACTCGGAGCCACTCGCGAATATGTGCAGTTATTTCGAGCAGTAAAACTTGAGCCTAATATGCAAATTACAATGGGTGGGGTAGCATTCGTAATTTTTACTCGCATGTTTTTTCCAGAATATGCCATACCTGCTTTGGTGCTGTTTATCTTTATCGCCATGGCATATCATTTGAGTATTTACGAAAAAGGCAGAGACCAGTCTGCAATTGATTTTGCAATTACAGTAACAGGTATTGTTTATATAGGTTGGCTTGGTGCTTATCTGCTTGACTTGCGTAACTTACCACAAGGTGGGTGGTGGTTTATGCTAGTTATGTTTTGTATTTGGGGTGGCGACTCAGGTGCTTATTCCATTGGCAGGGCGTATGGAAAGCATAAAATCGCTCCACGTTTGAGCCCAAAGAAAAGTTGGGAAGGTTATATTGCCAGCGTTTTTTCAGGGGCAATCATTGGTGCATTTTATTTATACGTCTTCACCACATTTGGATATTTAGAAACAGATATGACCTATCTACAAGCCGCAATTATGGGCTTATTGCTTGGAGCCTTACCCACACTGGGTGATTTAGGTGAAAGCATGATTAAACGCCAATCTGGAATCAAAGATTCAAGTGATATTATGCCGGGGCATGGTGGTTTTTTTGACCGAATTGATTCATGGATTTGGGGCGCACCAATAGGTTTTTATTTTTTGGTGTGGTTTATTCTATAAACTGGAGGTAGCATGAAAGTTCTTGGTGCAACACCCACACGAAATCTCGCACTCGAATTAGCACGCGTCACTGAAGCAGGCGCAATGATGGCAGGTCGCTTTATGGGACGAGGAGATAAAGAAGGGGCAGACCAAGCCGCCGTCAATGCGATGCGCTTAATCCTCGGCACAGTAGATATGAACGGGATTATCGTCATTGGTGAAGGGGAAAAAGATTCGGCTCCCATGTTGTTCAATGGTGAGGTTGTTGGTAACGGTTCAAGCCCTGATGTTGACGTGGCAGTTGACCCGATAGATGGGACTCGTCCTTTGGCATTTGGTCGTTCAAACTCATTGGCTACTGTGGCAGTTTCTCCACGCGGAACCATGTTTGACCCCGGACCGTTTGTGTACATGAATAAAATTGCAGTGGGACCTGAATCCAAAGGCAAAATTGATATTGAAAAACCGATTATTGAAAATTTGAAAGCAGTTGCCAAAGCCAAAGATAAAGATGTGGAAGATTTAACTACAATTATTTTAGACCGTCCACGTCACGATGAAATGGTTGCAGAGATTCGTAAAGCCGGTGCAAGAATCCGCCTGATTCACGATGGTGACGTAGCCGCAGCTTTGATGACTGCTTGGCCCGATGCGGGTGTAGATATTTTACTCGGCATTGGTGGCACACCAGAAGGCGTGATTGCGGCATGTGCTTTACGTGCTATGGGTGGTGAGATTCAAGGCAAATTATATGCACGTGACGAAGAAGAATTAAATCGCGGACGTGACGCAGGTTATGATTTTGATAAAGTCATAACAATGGATGATTTGGTTTCATCGGAAGATGTGTTCTTTGCCGCCACAGGCATCACAGATGGCGAATTGCTAAAAGGTGTACGTTATTATGGTGACCATATCACAACCGACACATTGGTCGTGCGCGGACTCACGGGCACAGTTCGTCAAATCATTGCCACACATACAACTGATAAGTTAGAGAATTTGAGTTTGATACGATACTAAGCAACGACTTGATTCTTTCACTTGACAACCCTCTTGCTTATACATATAATACCGTTCGCTTTCATTCCTCGATAGCTCAATCGGCGGAGCGAGCGGCTGTTAACCGCTAGGTTGTAGGTTCAAATCCTACTCGAGGAGCCAAGCAAACTTCCGAAGCCTTAAAACTTCGGAAGTTTTTTATTAATACCCAGGCCACGGAATATCCGCTGGACCAGCATAACCGTGTTTTTCTTGAATGTATACACGACCATGTGAGGGTTGGTCACAGCCTTGTTGGTCAATAAACTTGATGGCGGGATAAGTAGTGCCTAATGTTTCAAAAATATATTCACCATTTACACAATGCCACACTTCAACGATATAAGGAAACATATTCGGGCTTTCATATTTACCGGGGCTAACAATAATTTCAATCCACGAAACTGTAATTTCATCGCCTTCACGTGTAGCACTCAAAACAGTGGTCGGTCCATAATAAGGTGAAACGGGAATCTTATATCCATCAGGATAAACAACTTTCAAATGCTTCATATCACCTTCGGCTTGCACAAACTCACCATTTACCCAACAATCATGCGAGTCGGAGCGTCCTCTATTTTCTATCAAGACCCAATTGTTTCCATCTGCGCGTCCAATTAAAGTTAAAGGTGTGTTTCGATTTAACGCAATCAGATATAAATAATTTGCACCCGGTCCATAACGGCAGACGAGCTTATCGGCATTGACAGTTGCTTTCATACTTTCGACAACGGGAATTGGAGTGGATGTTGGTGTAGATGTTGGAACGCTCGTCTCAGTTGGGACGGGGGTAGCTGTTTCCGTTGGCGGGGGCATTGTCTCAGTGGAGGCAGATGTTGCGGTTGCTGAATCAACTTGACCCGTAGGCACAGAGGCGGGTGCGTTACATGAAGTCAATAATAAGATGAATAATGTCAAAAGTAGTTTTGTTTTCATCGTTTAATTTTACTCTTATTTTATTAATTATCATTTATGTTTATTCGTTATAATTCTTGATTATGAATACATCTTTACCATTACAACACGATTTTCCAAAACAAGCACTGGCTACACTTGTAGGTGGTATATCAACTTTTTTTGCGATTGTGATTGTGTGGGTGCTTGGTTATCAATTAATTTATGCCGGCAGAATTTTCCCCGGAGTTTCTGTTGCTGGTGTAGATATTTCTGGTTTATCGCCCGGTGATGCGGCAGTGAAGTTAAGCCAAACACTTTCGTATCCACATACGGGAAAAGTTTTATTTCGTGATGGAGAACGTGTGTGGGTGGCATCACCTTCTGAATTGGGCATGGTGTTTGACCCAACTGCTAGCGCGATGGCGGCATATAATTATGGAAGAAAAGGTGGATTGTTTTCTGCATTATCGGGCCAGATTAGTGCGGGCGGTTTAGGTGTAGATGTTCCACCCGTTGTTATTTTTGACCAACGCGTTGCTTACAATTATTTACAAAATATTTCAACACAAGTGAATCAATCTGTTGTAGAAGCGAGTTTAAGGTTAGAAGGTACGAATGTCATTGCGGAGTCTGGTCAATATGGGCGGGCATTAAATTTAGATGCAACATTAATTTATTTAGGTGCGCAATTACAATCATTTCGTGATGGTGAAGTGCAACTTGTAATTCAAGAAACTGCCCCAAAACTTTTAGATGTCTCATCACAAGCCGAAGCCGCACGCAGAATTTTAAGTGCACCTTTAATTGTCACAGTTCCAAATGCGCGTGCAGGTGACCCCGGTCCGTGGACGTTTGATGTGCCTGTATTAGCCAATATGTTAGCGGTTAGTGTGATTGAAAATAATGGCGTTGCCGAAATGCAAGTGGGCTTAGACCCTGCTTCGTTACGAAAATCATTAACCGACTTAAAAAACTTTGTAGACCAACATCCGCAAAATGCACGCTTTGTTTTCAACGATGAGACTCGTATTATTGAACCCATTGCTCCTTCTGCCATTGGGCGTGTAATGGATGTAGAAGCCAGTATTGTTGCTATTAACGATGCGTTATTACGAGGTGAACATACGGTCAATTTATCTGTTGCAGAAGAAGCACCTGCTGTGCAAGATACTGCTGTGGGTACAGATTTAGGAATTGTAGAACTTGTAACCGAACACACCACCTATTTTTATGGTTCGAGTGCTTCTCGTATCCAAAACATTGAAGCCGCCGCAAAGAGTTTTCACGGTGTGTTAGTTGCCCCCGGAGAAATATTTTCAATGGGCAATTACATTAGCGATATTAGCCTTGAAAACGGCTTTGCAGAAGCATTAATCATTTATGGTGGTAGGACGATTAAAGGCGTCGGCGGTGGCGTGTGTCAAGTCAGTACCACATTATTCCGCACTGTATTTTTTGCAGGTTTTCCTGTAATAGAAAGAAACCCACATGCATACCGTGTTTCATATTATGAAATGACCGCCAGTGGCTCAGTAGATACCGAGTTAGCAGGCTTAGATGCGGCAGTATTCTTCCCTCTCGTAGATTTCAAATTCCAAAATGACACACCGTACTGGCTGTTAATGGAAACATACGTCAATCCCGGTGCACGCACTATTACATGGAAAATATATTCCACATCTACTGGAAGGAATGTCACATGGGAAACATCAGGTCCAGTTAACGAAATATCACCACCTGAACCAATTTTTGAAGAAAACCCAGAATTTGATGCGAATCAAATTGAACAAGTAGATTACGCCGCCGAAGGTGCCGATGTGCATGTCGTTCGCACCGTTTGGCAAAACGGTCAAGTTTATTTCACCGATGAATTTAGAACCCACTACCAACCCTGGGCGGCAATTTGTCAATATGGACCTGGCACAGAAAATGTCGAACGAAAAGCCAGAAGAGCTAATTTATGCCTTGGTGGTAGTTAATAAACGAAAAATAGAAAATGGTACAATCTTTGCCTGAAAAAGGAGAAACAATGGTCAGTGCTGAACTGTTAGAAATACTTCGTTGCCCAAATTGTGTGCGCGAAAAAGAGGGCAACCTCACACTCTATAAAGACTCATGGCTCATTTGCCAAGATTGCAATCGCAAATATCCCATCGTAGATGACATCCCCGTCATGCTCATTGACGAAGGCGATAAATGGGTTTCAACATCACAAGAGTCATTACCCGTTCCGCCACCTGCTAAATAAAATGAAAGAACTCCTTGCTGATTTAACCAGCGGGGATGATGCACGTGCCGAAAAAGCAATCATTCCGCTCGTTGAATTAGGAAAAGTGGCGATTGGTCCATTACTAGAATTGACTCGCTCACAAAATGAAGATACACGTTGGTGGGCAATTCGGGCATTATCTGCTTCGCCTCACACTCAGACGTTAGATCTGATTCCGCTTCTCAACGACTCATCATCTTCAGTCCGTGCCGCTACCGCGCTTGCGATAATGAATCACCCAAGCGAAGAAGCCACTGAAGCATTAATCAAAACCTTATATGATGAAGATACACTTACAGCCAATTTAGCAAGCAATGCTTTGGTGAAAATCGGAAGCCACACAACGCCGAGCCTGTTGAAGGTCATGGAAGAAGCGAATACAAATGTGCGCATTTTAGCAATCCGTGCATTGGCTGAAATCAAAGACCATCGTGCAATTCCGGTGATGATGAAATGCTTGAATAACGAACATGAATCAGCAGTGATTCAATATTGGGCAGTGCAAGGCTTAGATAAACTTGGGTTAGATATGGTATATATTAACCCTTGAGGTTTTACAAAAATGAAACAATTAGAATTCTTGAAAAATATAAAATTTACTCCACGTCAGATTATTTTTTGGGGTGTTACGGCCGTTTTAGCTGTTGTAGCATTTATTACAGTTAATAACTTCATACAGTGTTGGACTTTTACTGATTTACCTGGCATTTCTCCCGCTCATTGTGGACAGACATCTACTGGGGAAGAATTTACTGTAAATGAGCAAGGCACACCAATTGCAAATTTGCCGCCAACCCCAATACTTGTACCGGAAGATAATTTACCGCCTGCTTGGGATGGTGCTAGTCGCATCAACATTTTGTTTATTGGTATGGATGCGCGTGATTTGGAAGCAAATAGTGGACCACCACGTTCAGACTCTATGATTCTTTTTACAATAGACCCTATCACAAAAACTGCTGGTATGTTGTCTATCCCACGTGATTTATGGGTGAACATTCCAGGCTTTGGGTATAGCAGAATTAATACTGCATATCCTAGCGGAGAAGGTGCACAATTACCTGGTGGTGGACCTGGTCTTGCAATGAAGACAGTTTCCCAATTTCTTGGTGTACCAGTAGATTATTATATTCAAGTGGATTTCAATGTTTTTACGACGATGGTAGATGAGCTAATTAACATTGGAGGATGTCTTGAAGTATATCCAACTGAAAGAATGGTACTTGACCCTATTGGGCCTGGCACAGATAAGGTTGTCTTGACTACAGGTGGGTATCGAGAATTATGTGAAGGTTGGAGGGTGTTGGCTTATGCTCGCCATAGAAAAACCTCCGGTGGAGATGCTGATCGGGCTCGCCGTCAGCAAGAGGTTATTTTAGCATTGCAAAAAATTATCTTTGATCCGCAAAATTTTCCAACATTTATTGGAAAAGCAAGTACTTTATATAAGCGGCTTGGTGGTGGAATTAAAACCAACTTGACATTTGATGATGCACTTCAACTTGCTGTACTTGGCAGGGATATTTCACCTCAAAGTATAAAAGCTGGAGTCATTGACCCTCAACAAGGCATGGCTATTTTCGACAATACAACTTTAGGTGGCGAAGATGCTAGTGTGCTTAAACCCATTATGGACCAAGTCCGCATTTTACGTGATGAAATTTTCACTACAACTGGACCAACCAGCCCGCTTGCACAAGGTGACCCTGCAACCCTGATGCGCGAAGAAGAAGCGCGGGTTCGTATCTTAGACGGTACATTTACCGGGCTTGAACAACGTGCTGGTGCATTATTCCAACAATATGGAATGAATATCACTGAGTTGGGTTCTGCACCTGAAGCATACAGCCAAACTGTCGTGATTGTGTACGGACCAAAACTTTACACAGTCAAATGGTTACAAGCCACGTTTGGGATTTCTGCTCGCCAAATTCGCTTCAGCCCTGACCCAAATCAAACTGTAGACATTGAAATTCGTATCGGCTCAGATATTGCACCAGCCATTCCATAAACAAAAAACTCGGAAGTCTCATAGACTTCCGAGTTTTTATAACAACATCCGAAAAACAATCTCTCCTATATCATCGTCTGCAATATTTTCAATAATTCCATTAGACTTGAAACCTATGTGACGATGCCAGTTTTGTGCTTCTGGTTCATCGGTTTGTGATGAACTAAGTAAAGCGACGTAACCTTCACTTCGCAAATGCATTTTCAAAAATTCAAGCATTTGACGTGAATAGCCTTTACCTCGGTAATTTTCTTCAACGAAAATCAAACTCAAAAACGGCACAGTTGACCAAAGTAAATCATACCGAATCAAACCTATAATTTGATTTTCCGCCTCCAAAACTATAACTTCTTGACCAAAAATTTTTCTATGCCACATAATATCTTTTGTCCAAGAGTCAAGTTTTTTAAGATTTGGAATATCTGCCTCATTTGCAAAGCGGATATTTAACTTTTCTTGCATAGTAATACGATTATCCAGTCAACGTACTTCGTACCCAATCACCAATCAACCAATATTTGAAATCCTGACCTTGATTCGTTTGAATACCAGCATATACACCATAACCCAAAGCGACCAAGGGCATTGCGCTGATGATACAAGCAAATGGAATACATAGTAAACCAATTAACACCGTACTTAATGTACCCGTAATTGCCCAAGCGACTCCAGTGAATACACCGCCGCCAACCCACCAAATGATTTGGAAGATTAAACCTTGTAACGATTGATAAGCAACATACCGTGAACGGTCTTTGTAAATCATATAAATGATTAAAGGCACAAGTGGACCTAAAATACCCGAAAATAAATTAACCAATACACCTAAATGAGCAATCATCGCCCATTGACGTTCTTCGCTCGGACTAAGCGGGGTAAGATTTGTTTGTGGAATTTGTTCACTCATTATTTTCTCCTTTTACAAATTAAGTCTATCATAATTAAATAAAAAGACTCGCGCACCGCGCGAGTCTTTTTTCTAATCAAAAAACTATGCCCAGCCTTGATTACGAATGAAATCTGTAATGACCGGAATA
>DDVH01000002.1 GCA_002345215.1 Anaerolineales bacterium UBA2317
GCGCCTCTGCCTTCTTTTTGACTTGCTTCAAACGTTTCGACAATTCTCTTAGCGTATGCGATTTCTTCTTCTGAAGGGGTAAATGCTTTTTGCACCACAGCCACTTGCACTGGATGAATAATTTGTTTACCGCTAAAGCCTAATCTTGCGCCAAAGTCTGATTCGCGTTTTAATTTTTCTTCATCTTTATAATCAATGGTGACAATATCAATCGCTTGCAAATCATTCGCGGCGCAAGCGACTATGACTGCTTGACGTGCATACAATAACTCAATCGCCTCTTTTGTACGCTTTGCACCAATAGATGCCGCGAAATCTTCTCCGCCAAAAATCATCGCATCCAAGCGCGGATGTGACGCAATTTCTTTGAGATTCAAAATTCCTTTGGCAGTTTCAATGCCAATCAAGATTCGAATCGAATTAACTTTCCGGCCATGTTTCAATTCTGCTGATTCGATAATTTTGCTCGCCCACTCGACTTGTTCATAAGATTCGACTTTCGGAATCACAATCCCATCAGGATGAAAAGGCAAAACAGATTCAATATCATCTTTTTCCCAACCTGAACCAACAGAATTAATCCGCGCCAGTTTTTCACTTGACCCAAAATCTAATTCCTGCAAAGCCTTTGCAATCGTTTCTCTTGCTTCTTGCTTTTTATTAATCGCCGCGCCATCTTCCATATCCATACAAATAGAATCAACTCCAAGTGTGATGGATTTGGTGATCATTTTCCAGTTATCGCCTGGCATGTAAAGTAGTGCTCTTCGTGAACGCATAAGTTCCTTTTATCTTATTGGTCTTAATGGTCTAACAAGTCTAAAAGGTCAATTGACCAATAAGACCATTTAGACCTATTCGACTCGTTAGACTATTTCTTCAAAAACATCGCCGTTCGTTCAAACTCAACGACAACCGTTCCCTTTTGATTTTTTCCTACACATTTAATTTTTATAATCCCCGCATTGGGTCTTGATTTTGATTCTCGTTTTTCAACAATTTCACTTTCGGCATAAATCGTGTCACCATGAAAGACAGGTTGTGGATGCACAATTTTATCGTATCCTAAATTGGCAATAATCGTGCCGTCAGTTAAATCGGAGACAGACAATCCAACAACCAATCCAAAAGTAAAAATACCATTGACAAGGCGAGTACCAAATTCAGTTTTAGAAGCAAAATCCTCGTTGATATGAAGCGGTTGTGAATTCATCGTCAATGCTGAAAATAAAACATTATCCATTTCAGTAATCGTTCTGCCACCATGTTGAAACTTCATACCAACTTCTAATTCATCAAAAAATTTTCCAGCCATTTAATTCTCCATCTCAATCAAAATTTGTTCGCGCTCCACCGTATCCCCTTGCGACACAAACACCGATTTCACTTTTCCATCCATCAACGCTTGGATTTTAATTTCCATCTTCATCGCTTCCATCGTCAACAAGGTTTGACCTTTCTTGACCTCATCACCCTCTTTGACATTCACGCTTCTTACTTGACCCGGCATGGGTGCTGTTAAACCTCCAGCATGGTCGTGGCGGACACCTTGTTTCGCACCCGATGTCTTCGTAAGCAAAATAGTTTCACCATTAATCGTCACCCAACGCTTCGCCAAATCAGATGAAACATGAGCAATGACTCGTTTGTTATCAATTAACAATTCCATTTTATTATTTTGCAAATCCAAGCGAATTACTTTGATAAAAAGATTTTTATCATCAAGTGTGGCAATATAACCATCAGCAGATGGATTGAGTTCAATTGTTTGTGTGTTAAGAGTTGTTTTCATAATGTGTTTATGTCATTGCGAGGACGCTCTTGTTCTTTGTCCGAAGCAATCTCATAATTAAGTTGGAGATTGCTTCGCCTTCGGCTCGCAATGACATGGCTCGTTAATTCCTAAAACTATTTATCTTCTTCCATGGACTAAACGGGTCAGTCTCATTAGAAACAGCGGATTGAGGTTTTCCGCCAACAAGAACAACATCCGCTAATGCGGCTGATATTAAAGATTCGATTTCAGGTTTGGCAGGTTTCCATTCATTAAATTCTTTCTCAATCCATCTTGTTGTAACTTTTCCATTCGCAAAATCTTCATGGCTTAAAACGGCTTGCATGTAATCAATATTGGTCACAACGCCATGCACAATAAAATCTTTCAAAGCATTTTGCATTTTATGAATTGCAGATTCGCGATTCTCAGCATAGACAATCAACTTTGCAAGCAATGGGTCATAAAAATGTGTGACTTCATCCCCTTTTGCAAACCCTGAGTCAACACGAATGCCAGGTCCATGTGGCTCGATGAATTGTAATAATTTGCCTGTGCTGGGTAAAAATCCATTAGACGGGTCTTCTGCATAAATACGACATTCAATAGCGTGACCTCTTTGCATAAAATCATTTTGTTTGAATGGAAATTTTTCTCCACTTGCAATGCGGATTTGCCATTGTGCTAAATCAATTCCTGTAACTAATTCAGTCACTGGATGTTCGACTTGCAAACGCGTATTCATTTCAAGAAAATAATATTCGGATGTTTTAGGGTCAAAGATAAATTCAATGGTGCCAGCATTGAAATAATTAACTGCTTTCGCGGCTTTAACTGCGGCTTCACCTATTTGATTTCTTAATTCTGGAGTCAATAATGGTGAAGGTGATTCTTCAATAATTTTTTGATGCCTGCGTTGGACTGAACATTCACGTTCAAATAAATGAATCAAATTCCCAAACTTATCACCAAATACTTGAATCTCAATGTGATGTCCATCAGCAATATATTTTTCGATTAACAATCTTTCATCACCAAATGAATTTAAGGCTTCACGTTTTGCGGCTTGAATGGCTTCACTTAATTCGCTTTCTTCATTTACTACGCGCATTCCTTTTCCGCCACCGCCCGCCGCCGCTTTCACTAAAACTGGATAACCAATTTCTTTCGCGGCTTTCACAAAATCTTTTTCACTTTCTAAACCTTCAAAGCCCGGCACGGTTGGCACGCCAGCCTTCTTCATTAGTATCTTTGATTCAGCTTTATCACCCATTGCGCGAATCGAATCTGCTGAAGGACCGATAAATGTCACATTCGCTGATTCAACTTTCCCTGCGAAAGAAGCGTTTTCGGATAAAAATCCATAGCCGGGGTGAATCGCATCTGCTTGCGTTTGAATCGCGGCATCTATTAATTTATCAATATTTAGATATGATTCTTTTGGAGCGGAATCGCCGAGATAAAACGCCTCATCCGCGAATTGCACATGTTGACTGTTTTTATCAGCATCGGAATACACCGCGACAGTTTTTATGCCGAGTTCTTTGCACGCGCGCATGATGCGAATTGCAATTTCGCCTCTGTTTGCAATTAATACTTTATTGAACATTTAGTTTTTCCAATAATTCTTTTTCGCGTTCGGGTTTCAAACCTGCTTTTATTTCATAATCATTGGGAAGTTCGTTAATCCATGTGAGTGTATCTTTGATTGTGTTTTCAAGTGCAGAAAATTTAAGACCTGCATTGATGGCTTTAGAAATATCTACGCGAGAAAAACCTGCATCGTCAACAGTATCAGGAATCCATGCGGGCAAATCACTCCACGGCGCAATGTTATTTTGATTGATAAAATCTAAACTTGCCCACTTAAATTTTGCATCACTGCCGCTGATAAGTTTGCAAGTATCAAGTAATAAACCAAATGAAAGCGGAGTATCAGGTCCAGTTGCATTGAACACACCAGAAACATCACTTTCAATTAATGTGAGAATAAAATCTGCGAGGTCGCGCACATCAATAATTTGTGTCACGGCTTCGGGCTTTTCAGGCGCAAGAATTTCTCCACCTTGTGCAACGCGCTTGACCCAATATGTGAAGCGGTCTGTTGGATCATGTGGACCAACAATTAATCCAGGACGAATAATCAAAGAATTGATTCCTAAAATTTCTTGCACAGTTTTTTCACATAAGGCTTTCAACGCGCCATACGTTTCACCAGTGATTTCTTCAACACTTTCATCTTCAAGTGTTGCCACTTCATCACTTTCGTTAATTCCAATTTTTGCAAAACTTTTATAAACAGAAATGCTGGAGATAAAAACATATTTTTCTGTTTTGAGTTTTAACATATTGGCTGACAACTTAACTATGCGTGGAACATATCCACATGTGTCAATGACCGCATCCCACGTGCCTTCAAGTTGATTCAAATCTTTTTCACGGTCTCCATGAATTTTTTTCACTTTGCGAAATAAATCAGGATTGGTTTTGCCACGATTAAACAAAGTGACTTCATGTCCGCGAGCGCGGGCTGAATTGACGAGGTGTCTTCCAAGAAAGCGTGTTCCACCAATAATGAGGATTTTCATTTTTTCACCTTAGTTAGAGTCATTTCGGTTGCTTTCATCTCTTCGCCTTCGGGTGTGATGTTATAAGCCGTAATCACCAAATGATTCGCATCTATCAATTGCACTTCGGTACGCCAACCCCAATCTGGTCCTTCAGTAGGGTCTGGATAACTACCTAAGACTTGAAATCCATTTTCTTTTTCTTCACCAGCACAAAACATAATGGATGTGTTCATATGAAATGAATCGACCCAACTGGCTTCAAATTGATTGGATGTAGTGTTAAATCCAAATGTGAACATACCATGTTGTGGCTCACCTTCAATAGAAGACTGATATAAAAATAAAGCAAACCTTCCATCTAAGATAATTTGAATAGTTCCGACAATGGGTGCTTCGTCGGCAAGTTTATCTGGTTCAAACCAAAGTTTAGAGGAGCCTGTCCAGTTGCCAGCAAGTTGGGATAGGAAGTGGTGGGGTGTGGAGGATTTGTGAGACATAGAATATCCTAGTGAATGGGAAGTAGTGAGTGGATTAAGAAAATGGAATCTCTGAATCGATATTGAAATCTGATGGTTTTGATGAAATATTGTAATCAGCTTGTTCTTCTCTGATTCCTTTTTTTCTTTGATTTGGGGTAAAAACACTTAACATCTTGATAATTTGAGTCAAGAAATTAATACGATGTGTTACGACTTCATCTTTCAAAGTATGTTTTGATTTGAAGTACCAATCGCGAGTTTCTCGTGCAGAGCCAAGGGAATATTCTAAAAAACGGGCTTTGTCTTTTCCGGTAGAACGAGAATAACCTTCAGCAATATTAGCAGAAATTGAACAAGCGGCACGATATAGTTGGTCAGCGATATTACGAGTAAGTGATGTTTTATTTAATACAAGTGCATCTTGCCAAGAAATTTCGGCAATAAATAAGGCAAGTCGATAGACTTCAAGTTTCCAAAGAGAATCGCCTTTGATTTCATCAGGAACACCAGCTTGCCATTCTAAATACTTCAATTTAATTCTCCACTCACCACTTTCTACTTTCTACATCCTAAACACACCAAAACTTCTTTCTTCAACCGGTGAATTAAGTACAACAGACAAAGCCAAACCTAACACCTGACGAGAATCAGCAGGGTCAATCACGCCATCATCCCATAAACGCGCCGTGGAATGGTATGGACTTCCTTCGCGTTCATATTTTTCTAACAGTGGACGTTTGAATTCATCTTGTTCTGCTTGTGTCAGCAAAGGTTTGCCTTCACGGGCAAGTTGGTCTTGTTTGATAGTGAGTAAAACATTTGCGGCTTGTTCACCACCCATCACGGATATTCTTGCATTGGGCCACATCCACATAAAGCGTGAACCATAAGCACGACCTGCCATTGCATAATTTCCTGCTCCAAACGAACCGCCGATGACTAAAGTCAATTTTGGAACACGAGTTGTTGAAACAGCATGAACCATCTTGGCACCATCTTTGGCAAGCCCACCATTTTCATATTCTTTGCCAACCATAAAACCTGTAATGTTTTGTAAAAATATCAATGGGATTCCGCGTTGGTCGCATAACTCAATGAAGTGAGTCCCTTTCAATGCAGATTCGCTAAACAAAACTCCATTGTTTGCAATGATGCCAACTGGATAACCATGAATGCGAGCGAATCCGCAAACTAATGTTGTGCCATAACGCGCTTTGAACTCGCGAAATTTACTTCCATCTACAATGCGTGCAATCACCTCGCGGACGTCGAACGATTCTTTGGAATTGCGCGGCAGGACTCCGTACAATTCATCAGGCGAGTATAAAGGTTCCTCTGGAGGAGCAACTTCAACCGAAGAAAGATGCGTGTGAACGTGTCCGCGTGGAAGAGTCTCAACGATGCTTCTTAACATTTCGATGGCATGATCATCATCTTCTGCAAAATGGTCAGCGACTCCGCTTCTTCTCGTGTGGACATCTGCTCCACCAAGTTCTTCAGCAGTTACATCCTCACCAGTTGCGGCTTTGACGAGTGGCGGACCGCCCAGAAAAATTGTGCCAGCACCTTTGACGATAATGGCTTCATCACTCATGGCAGGGACGTATGCTCCGCCTGCCGTACACGAACCCATGACCGCCGCAATTTGCGGAATTTTTTTGGCAGACATACGCGCTTGGTTATAAAAAATTCTGCCGAAGTGATGCGCATCGGGAAATACTTCATCTTGAAACGGTAAATTCGCGCCGCCCGAATCGACGAGATATAAACATGGTAAATGATTCTCTTCGGCGATTTGTTGCGCGCGTAAATGTTTTTTGACCGTGAGCGGAAAATACGAACCACCTTTGACAGTTGCATCGTTGGCGACAATCATGACTTCACGATTGGCAACGCGTCCAATGCCTGTGATGATACCTGCACTTGCCGCGTCGTTATCATATAAGTTATATGCCGCAAGTGCAGACATTTCTAGAAATGGGGAATTAACATCAAGCAAACGTTCAATGCGTTCACGCACAAATAATTTGCCTTGTTCTTCGTGACGTTTGCGATATTTTTCTCCACCACCTTCGCGGACGAAAGCAAGTTTTTCTTTTAATTCTTTCGCTAATGCGCGGTTATGTTCGGCATTGGATTTATATTCTGGTGATTGGGGATTTATTACAGACGAGAGAGTTTCCATTTTTTAGTTTTGTTTGTCCTAATGGGTGAATTAGTCTGACAGGTCTTATTGGTCTAAAAGGTCTTAGTGGTCAGTTATCAGTAATCAGTTTTGTTGAGTCTAGCATAAATTAGTGGGTTGTGAAATGTTTTATGTTACGATTCGATTTATGAAATTTCGAAAAATATTTCAATTTACACTTTTCATCTTCGTCATTGCCTGCTCGTCGCAAGTGATTTCAACGCCCACCATTTCGCCAACGGATACGCCATCACGACCGATTCCGACGCCAAATTATGATTCTCCTACGCAGAGTCAAGCATCCCCTACGCCAGAGGCGACTGTTACAAAGCAAAAAACTGTCACAGCGACGGAAAATGTCAATGCGGAGGTACCATCTACTGAAACGCCGATATCGAATGAATGGATGAATGCGCCGATTTTGCCTGAACCCACTGAAAACGTTCGTGCGATTTATGAATATGGTCAAACGTTGGGGAATAACCCGAATGCGTTTTCAATTTTTGGAGATTGCCAAGCGCGACCCGATGAATTTTTTGGTCGGTTTGAAACGAATGAAGCATTAGTTGCAAGTCTCACGCCTGAGTTGCAAGAAACTGTGAATCATTTTTATGGTTCGTTCAATCGTGAAAGCCCGACGGCGCAAGATGGCACAACACCGGGCGCATTGTTATGGGACCAATGGCATCGTGGTGAATATGGTTGCACGTTTGCAGAAACACCTGTAGATTGTGAATTGCGAATTAATAATCCATCGTTTGTGATTATTCAAATCGGGTCACATTTTGAATCGCGTAATACAGAATACTTGCGAAGAATTATTACGCAACTGATTGATAGAGGCGTGGTGCCGATTCTTGCTACCAAAGCGGATAATCGCGAGTTAGATTTTCGCGTCAATCGTGATATGTACCTGCTTGCTAAAGAATTTGATTTGCCTCTCTGGAATTTTTGGGCATCGCTTTCTGATTTACCCAATCGCGGACTTTACACACGTGATGACCGTCCGTTACAAGGTGATATTTATTTAATTGAAGAAGCACAAGAGATTCAACGTCAAACAGGTTTGGAAGCGTTGAATATTGTCTGGCGTTATGCGACAGATAATTAATTTATAAATTAAAACGTAGGGGCGACGTTTCGTCGCCCACATAAATAAAAAGGACGCGGAGACCGCGTCCCTACAACATAATTATGCAATTGCTAATTTGTTCCCCCCAGAAGGTTTCCCAAATTTTCGGCTTAACAAAAATAATAGTAGCACTTCACCAATCGCTAAAAACCAAGCTCCATCTGATGTGATGCTCAAATTTGTAACAAGGCAAGGAAAACCATTGGCAGATGTTAACCATTCAGCAGTAGCTTGAATAGTAGGAATTGATATTGTGGTAGCACCTGTATATGGAAGAACCATAAGCAAATACGCTTGGTCAAAACCTGCCGCAATGAGTGGAAGTGTGCCTGCAACCAAAATAACCGATAATGGTTTAAATGAAGTATCTTGATTTAATAATTTACCAAATCGAAGACTTCCTAAAATCAATATTAACTCTAATAAGATATATGAAACCCAGAAATATAAACCAAGGTCAAAGACAATATACCGAATCATAAAACTAATACTGAGCAAAACTAACAAGCCAAATAAAAATGGTTTGCTTCGTAAATAATTTTCTAAATCTTCAAACGAAATCTTAAAAGTCATGGCAACCTCTTTTTTGATAAGAAAAACTAAGTTTTTCCAAGCTTGTGCCGCTCGCAGTTGAGCAGGCTGATTGCCATTATCTATTTTTGTCTTTTCAAAATCAACTGTGGATTGCAACAGGTCTGGGTAAAATCCATCACCTGTGGATTTCCCAAGTTTAAGAATCAGCTCCACCCGTGAAGTCACTTCCATTTTTATATAAATATTTTTTAAATGAAATTCAATTGTCCGTTCAGTAACCCCAAGAGCCAAAGCAATCTGTTTATTACTTTTTCCCAATAATAGCAAATCAACAACTTGCTTTTCACGCGGACTTAACATCTCAACCTTTTAACTTTCAAACCTTTAAACTTTTTAACCCTTAAGCGGTGGCGCATCTTTATCATACACAAACACTTGCACATCCATGCCATCCGAATTCAACATATCCAATGCAGGTTGAAAGGTTGCATCTTTAATTTTTTGCATATCACCCGCTGGCGCATACACAGAGAGCCTTGCCTCTTCATCAGACATTTTCGCGGCTTTGACTTCCGCACTCGCACAGGCGGCTTTGATTAAGTCTGTCATCTTTTTAATCGCATCATCAATGGACATAAACGGCTCCTGTTTTTCAAATTATACAACATCAACTTGCATTCAACTTTGCAACCGTCACACCTTCACCGCCTTCAGTGTGACCACCTTCTTCAAAAGATTTCACATACGAATGTCCACGCAAGGCATCACGCACGGCTTGTCTTAACTTCCCAGTTCCCTTGCCATGAATAATTCGTACAAACGGCAAACCCGAAAGATAGGCTTGCTCTAAATATTTTTCCATTTTATCTAATGCATCTTCACTCATCAATCCGCGTAAATCAACTTCCATGCCGGGGGATTTTGTATTTGGTGATGATAACTTACTTGTAACTTCTGCCTTCTGCTTTCTGCCTTCTGATGACTGTTCACTGGATTTTCTAATTAACTCCGACATCCTCGCTCTTACACGAATCGTCCCGATTTGAACTTCCGCATCAGACTCGCCGATAGCTGTTACTACACCTTCAGCATTCAACGTGCTGACAGTGACTCGTTCTCCCAACTTAATACTGCCAACTGATGACTGTTCACTGCTTTTTCTTTCCACAGGTTGAGTTGTTTTATTTTCTATTTCTTCAATTTTCTCTTCAATAGACTTAATCGCTTGTAAAGGTTGACTTGCTTTCTTCAATTGACTCTTCAATGAATCAATATTGCTTCTCAACACAGCAACTTCCAATTCACCTTCGGCTCTTGCTTTGGCTAAAGTCTCACGGCGTTCATCTTCTATTTTTTCAAGTCGTTTTTCTAATTCCAAATTTTGTTTTTCAAGTTTAGTTCTTGCTTTTTCTAACTTTTCTCTTTCACGTGAAGTACGATTTCTTTCTTTACGAATATCATCTAATAATTTATCTGCTCGCAAATCTAGCGGATTAATTTCCGCTTTGGCAGAATCAATAATAGATTGTGGAAGTCCAAGCCGTTGCGCAATGGCTAAGGCGTTGGACCTGCCGGGGAGTCCAAGAGTCAGTTTGTAGGTAGGGCGAAGCGTTTTTATATCAAATTCTAAAGAAGCATTTACCACGCCATCGGTTGAATGAGCAAATGTTTTTAATTCGGGATAATGAGTCGCAACTAAAGTCATCGCGCCTGTTTCAAGTAAGTGACTCAAAATCGCACGCGCAATCGCGGCACCTTCTTGTGGGTCTGTGCCCGAACCAAGTTCATCAAAGATAACTAATGAACGATGATCAATTTCTTTTAAGATGCGAATGATGTTTGTGATGTGACCAGAAAAAGTTGAAAGCGATTGCTCAATAGATTGTTCATCACCAATATCCGCATACACCGAATGAAAACATGGAAGTTGCGAACCGCTTTGCGCGGGGATATGCAAACCACTTTGCGCCATAAGCACAAGCAAGCCAACTGTTTTTAGTGAAACAGTTTTCCCGCCAGTGTTTGGACCTGTAATAACAATGGCGCGTGTTCCTTCTGCTGGATCAACATCAATTGGCACAACGTGTTCAGGATTCAATAATGGATGACGGGCTTGTAACAAATGAAAGAAGAAAGAGGAAAGAGGTGCATCATTCGTCTTTCTTCTTTCCTCTTTCTTCTCATGCAATATTGGTTCACTTGCTCTCAACTCCTCCGCATATTTTGCTTTTGCAAAGGCTAAATCTAATACGGCTAAATTTTCAACGCCATACTTTAATTCAACAGCGTGTTCGCCCACTAACGATGAAACTTCGGCAAGGATGCGTTGTTCTTCATCTCGTTGTGCAAGTTGTAATTCACGAATTTCATTATTCGCTTCTACAATTGGAAGTGGCTCAACAAATAAAGTTGCGCCACTAGATGATTGGTCATGAATAACAGATTTGATTTTGCCCTTAAATTCTGCCCGCAATGGAATCACATAACGCCCATCACGTTGTGTGATGATGGGTTCTTGTAACATTTGTGATGTTTTAGAATCCGTGACATATTTTTGTAAGCGACTCATCAAACGGTCTTGTGCGATTCTTAAACTTCGGCGAATGTCCGCAAGCTTTGGTGATGCGGAATCTAAAACCTCGCCACGTTCTGAAAGGACTCGCGTAATCGCATCTACAATGCCATAGGTTTCGGGCAAGCCTTCTACAATCAAACTCAAACGCGGGTATTCAATTTCTTTTTTATCAAAATTCTTTTTCAAATCTCGGCAAGAAATTAAAGTAGATTTCACATCCAACAAAGCACTTGGGTCAAGCACACCACCTCGTGCCGCCAAATCCGCTTGCGGACGAATATCATGTGCCGCGCCAACGCCAATGCCTTGTAAAGATAAAATTTTTCGCGCTTCGGTCGTTTCACTTAAACGTGAAATCGCCAACTCATAAGAATCAGTTGGTTGCAATTGGCGCGCCAAATCCATCGAAGCGGAAAAGTCACAGAAGCCTGCCAGTTTTTCCAAAATCTTTGGGTATTCAAGTACGTTGAGTGTCTTACTGTCCATAGCGGGGGAATTATAAACCTATCGTCAGGTAATTTGGGTGATGCATTGAAAATATAAATTCAGATACAATCAGGCAGTTTCCAATTCAGGAGTCCTCAATGAAAAATATAGATACGCGTCAATTAATCACAAGCATCACCGCCGGGTTAGTGGCAGGTTTAATTGTGATTGTATTTTGTATTTCATTAGCAACTTTAATTTTCAGCGGCGAGATGAGCGCATACGTCTCACGCGGTATCGGCTTATTTTTATTTGGCGGTTTTGTGATGTCCATCTTAATTAGCATCTTTGGGACATTGCCCGGCACAGCAATTGGTCCACAAGATGGACCCGCCGCCTTGATTGCTGTTGCCGCCAGCGGAATTGTCGCTTCACTCGTCGGGACACCTGATTCTGTTTTCTCGACAGTGGTTGCTACCATTATGATTTGTTCATTTGCTACAGGAATTATCTTTTTCTTAATCGGCACATTCAAACTCGGCAATTTAGTTCGTTATATTCCATATCCAGTCGTTGGCGGATTTTTAGCAGGCACAGGCTGGTTATTGACTCGCGGCGCCATTGAAGTAATGACCGGGCAAACATTAAGCATGAATATGTTAGGAAGTTTGCTTAATTCAGAAATGTTAATCCGCTGGTTGCCGGGCACAGTTTTTGCAATTATTGTGTTAATCGTTTTACGAAAGGTGAATCACTTTCTAGTGTGGCCTGGGATTGTTTTCAGTGCTATCGTTTTATTTTATATTGCTTTATTCTCAACCAATACTTCGATTGAACAAGCCAGAAGCTTAGGTTTGTTATTACAAGAATTTCCATCAGGTGGTTTATGGAAACCATTTTTAGCCGCAGAATTTAATCAGGTGCAATGGAATGTATTAGCAAATAACATAGATAAATTAATTCCAGTGCCATTGGTGAGTTTGATTGCATTCTTATTAAATGCCACAGGCTTGGAATTAGTCACCAAACGCGATATCAATCTCAATCACGAATTACGAATCACAGGCATTGCAAATGTGGTTTCTGGTTTCGGAGGCGGACCCGCAGGCTATCACATGTTGGGAGCAACCGCCTTAGGTCAACACATGGGAGCAAAGACTCGCATCGTCACCATCACAACGGCTGTGATTTGTGGATTAATCTTATTAGCGGGTGGTGCTTTCATTAGTTATTTACCTGTAGCTTTATTAAGCAGTTTACTTTTGGTGTTAGGTTTATCTTTCTTAATAGATTGGGTTTATGATGCTTGGTTCAAACTTCCACGTTCAGAATATTTCATTGTGTTGATAAGTTTGGTAGTGATTGCAACTATCGGATTTCTTGAAGGCGTTGGTGTTGGAATCATTGCCGCGACAGTGATGTTCGTATTCAAATATAGTAATGTCAACACGGTACGCGATACGTTGAATGGAAAAATTTATCACTCCAAAGTAGAACGTCCGCAAGTTCAACGCGATATTTTGCATGAATATGGCGAAGGCATTCACATATTCCGTTTGCAAGGTTATATCTTCTTCGGCACAGCAGATAAATTGCTGACGCGCATCCGTGAATTTTTAGAAGATAAGAATATCAAAGAACATTTCATCCTTTTAGATTTTCATCGTGTGTATGGTTTAGATTCATCGGCTGTTTCCAGTTTTACACGCATGCGTCAGGTAGCAGAATTGCATGGGATTCAATTGGTGCTGAGCGAAGTAGATGATGTGATTCGCAAATCTATGGAGCGTGGTGATTTCAAAGCGGATGAGTATATTCACTACTTCCCCACTTTAGACCATGGCGTGGAATGGTGTGAGAATAAATTGCTTCAAAAGTATGAAGCCTCTACTCAATTTATTCAAGTCGGAATCAAATCTCAATTAAGGCGCACATTTCCAAAACCTGCTTTGATTGATAAATTAATTCTTTATCTTGAACGCATGGAAGTGGCAGAAAATTTTTACCTAATGAAACGCGGAGACTTGCCTGAATCTATGTATTTCATCGAGTCTGGAAGATTAAATGTCCTGATAGAAACTGCTGAGGGTGAAATCACCCGTTTGAGTAGCGTCAGAAGCGGAACTGTCGTCGGAGAGTTAGGTTTATATCTAAAAAATAAGCGTACAGCGAATGTCGTCACAGAACAAAAAAGTGTTTTATATAAATTGACGACGGAGTCAATGAAAAAAATGGAAAGTCAAGACCCAGACGTCGCGTCTGCATTGCATGAGTGGATTGCGCGTTTGTTAGCCGAACGCATGGCGGATAATAACCGCGCCATTGAAGCGTTATTAGATTAAGCATAGGAGAAAACATGATTGTCGTATCGGATATGATGGGAACATTGACCACAGGTTCTCCATTTTTAGGGTTAGTAGATTGGGTCAAGCATAATCAAAGCAAGTGGCAAGCAAATTTAACCATGGCATCTATCATGCCTTCTTATTTGTTGGCAAAAAATGGAATCATTGATTGGCAAACTTGGGGACAAAAATTAATGATAAATAGTTTGGATTATGTCAAAAATATTGATGAAGAAAAATTGAAACAAGTTTCTGAATGGGTTGTGGAACATAACTTGTGGAAGAAACGCCGCGAAGATGTAATTGATAGACTCATTAAACATCGTGAGCAAGGTGCACAAGTGTATATTGCTAGTAGTGTCGTTGAGCCATTCATTGAACCTTTTGCAAGAAGAATCGGTGCACAAGTGAGTGGTACGCCTGTGGAAATTAAAGATGGACGTTTGCGAATGGTTGGTGAATTAGTCTCAAACGAAAAAAAGATTGAACAAGTTTTGAGTCGTTTGGCTGTAGATAAAATTGATTTTGCTTATGGTGATACCAGTTTAGATGTCCCATTGCTTGAACATGCAGACCATCCTGTGGCAGTTTATCCAGATGCAAAGTTGAAAAGAGTTGCTTTGGAAAAAAATTGGGAAATTATTGGTGATACGCCAAAATACGGTTAACCGTCATTGCGAGGGTTGATGGTCGAGTGTTGCGAAGCAACGTATCGAGACCCAACCCGAAGCAATCTCGTAATTAAGTTGGGGATTGCTTCGCCACAAAGAACAAAAGCGTGGCTCGCAATGACATAGGAGAAACAATGGGTCTAACTACAATTCGCAGAATCAGAAAACGAAAAGCAGAAAATAAAGTCTATTTATGTGCGCCTGTAAATTCTTTGGTGGAAGGAATTTACGAGCAGAATATTCCGTTTTCTGAAATTAAAAAACATGGTGACTTTGGACTCGGCACCTTCAACGATTTAGATGGCGAGATGATGATGGTGGATGGAGAAATTTTCCGCGTCGGGTCTGATGGGAAAGTGAATCAAATTACTGACGAAGAAACCTGCTCTCCATTTGCCTGCGTGACGAAGTTTCAACCCGCTAGTGATGAAATTCTTGATAAAGAATTAAATTACAACGATTTTCTGAAATGGATGATTGATTTGATGCCGTCACCAAATATTTTTTATGCCTTTCGCATCACAGGTGACTTTGCTTACGTCAAAACTCGTTCTGTACCAAAACAAGAAAATTATCGCCCACTTGTTGAAGTGGCAAAAGAACAACCGACTTTTGAATTTCACAATGTCAGTGGATTAATGGTCGGGTTTTACACGCCCCATTTTGTTTCCTCAATCAGTGTGCCAGGTGTGCATTTACATTTCTTGACGGATGACAAATCCAGTGGCGGACATTTGCTTGAATGCCGTCCTAAACATATAAAAATCGAATTGCAATATTTATATACGCTAGAATTATCACTGCCATCGAATTTGGATTATCTGACTTGGGATTTTCAACGCGATATTGGCAAAGATTTGGATAAGGCGGAGAAATAATGAAAATCTTAATCATATGAATTTCGTTTTTATCAATTCAAAATCTTTCTGCTTACCTTCTTTTTGCGACCATCGTTCAATTTCTTTAATATCAACTTTATTCTCGTTAGCTACTAATATGGCTTGACTCAGAGATTGTTTATCTCCCCAATGATAATAAGCGGCGAGTCTATCTTTTACACAATCAGTTGCTGAGATCACTTTCAAAACACCAGTTGAAAATTTGATTTGTCGTGTTTTATGAACGACTTCATCACCAACTGTTAATGGACCTGGCGGAAATTCAATAATGAAAGGAGATTCTGGGTGCTTGAAATATCGATTTTTCTCAATAAAACCAATTTCTTTCATAGCAAGACTGAGTCTTCTTCTACTCACTGAATAAACATCTATTAAATCAATATCTTTTGAGATATATTGATTATTACTATAAAGCGAAACTGAAGCACCGCCAGAGAGAACTACTTCGATAGATTTTTCTGCTAAATGCGAACAAACATATGCCCCAATTTCTAATTGAGTCATTTCCTTTATTGGTTTCATAAGGGTTTATTACGACGGCGAGGTCTCCGTCTGTTCATTGTAAGATTTTCTTGCACTTTCTTTGGGTAAAAACTTAATGCTTTTAGTAATAATGCTTTTAACTCCCCAAGAAACTGATATTTTGGATTAAATTCGTAAATACGAGTTCGCCCCATATTTTGACTGACTAAAACCCCACCTGCTTCCAAGCCATCCATTTGTTTTTGGACTTGATTTAGATTGATATTAAAGAATCCTGCAATTTCTCTCGCATATCCCTTTTCACGAGCAAGGATAAACAAAAGAACTTTCTCTCGAACGGCAGACCCAAAAATTGCCTCTAACATAGTGACCTACTTTATAGGTTATATGACCTATTTTATGGGTCATTATATCAGAATTCTAAACTCAAGAAAAAGATGGGAAGTAGTGAAAAGAACTTTTGCAGGAGATTCTTTTGAATGTGTAGAAAATGGATCAAGTATCAAGTATCAAGGGTGGTTAGTGCCAACAGAATAATATCACTTGGGATTTTCAACGTGATATCGGCAAAGATTTGGATAAGGCGGAGAAGTAATGAAAATTTTAACCAAGGCTGGTTAATACCAAAAGAATAGTGCTAAGCAAAAGTCCCTAATAAATTAGGGACTTTGTTTGTTCCGTGAGTGGGAATTGAACCTACAACCTAGCGCATAAAGATTTTCTTCCTAGTGAGAGTTTCTGGTAATCATTCAATTATTAATTGTATTAGGTAAGTAGTAATTGCTCCTAGTACTGCACCTATTATCAATAAAATAACTTGGTCTTTATTCCTTTCAAAAAAGCCTTTTTGTTTTTTATATGATGCTAGGATTATTGTTGAATATTTAGCACCTTTATTTTGGTATCCAAATATAGATAAAAATATAAATAAATTCAAAGTACACATTATGATCAAGTAATTTATCTGTGTGATGGGAATAGCTTTTAAGCTGTAAAGTATGATTATTGTGATTGAAATGATGCATGTTATCAAGTTTACTTTAGGAGAAAAGAGTAACTTAAGGAACTTTTTTCTTTTTAGTAATATTTCTTTAATCTTCTCGAAAATTCCTCGAGATTCTGGTTTATCTTCATAAAGATATAAAGAAGCTTCGTTGGGTGTAAGCCTTACTTCTATTTCTGCAAAGCTAACATATTCCCCGCAAGATAATTTAATATAATTAATTATAGATTCGCTGTTTTGCATTAGTTCTTCTAATGTGTCGAATTTATAGTCTTCTGTTTCGATATGAATTTTGTCTGAGAATTTTTTAAGGAGGCTAATTATTTGTTCTAAATCCTCTAAATAAATTGTTATAGGCGATATTTTTTCAGTTCGAGAGGGTATCTTTTTTTTTCATCTATGAAACCTTTCAATGATCTGTATTCTTTTTATAAAATCTCGAATGTTACCGATGGGAAGCGCAAACTCCATCAATGTTTTCTATAATGTTCATTATAAAAAGCTTTTGACTTAATTTCAACTAGATTTAAACCTACAACCCATCACCCCGTATTCCTCAACCCAGCCGCAATGCCGTTGATAGTCAACGCCATTACTTCGCGTAAAGATTTGGCTTCATCACTTTCAGAATCCTTCAAA
>DDVH01000027.1 GCA_002345215.1 Anaerolineales bacterium UBA2317
CTAAGATGGTTCACTAATGAAAATTTAGGAGAAGAACCATTAGATTTACCTCCATCCGAATTACAAACCACTGGATATTGGTTAACTTTATCCGAACAAACATTGAATCATTTACGCGAATCAGGTGCATGGACAAACGACCCAAATGATTATGGAGCAAATTGGCAAAAGATAAGAGAAACTGTCAGGAAGCGTGACCAATTTACATGTCAGGTATGCGGCGCGAAAGAATCAAATCGTCAACATGATGTGCATCATAAAACTCCATTTCGTGCATTCACATCTGCCGAAGAAGCAAATCGTTTAGAAAACTTAACAACGCTGTGTCATAGTTGTCATCACAAAGTGGAACAAAATGTACGCATGCGAAGTGGGCTGGCAGGGTTGGGTTTTGTGTTGGCAAATCTCGCGCCATTATTTTTGATGTGTGATGCCAGAGATTTAGGAAATCATACAGACCCAACAGGTTCAATCAATGGAAATCCTTCTGTTGTTTTATATGATTTGGTTCCCGCTGGAATTGGTTTCAGCCAAAAACTTTTTGAAATTCATGATGAATTAATTCAACGTGCTTATGAATTGGTGACGCAATGTGAATGTATTGATGGCTGTCCATCGTGCGTTGGACCTGGTGGTGAAAATGGTGTAGGCGGAAAAAATGAAACGCTTGAAATCTTGAAACAATTGACAATGAATAATGGATAATTGATAATTATTCATTGTCAATTATCCATTATGAAAATTTCTTATCTAAATCTATTTCTCAAATTTCTCCGTTTCGGATTCCTCGCATGGGGCGGACCATTTGCACAAATCGCCATGATTCGTCAAGAACTTGTTGAAGAAGAAAAATGGATAACGCCTGAAAGATTTAATCGCGTGCTGGCAGTCTATCAAGCATTGCCAGGACCCGAAGCGCATGAGTTATGTGTTTACTTCGGCATGATTGCACGCGGTCGCATCGGCGCATTTCTTGCAGGGCTTGGTTTTATGCTTCCAGGTTTTTTGCTTATGTTCGCGCTTTCATGGTTTTATGTTACGTATGGAATCACATCTCAACTTTTTCAATCTATTTTTCTTGGCATGCAACCCGCCGTCGCCGCGTTGATTATCCGCGCCATTCATCGCATCGGCTCACATGCTTTACATAAAAACAAATGGCTTTGGTCAATTGCAATTCTTGCTTTCATTGCTCAATTGCTAGATGTAAATTTCTTAATCACACTTTTGATTTCAGGATTCATTTTCACATTCGCACAAAGAGGACAAAATCGCTTCGCATTCACGCTGATACTTGTTTCTGTTTTCATCAGCATTTATGTTCTCTTGAACATTTCTCCCACATCACAAACGATTCTCGATTCCCAATTCACATCAACCAATTCTCCCAATTTACTAATTCTCCTTTTTTCCGGTCTCCGTGCTGGACTCTTAACCTTCGGCGGCGCATACACCGCCATTCCATTTATTCAACATGATGCCGTTGAAATTGGACGTTGGATGACAAATGCCCAATTTTTAGATGGATTGGCATTATCAGGTTTATTACCTGCTCCATTGATTATCTTCTCTACTTTCGTCGGTTATATTGGTGGTGGAGCATTGGGAGCCATAGCAATGACCATTGGAGTCTTCGCCCCAGCCTTTTCTTTCACCATGATTGGGCATGATTATCTCGAAAAACTTGTCGAGAATAAATCTGCTCATGCATTTTTAGATGGAATCACAGCGGGCGTTGTGGGTTTAATCTCTGCTACAGCAATTTATATTTTGATTGAAACAATCACTTCTATTCCCGCTCTAATAATTTTTTCATTGGCGTTAATTGTTTTATTTGCATCCAAATCCAAATGGGCAGTGGCTTGGGTGGTTTTAGGCGCTGGTTTGATTGGTCTTTTTATTAACTTGATTTAATATCAACAATGTGATTCCATGTGTGGACAACGCTGCGAAAATAGCGGAGAAAAATGCCAAGGCTAAACTACTGTCGAGGATTAGCAAACCAAGTGTGAGGTAGAAAGAAGCGAATGCAAAAAGACCATACGTTAATCCGCGTAGGACGTTAATCGCTGCGGCACTACCATCATGTCTGTGAGCAAAAATAGTCAAGATGCTGACGTACAACGGAATCATCGTTAACAAACCTGTCAAACGTGCGCCGATGTATGGGGCAATGGCGGTGATGAAAATGATGAAACTTGCGCCAATCAGAATACGTGAGGGGATGTCCCATTTGCCCGGCACGGCTGTGGATGTGACAGGTTCATATTTTGGCATCAGCCAAATCGCAAGCAAAATGGTAATGACGTTGCTAATAAAAATTTGAAAAAATGGTGTGGTGATGTTTTGCAAAAATATGGAGAGGGTTGTAAAGATGATGATGCTTATAAAAAATGAAATTACCCAATTAAATTTTTTTGCAGACCAAGCATAAGCCAGTGCAAAAGAGACAATCGAAAACAAGCCGCTTAATACACCTTGAATGCTTTCAAATACAAAAGCGCGGTCATGACTCAATGCAAGAAAAAATACAACGGGACCGGATGTGAGCGGAAGTCCGACGAGCCATCCGCTGACGGATGCGCCCCATTTTCTACCGGCAAGGCTGGCAGAACCAATGATGATTGGCGCGAGAATTAATTTGAGGAGGAAGAGGCTCAATATTTATTTTCTTAAGTACTTTTCAAACTCTTTTAAATCTACCCGTGCAGTCATATCCAAATTTAATGGTGTGACAGCGACCATGTGTTTTTTTCTTAAGACAAATGCATCGGTGTCTTCGGGTTCGGTATCTGCTAATACTTCGTGACGATAACTGATTGCGCCGGGTTTATCCCATGATTCTCTTTGCGCGGGAAATGGTTCGTAATATCGCTGACGGGATAATCTCGCCACTTGCCACCCAGTTTGAGGCGTGGCATGACGCGGTACTTCCACTTTTAGTAAATCAACCCCATCAAATAATTTTTTATCTAACATCATCTTTGCAAAGTATGCGGTGAAATATCCTGCAACTTTGAAATCAATATCATCCGAATGTGTGAGGTGATAACTTGCATCAGTTTCGAGCGAAACTGCCAGTGATGGATAACCCATAGACGCGGCTTCCATTGCGGCACCAACTGTACCGGAGATAGTAATTCCGAGACCGACATTTTCACCATAATTAATTCCTGAAACAATTAAATCTGGTTTGTGTGGAACAATTTCTAGCAGACCATGTAATACGGCTTGAGCCGGTGAGCCGCCGACTGCGTAGACATCCCATTCTTGACCAATGACTTGCATTTTTTGTTCGTGAATGATTCCATCGGATGTGCTGGGTAAACTGCGCCCCATAGCAGTAGATTGTTCACGCGGTGCGGCAACAGTGACGAAGCCAACTTTTGCAAGTTCACCTGCCGCCGCCCATAGACCGGGTGAGCCGATGCCGTCGTCGTTGGTTAATAAGATATGTGGTTTATTCTTTTTCATAAGTAATATTATAAATCGTTTGTAGGGACACAGCGAAGTGGTAAAGTGTCAATATCATAATATGACTCGCTGTGTCTCTACATGTTATTAAATAAAAAACCGCCTCATACTAGACGGTTTATTTGTGTGGCGCCCTCGGACGGACTCGAACCGCCGACCTATTGCTCCGCAAGCAAACGCTCTAATCCACTGAGCTACGAGGGCATACTTAATTTTGCGTGTGGTATTTTACTGTATGGTTTCACTATTGGCAAGGTGAATAACTGTGTAGTAAAATTCAGCCCGTTCTTGTAATGCGGGAGTCGCCAAGTGGTAAGGCGTCAGCCTTCCAAGCTGATATTCGTGGGTTCGAATCCCATCTCCCGCTCTGGTTTAGTGTACAGTGATCAGTTTGTCAGTAATCAGTAGTAAATTTATACTGCAACACTGGCTACTGGTCACTGATTACTTTATCACTAGAAACGGGGGCCCGTGGCGCAGCGGTTAGCGCAGGCGACTCATAATCGCTTGGTCGTAGGTTCGAATCCTACCGGGCCCACTTTTTATGTAAAATCGTGTTGGACAATAAACTATTATTAAAAACAATTTTCAATGCATGGGCTTTCAGTAGATGGGATTGTTAGTTTTGATAACATCACAAGTATGGAAGAGTGGAGAACACTTATACGTTGCAAGTCCCTAGCCGCTTAAATAGTACACGTTCCACTTTGATTGAAGCCTGTATTCCGATATGCAATGTAAAAATATTTATGTAATTAACCAATTAATTCTTTTGCTGCTAACCGCTGAAAAGAATTAATTTTTTGTTCTTCTCGTTTTAATTCTTTATATTTTATAGTCTGTTCTGAAACTCTACCAGTGTATACAAGTTGCTCAACTACTTTTCTGTTACTAAGTCCTTGTTCGGCATTTTCTAACTCTTTTTTTATTTCAAAAATGAAGTCATTTGCTCTCTTTTGAGTCTCTTTAATTTCTATCCTTAAATTAAGAATTCTTTTGTAGGCTTCAGATATTTTTTTAAGTAAATCAGCAGAAGCAAGAATGGCATTTGCTTCTTTTCTCATCAGTATATTATCAGTTAACAACTTTTCAGTATCATATTTTAGATCTTCGCCTTTGGCGTATATCTTTTCAATATTCTTAAGTGTCATTCTTAAGTAATCGACAATATCGCTGTTTTTGTCTATTGGGAAATAGCCAAGCCTATAAGATGTAATATCAAATTTATATGTGTAGTATGCAACAATAAGTATATAGGCAATAACGATAACACCTGATATTAAAAAATTTTGAGTTTGTATTGAATTAAATTGAGAAATTAAAGTAACAAGAAACACAAACAAAAGAATACTTGTCACTTGAGTTAAAAACATTTTTCCAAAATATCTCTTTATCGCTTGAGTATTTCTAAGTAAAAAATTGTTTTTCATATAAATTCCTAATTTAATCTTCATCTTTCAAGAATTGTTTTTCGATTTGATATTGACCATACAACGAAAAACCAGCATGGATTAGAAAGCCAACGAGAGAGAACACTGCAATTGCAATCTGAACTAGCTCACTTATATTTCTAACAATTGATAATTCCTGAATATCCTTTTCCATTAAAGACCATAATAAATTAAATAACGTAAATTCGCATAAGGCTGCAAATCCAAATACAAGAGCCGAAGTTAGTGGAAGCGAGAGATAGTGGACTACCATCCAAAATCTTGTTTTTAGCTTATTTTTATAATAACCTTCTCCACTTTCTATTTTTGGGGATTGTGGAGACTTTATTCTTGATTTAGTTAATGTTTTTTTTGCCATATTAAATTCCATCATACAACCCAATATCTGAAATCATTATATCCTAACTTAAGTTATTCTAACTCCTCTTTGAATTGCCATAAATTCCCTGCGTTGTTGCAAAAATAGATAATAATAGAATAAGTTTTCCGTTTTCAAATCACATTTCTAATTCAGTCTATGCCATCGGAATAGTGAGTGTTGCTTGTGTTCATTCACCCAGCATGGATTTCACTTCCATTCCAGCTTATTTCAACTGCTCTTTCAACTCCTCATAAATCCCCGGTGTGGATGCAATAATTGATAACGGCGCGGATAAATAATCATCTCTCCCATCCACAGCGGTGACTTTAGCTCCTGCTTCTTCACAAATCAATCCAGCGGCGGCGATGTCCCACGCTTTTAGTTTAAATTCCCAAAACGCATCAAAACGACCTGCGGCGACGTAACAACCATCTAAAGCGGCGGAGCCAAGTCTACGCACGCCTTGAGTCTTTTTTCCTAAACGTTCAAAATATTTGAAATTATCTAATTCGGTATTCCAAGTGTCGTAAGGAAAACCTGTCACCAACAAACTTTTGCCTAATTCTTTTGTTTCAGATACTTGTATCTTTTTTCCATTCAGAAATGCGCCTTTATTTCTTTCAGCAGAAAACATTTCATCACGCAATGGGTCATACACTGCGGCGTGAGACATTTTTCCGTTCAAAGCAAATCCAATAGAAACACAAAAGATAGGAATGTGATGAGCATAATTGACCGTGCCATCTAATGGGTCAATGTACCAAAGGTCTTCGTTACTGCCTGAAATGCTTCCAGTTTCTTCTGTCAAAATATGACCGCCGGGGAATTTAGAAGCAATTTCATTTAACAAAAATGCTTCGGAGGCATGGTCTGCTTCGGTGACCAAATCAATTATCCCCTTGTATTGAATCGTGTGGGCTTTGTTATATCCATCTTGTAAAATTTTTCCTGCTCCGCGTGCTAATGTTTCAATATCAGATAATGTTGGTTTCATAAAATAATTTTCTTTCGTTTTTTAACCACTCCAAATACGGCTACCCAATGCAGATAATGCAAATTCGACTGCAAGTTTTGCTGTTTGATTTTGCACATCCAAAATTGGATTCACTTCCACAATATCTAAACCGATTAACTTTCCAGTTTCGGCAATCATCTCACAAGCCAAATGCGCTTCACGATGTGTAATGCCCGCAGGCACTGGCGTACCAACGCCCGGCGCAAACTGTGGGTCAAGTGCATCTAGATCAAACGAAAAATAAATTCCATCTACATCACGGCTCACATGCGCAATCGCTTTTTCCATCATCGCCACCATACCGTAACGATCAATTTGTTCCATGCTCAACACCAACGCGTTTGCATTTCGCAAATTATCTTTTTCACCGGGGTCTAAATCTCGCGCGCCGACAATAGCAATTTTATTTGGGTCAATGACAGGAATTGTTTCATCCCACAATTGCACCAAACTTTTATCACCATAACCAGTGAGTGCCGCAAGTGACATACCATGAATATTTCCTGATGGTGTCGTTTTATCGGTATTGAAATCTGCATGAGCATCAAACCAGATGACTCCGATTTTTTTATTGCGAGCCGCGCCACGCACTGAACCAATTGATAGACTATGGTCGCCTCCGATCACTAGGGGAAAGTTGCCACGCTGAATGGAAGTTGATACTGCGCCTGAAACCCTTCTCGACATCGGGACGATGCAATCTAAATACTTCAACTTGGGATTTTTAATCGTACACTTTTCAGCAATTGGAACTTCAATATTGCCTTCGTCCTGCACGGTATAACCTAAGTCTTCTAATTTTTTTTGTAAGCCTGCATACCGAATCGCACTGGGACCCATATCCACACCGCGACGGTCTGCGCCTAAATCTATCGGTACGCCGATAATGTTAATTTGCATTTTTTATTTCTCCATAATAAGTTTGTGTCATGCTGAGCCACGCTTTTGTTTTTTGTGGCGAAGCATCTCTACAATTATCTCAGAGACTCTTCGCCAATCCCTTCACCTAGTTCAGGGCTTCAGCTCAGAGTGACACAGCCGAATACATCGTCACACGATTTCTACCATTCGCTTTGGATTGATACAAGGCTTGGTCTGCCAAACTTAACACAGCCTCACTTGAAGCGGAATGATTTGGGAAGGTTGCCACACCAGCAGAAAATGTGCTTTTAATGTTTTGATTTTCAAATTCAATGTTCATTGCTTCAAATTGCTTGCGTAACACTTCTGCTCTTTCATAAGCAGATTCTGTCGAAGCATTCGGCATCAGAATCACAAACTCTTCACCACCAAATCTACATAGTAAATCACCTGTGCGCACATTATCGGATAAAAAATTTGCGAAAGTTTGTAATACAAAATCTCCGCATTTGTGACCATAGGTGTCATTTATCTTTTTAAAAAAATCTATATCCAAAATAATAAAAGACAATGGCGAATTTTCACGGATGGCTTGAGCCGATTCTTTTTCCAATGTTTCAGAAAAGAACCTGCGATTAAATAATCCTGTCAATGGGTCGCGGATGGCTTGTTCTTGTAATTGCGCGCGCAGTGATTCAACTTCTTCAATCTTGCCCCATAAAATTTCGTTCATATCGGTCAAATCATTTTCGGCTTGCTTTCTTTCTGTAACATCGTGAGCCACAATGGCTCTGCTACTTAATTTTCCATCATTTTTATTTTTGATAGGAATGACCATCAACTCCACAATCCGCACAGGGTCACCGGGCAAAGTCACTTCTTCGCGCGTTTCTTCAGTGACTAACATACGATTCAAAAATTGGGGCCATGCTTTGAAAATTTGTAACGGGTCTTTGCCAATCATTTCAGATTTTTGAATCCCTGTCCATGCTTCTGCAATTTCGTTTACATCCAAAATTAAATCATCTGCGCCTAACACAACCACCAATTGTGGGATGTGGTCCATCACAATATCACGAGCCAAAGGGATTAAGTTTTCTTTTTGTTTTTTCATTACGCAGTTCGATAATACCCCACATCTACAGAATAGATTTGTCCGCGCTTGACGATTTGTTTTACCAAATTTGTCCCATAGCGATAGCCTAATTGACGATAATCGGAAACGGACAAAATCAACATATCGGCTTGTTTGCCAATTTCTAAAGAACCAACCACATCGGCTTTGCGAATGGCTTGGGCGGCATTAATTGTTGCACAGGCAATGGCTTGAGCAGGTGTTAATTTCATAGTACGACAAGCTAATGCAATTACAAACTGCATAGATTCATTCCATGTGGTGCCGGGGTTACAGTCTGTGGCTAAAGCAAGAATTGCATCTGCTTCTATAAATTTTTTAGCAGGCGTGTAATTTTTTTCTGCCAATCCAAAAGGCGTACAAGGCAATGAGACTGCCACTGTGTCAGATTTTGCTAACGCCTGAATATCCGCATCAGACGTGACTACTAAATGGTCAGCGGAAGCGGCATTTAATTCCGCCGCAAGAGATGCCCCACCGAGATTGTCAAATTCGTCGGCGTGAATCTTAAGTGGAAATCCCAGCGAACCTGCCGAAGTCAAGACTTGACGCGATTGTTCCAAAGTAAATGCTTTCGTCTCACAAAATACATCCACAAAAGGAAGTGATTTGCTTGGGGCATGAGTCTCCCACCATTCTTTTAACATTGGCAAAGTTGTATTTGTAATTTCATCTATATAACCTTGCGGGTTTTCTTTATATTCTGGTGGAATTGCATGTGCGCCTAAATAAGTATAAGAAAGTTCAATGGGTGTTTCATCACTTAATGCCAGCAAAGTTTTTAACAAGCGCAGTTCAGTTGCGGTATTTAATCCATAGCCCGTTTTTGCTTCAGCAGTAGTGGTGCCATTACGAAACATTCGAATCAAACGCGGACGAGTTTGTGCCATAAGTGTTTCAATGCTAGCCGTGCGCGTTGCCTTAACTGTTGAGAGAATTCCGCCGCCTTCTGCCAGAATATCTAAATAAGATTTGCCAGACATTTTGAGTTCAAATTCGCTGGCTCTATCTCCTGCCCAAACGATGTGAGTGTGCGGGTCTACAAAGCCTGGCATCACTACACAACCACCCGCGTCAAAAGTCGGCTCGTCGGGATAGGCATTTTTTAATTCATCCGTTTTGCCAATTGCAATAATCTTTTCATCTCGAAACAGAATCGCGCCATTTTCAATAATACTTAATGTGCCCAGAGATTTCCCGCGTTGCGGTCCGCCGGATAGGGTCAAGAGTTGAGAAGCAGAATGAATGAGCATAAAATCACCAGTTTTTGGTTTATTTAACCACAGAAAATGCACAGACCGAGGAACTCGCAAAGAAAACCATATCCCGTTTGTAGCTAACATTTCTGTTAAGGTAGCCCTCATATATTCCTTGCTTTTTTCGACTTGCTATGTAGAATCAATATATCTCAGTAAGTTTCTGAGAAATTTATGAGAAAGGAGAAATTCGCCATGTTATTTTCACCCAAAGAAAAAGGCCAAGGTCTTGTTGAATACGCTTTGATTCTTGTTTTAGTCGCTATTGTTGTTATTGCTGCATTGATGGTTCTCGGACCAATCATCGGTAATGTATTCAGCAAAGTTAACTCAAGCCTTACCAACGTATAAATTTAAAATTTCAAAGAAAAGTAAAAGCCCTGCTGTACAGCAGGGCTTTTCTTTCTTGTAAGGTTATACTAACATAAATGTTAAGGATTTACCCTTTTTACCACTTGCAATTTTCCCAATGCGATGTAAAATGGAAGAAGTTCAGAGAATTCGCTCTGAGAAACTATTGAAGAAAGGAGAAATTTGTCATGTTATTTTCACCCAAAGAAAAAGGCCAAGGTCTTGTTGAATATGCATTAATTCTTGTTTTAGTTGCCATTGTCGTTATTGCGGCTTTGATGGTTCTCGGACCAATCATTGGTAACGTCTTCAGCAAGATTAACTCCAGCCTTGGTGGCGTATAATTTTCGCCTTAAAAATAAAAAAGCCCCGTCATATGACGGGGCTTTTTTATTTTTCATATACCCAAATTAGATTTTCTCTATCAAATATGATCGCTTGCCAATTAGGCAGTTCGAAAGCAACTGTTACAACCCTTGTACCCGCCTTTAATTCATTCCTTAATTTCTTATTCAGACGTTCCCCAAATTCAGATGTGAGATATGCAAAGACCACATCTGCCTGACTTAAATCTGACTTAAAAAAATTCCCCGCTTCAATTTTGACCTTCGACCTGATTCCACTGCGTAGGCAGTTTACCCAGCTGATAAAACACTGCACTGGACCAACCTCAATCCCGACAGCATTTGCCCCAAAATCTTTCGCCGCAATGACAAGTACTTGTCCATGTCCACAACCTAAATCATAGAGGGTTTCATTCGGTTGCAGATTTGCCAACTCCAAAGCCTTGCGGATTCTGTCTGGATGGGTAGAAATCGGCGGAAGCCCATACCAAGCTGGCACAAGCACATACAACAAAGCAATAATCAGAATTAAGACTACAAAGATGATTAATAAAACTTGCATTAAGTTCCCTTTTGCATTCTCCACAAAGCCAACAGACCTAAAATGTTAAAACCCACCGCAATAATAGTCACTACTCCAAACCCAAATTGCTGATAAATATAAGCCGCTAAAAATGCTCCAATGGCACGCCCAATGGCATGGCCTGTGACGTTTAGAGATAACATCGTTGCTCTTGCTGATGGAACAAGTTCTGTCATTAAGGGAATATGACTGACCATCACATATTCAAATGTAATGTAAAACAAAAATAATCCAATCAATGCGCCTGTTTGCGTTTGCCCAAGGATGGGGAGAAGAATCAAAGCAACCGCGTTCGTCACCAAGCCTAAAGTAAGAGCGAGCGGTTTTCCTAATCGGTCAGTGGTTAGGGCTACTAATCCTTCTCCACTTAATTCTGAAATCCCAATGACTGCTGAGGCTCCTGCGAGGGCAATAATTTTTAATCCAAAAGAATCTTCAAGCCAGACTCCAAAAATCACATTGACCAGTTCATTGGCGGCACTGGCAAACAATGCGATTGAAATTCCAATGATTGCAGTTTTAGATGAAAACACTGCGCGAAAACCTTCACGCGAATTCATGACAGGTTCATGGTGGGTATCTTCTTTTGGGACGATTCGCCACACAATAAAAAATGCCAAAAGCCCAAGTAAAGTAAAGAGTGGAAATGGTGCTGACCAACCAAAACGGTCTATTAAAAAGCCGACAAGTGGAATTCCAAAAATAAAAGCAAAAGACCAGGCTACTTCAGTGACTGCTAACGCCGTGCCACGTTTATGATATGGAATACGGTCACCAAAATAGGCTTGCATGGAAGGGTCAAAAATAAATTTACCAACCATTGCCAACATGAGTGCAATGGCTAAAGTCCAAAACGATGGATAAATTGCAACGATGAACATACCGAAAATAAAAATGGAAATCCCCATCAACATGCCAAATTTTCTGCCACGCCTATCTGCAATAGGTGCAAAGAATGGACTCAATGCACCAACCAATGAACGAGCAGTCATTAACAATGAAAAAGTTTGTAACTCTACACCAACGCCACGCGCAAACACAGATAAAAACGGATATACCATTCTGTGAGCCGAATTGAGAATGGTACGCAATAACATGAAGATAATGAGTTGAATTCGCATTGATTTTATTTTCCAATAAGTGAGATGAGGTTGAATTGTAACCTTCTCTTTATTTTATTGCATGAATACTTGACAATTGTTGCATGTGTAAAATAAACTCAATTTATGCCACACGAACCTACACCTATCCAAGAATGGCACGCGTTAACCAGCGAGCAAGTTCTACAACATTTACAAGTCCATGATGAAGGCTTGCATACTGAAGAAGCCGAAAAAAGACTTAAGCATTATGGACCGAATCAATTGCGTGAAGCCCCTCGCCCGAGCTTTTGGGCGTTGATGTGGCGTCAGCTAAGTAGTTTTGTTGTACTTTTATTAATTATTGCTTCAGCGGTTTCGGCATTATTAGGGGATTATGTTGAAGCCATTGCAATTATGTTGATTGTAGTTTTGAATGCCGCACTTGGTATTGTTCAAGAACAACGCGCCGAACAAGCACTTGCCGCATTGAAAAAACTTGCCGCGCCAGATGCACAAGTGATTCGTGATGGCGTGCGAAAATCAATCCCTGCTTATAACTTGGTGCCGGGCGATATTGTTTTTCTTGAAGCGGGAAATTTTATCCCAGCTGATTTGCGTTTGTTAGAAGCAATCAACTTGCAAGTGGAAGAAGCATCATTAACAGGTGAATCATTACCTGTTCAAAAAAATGCCGCCACTGTTTTAGATAAACAAGTTCCACTCGGTGATAGAAAAAATACTGCATTCATGGGAACCGTTGTTACATATGGTCGAGGACGTGGCGTTGTCACTGATACGGGCATGTTGACTCAACTGGGTCTGATTGCCACTATGCTTCAAAATGTTGAGACCGAAGAAACGCCGTTACAAAAAAGATTGAATCAACTTGGCAAGTCATTAAGCATTGTGTCGTTGATTTTGGTTGCAGTTGTTTTTGCAGTTGCTTTAATTAACAACACAAATATTGATTTACTCTTCAATGCGCCAGCGCAATATTTTGAAACCTTTGCCGAACAAATTACAGAAGTTTTTATTATTGCCATTAGTTTAGCCATTGCCGCCGTGCCGGAAGGTTTGCCAGCCGTCGTGACCATTTCACTCGCGCTTGGTATGCGTGAAATGATTCAACGTCACGCACTCATTCGCAAACTTTCATCGGTTGAAACGCTTGGCTCTGCCACTGTGATTTGTTCTGATAAAACTGGCACACTCACTCAAAATGAGATGACAGTCACACGCCTCTGGGCTGACGGGCAATTTGTTCATGTAACCGGAACAGGATATGCACCTTTCGGCGAATTTCAAATTGACGATAAAAAAATTAACACTGAAGATTATCCTGCTATTCTTTCTACTTTATGGCTTGGATTATTAAATAATGATTCATTGATTGAAACCACAGGCGAACATGAATCATCCAAAACCTATCGCATTGTGGGTGACCCGACTGAAGGTTCATTATTAGTCGCCGCAGCAAAAGCGGGAGCAGTTCACCTAGATATTAAAGATGCGTATCCGCGTGAGAATGAAATCCCATTTGATTCAGAACGCAAACGCATGGTCACGATTCATCACGTCAGTGAATCAAATGCGAATGATTTATCTCCATTTCATGCGCATGGAGAACAACATCAAGGCTTTGATTTAGTGGCTGTAAAAGGCGCACCTGATATTGTGCTCAATTTATGCACGAAGTATCTGAATCAAAACGGCGAACCTGTTGAATTAAGTCCAGAAGCGAAAAAGAAAATTTTTGACGCGAATGATGTCATGGCGCATGATGCTTTACGCGTGCTCGGCTTTGCCTATCAAGTAGTAGATGATGTTCCGGATAACCCGGAAGACATCAAAACTGAAGATGTAGAAAAAGATTTAATTTTTGCTGGCTTGGTCGGTATGATTGACCCGCCGCGAGAAGAAGTGAAACCCGCGCTTGAAAAAGCACGCGAGGCAGGTATTCGTACTGTCATGATTACAGGGGATTATCCTAATACTGCCAAAGCGATTGCAGAATCAATTGGTTTGTTACGCCCCGGCAAAAAAGTAATGACCGGCGCACAACTAGATGAAGCCAATGATGCTGAACTTATCAATGCCATTAAAGATACAGATGTATTTGCGCGTGTTTCACCGGAACATAAAATGCGAATCGTAGATGCATTACAAGCGAATGATGAAGTGGTGGCGATGACCGGTGATGGAGTGAATGATGCACCTGCTATCAAACGCGCCGATATTGGCATTGCAATGGGAATCACTGGCACAGATGTTGCCAAAGGCACTGCTGATATGGTGCTAACCGATGATAATTACGTCAGCATTGTTGCCGCAGTGGAACAAGGCAGAGTGATTTACAGCAACATTCGTAAATTTGTTTTCTTTTTACTTTCATCAAACATTGCTGAAATTATGATTATCTTTTTAGCAATCGTAGCAGGTTTACCTGCCCCATTAACTGCGATTCAAATTTTATGGCTCAACCTTGTTACAGATGGCGCGCCAGCCCTTGCTTTGGCAATGGAAAAAGGCGACCCCGATATTATGGAGCAAAAGCCGCGTACAAAAAATGAACCGATTGTAAATCGCTCCATGGGCATTGGAATTATTGTGCAAACATTTGCACAAACGGGTGCAGTGTTAACTGCTTTTATCATCGGCTTGAGTTGGCATCTAGAAGCAGGAGCAAGCATCCCCGAAGGAACGAACGTTTTGTCTTATGTCTTAAATCATGATTGGCGTGGTGTAGATGTTCAAATTGCGGAGACAATGGCATTTGCGACATTATCACTTGCGGAATTATTCCGCGCGTATACCGTTCGTTCAGAACGCGCTTCACTCTTAAGGGTCGGCATTTTCTCCAACCGCACCATGCAATACGCTTTTGGCTTTTCTGCTATCTTGTTGATTTTGGTTTGTTCAGTTCCATTTTTACAACCGATATTTAATACAAACTTTCTTACCTTAACAGAATGGGGATTGGTCGTTGGGCTTGCTTTAATCCCCGCTATTGCTGAAGAACTTACAAAATTCTTTTTGCGTAAAGCAAATATGTAAAAAATAAATCTCCTAGAAAATAGGAGATTTATTTTTTATCCAAAAACGAATGCATGTTTTTTAGTATTTTTTTCCATTCGCTTTCAGCATTGATTTTTCGTTTAACATCATTTGAGCGTTGCTTCATTGCATTGATAACACGTTCATCTTCACCAGCATCCAACCAGAAGCCATGATTATGCTCTGTGCAAGCATCTAACTTCAAATCATACAGCCGATATTGAAATTCATCTAACGGCTTTCCGCAATGTGGGCACGGA
>DDVH01000063.1 GCA_002345215.1 Anaerolineales bacterium UBA2317
AAGAGGTCACGAAAGAAGTCTATTATATATGCCTTCGGAGTTACCTAAAAAATAAGACTGACCTAATATACACAAAAACATGCCCATACAAGATAAAACCGTAAAAATTAAGGCGTACTTGATTTGAATCCTGGGGTAGATCAAATATTTTGCTCCAATAGCTTTGCTGATTTTTTTAAATGTATTCATTTTTTTAAAAACAAGATTCTAGCTTGCTCCCCTCTTTTATTTCCTATTGATTTCTACCCGCAACTTTTTATCGGCATATTTCCATCAAAGATAAAATTCTTTTTGGTGGTGGCTAATTGGGTCGTCAATTTGAGAATTTAGATTTTAGTTTCTCAAGCTGAAACAGTGAGCGTCTTATTTTTAGTCAGAAATTGTAGGTGACGGTTCGAGATGGGTCCAAAAACACCGATTTGGAGGTCTCATGGGCCACGCTTAAAACCATAGCAAACTGAACCAGGAGGATAGGAATTTTAAAGCATGAATTGATCAGTCCCAACAGCCAGGTTTTCCTTGATCTTGGTAAAATTGTGTAATTGGGATGGGTCTTTGGCAACGAATTTCGCAGAAATTTGAAGTTTTCGCTGCGGAATGGACTTATCAAATAGGATTTTTCAGATTTAGAGCGAGCGGATTTGTTGCGACTGATTTTTTCAGTCGTTGAATTATTGAAAGTCTTCGAAATGCTGCTGGAGAAAGTCATCTGCGAAATGACTTTCAAGTGAAGGTGGCCCTCTGGCAGGTTGTAACGGCGGTGGTTTTGCATCAAGGCCCATATGCTCTAGGATTTTTCGAATTACTTTGGGGTCTTCAATGGCGGCAATGATTTTCATTCTGCCACCGCATTTGGAGCAGGTTTCGACGTCAATGTTGAAGACCCTTGCAAGCAGCCTTGCCCAGGGAATGTTTTTCTTTTTCAGTTCCAGTTGCTTCGGTTCGATGATTTCCTGATCCTGAACTATCTTCAGTTCTGGTGGCTTTGGAATGATTTGTTTTCTGTGTTTATAATGAGGTGCCAATACGCCGTGAAAGCGTGTCAAATGAACTCTTGGCCTTGGAACCAGCGCCACAAGTCGCTCCATCAACTCCATCGGCGTTAGCTTCATAGCAGTTGTGCCGTCGTCCCATGGCTTTTTGAACCTGTAGATCACATCACCTTGATCGTTTGTTGAAAGTCGTTCTTCAGCGACGGCAGGTCTTGCGATGTAACGGCACACTTTTTCAAGCCGATCCCGTTCGTGAGCTTTGGTGGCAACTCCTGCATGCAGTGAAAATCCAGAGTTCTTTGCAACAAGGCCTTTGGTTGCATTATGGTCGTTGTCGGTAACTGACTTCAGCACCATTGCTTTTTTGCCTTTGCTTTTTCCAGTGGCAAATCTGTAGGTAACAGATGTGGCTTGGAGTTTAGAGAGTGTGTCTTCGTCGGGAATGGGGATTTGGAATCCGTCTTCGGAGTCGCGGATGATAATTTTTTGTCGCTCCAGGTATTTGGTGAGCTTAGTGATGATTTTTGTTAGAACTTCTTCGATCTCTTTGACTGTTGGTGGACTTGCAACCCAGAAGTCGATGGGTTGGTTTTGTTCGTTGAGTTCATAGCAGCCATCCACAAACAGTTGGTGGAAGTGGATGTTCAGGTTCAGGCTGCCGCCAAAGCGCTGGATCAGTGTGACTGCACCTGATTTGGAGTTGTTAGCAGTAAGTCCTGCTTTTTTGCGGTAGTACTGGCCAATCACCAAGTGTGCGATGTCTAAGGCTCTAGCCATGACTTTTGGTCTGACTGCCAAACACAGTCTGATCGGCACCGGGAACGTCAGCACCCATTGCCGGATGTTTTTGTGTGGAAGAACATGATCCACCAAATGTGCTGCGGTCACTGACATCCGCCGGGCACCGCAGCTAGGACAGAATCCGCGTTTTTTGCAACTAAACGCCACAAGCATCTCATGGTGGCAACTGGTGCACTGGGCGCGCAGAAATCCGTGGGCCAGTATCCCGCAGCGCAAATACTCTTCGAACTCTTTGATCACGAAATCTGGTAGAGGATACCCCAAGTCCTGTTCGACCTGGTTCTGGAACGTCAGCCAGTTGGCCTGAATCAGTTTGTAGAGAGTGGTTTTTTCGGGTTCGTGGCGTTGGTAGTGATAGGTTTGGGTATTGGGTACAGACATCGGCGCAAGTCATATCTGCAACTGTCATGGCCATTTAGGATCGCATTATTGATGGCAATGGTGATACTGCGGTCCGGAAACACGACTGCGGCTGTTTGGTTGTGTTAGGTAAGATCAGGTAGGTTGACCTTCTGGTCGTTCGTTAAACCCGCGTTATGGAAGGCTCGGTTCCGCTGGACGAAGGCTGCCATTTATCCATTGGTTTTGGAACAAAACCCAAAAAAATTCTGACTGCTTTGATACATTATTGCGTTGGATAGGCATACATTTGAACACCTGAAATGGTCCCATTTTGAAATATACACGTCCCATTAGAGTAAAAATCACCAGTTCCCTGATAACTACCAAAGTTTGGCGTATAAATACAATCCTCATTAGACTCACAAAGTCCATTATCATTGCCGATTTCATCACCCAGTATTTCAAAGGCATTAGATAAATAAGTTTTTGCTGTTGATTCTAAATTTTTACTTACTTTATTCCCATGCACGGCACTTGGACATATACTTCCAGCTACAAAGGGATCGTTAGACAAAACTCCATCATTTGTATTGTTCACAGCCAAAGAATTTGCATTACTAACGATAGTTGCATTTGATGCCCCGTCAATTCCACAAGCTGCAGTAAATCCATTATCAGCATTTCCAGGATTTGTGCACATATGAGTTGTTGGTTGAAGCCACAACCCAGTCAATTTGGTAAGAGTACTTCCTGTTGCTATTAAAAAGGAAGTAAGTATATTACTAAGTGTTAAATTAGTTGTTGCTATAGGGGTGAAAAAGTTAATATTTGCATTGTTGATAGTGGCACGATTACTATTGTACCAGTTGACTTGATTTGCCGATATAGCCATGGCTCTTGATGGAAAAAGAGAAGCACTCCAATCACCAAGAGTTATCGAAGAGTTTGCTTTAATTCTTTGATAAATATTATTAGATGATGCAGATGACGTATTAAAACTTGATGAATCCACCGTAATATTATCAAGAATTGATCCCGATAGTGGCGAAGCATAGAATGCTGCAATCGTTGAATTAGAAATCAATAGAGTATTCCCCGCATATACAATAGCATTTGGAAAAATACTATTTGTTACCGTTTCAAAACTATTTGAAAATCCCATATAATAATAGGAAGCAAAGTTTAAAGAATCATATTCAAGCCAGGTAAACTTTCTGTTGTTTGAACATAAAACAGCTGTAAGATCAGTTCCTACATCACCACCATTCGAGCAGTTGGGAGTAGCTCCTGAGGACATTGATAGTCTTGAAGAGTTTAAAGAAACAATACTTATTTTATCAGCAGTGATGTAATAACCCGATGTCGATTGATCACTTGCTATATAATAAATGGCCCCGGCATTAGCCAATACCATAGCTCCAGTTCCATCATTTATTGGTAAAGGGCTAATCGTATTTGACCACCAAGTAGCTTCTGTCGTCGCCTTGATGGGAATGCCAGATTGTAATAACACTGCTTGCAAGGATTTCCATTGCCCATCAGTACTGATTAAGTTTTTTAAGCCCTTTCCTTCTTTAATTTTAATGGATTCAAAAACAGCATGCCCACTTAAAGCACTGCACCGCCAATAAAATAAATCCATTGAATCTTTGATTGAAAGATTGGCACATGATGATTGATCGACTAAGTCAATGATTTTTCTCTCGCCACCATGAGAGCAAGTAGCTCTTGTCTCGCTGCCATCGCAAGGCGTATTAACACTTGCCGTTTTATAGTAATCATTCCAATTAACAGCAGTTGAAGATTTTGTTGAAAGATTCATTCCGCTAACAGTACGCCATTTTGTACTCATAACGGAGGAAACATTTCCATACTTATCAAACGCTTTTATATTAAAAAAATAATCCGTGTTTAAAGTTAAACTAATTCCTGTTAGTATTTGAATTGATTCAACCGAATTATCAGTCCAAGAAACAATATCAGAAATTCCTACCATTGATCCAATAGAGTATTGGTACTTATCAAAACCAGAGCCAGCATCGGTACTTTTGCTCCAAAAAATTTTTGGTGTTGATGACAAACTATTCCAGGCAATTCTATAATCCAATATAGTCGGATTTGTTGGCGGAGTTACATCTTTACTTCTCGTGAAGGATATAGAGTCTGTTGCTGCTTCATTCTGAATTCTAAAATCCACACTTCCATCTATAATAGAAGTTAGATCAACTTCTATTGAGTAACTATTTGAAGAGCAGAAGAATTCTTTACTAACAGGCAAAGTCAGCATCAGTTTTTCATTATTGTTACATACTCCTGACAGTAAATAATTGGAACCATTGCCAGAATATATTTGGATATTCTCATTAATAGTTAAACCTTCAATTTTTAAACTTGGCGAATTATTAAAAGAATCCAGTGAATATATTCTGGTATTTATTAACCCGGCCGAAAGTA
>DDVH01000003.1 GCA_002345215.1 Anaerolineales bacterium UBA2317
AGCAGTATCCGCAAATTGCGAAAGTGAAATTGGCATTTTTTCTTGAATATGTAAACATGGTTTGCGGTTTGGGGATTGGTACTTTTATTTTACTCATAACGTATGCTTCTTCAGCATTTGGAAGAAGAAAACCACTCGTTTTAGATTTAAGTCGCTTAAGAAAAGGAAATAAGTAATATGTTTAAATTTTTTCGTGAACCTGTAAATAGTCTCACTCATTGGGGTGGTGCGATTCTTGCTTTAGCAGGTTTGATTGCATTACTCATCATCGGCTGGAGCACGCCTGCAAAGATTATTTCACTCACCATTTATGGTGTCAGTTTAATTTTCTTGTTCTCAGCCAGTGCCACCTATCACATGGTGCGAGTGAAAGATAAGGCTTTGGAAATTTTTCGTAAAGTAGACCATGCCGCCATTTATGTTTTGATTGCTGGAACATACACTCCATTTTGTGTGAATGCCTTTGAAGGCTTTTGGAAATGGGGCATGTTGAGCATTATCTGGTCATTGGCTGTGATTGGCATTGTTGTAAAAATCTTTTACATCAAATCACCGCGTTGGCTAAGTGCAGGGATTTACGTCATCATGGGGTGGATTAGTGTAAGTGCCGCAGGTCAAATGTTATCTGCTTTGCCGACGTGGGTTTTTGCTTGGCTTTTAGCAGGCGGAATTATTTACACACTTGGCGCAGTTGTATATGCTACAAAAATATTTAACTTCAAACCCGGTGTGTTTGGCTTTCATGAAGTTTGGCATATATTTGTTTTACTCGCCGCCGCCGCGCATTATGTAGCAGTGATGGGCGTTGCAATTTAATTTACAATGGATAATGAATACTTGACAATTGTTCATTGTAAATTATCAATTATTTGGAGATAACTTATGTTTTTCGGATTTAACTTAAATGAACTACTCATGTTCCCTTTCAAAGAAGAAAATCGCAAACATTTATATATCGGCATTGCGGTTTCACTTTTGGCATTTATTGTCCCCATTGCGCCATACATTGTTTTGTTTGGATACGGCGCTCAAATTGCCAAACAAATCCTCAATAACGAATCGCCGCATTTGGTGGCATGGGATGATTGGGGAAAACTTTTCAAAGATGGACTCAAAGTATTTGGTGCTAGATTTATTATTGGCATACCCATCTTAATTTTTGTGATTCCCATTGTCATCGTATCTTTTATTTTTCCATTTATGTTCGAGAATGCCAACCCCAATGAAGTGGAAAGATTTTTACCAATCTATTTTCTGATTGTTTTTGGCGGTACTTGTTTTATTATTCCAATTTCTTTGGTCATGGCAGTGATCATCCCAGCCGCTGAAATGAAAGTCATCGAAACAGATGATTTCTCTGCTCTCTTTCGTTTCAAAGAATGGTGGCAAATTTTCCGCGCCAACCTCGGCGGTTTTATTGCCGCTTTCGGGATTTATTATTTACTATCATTCGTACTTGCCTTTGCCATTCAAATTATTTTTGCAACCATCATCTTATCTTGTTTGCTCATCGTCTTAATGCCTGCCATCACCTTTTACATCACAGTCATCATGTATGCCACAGCGGCAGTCGCTTATAAAGATGGCAAAGCAAAATTAGCGCAAACATCAGAATCATCTAATGCGTCTGCTTGAAACCTTAATCCCAATTTTATTAAGCGCATATTTACTGTGGAGTCATCCACGCCCACAAGCAATTCGATATTTGCCCGCGTTGGCATTCATCCTCACTTTGAATCATTTTGTAGTCGAAGGCTATCGCTGGCAGATGATTCCAGTGTATGTGTTGACTCTTCTCTTAACAATCATCGCTTTCTTTTTTGATTGGAAACCGCTCGCTTCTTATCTAACCTTCGGCTTGCTTCTGCTCGTGACACTGATTCCTATCCTTTTACCTGTTCCACAAATCCCAACCCCAAGCGGTGACTATCAAGTTGGCACAAAAATATTTGAATTAAACGATACCTCTCGTAAAGAACTATTTTCAGGCGAAGATGAATCGCGTAAATTTATGATTCAAGTTTGGTATCCAGCCGATGCAAAAGATTCAGATGAAAAAGCCCCATGGATGGAAAACGCGGAAATCTTTGCCCCAACCATTGCAACCTATATCAACATGCCATCTTATTTCTTGAACCATTTGGGATTGGTCGAAATCCCTGCTTATAAAGATTCAGCACTAGCAGTATCAGAAGAAAAATTCCCAGTCATTTTATTTTCACACGGCTGGAATGGATTCAACGCTCAAAATGCTGGTCAAGCCTTAGAACTTGCAAGTAGAGGTTATGTTGTGATTGGCATTCAACATACGTATGGAGCAGTCGTCACTGTTTTTCCAGATGGCACAATTGCACCGAATAATCCGAAAGCATTGCCCGAAGATGCCGAAGACCCAAATTATGAAGAAAAGGCGAATGTGTTGGTGAGTCAGTGGGCGGAAGATATGGCGTACGTGCTGAATCAGTTATCAGGTCAGGAAAATGAGGCGGGAGAGTTTTTTAGTCAAAGTGTAGATTTGAATCGAGTCGGCGTGTATGGTCACTCCACAGGTGGTGGCGCGGCGATTCAATTTTGTGGGATTGACTCACGTTGCAAATCTGTTTTAGGCATGGACCCGTTTATGCGACCTGTCTCTGCTGAAATTATTCAAAACGGAATTTCTCAACCAGCGTTTTTTATGTTTAGCCAAGCATGGACGGATATTACCGATAGTAAAAATAATCAATTGTTTAATCCGTTTTATAAAAACGTAACAGAAGGTTTCGGCGTGATTACGATTGCTGGCACACGTCATTATGATTTTAGCGATTTGCCTTTGCTTTCACCGATTGCACCACAACTCGGTTTGAAAGGTCCATTGAATGGACAACGCGTGACCGAAATTGTCAATGCCTATTTGATTGATTTTTTTGAATGGACATTGAAAGATATCCCCTCTGATTTGTTTGATAATAATTTTTCAGATTTTGAAGAAGTGAGTTTACGGAATCAGTAATAGGTTTAATTTATTTTATGACCGTAGGCCGCAGACGGTAGACGGTGGACGGTTCAAACGGTCTTCGGTCTGTCGTCCGCGGTCATATAATCATCAACAAAAATTATGAAAGTATCCCTTCCATGAACAAAAAAAGATTTTCAACAATTTTCTTAATGCTCGGGTTGCTGTTCCTTGTGATTGGCATGAGCACCGATAACACAATTTATACCTGGGTTTCGATTATTTTTGTTTTACTCTCGCTCATCCTCGGCGGGCGTTGGATGCGACCAAGAAGATGATAAAGTATGTCATTGCGAGCCTGATGGTCGAGTACCCTGAGTGAAACGAAGGGGTATTGAGACCAAAGGCGAAGCAATCTCATAAGCAGAATTGATATAATTATTCCTATTATTACCTATGCAAGAAGGCAGGAAAAATGATGAATTCCAAGATCAAAAAAACTATTTCACTTTACTATGTAAGTGCTGTGATTGCGCTATTTATTTTTGGATGTTCTGCTACCCAATCTCAAGAAGTGGAAAATAATTCAAATGGCACGCCTCAAAATGTAGAGCAATCAACCGCTGAAATTATTGCTTATACACCGACAGCAGAGTTCATCCCAACTGCAAGACCCACCAAAACTGAAACACCTTCTCCTACTCCAGACATAGCGAAAGAAACTGAGTATCAGCAAATGAGAGATGAATTGAATAAGTTGAATGATCTTCTTCGATTGCTTGATTCACCTAATGGTTTAAAAACCAATGCATTGGTAGATTACAATACCTATGAACTTAAGTTATTAAAAAAATATATTGGATATTTTTTAGAACTAGCTTGCAATAGACCTGAGTTATTGAGGGATTTGGAATTTGAGCCGTTTTATTTAGAAACTCCTAATCAAGCGACAAATTTGGATATTAATGTTCAAGGATGTAATATTACGAGGGAAACGCTCAAAAAACTAGAAGAGAGTGGCCATACAATTATTCTTTCCCATCCGATTTTTTCAGAAGGCACTGATACGAGTTTAACGACTTTGTTCCCAGGTATAAATGAAGAGGCGTTTAGATATAATGGTTCTGATGGTAAGAGTGATGGTGGCGCTTTCGATTCGTTAGAGAGTCATAGTGGCATGGCTTTGGGTTCATTAGTATATCCTAGTTATGTCTTAGAAATGTCACAAATTGATTCTAGTTATGGTTTTGATTTTACCTATGCCGTTGCTAAGTTCGAGAAGAATGTACAGTTTTCTATTCCGAGTAATACTAATGGTGAAATGGTTTTTAGTAGTATAATGATTGTCCCTAATGGAACATCTGCGTCTGAAATCGAAAGAATGGTTACGAAAGGTACCGGGGCTCATTTTGGTTTCTTTTCAACTAAAATATGGTTTACATCAAGTAACTTCCCAAAGGATTAATATGGAAATTAGGTGGAGTGTCTTATAGAAGAAAATTCTTGCCAAATCTTTTTATCTACTGTTATATTCTTGTGTAGGTAAACTATATAGTTTTATTTTTTATGCCTCAAAATCGCTGAACGAAAAATTCTATCTAAAAATCCATCATGCCCATCTTTATCCCACGAAATCGGCAAATCAGTTGTACTACGGTCATCTTGACCATAATATAAAATTCCGCAATTCGGGTTAATTTCCAAAATCACCAATTCGTTATTCGGTCGCACACGCATATCAAGGCGAGCATAGCCACGTCCATTCATAGCGAGATACATTTTTTTGCTTACATCTTGAATCGGTTTCAGTAAATCTTGATTGCGTAATTTCACAATAAATGTATCCCAATTAAACCATTTGACCTGTTCGTGCATGAATGTTTCATTTTCAGGAAAAATTACTTCGGCAGGTGTATAAGCATACGGTGATGAAAAATTATCAGGGTTATCCACAACCAAACAACTCACCTCGCCACCTTCAATAAATTCCTCCACGCGTGCAGAACCAAAATCTTTTATCACACGTCCAAATTGTGTTTGTAATTCTTCAAAAGAATTAACCTTTGATTCTGGGATTAATCCGACACTGGCATAACTATTTGGATGTTTGATGATTAATGGATACCTCAATTTTTCGGCTTGATTTAAATCCGCTTCTTGACTCGCGCGGAAGCCTTTTGCAAATTTGATTCCGTGTGCCTCCGCGGTTGCTTGCATTTGCTCGCGTGTCGGCTCATAAAATTTGCTATCTGCCCCTGTGAATGGTAAATTGAGAACTTCTAAAGCGCGAACCAAATCCGCACCTGAATTATCATCATCTGAGCCTTCAAAAAGATTTAGATAAACATCATATTGCTTACAGCTTGATAAATCATGCAAAAACTCAAACACTGGCGTTTGAACTGTTACCAAATCCCACTCATATTTTTGTAAATATTTGGCTGGGTTATAGTCTTCAATCACTTCATCAGATAATAAACAAATTCGCATGATCCAATTATAAACACAGATTATGCCTCAGGTCAGCGACCATATACAGGTTAAGAATGAAGCGTTAAAATCTAAATAATCAAGGAGAATCAATCATGGATAGAAAACCTCCACTTGAATCAGAATTAGTGCAAGAATTTGTAGGAGTAGCTCATACTGATTTAAATCGCGTCAAGGAATTATTGGAGCGCGAACCTGCTTTGGTAAATGCCTGTTGGGATTGGGGCGGCGGTGATTTTGAAACTGCGCTTGGTGCGGCGGCTCACATGGGCGCAAAAGATATTGCAAATTATTTATTAGAGCATGGCGCGCGTTTGGATATTTTTGCGGCGGCAATGTTGGGCAAATTAGAAATCGTAAAAGCCGCGTTGAAAGAATATCCGAATGCGAAAGATGTTTTGGGTCCGCATGATATTCCGTTGATTACGCACGCAGAACAAGGTGGTGATGATGCAAAAGAAGTTTTGGAATATCTGAAGTCTTTATAATTTTTTGTAGGGGCGAGGAGACCTCGTCCAAATAATCGGGCGGGAAAACCCCGCCCCTACATTCTTCAGGAGAACCCATGACAGAAAAATCAGGCGCGCAAATTAGTCAGAAAGCATTTATACAATCAGTTGTTATTTTATTTGCATTGATGATGATTGCCGGAATTCTTACGCTTGTCATTCCAGCTGGCCAATATTCTCGTACAGAAATAAACGGACGCGAAACCATCGTCCCTGATTCATTTGCATTCACCGAAAGACCAGATTATCCATTTTGGCGTTGGTTTATCGCTCCGCTTGAAGTGGTCACTGGACCTGATGGTTTAACCGTTATAGTCATTACAGTTTTTATCTTAATGGTTGGCGTGGCTTTTGCAGTTATGGATAAAAGCGGAATATTAAAAGCCGCTTTAGCAAGAATTGTAAGAAGATTTGAAAAACAAAAATATACTTTGTTATTAGTGATTTCATTTTTCTTCATGGCATTGGGTGCATTCTTTGGAATCTTTGAAGAAATTGTTCCGCTTGTGCCATTGATGATTGCTTTATCGTATTCCCTCAAATGGGATACATTGACAGGTTTGGGCATGTCCATCCTCGCCACAAATATGGGTTTTTCTGCCGCAATTACAAATCCATTCACGATTGGAGTCGCTCAAGGCATTGCCGATTTACCCGCATTTTCTGGCACTGGCTATCGCATTATCATTTTTATATTCATGTATATTCTGCTGGCTGTGTTTTTAACTCGCCATGCTAAAAAAGTAGAAGCCAATGCAAAAGCCTCTATTGTCTATGAAGAAGAACAAGAGACGCGCAAAAAATATAGCAACTTCACTACTGAAGCCATTGCTCATGAAAATTCTCGCACCACGCCAGCGATTATCTTCTTAATCATTTGTGTTGTGTTGATTTTTGCGACATTATTCGCAGGTCCATTCATCCCTGCTATAAGTGATTATGCTTTACCAATCGTTGGCTTGTTATTTTTGATTGCAGGCATTGGTTCAGGTTTAATTGCAGGTGTCGGCAAAGATGCTTGGAAAGCCGCAGGCGAAGGGCTTGCAGGTATCGCGCCTGCCATTCCGTTAATTCTTATGGCGGCAAGTGTCAAATACATTATCGCTTCAGGTGGCATTCTAGACACAATTTTACACAATGCTGCCAACGCATTTCAAGGCGCAAACCCTGTCGTTGCCGCGTTGCTAATTTATTTCCTTACACTCGTCATCGAATTTTTTGTATCAAGTGGTTCAGCCAAAGCATTTCTGATTATGCCCATTATGATTCCGCTTGCAGACCTTGTTGGCGTTACACGTCAAACCGCAGTGCTTGCGTATGTTTTTGGTGATGGCTTTTCCAATCTTGCTTATCCGACCAGTGCCGTTCTATTAATTTGTTTAGGTCTCACAGCCGTTACGTATCCGAAATGGTTGCGTTGGGTCATGGGTTTATGGATTTGGGTGATTCTCGCTTCGCTAGTTTTTCTTGCCATTGCTGTGCTGATTAACTACGGTCCATTTTGATGATTAACTTACCTTCGAATTATGAATCTTCGAGAGAAAGATTCCGTTCTTCGCTCGCCTCTTTTTCTACGGGTTGGCTTGATTCTCGTGTGGAGACATTTGCTTTACCCCACGACTCATCTCTAACCATTGATGTCATCATTGCGAATGCCAATAAACAAAAAGAAAAATTGTTTATTATGACCACCGGTTTACACGGCATTGAAGGCTACGTCGGTTCTGGGATTATTCAACTTTTTATAGAAGAATATTTGCCAAAATTTAATCCTGATAACACAGGTGTTGTGATTGTGCATCCTATTAATCCGCATGGGATGAAATATCATCAACGCGTCAACAAAAATAGCATTGACCTTAATCGCAACTTCAATACTGTAAGTTTTGAAGAGTTGAAAAAAATCAATCCACATTATGAAACCTTTGGCTTTTTGTTGAATCCCGCCAGAAAACTTCAAAGCCCATTTTACGAAAAGATAAAATTTTTATTCAATGTGATAAAAGCCCTACCCCGCGGAATCAAATTGATTCGTGAAACCGCCTTGATGGGACAATACCGAATCCACAACGGGATGCAATTTGG
>DDVH01000052.1:0-67684 GCA_002345215.1 Anaerolineales bacterium UBA2317
CATTTGGGTGAATCAATGTCTTCGCCATCGTTTGTTTCAGGTTCGAGGGTAGTGGTGGGTCTGCGTTTTTGACGGCGCAATTCGTCGTAACAAGCGTTGGTGACGGTACGCATTATCCATGCTTTGAAGGAGCCACCACGAAATGATGAGATGCTTTGAAAAGCAGAGATGAAGGCTTCTTGGGCGGCATCTTGAGCTTGGTCTTCATCGCCAAGGATTCTTAATGCAGTATTGAACACGGCATCTTGATAATGCAAGATGATGGTGTTGAAGGCATCGAGGTCGCCTTGCTGTGCTGATTTGATTAATGCGATTTCGTCCATGAAATATATTTTACACGGTTAGGGTTTGAATTGGTAATTTGTAATTATTGAGGAGTGGATAATCTTGTGGGTTTAGCCACAGAGAACACAGAGATATTTGAGTCTTTTTCTCAGAGAACTCTGCGACCTCTGTGGCAAAATTATTGAAGGAGGAAAAAATCTATTTCGCTCGATTTGATAATTTGTAATAAAACCAACGCCAGATGTAAATGCCAATTGCATTGGTTGCACCGAGTACAAATGTGAATGTCGGTAATGCGGCACTTCCAAGCCAAGCGGAGCGTAGAATACTTGCTAAAGGAGCGACAAATAACATGGCGAGTGGCGCGCGTAATAATAAGTTTTGATGGGTTGTGGTGACATTTTCATGAAATAACCCAAACCATGGGGCGAGTAAAAACCAGCCAAACAAAACTGGGAAAAATATCGCTCCCATGCGTGGAAGTAAAGCGAGGTCTGCTTCGCCATGTGAAGCAAAACCAATGTAGGTGAGAACGGCGAAGGTGATAACGTCACCGATGATGAGGATTTGTTTTTTGTTCACAAATTTATTCTTCTCTTCTACCCTTCAATACAATTCGAATTGGTGTTCCAATAAAACTATACTCATTGCGAATTTGATTTTCAAGATAACGTAAATAAGTAAAATGCATCAAACTTGGTTCATTGACGTAAATCATAAAGGTTGGCGGGTCACTGCGTACCTGAGTGCCATAATACATTTTGAGAGCCCTGCCGGCGTGAGTCGGATGCGGGTGTGCATCTTGGGCGGTGTGGATAATTTCATTAATTTTTGAAGTCGTTAATCTCGCAAGGCGTTCTTCTTGGACTCGTAATGCCAAAGGCATCACTTGGTCAACACGTTGACCAGTTTTGGCAGAGATATATAAAATTGGAACATACGAAACAAAATTTAAATCCGATAGAATTTTTTCAGTGTAAGCATCCATGGTGGTGCTATCTTTTTCTATCGCATCCCATTTATTGACTAAAACTACGCAAGATTTCCATTCGTCTTTGATAAAGCCTGCAATATGTGCATCTTGGGCAGTGATTCCAGTGGTTGCATCAATCATCAACAACGAAACATCAGCGCGTTCAATCGCTTTGAAAGCACGAATCACACTATATTCTTCAACACCTTTTTCAATTTTGCCGCGTCGGCGAATGCCTGCAGTATCAATCAATGTAATTGGCAAACCATCAAATTCAATTTGTGTATCAATCGCATCGCGCGTTGTCCCAGCAATCGGACTCACAATCACACGCTCTTTGCCGACTAATTTATTTAACAAACTTGATTTGCCTGCATTCGGTTTGCCAACAATCGCAATTTTTATATTTTCATCTTCTTCATTTTCTTTTTGTTCAGGGAATGAAGCCACCAAAACATCTAGCAAATCACCAACGTCCGTTCCATGAATGGCAGAGATGGGATATGGCTCACCCAAACCCAATTCATAAAACTCAGTCGCTTGTTGTCTTCTGGCATTTGAGTCACATTTATTGACCGCCAAAAAAATCGGTGGAGAAAAACTGCCATCTGGCATTTTCTTTTGTGAACGACGTAAGATGTTTGCAACTTCACGATCTGGCTCGGTGACTCCACTTTCAACATCGTTGACGAAAATCACCGCGTCGGCTTCGCTGATGGCGGCTTGGGCTTGCCTGCGGATATCTTCGATAAAATCCACAGAGCCTACTGATAACGGAGTCTTTCCTCCATGAGTCGGGTCTATACCACCTGTGTCAATAACAGTAAACAGCCTTCCATTCCATTCTGAATCGCCGAAGAGTCGGTCACGTGTGGTGCCGGGCGTATCATCTACAATTGCCATTCGCTCGCCAACAAGACGATTGAATAACGTTGATTTTCCTACATTTGGTCTTCCTACAAGTGCAACAATGGGTTTCATTTAGTTTCTTTCATTATGAAACCCTAAAGGTCTTTAAGACCTTTAGGGTTTATATTTATGGCGTTGGTGTGGGATTAATAGGGCTAATCACCACTTCGACTGCATTCGGCAAAATAGATTCAACAATAATATTTGAAATCAAAATTTCTACTTTTGGTGTAATTTGATATGTACCAGCGGATAATCCCGTTAAGTCAACAGTAGCACGGATGGATTGTCTCGTCAATGTATCTAACAATGGCAATGGACCGGACAAAATCACATCTACACTGTTCGGCGAAACAACAGCAGTCAAACCATTTTCAAGTCCAACAATTTCTATAATTTCATTGGCTAACGTCACACTGCCTTCAATAGGTGAAACACCTGCTTGTACTAAAACCGTTTGCTCTCCAATAATAGAAACACCTTCAGGTAACACCAGCGACAATCTTGTTGTGATGTCATCTTGAGCGCTTTGTAAATCAAGCGGTTGTGTTTCAATCACGCCCGGCAAATTACTAACAAGGTCTGGGTTAGTAGAAAAAACAGTGATGACCGGCGGAAAGACAGATAAATCCGTCAGGCGGTATCCACTTGCCACACGCCCAACAATGGTTATCTTAACTGCTACATCACGATACCCACCTTGCTGACTGACCGGCAAAAGCACATTGACTGAACTTGGGCTTACATTCAAACCCTCAATGATTTGACCATCTACATCTAACAACTCAATAGTTGAGACTTGGTCAAGATTTTCGCGAATACCATTTACATCCACAGAGGCTCTGGCACGGACTACTTGTTCAACCTTAGATTGTGGACCAGATACCGTCACTTGAACTGTTTCTAAATTCGCCTCTCCAATTTGATAGCCAACTGCTACTTCACCTACGAGATTTAAATCAACCTCTAAAATTTTTCTTTCCAGTGGTTCTAAGTTGAAAGTTACAGCACTCGGTGTGACGGTAATAATTTGCACCGGGCGAGCATTGATTTGAATTTGTAACTCAGATGTATGTTCACCCGCACTTAAAGTTGAAAAATCTAAAATTGCACTTACCAATTGCGGATTTGCCTCAAGCAATTCCCAAACCGAACGTGGCGCACGTAAAGTAATTTCTACTTGTTCTGGAATCGTACTCCCTAAAACAAGGTCTGAAGATTGACCAATTTTTTGAATCGTGACAGGGTACGGAAGTTTGCGTGTTTCATCTGGGTCTGCAGAAGTGACGGCAGAAATCCACACAGCAATGGATAATGCAAGCGCCCATAAAAATGTTTTGTAGTTATTAATAATCCAACGTAACATTATTTTTCTTCTTTTCGTTTTGTAAAACTAGCCAAGAGTTTCCCAAATAATGATGGTTGATAATCTTTGCCGTTTGGTCTAAAGAAAGCAGTCAGAATATTTTCTAAACGTTCAGGGTCTAAGCGGCGTAACATTCTACCGGAATGTGCAATAGAGATTGCGCCAGTCTCTTCGGATACGACCAATGCAATTGCATCACTATTTTCAGAAGTTCCTAAGGCGGCTCGATGACGTAATCCCATTTGACGTTCAGGCGTGCGATTCAAAATTCCGCTAGCAGATAAAGGTAAGACACATGCCGCCGCTGTAACTTTTGAGTTGACGATAATCACGCCACCATCATGTAACGGTGTGTTTGGATAAAAAATTTGTAACAATAATTCAGGCGTCACTTTGGCATTTAGTTGCACGCCAGTTTGTGAAAATTCTTCGAGATTATCTAAACGTTGTAACACAATCAATGCACCATGTTGGCGAGCGGATAATCTGGTGGTGGCTGTGACGACTGCGCGAATAGTATCTTCTATCCCTGTAGAGTCTGTTGAGGAAATAGAAACAAAATTCCCCGCGCGTCCGAGGCGTTCTAATGTCCGCCGAATCTCTGGGGCAAATATCACCGGTAAGGCGAGGAGTAATGCTGGCAATGAGTTTTGAGCAATCCACGAGAATGCGGGTAAATCAACGAGGCTGGTTAAGAGAATTAATGCAACCACAAGCAAAATCATGCCGCGTAGTAGTGCCATGGCTTGTGTATCTCTTAATGTATAAAGCAAGGCAAAGAAAATCAGCGTGACGAGCAAAATGTCTAACATGCTCAACCAGCTGATGCGTTGAAATATAAAAAAGAGATTGTTTAGAAAATCAGTCACGATATATTCGGGCTAGTTATAACAGTTACAGATTAACCCCAGTTAACTATTACAAAAGCCCAACCTTAAGAAAATTTTGTCACATTAGGTGACGTGTTAAATTGGTCGTAAAACTCTATCTTGTCTTAATTGTTTGAAGAACAAACCACTTCCAGCAGATGTAGATTCGATGGCGGCATCTTGCCAGGCTTGCACACCTAATGTTTCCGGTGTACGTTTTTCATAACCCAATTTTTGCCAAACAGTTTCTTGATTTGCAAGTTCGTTCAATGCAAAAATTAAGGAGGCTTCACTTTGCAATTCAGCAGATGCTTTTTCAACACCTTCAATTAAAACTTCGAGCGCTTTGGCGGTGTCAATATTTTCTTCTAAGAAAATATCACTTGTGCGGGTGACTAAGTTTTCTACTTGCCAACCTGCCACTCCTGCCATTTGGTCACCGATTTGTAAAAGCATATAAGCTTTTTCGCCAAACGATTCCATTACATCATCAACAGACATACTTCTTTTGCCTTTACTTAAACGCGTAATTAATTCAGCAATTACAGAAGCGTGTTTGGGTTTGCCACGTACTACTGTAAAGTCACCAGTTAATTCTTTGGCAACTTTTACCGGTTTCATTTTTTGAACCGTGTCATCACTGGCATCTTTTTCTTTTGCGCCGGGGATAATTTGCTTCCACGCTTCGCTCACTTGTTTCCACAAATCATCATACGAACCAGTATTGGTGATGACCATATTTGCGACAGTCACTTTTTGACTTTGTGGCGATTGCGAATGGATTCTTTCCAAAGCCTGCTCACGAGATAAACCACGCTTCTTTATCAAACGTTCAACCTGCGTCTCCTCTGGAGCATTTGTCACCCAGATAGAATCGCACACATTTCTTAAATCGCCCTCCAAAAGTTTAATGGCTTCAATCACAATCACGGATTGGGTTGCACGTTTCACCAAAATATCTGCCGCCTGACGAACCAATGGATGCACAATATCTTCTAATTGGCGCATCGCTTCAGGGTCACTGAAAACTAAATTGCCAAGTTTGGCGCGGTCAATTTCGTTATCTTTGTTTAAGATCCACTTGCCGAATTTATCAATTACTTGTTGATAACCCGGCGCGCCTTTGGCATAGACGCGATGCGTCAAAGCATCTGCATCAATAGTGTATGCGCCTAAATGTTCCAACATGCGACGCACCACACTTTTTCCGGTGGCGATGTTTCCAGTGAGACCAATGACGAATTTTCCAGGTATGCTACTCAAGGGGGGTCCTTATATTTCTTCCTATTTTATCAAACTAAATAAGGATTTCACAGTCTAAAGCCCAAAACAAAACTGAAAACTGCAACATTTTAGGAGAATAACTTGCACTTTCCCCTTTACGAGTGTATTATCAACTCACCTCAGGTTGGTTGGGCAATCGCGGTTCTGCGTTGACGGAATCGAGGAAAGTCCGCACTCCTATAGAGCACGGCGTCGGATAGCATCCGGGGCGGGTACAACCTGCCGGATAAGGGCCACAGAAACAAACAGCATTCTTCGGGATGTGATGGTGAAAAGGTGGTGTAAGAGACCACCAGCGCGCACAGCAATGTGTGTGGCTAGGTAACCCCCGCCGGGAGCAAGGCCAAGCAGGAGCAAGTTCGTCTGTGGACGATGGGAAGCGGCTCGTTTCCATACGTACCACTTCCAAGCGTGGGAGTGGTCAGCTCCGGGTAGGCTGCATTGAGCGATGTGGCGACACGTCGCCCAGAGAGATGATTGCACAGATGACGCGAGTCATTGGACAGAATGCGGCTTATAGACCAGCCTGAGGTGGTTTATCTCATTATTATTTATAAAAAAGAAAATGCTTTATAAATTGGACAGAACCCCACATGGGGGCGCGTTGCGTTTATAGATCAGCCTGAGATGGTTTTGTTTAGTTGGTTAGTTATTAGTTTGATAGTTGAAGTTGTAGGTCACGCTTGTAGCGTGACCTTTATTTTTTATCCAAAATTAACCACGGGCAATTCTTCAAATGCCGGTTTGGCAAATAAATATCCCTGAAACAGAGTCACGCCTAAATCTTGTAATGAAGCGAACTCATCTTTTGTTTCAATTCCTTCAGCAATGATTCTTATATCCAATTCACGGCAGACTTGAATAATGCTGTTGACAATCGTGTGTTTGATACGGTCTTTATCAATGTTGCGAGTCAATGCCATATCTAACTTGACATAATTGGGTTGAAATTTTGCCAATAAATTCAAACCTGAATATCCCGCACCAAAATCATCAATGGCAGTTAAGAATCCGCGATGTTTATATTCTTTCATAATGGCATCTAGGTGCAAAGGGTCACTCACTTTTTCACCTTCTGTCACTTCAAAAATAATTTTCTCAACAGGAAAATGATATTCTTTCGCGGCTTGTAACGTTGTGCGAATACAGGTTTCAGGTTGATAAACTGCGTTTGGTAAAAAATTGATATTCAAAAAAGATTGCATTTCAAGTTCAGAAGCCGTTTTGATGGCTTTCACGCGACAGGCTTGGTCAAAACGATAACGATTATGTTCATGCACTTGTGAAAGTATCGAACTCGCGGGTTCGTTGTTTGGTCCGCGCACGAGTGCTTCGTAAGAAAAAATAGTTTTATAGGTTGTATCAATAATCGGCTGAAACGCCATACTAAAATCAAAGCCGAGCCCGGCACCTGCCGCACACTCAGCACACGAAAGAGGAAAATAACCAGAGGACATGCCTAGATTTTAATAGAATATTTTTGAAATTGAAAAGGTTTGATTAAAGAATTTTTATTTTATAATCACATACTCTATGCAAATTCATCCACGTCTTGTTGCAATCCATCAACGAGTCAGCCAAAAACCTTTACAAAATATCTCAATTGCTGTTGGCGAACTTGTCCCATTCGATGAGTCTAATCTTCGTGCACAATGGCATGAACTTGTAAAAAATACTTCGCTTGAACAAACGCCATTAACCATTCGCATCATCCCTGCTGAACAACAATGTATGGTTTGCTTTCTAAAATATCATCCTGTTGAAAAAGAGACTGCTTGCCCGCAATGTAAAAGCGTTGGCGCGAAAATTATTTCAGGTGAGGAATTTTATCTTGATGAAAAATAAAATCTTTTTGATTTTCTTAACGTTCAGCCTTTATGCCTGTAACTTACCCGCTTCGACTCCTACGCCAGACCTGCTTGCTACACTTTCGGCATCTACTCCCATTCCAGCGGATTCAAACCCACTGCCGACGATTCCAGTATCCTCAAACGGCGAACCGATTGGAAAAATTGCCTACACTTGTCAAATTTTCAAAGCACAAGCCAGCAATCAGATTTGCATTATCAATGCTGATGGAAGCGGATTTAGAAGATTAACGGTTGACAATACAAAGCAACATTACTATCCATCCGTTGCACCAGATGGATTAAGTGTTGTCTATGCCGCGTTTCGTGAACCAAATATTTATGAAATTTATGAAGTCAATATTGCCAGTGGAGTCATTACTCAGCTAACAGATAGACTTGGCAATTTAAACAGCCCAGAAATTTCACCGAATGGAAACACAATTGTTTTTAAACTTTCAACACCGAGTGCAAATCAATTGTGGTTGATGAATCGCGATGGCACAAATCCACGACAAATTCCAAATGTCACAGGTTGGGACCCGACTTGGTCACCGGATGGAAACAAAATATTATTTGCATCAGATATGAACGAAGCAATACAACTTTATACAGTCAATGTAGACGGTAGTGAACTGTTGAAAATCAGCAACCTGCCAGCCATCAGAGGAAGAAGCGATTGGTCACCAGATAGCAGTTTCATCGTCACATATTCTGGTCAGCCATGGAATCGTGATGTCTATATCATGAATGCAGATGGAACGAATACAAGAATGTTGAGTCCAACGGGAGGCAATTCACAAGGACCAAGTATTTCGCCAGATGGTGGGTGGGTAGCCTTTACTTCCTATTTTGACCAATACCGTGTAGACAATGGCTGTGAAATCTATATAATGAGAGTGGATGGCACGGATGTGCGCCGACTAACAAATAATGATTATTGTGATTATCAACCCCGTTGGGGTCCGTGATATTTTGTAGAGGCGAGGTAAGTGCCACGCAGTGGTATATCTCGCCCAAAAGGAGAACAACATGGAAGTTAAAGGAAAAGTTGTCATTGTCACTGGAGCATCATCAGGGATTGGTGAAGCGACTGCTCGTGAATTTGGAAAAGAAGGTGCAAAAGTTGTTCTCGCCTCACGGCGTGTTGATAAATTACAAACGCTGGCTGAAGAAATAAATAAAATGGGAACTGAAGCCTTAGTTGTTCAAGCGGATTTATCTAAACTCGAAGATATTCAAAAATTAGTTGCAGAAACACTTGCAAAATTTAATCGCATTGATATTTTGGTAAATAATGCAGGCTTCGGACGTTTAGATTGGTTGGAGAACTTAGACCCCGTCAAAGATATTCAAGCACAAATTGATGTAAATGTAATGGGTGTGATTCAAACCACGCGACAAGTGTTGCCAGTGATGATTAAACAACGAAGCGGAAGCATTATCAATATGTGTTCGATGGCTGGCTTGGTGGCGACTCCCACTTATACAATTTATGCCGCATCCAAACATGCTGTGCATGGATTTTCCGAAGCCTTACGCCGTGAAGTCAAACCTTGGGGCATTGATGTTTCATTGATTTATCCCGGTGGTGTGGTGACAGAATTTACGCAACATGCAGGCATCAAACGAAAGACGAATGCAAAGACTCCAAACTTTATGTTGTTAACTGCTGAACAAGTTGCACAAGCCGTTGTGAAGTTAGTTCATAAACCACGCCGCATGTGGATTATTCCATGGTTATGGGGTGTGAGTGTGTTTATGAATCGCTTTTTCCCCGGGCTGGTGGATAATACGACTATTAATCGTTTTACGATTCCTGAACGAGAAGATGAGTTGAAGAAAATGTGATGTCTTTGTGAGGAGGGTGTTCTTCTCGGCGAAGCAATCTCAAAATTAATTAGAAGATTGCTTCACTTGTGGTCTCGATACGTTGCTTCGCAACTACTCGACCAACAAGCTCGCAATGACAAGTTAACTCTTCTTCAAATCCTTCAAATTCAACTGATAACTCACACGCCCATTAAATTCATTTAATTCATACGTAAATAAAATATCAACGCGTGCAGGTATATTTTTGTGCCAATCGCCCAAACGAAAACCAATCGCATCATGCGTCAAACCTTTTTCATCTTCAAGTGATAACTTGAGATGTTTACCTTCCGCGCCGACTGTGCGCGAATTTTTCACTTTGACATTTCTTGCAACAAAACTAGGTTCACGATTTCCATAACCAGTCGGTTCGAGATAACGTAAACATTTTTCATATAACTCAGGACGGATTTCACTCAACGACACTTCCGCATCAGCCGTAAGGGTGGGCTTGAGTTCTGTGCCTGATAGTTTTTCTTCGGCGACGGATTTCAAACGCAATACTAATTCTGCTAAATTTTCATTCTTAACTGTAAAACCTGCTGCGGCGGCATGACCTCCATGACGGACAAGTAAATCTGCACATTGGTCGAGAGCATCGGTGATGTGAAATTCTGGAATTGAACGGCATGAGCCACGCGTCTCTTCTTCACCTTTAGAAGCAACAACTGCCGGGCGATAATATTTTTCAGTCAGACGAGAAGCGGCGAGACCGATGACTCCTGAATTAAAACTTTCGTCTACTGCAAAAAGTAAATGCGAATCTTTATCTTGACTCGTTGCAATTTCTTCGGCGCGCGTTTGCATGTCACGCGTAATGCGTTGACGTTCTCGATTTTGCATTTCTAATTGCTGAGCCAATTCACCTGCTTTGAAAACATCGGTTGTAGTCAATAGCTCAAAAGAGGCGAGTGCTTCTTTTAATCTACCCGATGCATTCAAGCGTGGACCTAAACGAAAGCCGATATCCATGGCGGTGATTTTTGGAACTGATAATTCTGAAACGCCAGCGAGTGAAAACAAACCTTGTCTCGTCGTCTGCCGCATTTGACGAAGCCCGCGCTTCACTAACACGCGATTTTCACCGACCAAGGGAGCCAAATCCGCGACGGTTCCAAGTGCGACCAAATCAAGTAACCAATCTAAATCATTCATCATCGGATTTTGCACGCTGAATAGTGCTTCGGCAATTTTGTAGGCAATGCCTACGCCTGCTAAATCTTTGTCAGGATAAATATCTCCATGTTGTTTGGGATTGATAACCGCAAACGCTTCTGGTAAGTTTTCGCCGTCAGGGTGGTGATGGTCACTGATAATTAAATCTAGTCCAATGTTCTTTGCATGCAATGCTTCACTCGGTGAACGAATTCCACAATCTACACTAATAACTAACTTTATGCCGCGTGATTTCAAATCATCTAATGCGTTGGGATTTAATCCATAGCCTTCTTCAAAACGATTTGGAATATAACTTTCAACATTTGCATCTAATCTTCTCAATGCATCTACCAACAAAGCCGTAGCCGTAACTCCATCTACGTCATAGTCACCATAAATGGCAATGGGTTCATTATTTTTGATTGCGAATTGAATCCTATCAATCGCTTTTTCCATTCCAGTCATTTGAAATGGATTGGTATCAATGTTTGGTTTTCCATTTAAGAAATTTTTTGATTCTTCATACGTTGCGAATCCGCGATTGAAAAGAATCTGCCGCAAGATGGGAGGAAATTTTTCAAGTGCTGAATCAGCTTCCCCCGTAATGTGAGGCGGGATAATCCAGCGTTTGTCTCTGGTGATTTCAATGGTCATAACTTTGTGAGTATAAACTATAAATAAATAGAGAGGAATAAAATTATAAAGCCGTGAGGACTATGATGATGCAATTTGCGGACGCATAAATAAAATGTGATATAACATATTAAATTCTCTTCTTAGTTTGGAGGTTTTATGTTAGAAATTAAATCTTTTTTTGAAAATCTAAAAGAACAGATATATATACTAGGAAAGCGTTTTGTTTTGTTATATTATTTACTAGTCTTTTTGATACTAGCAATCGCTTTTTGGGTTACAGTAGCCAATCCTTTAATATCACATAAAGATTTATTTATTGATATTTTAGCTTTGGTTGATTTACCTTTTTATACAGGTTATATGTCTCAATTGGGAATACTTATTTGGAGTGCAAGTGCTACTTCTTGTTTACTAGCCTTTTATCTCTTGAAAAAATTTAACAAAGGTTCTTTAAATGCAAGGCAATTTCTTTTTTACTCAGGGCTGATCTCTCTTTTTCTGACGTTTGATGATATGTTTCTTCTTCATGAAGAAGTGGCAGCGCAATATCTTGATATAGGTCAGAAAAAAGTATATTTGATATATTTTCTAATTATCGCATTGTTTCTTTATTTAAACCGTTATGAGATTTTATCTAGTGATTATTTGTTATTAATGATTGCGTTTGGACTTTTTGGTGGTTCTATTTTATTGGATGTTGTAGCCGATACTTTTTCTGATATCCTTGAAGCTTCGAATTCACTCTTTGCAAGGCATGAGGTCTTTTTAGAGGATGGGATAAAATTTACCGGAATAGCAAGTTGGTTACTGTATTACTTAAATTATATTAATAAACTATTTGATAATACATTTGGTGCTGTTACATCTTCTGCAAATAATGATGAATCTAAATAAGGACACATAATTAAGCAGAACGGAGTCGACATGAAGCCACTTGCATCAGATGAAAAACTTGCGACGGTGATGGTGTATACACATCACATGTTTGTGCGCGGAGAAATTGTTGTAAAAGAAAATGTGCGCGCGAGCATTTGGTTGCGGACTCAAAATCAATTAAATTATATTCATTTGCAAAAACCAAATGTGTTGTTGTTTGCGGGTGCACAACCAAAATCATTTTCTTATAACGAAATGTTTGTATCTATCAAAGAAGTGATTGCATTTCATGTTGCCCCGCCCGGTGAAGAACCTGCTGATTTTGAAACCAGCGAATTAAATCGTGTGATGCAATTTGTAGATGTTTTATTGGGGTCATTTACGATGAAGGGGAAAATCCGCATCTCGACTCAAAGCGACCTGGCTACTAACCTCGACATTTCTCACGCGACATGGATGTCAGTTTATGATGCAGACGTGAGCAATTTATATTTGCCGCAATTCAATATGCATGTGCCAATGTTGTTAGTGAACCCCAGTGAAGTTAGTTTTGGAATTGGGTGAAGAGCATATCCACAGAGAACACAGAGTTCTCAGAGAAAAAATCTCAAAGCTCTCTGTAACCTCTGTGGCTAAGAATGTTTATGGACTTTTCATTAACCACTCCCGCATTATTATTCCCGACAGTTTCATTATTATTGCTCGCCTACACCAATCGCTTCTTGACTCTCGCCACAATCATCCGCAATTTACATAATCAATATCATAAAAGTCAAGACGAAACTTTGCTTCCACAAATTGATAACTTGCGCCAGCGCGTGTATTTGATTAAGAATATGCAAATCTTTGGTGTGTTGAGTTTGTTATTATGCGTAATGAGCATGTTTGCTTTGTTCGCAGGTTGGAATTTGACAGGTCAATGGATTTTTGCAATTGCATTAATTTTGATGATGATTTCACTTGCTATTTCATTAAGAGAATTACAAATTTCATCTGTGGCATTGGATTTGTTACTAACTGATTTAGAAGAACACGAAAAAACGACCTAGGAGGTTTGTATGAAAGCGTGGATAAAAGCGGGAATCATTGTGGGAATTTTGCAAATCGTATTCACATTGCCTGCCTTTACTATTTTCTTCTTGCCAATTGAAATTGGGGTGATTATCAGTTACATTGCTTGTTTTATTTTCTTATTCCTTTATCCTTTGCCCGGCATACTAGACGTACACTGGACTGCTGAGCCACGTCCGCAAAATGAGATTTTAAAATCTGGTGCATTATCAGGTTTTTTGGCTTCAAGCATTGACGGGGTGATAACGTTCTTATTAATTTTGCTGGTTTCTGTCACAGGCTGCATGGAGTCATACTTATATGAAGCCATCCCAGCCGAAATGGAAGCCTTAAGCCAAGCAGGTTTTGGTCCGATGTTCTTCATTGTTTTGACATTGATTCAAACTTGTATTGCTTTAATTTTTCACATTCTCACAGGTGTTATCCTCAGCCCAGTGGGTGGATTGATTTATGCAAATATCAAGAATAAAAGAGTGGAATTAAAGAAGGAGAAACAATGATGGAAGATAATGAAAACCGAGAAAATGAAAATCGAGAAGATGAAGAATTAGATATAGAACTCACCTTACAACATTTGCTTGCATATTCTTCAGATCCCGATTTGAAAAAAAGAGTGGTTGAAAAAATCTCTAAAAACACTAATTTGCCTCCAGAAAAAATAGAGGAGTCTCTTCAGGTATTGCTCAAGATTTTAATGAATATGTCTCGTTCAAATTAAAGTTTTCGAGATGATTTATGAAAACAAAAACATTTCCCAAAGCCACACTTGAAAAGATTCAAAAAGAAAGAATGCTCGGAATTCGGGTTGGCACAAATTCAGAGCATAAAATTATCGGTATATGGGTTGTGACTGTAAACGGAAGAGTCTTTGTGCGCTCATGGACTCGAAAGCCACGCAGTTGGTGGCGGACGTTTCTCGAAGACCCAAATGGCACGATTTATGTGGCAGGCTCAAAGCGTGGAATCAAAGTCCGTGCTAAGCAAGTGAAAGATAACGCATTGAATGATTTGGTTACGAAGGCGTATAAAGAAAAATACAATAAACCCGGTGATTTACATTATGTGGCGGAGAAGAGTCCAAGAGAGACTACGACAGAGTTGGTGGTGATTTAAGTAATCTAATAGTAAAAAATATTAAAATATGCTAGATTAAATTTTATACTGGAGGTAAATTATGCCTAAAAGAGATGATTTTTCTTACCAAGAGATATATGAAGAAGTAGGAAGAACTTATAGATACTTCCTAAGTTGGAGACATGCTTTATTGGGAGGCTATCTAATTGGTATTTACACACTATTTTCACATTATTTTGAAAATAATGATATGAATATACAACGAAATTTACTTATTTGTCTGTTTGTCATCACAATAGTTTTCTGGATGATTGAATATCGTATTAGAGAACTTTATAGGGCTTGTACAAATTCTGGAGCAAAAATCGAAACTGACAATAAATTTTCATCGATTGGTATTTATGTTAAATTAGATAGTAAAGATATGAGGGGAAGAATCATTTCTCATAGTAATGCATTTAACATTTTATTCTTGTCTGTCTTATTGGCAGTAATCTATCTGTCTTTTAAATTATAAATAGAAGATGTTTATAATTTTCAAACATCAAATATCGTATAATCCAGCTGATGTTTGAATTCAAAATTACAGCCAAAAATAATAAATCTCGCACGGGGATTTTCTCCACACCGCATGGCGATTTAATCACGCCAGTCTTTGCGCCTGTCGGCACACAAGCAACTGTTAAAACTTTAACGCCTGAGCATTTAAAAGAAATCAATGCTTCGCTTGTCTTGAGCAATACCTATCATTTATATCTGCGCCCCGGTGATGAACTCGTCCGTGATATGGGCGGTTTGCATAATTTTATGCAATGGCACAAACCCATGCTCACTGATTCAGGTGGCTTTCAAGTTTTTTCGTTAGCACAAACTCGCAAAATTGATGAAGATGGCGTCACCTTCAAAAGTCACATTGACGGTTCCACGCATCGCTTCACGCCTGAAAAGTCAATTGCTATTCAAGAGAATCTCGGCGCCGATATCATCATGGCATTTGATGAATGTGCTGACCCCAATGATCATGCTTACATTAAGAAAGCAATGGAGCGGACTCATCGTTGGGCAGAGCGTTCTGTCAAAGCGAAGACTCGTTCAGACCAAGCTTTATTTGGGATTGTACAAGGCGGCGTCAACCCTACCCTGCGAGCTGAATCAGCCGCGTTTATTTCTTCTTTAGGGACGCCCGGCATTGCAATTGGTGGTCTCTCCGTTGGCGAGACCAAGCAAGAAATGCACGACACATTAGATGTTGTTATGCCTTTACTCCCTGAAAATAAACCATGTTATCTTATGGGCGTTGGCACGCCAGAAGATTTAATCAATGGTGTTGCTCGTGGCGTTGATATTTTTGATTGTGTCCTCCCAACTCGACTCGCACGCCATCATTCTGCCTTCGCGCCGGAAGGTCGCCTCAATTTGATGAACGCCTCTTTCTCCCGTGACGAACATCCAATAGATGAAACCTGCGACTGCTACGCCTGCAAAACTTTCACACGCGCTTATATTCGTCATCTAATCGTCGCCAAAGAATTATTAGCAGGCACATTGATTTCAATTCATAACTTGAGAGCATTAATAAGATTGATGGAACAAATCCGCATTTATATTGCTGATGGCTCATTTGAGTCGCGTGTGCCGGAATTGCTAGGTCAATGGGCAAATAATGCCAAGAGAAAAATTTCTGAATAGAGAATCTCAATGAATTTTATACATGCAATCATCCTTGGCATTGTTCAAGGATTAACTGAGTTTATTCCCGTTTCATCTACTGCTCATCTATTCATCACCACTTATTTGCTTGGGCTTCCGTCAGATAATTTAGCTTTTTCATTTAATGTCATCATCCAACTTGGGACAGTGCTTGCCATGTTGGCTTTCTTTTGGAGAGACATTTGGCATATAGTGCAAGCGTTTTTATTAGGAATAAAAGATAAAAAACCTTTTGAAGATTTTTATTCACGACTTGGGTGGCTAATTATTGTTGCCTCAATCCCTGCTTTGATTGCTGGATTTTTATTACAAGATTTCGTCAAGCAAATGTCTGCGGATTCATTGTTGTGGGCTGGGATTCGTTTGTTATTCACAGCCATATTGCTTTTTGTCGTGGAATACTTTGATAGAAAGAATCGTACACTTGAGTCTGCTACTTGGTTAGATGCTCTAACCGTTGGCTTATTTCAAATCTTAGCAATTTTTCCCGGCGCTTCACGTTCTGGTTCGACGATGACTGGAGCCATGTTCCGCGGCTTTGACCGTCCTTCAGCGGCACGGTTTGCATTTCTAATGTCTGCGCCGATTTTGTTAGCCGCAGGGATTTATGAATCTATTCAAGTGATTGCTTTACCAAACACAACTGAATTTATGCCAATTCTGATGACAGGCTTTGTCACTTCTGCAATTGTGGGGTGGATGTCTATTAAGTGGTTGTTGAATTACTTAAGGAATAATTCACTTTATCTTTTTTCAACCTATTGTTTAATTGTGGGTATTATTGTTTTGGTGATTAGATAATTATGGACACAAAATCTCTCCTCAAACTTCTTGTTGAAACTGAATCCCCATCACATGATAAAGATGCGGTTAATAAAGTTGCTTCCACTGTTATAGAAGAAGCGAAAAAACTTGGTGCACATGTTGAGGTGATAGAAAATGTTGAAACGGGCAATCATGTTATATCTAAATGGGGAAGCGGAAAGAATCAAATTTTATTTTTGTGTCATTTAGATACAGTCTTTTCATTAAATACAATCCATAAAATGCCATATCGTGAAGCGGATGGAAAAATTTTTGGTCCTGGCACGTTAGATATGAAATCAGGTATCGTCATTGCATTAGGTGCAATTGAAGATGCGATTAAAAATGGAATGGCTCGTTCGGTCACTTTGTTGTGTACATCCGATGAAGAAATTGGCAGTGAAACATCACGACATTTAATTGAAAAGCTTGCTAAAGAATCTGAATTGGTGTTGGTGATGGAATCGGCTTTGGTAGATGGCTCTTTGAAAACTTGGCGCAAAGGTGTTGGCGAATTTTGGGTGAAGACGAAAGGCATTGCTTCTCACGCAGGTGGTGACCATGAAAAGGGTCGCAATGCGATTGAAGAAATGGCGCATCAAATTCTCAAGATTCAAAAGTTAACTGATTATTCAAAACAAACCACTTTAAATGTTGGCGTGATTAATGGCGGAACGGTTTCAAATGTTGTGCCTGATGAATGTACGATTCAAGTAGATGTGCGTGTGATGCAACCCGGCGAATGGGAACGACTCGAATCTGAAATGAAAAAGTTAAAACCAGTTTTAGATGGAACATCGCTTCAGATTACGGGCGGATTGAATCGTCCGCCGATGCCATTTGATTCAATTATGGAAAATACATTTGCAAAAGCAAAAGCGATTGCCAAAGAAATTGGTATTGAATTAAAAGCAGGCGGGTCAGGCGGCGGTTCAGATGGAAACTTTGTTGCACCGCTTGGTATCCCTGTGATAGATGGAATGGGTGCAGTGGGTGAAGGGTATCACTCAGAACGTGAATTTATTTTTGAGAATTGTTTGGAAGAACGAGTTAAGTTAATTTCGGAGTTGTTGAGAAAGTGGTAATTAAAGAAAGAAGAAAGAGGAAAGATTTTTGGAAAGTAGAAAGTGGAAAGTGGTATCTCTTTCTTCTTTCCTCTTTCCTTATCTCTTGCTCAACACCACAACCAACAACACCGAATCAAGTCATTACTATCAACTATTCCCCATTCACTGAAAACCAAATGAATGAAGTCTACGCTTGTGCAAATGACTTGTCTATTATTTTGAAAATTTCAGAAGAACCTGACATCCGTTTTCAACTTGGTGAGCCTGAAATTTTATTGGGGAATGCGTATCAGATTGGCGAAGAGGAGATTGTGGTTGTAGTAAATCAACAAAGCGAGTTGGGAACGCTTTCATTAAATGAAGTGCAAAATCTTTTTGCAAGCGGAGAAAATGTTTGGGTGTATGCTGAAGGTGAGGAAATGCAGAGGTCGTTTGACCAATTCGTAATGTCAGGAAGAAGCGTTTCTTCATCTGCAGAAGTGGTGCCGAATCCCAAAATCATGATTCAGGTTTTGGAAGAAAATCCAAATGCAGTTGGGTTTATTCCAGAAAGTTTGCTGACGCAAAATTTGAAAGAAATTTATTCGGTTGGCAATTTTCCCGTTTTGGCAATTCCTGAGGTAGAGCCACAAGGGGCTGTGAAAAGTTTGATTGGTTGTTTGCAAGATTCTTAACCACAAAGGGTCACGAAGGTACACAAAGATTTTAAGGTTTTTCTTTGTGACCCTTTGTCTCCTTTGTGGTGAATTTTTGAAAGTAAGTTGTAAATAAGTCCTTTGCGCCAAAATGCACAAAAGGGGTAAAATCGTTTTGTATGTCAACACCAATTCTTGAATTGAAAAATGTTAACAAAACTTATTCCACAGCGGCGGGGGATTTTGTCGCATTAAAAAATATCAACCTCAAAGTGCAAGCGGGTGAGTTTTTAGGCGTGGTCGGAAAATCTGGCGCGGGAAAATCTACATTACTAAACATGATAAACGGCGTCGATACTTTATCAAGCGGCGATGTGTTTGTAAAAAATATTTCAGTGCACGATATGAGCGAAGATCAACGCGCACATTGGCGTGGAAAAACAATGGGCGTGGTCTATCAATCATTTCAATTACTGCCGATGTTAACTTTAATTGAAAATATAACTTTGCCAATCGACTTAGCGGAAAATTTCAAACCACGCGAATCAAAAGAACGTGCTATGGAATTATTGCGCATGGTTGAACTTGAAGAACACGCCAATAAACTTCCCGCATTTATTTCGGGTGGTCAGCAACAACGTGTTGCCATTGCACGTGCCTTAGCAAACGACCCTGAAATTTTAGTTGCCGATGAGCCCACAGGAAGTTTAGATTCTGTTACGGCTGATATTATTTTTGATTTATTTTCCAAACTTGTTTATGAAAAAAATAAAACTATCATCATGGTTACACATGATATGAGTTTGACTGGAAAATTTTCGCGCAGTTTAACCATGCAAGATGGTGAATTGATTGAAGCGGAACTTGAACCTGCTTTTGATAAAACCATGATGCGGAGGCGTAAATGATTCAAAGCGCGCCTCACACTTCAGTGATACTTGATTCTGCTTCCTCAACAGATTCTATGATTGAACTTCGTTCGCTGGTCAAACGCTTCTCCAACGCGGCTGGGGAATTTACTGTATTAAAAGGAATAGACCTGACTATCAATCGCGGAGAATTTGTTTCTATCGTTGGTAAATCTGGTAGTGGAAAATCTACATTATTGAACATGATTACCGGCATTGACCATCCCACTGAAGGGCAAGTCATCGTCAATGGCACAGATATTTATGATGGAGTCAATGAAAGCACACGCTCGAAATGGCGCGGAAAAAACTTAGGCATTGTCTTTCAATTTTTTCAATTACTTCCTATGCTCACATTACTTGAAAACGTCATGCTCCCAATGGATTATGTGAACATGTACGATTTTGATGAACGTCCGCAACGGGCGATGGAATTATTGAAATTAGTTGGTTTGGAAAAATTTGCAAATAAATTACCAGTTTTAGTTTCTACAGGTCAACAACAATTAGCGGCGATTGCGCGTGCTATGGCATGTGATCCTCCATTGTTAATCGCTGATGAACCGACGGGAAATTTAGATACAAAATCAGCCGATACGATTATCGGATTATTTGAGCATTTTGTTTCACAAGGCAAAACGATTGTGATGGTGACACATGACCCATCCTTAACTTCTCGTACACATCGCAATATCATCATTTCTGATGGCGAATTGATTAATGAAACAATTTCACGCTCACTGCCACAATTGAGACATCGTCACATGCTAGAGTTTACGAAACTTGCTCAAAATAAAATGTATCAACCACATGAGACCATACTCTCGCGTGATGAACATGTAGATTACTTCTTTATGATTCGCTACGGCGAAGTGGAGGTGGTGTTACAAGATAAAAAGAAAGAAACTGTCATTTCTAAATTAGGTAAAGATGAATTTTTTGGCGAGATGGAATTATTGCGCGGCGGTAAAGCGATTGCAAACGTGCGTGCAGGCAGTAAACCTGTGGAATTGGTTTTGCTTCCCCGAGCAGACTTTACCCGTGTGATGAACGAGTCTCCCATCACGGCAGAAGCGGTTAGTAAAATTGTTCAAAGAAGACTCGAAGCGCAAAAAATGATTGACCCAAGACAATCATCAATCAAAAATCGTAAATCGTAAATTGAAATGTCTAATATCCGCAAACTCCCGCAAGTTTTATATATAGAAGACAGCGACGAATCTCGTTCGTTGGTGCGGCGTTTGTTGGCTGAAAAATATATCGTCTTAGAAGCATCGAATCCGTTAGATGGTTTGCAACTTGCAGAAGAGACACAACCGAATTTAATTTTGCTCGACCATAATCTCCCACACATGACCGGTAGTGAAGCCGCGACACGTTTGAAACAAATGTTGCCAAACACACCGATTGTAATTGTCTCGGCGGATACTTCGCCTGGTGCAAGAGAACGTGCGCTTGCGGCTGGCGCGGTTGGTTTTATTTCTAAACCAATTGATGATGATTTTGAAACATTGGTTACAGATTATTTGAATGGCAAAGTTGAAAAATTGGCTCATGCCGAAAAATATTTGCAAGCCTATCAACAAGAATTGGTGGAACGGCTCGAAGGCAATATTCGCCAATTAACCAGTGCGCTTGAAAAAAATAAACATTTGCTTTCACAAAATGAAAGAATGTTTAGCATGTTAGACCGTCGTCATAAATTGTTACAAACTGCGGCGCGCGTCGGGCAAATGGTCACGTCAATTTTGGATTTGAATGATTTGCTCAAGCATACCGTCAATATTATTTGTAGTGAATTTAATTTTTATTACTCGGGAATCTTTTTGTTATCTGATGATAGACAATTTGCAGAACTTCGTGCAGGCTATGCACTGGCTGGGCGAAAAATGTTAGAAGCCAAATATCGTCTGCCAGTCGATGAACAATCTATGATTGGCAAATCTATTTTGACTCAGATTCCGCAAATTGCTTCGGATGCTGAACATGAGCAATCACGCTTCAAGAATCCGTTTTTGCCTGATACAAAATCTGAAATGGCTCTTCCCCTTATAGTGGATTCGGTTCCGCTTGGTGCATTGACAGTGCAGAGTAATCAAATCAATGCCTTTTCAGAAGATGATATTACGTCTTTGCAGGCTATGTCAGAACAGGTAGCGATTGCGATTAATAATGCGCAATTGATGAAGAAACTTGAATCTGCAAACTCAGAATTATTGCGCACGAAAACATACGAAGCGATTGCAACTGCTACAGGTGAAGCCATTCATTGGGTGGGTAACAAAGCCGCACCGATTCCCGGTAGTATCAACCGTGTAAGAGAAGATATTAAATATTTATTGGCTTTGTTTGCCAGCATGGATGAATCAGGCTTGGAAAATGAATCACTGAAAGAAGCGGTTCGCAACGTCAGAGAAGAGGCGCAAAATCAAGGCTTGGATTTGAAATCTATCTTGGAAGAAATGTCTGAATTGAAATCAAATCGTTTGCAGGCTTTGCTTAGTGTTGAATCGTTGATGGAGGATTTAACAATTGCGGAAAATAGTGCCAATACAATTTTAGAAATCAAAGAAGGTTTGATTGGACCCGCACGCCAACGCAGTGATGCAAGTATTTCGTTAGAAATGATGATTACAACTACGGTTGAAAATATGGGCTTGCCTGATGGTGCAGTGGAAATGGGTTGGGAAAAAGATTTGCCATTGGTGCATGGTGATGTACGCCAATTGGAACAAGTGTTTAATAATTTAATAAAGAACGCTTGGGAAGCGTTAACGAATGCAAATGTGACGAATCCGAAAATTACCATTGCGGGTTGTCGTGATAATGACCCATATTATGTTTTGGTGATTGTGAAAGATAATGGACCTGGCATTCCAAAAGAAATTCAAGAAAAAATTTGGGTTTCATTTTTTACGACAAAAGGCGGCAAAGGTGGAACAGGTTTGGGGCTTTCGGCTGTGATGCAAATTGTGAATCAACATGGCGGAAAGATTTGGTTAGAAAGTGAAAATGGTAACGGTGCAACTTTTTATGTGAGGTTGCCGATTGAAAGGTAGGGGCGACCCTCTCAAAGAAATTAAGTTAACTTCATTAAACCTGACGGGTCGCCCTTACGGTTTGATATATAGGAGAAATTATGATAACAGTTTTATTAGTAGATGACGAAAAATTAATTCAACGCAGTTTAGAAAAAACTTTATTGCGAGCAGGCTTTGATGTATTCACTGCTTCCGATTGCACAACAGGCAAAGAAGTTTTTTCACGCAATGCCAACTCGATTGATATTGCCGTTTTGGATTTGAACATGCCAGGCTTTGATGGCAACCCCAAAAATGATGCAGGTTTTGATTTGCTAGATGAATTGAAAAAACAAAAATCAAATTTACCTGTGATTATTTTGACGGCATACGATGAAGTCAGCAAAGCCAAAGATGCTGTTTCAAAAGGTGCCAATGCTTTCTTTGTTAAAGGAAGAGAGCAAGGCTTGGTGGAATTGGTGCAGAAGATTCTTGGAAAGTAGTAATTGGTAATTAGTAAATTAAATCCCTTTGTGTACCTTTGTGGCACTTTGTGGTAAAAAAACGAAAGTGAGGAAAAAATGTCATCTTCAATTGAAAGACATGCAAAACTATTAAAAGCCGCGGCGAGTGCGGCACGTAGCATCACAACAATTCTTGATTCGTATGAATTGTTCCAACGCACTGTAGATATTATCTGCGATGAATTTGGTTTTTATTATGCAGGCGTATTTTTAGTCGAGGGCGATTACGCAATTCTCAAAGCAGGTCGAGGCGAAGCAGGTCGTGCCATGTTGCGAGAGGGTCATAAACTTGCCATCGGTGGCAACTCTATGATTGGTGCAAGCATCGCCAATAAAAAAGGTCGCATCGCATTGGATGTCGGTGCAGAAGCTGTCTTTTTTGAAAATCCGCATTTGCCAAAAACTCGTTCTGAGATGGCGCTTCCGTTAATCATCAATGATGAAGCGATTGGTGCACTCACAGTTCAGTCTACTGAAGAAGCCGCGTTCCATGAAGAAGATATTGATGCATTACAAACCATGGCTGATCAATTAGCCGTTGCGATTCAAAATGCAAAATTACATAGATTAGAAGAACGCCGTTCAAGATTATTGAAAGCCGCCAATCGGGTTGGAAAAGAAACCGCCTCGCTTCTTGACCTTGATACATTACTGCCACAAACCGTCAACATTATCTGCGAAGCATACGGATTGTATTACGCAGGCGTGTTCCTGATTGAAAATGATTATGCTGTTTTACGTGCAGGCTATGGAAAAGCAGGTAAAGCCATGCTGGCTGAAGGTCATAAGTTATTAATCGGCGGCGACTCGATGATTGGTCAATCTATTTCATTGGGTGAAGCGCGCATCGCGCTGGATGTTGGTGAAGAAAGAAAGCATTTCAAAAATCCGCACTTGCCACATACTCGCTCCGAAATGGCATTGCCGATTATTTATGGAAATAAACCTTTAGGCGCAGTCACCATTCAAAGTTCGGAAGAAAATGCGTTTAGCGAAGATGACATTACGACATTAATCACAATGGCAGAACATCTAGCCGTTGCGATCAACAACGCGTATTTACTTGAAGAACTTAAAGAAGCACACAACGAAATTTTACGAAACAAAGTATTTGAAGCACTCACAACTGCCTCCACCGAAGCGATTCATTGGATTGGAAATAAAACTTTACCAATTTCATTGACGATCGCGCGATTAAAAGAAGAAATTGCCGAAGGCAAAGTGGATACAGAATCTTTGAAAGAAGATTTAGATATGATTGCCGAAAGCGCGGCACAGATTATCCAAGTTAAAGAGCAATTGATTGGGGCTGTGCGTGAAATGAAACCACGTTCTATTTTATTGGCAGATGTTTTACAAACTGCCGTATATCAACGTGGCATTGATGAAAACACCTTGAAAGTTCAAATTGACCCAGCCGCGGCGTATGTAATTGCAGATAGCACACAACTCACTCGTGCTGTTGGAAATATTTTGCAAAACGCGGTTGAGGCTGGAGCAAAATCTATCAAAATCACATCACGTCTCACTGAAGAAAGAGGTGTACTCGAAATTGATGTCGAGGATGATGGCGCAGGCATGAGTGATGAAACGATGCGAAAAGCATGGTCACCATTTTTCAGCACACGCGGAGTCTCACATCATGGTTTAGGTTTGCCTGCTACCATGCATGTCGTTTCGCAATCACAAGGGCGGATTGCGTTGGTCAGTGAAGAAGGCAAAGGCACAACGGTTGCGATGTTTATGCCAAAAGGTTTTGCAGTAGATGGAAGTGTTGAATCTGAGTCGGTCAAAAATATTTTGTTGATTGATGATAATGATGATTGGGCAAATCTTTTGTCTCGTTTACTGAAAAATACAAAAATTAAATTAACACAAACGGCTGATTTGAAAAAGATTCCATCTGCCGATATTATTTTTGTAGATGAAAACATCGCTTCTGTTTCTTTGAAAGAAGTATTATCTGCACTTGCAAAAGCAGATGTGTTATTGAAGACAGTTGTTTTAACTTCTGCGATTAATCCTGAGCGTGTGACGCAATATCTGCGTGATGGCGTGAAAGATGTAAGTGTTAAACCGTATTCGGCGAATGAAGTAAGTGAGTTATTAAAGTAATGCGACCTCGTTGGCGAAAAGTTTTTCACGATTTGTGGGATAACAAAGCTCGTACTTTGTTAGTTGTATTTTCTATTGCAGTGGGCGTGTTTTCTATCGGTGTAATTTCAGGCGCGTATGAAATCATATCCAATGATATGGGAATTTCGTATGCGGCGAATAACCCTGCCAATGTTGAACTTCGTATGTCAAATTTTGACGAAAATATTCGGTCATCTATTCGCAATGCAAATGGTGTGAAAGAAGTTGAAGTGCGGCGGGTGGTCAACTTCCGTGTGAAAAAGGAAGGGACTGAAAAATGGATTTCGATTGACCTTGTGGCATTTGAAAGTTTCAGAGAGAACAAAGTCAATTTGCTGGTACCAGTTTCAGGTCAGCTTGAAGCGGGCGAAGATGAAATCTTATTAGAAGAAGACATCCTCGAAGATATTGAAATCGCAGAGGGTGACTATCTCGTTTTTGAATTGCCCGATGGTTCCACAAAATCTTTGCAAGTGGTTGGTTTTGTAAAAGATGCTTCTACAGGAGCGGGAGATTTTCTTGCCGCGCCGTTTGCATTTACAGTGATGGAAACAATGCAAACGTTGCGTCAACCTGAAACATTTAATCGCGCCTTTGTAACAGTCACTGGAGACCAGAACGATATCAATTACATTCGCGATGTTGGTTCTGACTTAAAAACAAAACTTGAAAAAAGTAATCTTACGGTTTTTCGTACCCGTTTTTCTGAAACCAATAAACATCCATTGGCTGATGTGATTAACGCTGTGCTTGGAATTTTGATGGCATTGGGTATCTTAATTGTTTTGTTATCAAGTTCATTAATTGCCAATACGTTAAGTGCTTTGTTAACTCAACATTATCGCCATATTGGTGTTATCAAATTAATCGGTGGCAGAAATAATCAAGTCTTAATTATGTACCTGGCTTTAATAATTGCATTTGCAGTATTGGCTTTGTTGATTGCAGTTCCAACCGGTGGGCAGGGCGCGTATCAATTGGCTTTGTTTATGGCAGACCAATTAAACTTTGGTTTGCTTGGTTATCGCATTGTGCCAATGGCTTTTACGATTCAAATTTTAGTTGGGCTTCTCGTCCCTTTAATTGCTGGGCTTGCGCCAGTATTAAATGGCTCAAAGATAACTGTCTTGCGTGCGTTGAGTAATGACTTGACTGGTGATGAAAGCAAACCACAAACGGCAGGAGAAGCACGCGTCTCTTGGCTAGACTGGGCACTGGTTCGGCTTACCCGCATCTTGGCATCTCGGGGAATCCAAATGCCGCGCCCGTTTATTATTTCTTTAAGAAATACATTTCGCAGGCGTAGTCGTTTACTTTTAACATTATTTACCTTGACCATGGGCGGTGCAATTTTTATTGCAGTGTTCAATGTGCGCGTCAGTTTGAATACGTATGTGGATGATATTGGTAGTTACTTCCGTGCTGATGTGACAGTAGATTTTGATGAGGCTTATCGCATCAGTGAAATTACACAATATGCAATGCAAATAGATGGTGTGCAACATGTAGAAGGCTGGCAATTTATGGCGGCTGAATTGTTATATCCTGATGGAACGCCAGCAGAGAATATCAATTTACTTGCACCACCTGCTGAAACTGAATTGGTCAATCCAATTTTGGCTTCGGGTCGGTGGTTGCGTGCAGATGATGTTCGTAAACTTGTCATCAGTGAAGCTGTTGTAAATTACATTCCAAATTTAAAAGTGGGTGATACTTTAAATTTAAAAATAAATGGCAGTGAAGAAATTTGGGAAGTGGTTGGCATCTTCAAGTTTGTTGGGCGTGAAGGCATTTTGGCTTACACCCCCTTTGAATATGCAGCACAAGCCAACAACCTCGCCAATCGTTCATTTTCATTTCGTGTGGTCACAGATAAACATGATAGGGCATCTCAAGATGTCGTTGCAGAGCAATTAGATGATTTCTTCCGTGCCAACGGATTCAAAATTCGAGAAGCCGAATCAGGCTTGTCCTCACTTGATACTGTTACCGAAAGCATTGACATCCTTGTAGTTTTTCTCTTAATCATGGCAATTCTGACAGCCGTTGTAGGTGCTATGGGATTAACTGGCACAATGGGTATGAACGTTTTAGAACGGACGCGTGAAATTGGAATCATGCGTGCCATCGGAGCCGATGACCGTGCCATCATGCGAACTGTGATTGGTGAAGGTTTTGTGATTGGAATGCTCTCATTTGTGTTGGCGATTATTTTTTCCATTCCAATCTCTTATGGGCTTTCATATATTCTCGCTGTAACAGTTTTTGAATCACCTATCACAGTAGTCTTTACATATCTTGGCTATGCCATTTGGCTTGGATTAATCATTTTATTGTCTGTACTTGGTTCTGTGTTACCTGCCCGTAACGCTGCCAGATTAACCATCCGTGAAGTGTTGGCGTATGAATAGGAAAACGGTGGTCGAGTAGGCGGCGGGTCTCGATACATCTCTGCGAGATTACTCTACCATCGCCGCCGTATCGAGACCACAAATTGTTTATAAAAATAAAAGTATGTGGTCTCGATATGCCGTGAAGAGCAAGTGCACGGCTACTCGACCACCATTATTACAAAGGAATAAATATGAAAAAAAATATTTTGAAGATCAGTTCGTTTATTATACTTACATCATTAGTCTTAATGGCTTGTGGTGCACAACCTGCTGAAACCACAGCACCTGTAGAAGAAATCATTTCTTCTAATGAAGTGATTGCAGAAGGCAGACTTGAACCTGTGCAAGGAACAAACTTAACTTTCCAAGCACGCGGAATTGTTGAAGAGGTTTTGGTCAAAGCAGGGGATAGTGTAAGTGAGGGAGATGTCTTAGTCCGCCTCGCAAATGCAGGCGCGGCTGAAGCGCAGGTTGTCATCGCACAAAATGCTTATGATTCACTTCTTCGCAATGAAAGCGGCGACCGTGCAAAATTATGGCAGGCTTATATGAATGCTCAAATTGCGCGTGCGGATGCAGAAGAAGATTGGGAAGATTTGAATGTTGACTCAATCGAAGACCGCATTGAAGATATTGAAGCCGACATTGAAGATTTACGCGAAGATTTGCAAGATGCTCAAGAAGAATTTGATAAATATTCCAATTTAGATGAAGATAATTCACGCCGTCAAACTGCAGAAGATGATTTGGAAACTGCTCAAGAAAATTTGAACGATAAGATTCGTGAACTCGAAGCCGAAATTCGAGAACGTGATGAAGTGAAAGCAATTTATGATTCTACTCTTGCCGCCGAAGCCGAAGCCAAATATCAATATGAATTAAGTTTGGATGGACCAAATGCTGATCAACTCACACTTGCCAAAGCAAATTTAGATGCGGCACAAGATGCTTTATCAAATTATGTTTTGACTGCACCATTTGATGGCGTAATTGCAGATGTCAATGTTAAAGTTGGCGAACAAGTTGGTACTGAAACTCGTGCAGTGAGCCTTGCGAACTTTGATTCATGGATTGTCGAAACAACTGATGTGACTGAGTTGGAAGTTGTGAAGTTAAGTGTCGGTCAACAAGTGACTTTGAATCCTGATGCGTTACCAGATTTGCAACTCACTGGCGAAGTGGTTGAAATCAGCAATGCTTTCACGCAACAAGGCGGTGATATTCTTTATACGATCAGAATCAAAGTCAATGAAAGTGATGAACGTTTGAAGTGGGGCATGACAATGGAAGTGACTTTCTTAGAAGCAGAATAAAATTGAAATAAATTTTATTCAAACTGCCTATCAAATTTTGATAGGCAGTTTATTGTTAAAGGTATAATTCAATCCATGGCAAAAACAACCCGCCCACTTGACCCTGAATCCAAACCTGATGACCGTGTTGACCATGCCTTGCGTCCGCAAAAAATTGCGGATGTCATTGGGCAAGACCAGGTTATGCAAAATTTATCTATTTTGATTGATGCGGCGAAGCATCGTAATGAGGCGTTGGATCATGTTTTGTTTTATGGTCCGCCTGGGTTGGGGAAGACAACTCTCGCACATGTCTTGGGCAATGAAATGGGAGTCAATGTCAAAGTGACTGCTGGACCTGCCATTGAACGTGCAGGTGACTTAGCCGCGATTCTTACAAACTTACGAGCAGGTGATGTTTTATTTGTTGATGAAATTCATCGCCTCGGACGTGCAGTGGAAGAAGTGCTTTACCCTGCAATGGAAGATTTTGCATTAGACATTGTGATTGGCAAAGGACCTTCTGCTCGTTCAATCCGTTTGAAGTTACCAAAATTTACAGTTGTTGGAGCAACGACAAGATTAGCATTGGTCACTGCTCCGTTGCGCGCAAGATTTGGTGCTGTCTATCGTTTGGATTATTACGATTTTGAAGCCATGAAACAAATCGTGACCAGAGCCGCAGGCATGTTAAAAGTTTCCGCAGATGAATCAGGTATCAGCGAAGTGGCGAGGCGTGCGCGTGGGACTCCACGAATCGCATTGCGTTTGTTACGTCGTGTTCGGGATTATGCTCAAGTTCGCGCGGATGGATTAATCAACGAAAAAGTTGCACGAGAAGCATTGGACTTGTTACAAGTTGACCCGCTTGGTTTGGATGATGTTGACCGCCGTGTGTTGAAAACGATTATCGAAAAATATAATGGCGGACCTGTTGGTTTGAATACGATTGCGGCTTCGATTAGTGAAGAGCAAGATACGATTATGGATGTGGTGGAGCCGTATCTTTTGCAACTCGGATTTTTAGATAGAACGCCTCAAGGACGTGTGGCGACAAAATCGGCTTATGAACATTTGGGTTACACATACACGGAGCAAGGGCAGGCGAGGTTGTTGTGAGTTTGAAGGTTAGCAAGTTGAAATGTTTGCAAGTTAACTTTTAAACTTTCCAACCTTTAAACTTTGAAACACAAATTATGGAAACTTTTGCTCGTTATGTAATGATTGGCGGAATTGTTTTATTCCTCATCGGCGCAGGGATTTATCTCGTCGCGAAATTTGGAATTCCATTAGGTCGCTTGCCCGGTGACATCCGTATGGAAGGGGAGAATGGATCGTTTTATTTTCCTGTCACAACTTCAATTTTGATTTCTGTGATTTTGACGATTGTGTTGAATGTGATTGCAAGATTTTGGAATAAATGAAAACATCCGATTTTGATTATCACTTACCCGAGTCTTCCATTGCACAGACTCCTGCTGAACCACGCGATTCATCTCGACTATTAGTTTTGAATCGTGGCTCAGGAAAGATAGAACACCGCTTCTTTCGTGACGTCAAATTGTTTCTGCGCCCCGGCGATTTGCTTATCCTGAATCAGACTCGTGTCATCCCTGCCAGAATTTTTGCAAAAAAAGAATCAGGTGGCAAAGTGGAATTATTGCTGTTACGAAAACGTGATGACTTAACTTGGGAATCTTTAGTAGGTGGCAAAGGCTTGCGTGTAGGCAAATCAGTGTTTGTGGAAGTTCAAAATAAAAAAATACAAGTTGAAATTTTAGAAATTCTCGAAGGTTCAGAAAGATTAATCAAATTTTCTGAACCGATTGAGCCATATTTTTCAAAAATTGGAAACGTTCCACTACCACCATACATTCACGAAAAATTGACAGACCCCGAAAGATATCAAACCGTTTTCGCCAAAGAGACAGGTTCTGCCGCCGCACCAACCGCTGGACTTCACTTCACACCTGAATTATTGAACGAAATCAAAAACATGGGCGTGAAAATTGGCTTGGTCACTTTGCATGTTGGCTTAGATACATTTGCACCCGTCAATGAAGAGAATCCCGAAGAACATAAAATCCATACCGAGTGGTGTGAGCTGACTCAAGAAACTGCGGATTTAATCAATGAGACAAAACGAAATGGGGGAAGAGTGATTGCGGTTGGTACAACATCTGTTAGAACTTTGGAGACAGTAGGGAATCGAGACTCGGGAATCGGAGACGAATCCCAACTCCCGACTCCCAATTCCCAAATTTCACCATTTATCGGACCCACAAGTATTTACATTCTGCCCGGCTATCAATTCAAAGTGGTAGATGCCATGATTACAAATTTTCATCTACCAAAATCTACACTCATTATGTTAGTCAGTGCTTTTACTGGCAGAGAAAAAATTTTAGAAACGTATGAAACTGCTATCAAAGAAGGCTATCGTTTTTATTCCTTTGGCGATGCGATGTTTATTGTTTAAAAGTTAGAAAGTTGTAAGGTTTGAAGGTTCTAACTTTTCAACTTTCAAACTTGCTAACATTGAAACTATATGACTCAATTAGAAAAATTAAACAACCAAATTATTCAATGCCGAAAATGCCCTAGACTTGTGGAATGGCGAGAAGAAGTTGCACGAGTCAAACGCAAGGCGTATATGAATGAAGGATATTGGGGAAAACCTGTCCCTGGTTTTGGGGATGAAAATGCTCAAGTACTAGTTGTCGGATTAGCTCCTGGCGCACATGGTTCAAACAGAACAGGCAGACAATTCACAGGCGATGCTTCGGGCGGATTTTTATTTCCAGCATTGTTTAAGGCTGGGTTTGCGAATCAGGCTGAGGCAGAGTCCAGAGGCGATGCACTTCGTCTAAAAAATATGTATATCACTGCATCAGGTCGTTGTGCGCCACCAGATAATAAGCCTACACTTGAAGAATTAAATAATTGCCAACCCTATTTGGAACAAGAATTAAAAATCATTAATCCAAAAGTGATAGTATGTTTAGGACGAATTGCATTTGAACGAATTTTGAAAATTTATGGAATACGAGATTCAAGTTATAAATTTTCACATGGCGCACACTATCAACTACCAACAACCAACTGGATACTGTGTTCATATCATCCAAGCCAACAAAATACTTCAACCAAAAAGTTGACCGTGAAAATGTTTGATGCAATTTGGGAAAAAGCCAAAGAACTTATAAATAAGGATTGAATGAAAAAAATAAATTTGAGAATTTTTTTAGCGATTTTTTTAATCGCTGTGCTTGTTGTTGCTACTGTATTTGTATTTTGGGCGAGTGATGCATACCCTGCGGATGAAATCGCGTTAGAAGCGATGGAATCTGATTCGCAAGTATTTGTTAATGCTGAACGTGGCGTTGTGATTTTTTTCCCTGCTGATAATCCGCGACCTGAAACTGGTCTCATCTTTTACCCTGGTGGCAAAGTGGATTATCGCGCGTATGCACCGATATTAAAAATGATTGCAAGTAATGGATATTTTGTTGCATTAACTCCTGCTCCACTAAATTTAGCCATGTTTGATTTCAATGCCGCAGCACGGATTGAAGCGCAATACCCTGAAATTGAAAATTGGTTTGTAGGTGGGCATTCGCTTGGTGGCGTTGCGGCTTCATCGTATGCGGCGAGTCACCCGAATATCAAAGGCACTGTGTTGTGGGGTTCTGTCCCTGCGGATGATTTGTTACGAGTCAATGATGTTCCAACACTTTCAGTTTACGGTACACAAGATGGATTAATTTCTTTAGAGATGTACGATAATTCACATGATTTGCTTCCACTCGATGCGACATTTGTTGTTATTGAAGGTGGCAACCATGCTCAATTTGGTTCTTATGGAGAACAAGCAGGTGATGGCATTGCAATGATTTCACCTGAAGAACAATGGACTCAAACGGTAGACGCGACTGTTGAGTTTATGAAATCATTATCTGAATAAGACTATGAAAAAATTCAAAAAACTATTTTTTATTTTATTGATATTTGCATGCGTAACTGTTGCTTTTGCCCCATTTTTGATTCCTGTTCCTGAATTGGAAAACTTAGTCAGTGAAGAAGAATTTATAGACTCAGATAGCAAATTCATTGAAATTAACAATGTCAATATTCACTATAAAGAATCTGGGTCAGGAGAAAAAACATTTATTCTTTTGCATCCTTTTGGCGGAGGCACTTATTCATGGCGTGAAGTGATGGATGACTTCGCTCAATATGGAAGAGTGATTGCGTATGATAGACCTGCTTTTGGTCTAACCGAAAGACCCATGCCAGAAGATTGGGTTGAAAATCCGTACGGCATGAAAGCCAATATTGAAATACTAAAAAGTTTGTTAGATACATTTGGAATCGAAAAAGCAGTTTTAGTGGGTAATTCTGCCGGTGGCGCTGTAGCCGTTGCATTTGCTTTGGAATATCCAGAACGAGTGGAGCAATTAATTTTAGTCGCGCCTGGTGTTGGTGGCGGAAGAAATCCACAATTCCCAACGTGGGCATTGCCAGTCATGTGGACTCCACAAATGCACCGTATTGGTCCGTTGTTTATGCGTGATTATCAAGAAAGTTTGCCACGTACTGTTGAAAGAGGCTGGTTCGACCAAACGAAATTAACTGATGAAATCCGTGAGACTCATTTACAAATTTTGAAAATAAAAAATTGGGACCGTGCATTTTATGAATTGGTCTTCGCGCCTGCTTACCCTGAACTGCGAGGTTTACTGCCTGAATTAAAAGTAAAAGCTTACATTATAGGTGGTATGGAAGACCGTTTGATTCGCACATGGTATTTAGAAGCAGTTGCTACCGAAATTCCGGAAGCGGAGTTAACTCTCATTCCGCAGTGTGGACATGTGCCTCAAGAAGAATGTCCACAAGAATTTATGGAAGTTATCAAAATATATTTGCAAAGTAATAAGTGATATAAATACATCATCAAAAATATATGACACTCGGACGAATTGCATTTCTTGGTTCAGGAGAGACTTCACTTGCAGGTGGGCGCATTTTTGAATCCCTAGCCCGCCTCATACCTGACCCGTTACGGGTTGCCATTTTGGAAACGCCTGCTGGCTTCGAGTTAAATGCTTCGCTGGTTGCAAACCGTGTTGGGGAATTTTTGAAAACTCGTTTACAAAATTACAAACCAACCATTGATTTAATCCCTGCCCGAAAAAAAGATACACCATACAGCCCAGACAATATAGAAATTCTCAAACCATTATTAACTGCTAATTTAATTTTCATGGGACCTGGCAGCCCAAGTTATGTAGCACGTCAATTAAAAAACACATTGGCTTGGGACATCATTCGTGCAAGGCATCGTCAAGGTGCGATTTTAGCCTTTGCATCCGCCGCCACAATTTCTTTAGGGAAATGGGTTTTACCTGTTTATGAAATTTATAAAGTCGGTGAGGATGTACATGTCAAAGATGGTTTGGATTTATTTAGTGATTTTGATTTGCATCTTTCATTCATTCCACATTGGAATAATGCCGAAGGTGGCGCAGATTTAGATACCAGCCGTTGTTTCATGGGAAAAGAACGTTTTGAGCAATGGAGAAATTTAACCCCAAACGATAATATTATTGTAGGGCTAGACGAACACTCTGGAGTCATCATAGATTTTGAAAACCAAAAATGCGAAGTGCTTGGGGTCAGTTCCGTCACTGTGTTGAAAGATAACCTCACAAAAATTTACCCTTCTGAATCTAGTTTCGCATTGTCTGTATTAGGTGATATAAAAATTCCCAACCCAATAGAAAGCGGAATTTCACCTGAAATTTGGCAAATGACTTTAGATGCACAAAATGTCAATGAAGAAAAACCTTCCGAAGAAGTATTGAATTTGCTTGAACAACGAAAGGATGCCCGTGCCAAAAAAGATTTTGCAGAATCGGATAGATTACGCGATTTAATAGGAACATTAGGCTGGATTGTGAAAGATACCAAAGAAGGACAACAATTAAAAAAACCTGACCATAGACTTTAAAACCATCAACCATCAATCATCAATCATCCAATAAATGCGTTAAAATTACTGCATCATTAAGGAGTATTCATGCGTGCAGTAGATATCATCACCAAAAAGCGTGACAAAATCGAATTAACAGCTGAAGAGATTCAATTTTTTGTTCACGGTTACACCAACGGGGATATTCCAGATTATCAAGCCTCAGCCTTTGCAATGGCGGTCATGCTCAATGACATGACGGCTCAAGAAACAACAGACCTTACACTTGCGATGGCAAATTCTGGTCAGGTGCTTGACCTTTCCAAAATTGTTGACCTTGCAGTAGATAAACATTCATCTGGTGGTGTGGGTGATAAAACCAGCATTGCCGTTATGCCAATGGTTGCGGCGTGCGGTTTATCCGTTGGGAAAATGTCAGGTCGTGGATTGGGTTTCAGTGGTGGCACGTTAGATAAACTCGAATCAATCAAAGGGTATCGCGTAGATTTGTCTACTGATGAATTCAAAAAACAATTAAAAGAAAAAGGGATTGTGCTAACAGGACAGTCTTTAGATTTAGCCCCCGCTGATGGAAAATTTTACGCGCTTCGTGACGTGACCGGAACTGTTCCTTCACTTCCACTGATTGCTTCCTCCATCATGTCTAAGAAAATTGCGGCGGGTGCCCAAGCCATTGTGCTTGATGTCAAAACGGGTAATGGCGCATTTATGGAAACATTGGATGAAGCCCGCAAACTTGCAAACCTCATGGTAGATATTGGGCGTTTAGCAGGTAGAAAAACAGTGGCTTTATTATCTGACATGAATCAACCTTTGGGTGAAGCAGTCGGCAATGCGCTTGAAACTATCGAAGCGATTAATACACTCAAAGGAAATGGTCCAGCAGATTTTGTTGAACATTGTTTGCATGTCGCATCACATGTGTTGGTTTTAGGAAATAAAGCAAAAGATTTAGATGAAGCCAGAAAGATGGCAGAAAAATCTATCGCCGATGGAAGTGCATTGGAGAAATTAAGAGTGTTGGTGGATGCACAAGGTGGCGATGTAAGTTATGTAGATGATACAAGTAAATTTGAGCGTGCAAAATTTGTAGAGGAAGTTAAAAGCGCCCGAAGCGGAAACATTTCTCAAATCCATGCTAGAGGCGTGGGTGAGGCGGCGGTAAACCTCGGCGCGGGAAGAGCAAAAAAAGGCGACCCAATTGATTACGCTGTTGGATTCATCATCCGCAAAAAAGTGGGTGATGTGGTCAAATCTGGAGATGTATTATTTGAAATTCACGCCAATGACAAAGCAAAACTTGAAGAGGCGCGTGAATCAGTATTATCTGCCTTTCAATTTAGTGAGCAATCCGTAGCGCCATTGCCGCTATTTTACGAGTAAAATATAGTATATTTTAAGGTTATAGGATACGGCTGATGGCGAGAGTTGCATTACGAGTTTACAACCACGATATTGAAAACCTCATTGGGCAGGGACACATTGATGAGGCAATTGCGCATTGTCGCCATATTTTGCGAACCTTCCCCAAACATCTTGAAACCTATCGTTTGCTTGGCAAGGCATATCTTGAAGCCCGCCGATATAATGAAGCCATTGATATTTTGGGGCGTTTGCTCATGGCTGTGCCAGATGATTTTGCCGCTCATGTTTGTTTGAGCATTATCCGTGATGAAGAAAATAAATTAGACGATGCCATTTGGCACATGGAACGCGCTTTTGAAGTGCAACCATCAAATGCCGCCATTCAAGGTGAGTTACAGAGATTATACGGAAAGCGCGATGGCATGGAGCCGCCAAAAATCCGTATGACGCGTGGCGCCTTAGCGCGTATTTATGTGCAAGGTGAGTTGTATCCGCAGGCGATTGCTGAGATTCGTGGCGTGCTTGCCGAAGATTCACAACGCGGTGATATGCAAGTGTTGCTCGCGCTTTCGTATTTCAAAAGCGGGCAAAAGTCAGATGCTACTGATTTATGCAATCAATTACTCAAACGTTATCCATATTCATTTGATGCAAACCGCATCATGGTTGAATTATTGCCTGCCACAACAGGTTCGGTTGAAAGCACGCAAGTTTATCGCATGCGCGTCGGCGAAATGGACCCCTATGCAAACTTTTCTAAAGGTTCTATTTTTGAATCAAACAACGCGCCAGATGCTTCCATTAGTTTAGAAAAACTTGAATACAAAGGCGAAGAAGTTCAACTTGAGAATAATTGGGGTTCATCACTTGGCATTGAGCTTGGTTCATCTTCTATAGCTGCCCTTTCTTCATCAAATGTAAATGACCAACCCGATTGGTTGAAAGATGTTGGCTTAGGTAACGATGATGAAACGCCTCAATCTTCGGGTACAACTGATTCTGAACCTCAAGGGCAGGATGAAATCCCAGACTTTTTACGTCAAGCTGGTTGGGGTGAATCTAGCGGACCTGAACAACCGACTTCTATTTTTGATGAAGAACCGATTGAAAGCGGAGATTTAGTCGCCGCTGATTTGCCCGATTGGTTAAAAGGTCAAGCACCCGTTAATGAACCTATTGCAAAAGAAACATCATCAACGAATGATGAAATTGAAACACCAGATTGGTTAAGCGGTCTTGGCTCATCAGACCCATTAGCAGATATTCAAAACGAATCTGCATCTGCATCATCAAATGATGTGCCTGATTGGTTAAGCGGACTTGGAGACGAACAACCCATGTCAAATTCAAACGCGGACGATGAAACACTTCAACCGACGAATCTGCCGGATTGGTTGCAATCTGCCGAACCGAAGAAAGAAGCGGAAGTTCCATCTGCTAGTGTAGAAAGTTTAGGCGCATCATCTTCTGAACAGGATGATGCCGTTGCGTGGCTTGAATCACTTGCCGCTAAACATGGTGCCAAACCTGAAGAACTCGTCACCGACCCAAATAAAAGAAATGAAAAACCACCAGAGTGGGTGGCACAAGCCCAAAACATCGGAAGCCAATCGCAAACTTCATCACAACCTGCTCAGCCTGCTAATGTTGAAAATTTAGGTGCATCATCTTCTGAACAAGATGATGCTGTGGCATGGCTTGAATCGCTTGCCGCCAAACATGGTGCCAAGCCCGAAGAACTCGTCACCGACCCGAATAAAAGAAGTGAAACGCCACCTGATTGGGTTTCGCAAGCGCAAGCAATTGGTTCACAGCCCGCGCAAGAAGAACCTGCTAAACCCGAAGCAGTTGAAAATGCACTCAACATTGGTGAGCAATTTTTTGCTGAGTTTGAACAAGGTGCAGGTGAATCAAAAGATGAAGATGCCGATGCTTGGTTAAAAGATTTAGAAACCAAAGCAACTGAAAAACAAAATAATGAAATTCCTGAATGGTTGAACGAGCCTGCTCAACCCAGTGAAAATATTGAAACCAACGCAACATCCGATTTGCCAAATTGGTTGAGCGATATTGATAGCAAACCTGCTCAAAGCGAACAACTGATGGGTAGTCAAAACTTATCCGATTGGTTGAGCGGTTTGGATGATGAACCCGGCTTAGAACTTGACCCCGAAATTTTACGCGCTTCACAACGTGCTCCGTTCCAAAATCCGCCTGCCGCTGAAACTTCGAAGAGTGATGTACCGGATTGGTTAAGTGATTTAGATTCAGAAAAAGTAGAAGAAGATTCATGGACTCCGCCCGCTTCTGAATCTACGGGTCAACCTGCCACTGCTTCGTCAGCAGAATCATTGCCTGATTGGTTAAGTGGCGTGGATGAAGAATCATCAGCACAAGGACATGATGATTTACCTCCATGGTTGCATCGTGAACAATATGAGACAGGAAGCCTTTCTTTACAACCCAAGCCGACCTCTCCATCTGATTGGCATCCAGTTGCTTCACAAGAGCCTGTAGAAAAACCAGTTCAAAAAGTTGTACAAGAACCACCGTCACCGACTCCAAAGAGTCAACCTGTGATGGAAAAGAAGAAACCTGTTGCCGCAAAACAACCCAAGCCGAAAAAAGCGGAAGGGCAGAGTGGTGTCGGGTTGTTGAACCAAGCCAAAGCCGAGTTAGATAGAGGCGATATTCCAGAAGCGTTATTGCATTACGGAAAATTAATCAAACGTGGAAAGAATCTCGAAGAAATCATCCGTGACTTAAGTGATTCGTTGTATCGTTATCCAGTGGAAGTGAATATTTGGCAAGCATTGGGTGATGCTTATATGCGTGCCAATCGTTTGAAAGAAGCCCTCGATGCTTATAACAAGGCGGAAGAGTTGATTCGTTAAATCATGTCGTTGCGAGGAGTGACAAAGTCACGACGAAGCAATCCCAAACTTAATTAGGAGATTGCTTCGCCACTTCGTGGCTCGCAATGACATAAAATTTTTATTTCGGAGGAAATTCTGTGGAAAGAACGCTCGTACTCGTAAAACCTGATGGTGTGCAAAGAGGATTAATCGGTGAAGTGATTGCCCGTTTTGAACGCCGCGGACTGCGCCTTGTGGCGGCAAAATTTATTCAAGTAAGCCAAACATTGGCTGAGACGCATTACGCCGAACATAAAGGCAAACCTTTTTATGATGGTTTGATTTCATACATCACATCAGCACCTGTGATGGCAATGGTGTGGGAAGGTCCGCAAGCAGTTGCGGCGATTCGCCAAACTGTCGGCTCGACCAAACCAGTTGAAGCCGCACCCGGCACCATCCGCCATGATTTTGGACTTGAAGTTGGCAGAAACTTAATCCATGCTTCTGATAAACCTGAAACTGGTGAACGCGAAGTTGCTTTATGGTTCAAGAAAGAAGAATTGGTTGAATGGGGAAGAGAAGTAGATAAGTGGGTGTTTGAGAAGTAAGAGAGTAGAGAACAGAGAGTAGATTTAAGTAAAACTCCGCAGATGATAAGGTCTGTGGAGTTTGTTTAATTCCTAAATATGACATGTTTTAATCTCTACTGTCAGGAGCATGTTCTGTTGGATAACTGATTGTTATTCATTACTCTTCCAGGTTCGTGTTGAAACTATAAAAGCAATAATAATTGTAATTACAAAAGATATTGCAAGCAGTATAAGAAGCGGGGGAGCAAGTAGTGCAAACAACAGTGCAATGGGCAGAGGAGCTAGAAAAGGAGGACCAAAAGGAGTTAATAAAATCAAGCCAGGTGCTAATAAACTGCAAAGTACAACAAAAACTAACCTCTTTAAATGATAAGGCATTGTAAAGTAGTTAATCACTTTTGGCGTAAACAACAATGCAGGATAAAGAACTAATGCACTATATAGTGAAAGTGCAGTTATTCCTATTAAAACACTAGCAATACGAGGAATAAACATTGGAAAACTGTTTTGATGATCATTAAACATCTGTGGAGTTGCCGCCCATCTTGCGTGGTTGCGGTCTAATTGGTCTTCTGGTAACGATTCTAATCCTGCGGAAACCAATGCGTTTTCTAATTCCGCATACTCTTTAATGCCTTCTGCGCTAAATTGCCTTGCTTCATGTTCTTTGAAATGGAGATATACAACTTTCAATTCTTTTTGAGGTTCATCAAAAGGGTCATAAAATACTTCAAAATTTTGTTTAATGTATGCTTGTGAAGTAAGCCAATCATCATATGGTTGCTTTGCATAGCCATGTGCCAATAACACTTTCTCTATCATCACAAAGGTCTGTTCAAGGCTGGAATTTGAGGGTACTTTAACTTTTATCACCGCTCCTGGCAACTCTGTTCCACCTGCTCCACCCAACATAAATAGACATCCAGTCATAAAACATAAGAATAGCACAATCGAGAGCCAAATTAATATTTTATTTATTGATTTTGTTTTATGCATTACACAACTCAGTCGCTAATTCTCTAATATCTGTTCTCTACTCTCTTCCAAAATCACTTCAACTTCAACAAAACTTTCCCATCTTCCCACAATTCTTCGATATTATAAAAATCGCGTTGGTCTGGTGAAAACAAATGCACCACCACATCGCCATAATCCACAATTACCCAGCCATCGCGTGAGTTACCTTGTTTCTTGGCTTTCTTCTTAAATTTTTTACGAATATCATCCATCGCGCTATTAGCGAGCGCGTCGAGCATACGGTCACTCGTCCCCGTACAAATCACAAAATAATCTGTAAACGAAACAATATTTTTCAAATCTAGCAGAACAATGTCTTCTCCCTTTTTATCTTCCAGCGAGTTGACAATTTCACGAGCAAGTTCAAGTGTATTCAGAATTCACCTCAATGTTTTTGTAGGGGCGGGGTTATCCCGCCCAAATTGGGCGAGGAGACCTCGCCCCTACCGTAATAATGCCGAAAATAATTTTGTATAAACAGACCCATTTTGATGCAAGTCACTTTGATACAGATGCACCGAGTCTACTCTAGCAGATGGAATTTTGCCAAGTTGAAAAGTTTGTATGGCATTACGAATTTTTTGCATTTCGTTTGGATGGATATTTTGTTTGACTCGTCCCAACGTCAGATGTGGAGAAAAAGCACGCGCCTCTTTTTCATAGCCTAATCTTGCTGTGCCTGCGTCAACATCTCTTTGCAGTGAAGTCAACTCTGCGGCGGGCTGAATCCCAAGCCACAGGACGCGAATCAATTTTCCACTTGGGAAAGAACCGAGTCCGCCAATTTGCAAATCAAACGCGGAATGTGAATCAGATAGTTGAGTCAGCATCTGTTTGAGAAAATCAACATGATTATTTGGAATGTTCCCCAAAAATTTTAACGTGAGGTGCATGTTTTGAATCGGCGTCCAACGGATAGTTTCTTGCCCCAATATTTTTTGCAAACGGGAAGATTCTTTTTCAATTGAGTCTTGAATGGGTTGAGGGAGGTCAAGCGCAATGAATGCGCGGATTTGCGTCATGCAGTGTGATTGCTCAATACTTTTTCTACGGCTTGCTTCAAATCTTGAAAGCCTACAGGTTTGGTGAGGTATACCGCCGCGCCAGCCTCTAATCCAGATTTTATATCGCTTGGCATACTTTTGGCTGAGACGACAATGACCGGGATTTTTGCGAGTTCGGGTTCGCGTTGCATAAAGCGGAGCACTTCTAAACCAGAAATGTCGGGCATCATAATATCTAATAAAATGACGTCGGGTTTTTCTTGAGCAATCATCGGGATGGCGGGCGTGCTAGAAAACATCTTAATCACTCGAAAACCGTTCACGCGCATCATCTCGCCGAATAATTCAGCGGCGTCGGTTTCATCTTCAATTATCATCACGGTTTTTTGGTTTGTGCTCATACAATTGCCTCTCATCTAAAATAGCATAAAGAATTATAAATGACAAGTGGTTTTTTGTTTCGTTATGATTTCGTAAGAAATCTCTTTGAGGTTATATCTAATCTTAAAAGATTAGCCACAGAGCACACAGAGAGCACAGAGATTCTTTTTTTCTTTTCTCAAAAAACTCTGTGACCTTTGTGGCTAAGACATGGAGAAACTTATGACAGAATTAGACGATATGCGTGCTGAAAAAGATGATTTTTTTGGAAACCATTTCCAAAGTCCGCTTACGCCAGAACAAAGAAAAGATTTTAAGGGGTTGAGCTACTTCCCTGAAAACGAAGCCTTGCGCTTGGAAGTGCAAGTGGAAGAGTTTGCCGATAAACCCAGTTTTGAAATGCAAACTTCAACGGGTGATACGCGTATTTATGAAAAATATGGGAAGTTTAAGTTTAATGTAGAAGGCGAAGAAGTTGAGTTAACAATTTATCAAGATGGGCATGGATTCTTTTTGCCGTTTGTGGATTCATTAGCCAACAAAGAGACGTATCCCGCTGGGCGTTATCTTGAACCTGAGCCTTTACCCGGTAATCGCTTCATTGTGGATTTTAATTTGGCATACAACCCCTACTGCGCCTACAATGAGAAATGGTCTTGCCCCATTACGCCGTTTGAGAATCGGCTGAAAGTGCCGATTCGGGCGGGTGAAAAATTATTCCATGAATAAATAGACTGTGGACGATAGACCGTAGACAGTGCTGTAATAAAAAAACTGACAAGTTTTACTTGTCAGTTTTTGTTTTGAGTGTTTTCTAGCACACTTAGCAATGCCGCATATTCTTCGTGACAGCCATTGCAAATATCTAAATGTTCGCGCAGAAGCGGGGCGATTTTTTCCACGTCTCTGCCGTGAAATTTATGTTCCACAAACTCATCCAATTGCATAAACATATCATCACAGGTGATTTCATCTGCCCGCGCACGCTCGAGGATGTTGATAATTTTAAGCACAACCTCGTCTGTCATTTCGGGTTGTGGGGCAGGTTTGCCGAATAAGTTTTGGAACAGGTCTTTTAATTTCATTCGTTGTCTAAGACGTTTAACTTAATATTAATCTTACTTTTGCTCAAAGGCACTTAACAAATCTTGTGGGGTCAATTCTTCCATTGAAAGTCGTTTTTTCAACCGCAGACGGGCATCATGCAGAAGTTTATACAAAGCATTGCGATTGGTTTTCATTTTTTTTGCGGCTTCTTCCATTGGAATATCTTGCAAGCCAAGTAAGGTCAGGGCTTCGCGTTGTTTTGGGGTTAACTCTTCTTGCAAAATGCGACGGACGCGCTCTAGCATGTCTTTGCGTTCTGCTGAAGTTTCAGGCGATGCCTGAGGGTCAGCTAGCAGGCCGGGGGGAGGAGGAGCGTCTTCATTTTCAGTGAGTTCATCCAATGAAGCGTCACGCCAACGTTTGCGACGTAATTCGGTGAGAGCAATCCGAATTGCAATTTTGTGTACCCATGTTGTAAACAAACTCCGCCCTTCAAATGTATCGAGTTGGTCTAACACGCGCAATAAAGTTTCTTGTGTCACTTCTTCCACAAGCGGCGGGAAAAGCGGGTCATCGGAAGAGAGCCAACGCGAAAGCGCATACGGCAGACCCTTTTGAATCACATCGCGTAAATCGTTTAACGCTTCTTCATGAGGTATGCCTGTGCTTCGTAAATCCGCAAGCCAAGCTTCATTAGTACGGGTAGACATTGTGACGGAATTATAAGTTATAAGTTGACTCAAAATCAAATTCTTACAAAAAATTGAGACTTTTTGATAGGAATAAAAAAACATCACCTCAAATGAAGTGATGTTTTGTGGTCTCAACAAGACTCGAACTTGTGACCTCACCGATGTGAACGGTGCGTTCTAACCAACTGAACTATGAGACCCTATGAGCGACCGAGATTATAGCCGAGCCTCACCCCTTTGACAAGGAAAATATTTGTAGGGACACAGCAAAACGATTTATTGTCATCATCATAAAACGACTCGCTGTGTCCCTACTTTATATATCTATGGAGGTGGCAAATAACTCCATGGGTTTACTTTCGTACCCGCCATAATTTCAAAATGCAAATGTGCGCCAGATGAACGCCCGGTATTTCCGATCGCACCAATGACTTCACCTTGACCCACACTTTGTCCGCAACCTACATTCAAAGCACTTAAGTGAGCATACAAAGTTTGAAAACCATTGCCATGGTCAATCATAATCATATTGCCATAGCCGTAATCATTCCAACCGGCATATACAATCACACCGGCATCTGAAGCATACACGGCTTCCCCTTCATTACCTGCTAAATCAATGCCACTATGATTCGTTTCGAGTGAATAATCAAAGCCTGATAAATAACGATTATTCGACGGATATACAAATGCACCATATCCCACTGCACCACCACTGACCGGGTCACACGCACCAGCCCCCAATACGCGAGCAGAGGCGGGGTTTTCGCGCGTCACACCCAAAGGCGCACTCCAACTCACAAATTCTCTTTCTCCACCGGGAATTATCAACCAAGTTCCAACAGGAATATTGGCGTTGTTATAATCACCAACTGTATCTGGGTCAAGATTATTACCGGGAAATTCAATAATATCTGCCGGTGTCACACCATAAAACTCAGCCCAACTGCCAAACGGAATTCCACCTACCCATTCCCAATACACGCCGTTTACCGGCAAAATATTTAATTCTTGTCCTGGTCTCAATCCATGTGGATTATCCAACAACAAACTGTAATTGCCCCACAAAATCGTTTGCGGTTCCAGCCCAAATTTTTCTGCAATCCCAAAAACCGTATCGCCTTCTTGCACCACATAAATAGACATTTCATCACGTGGGCGAGTAGGGATATTGGTATGAATTTGTGCCGAACGTGATATGCCTTCATCAATAGCGACATTTACAGCCGGCACAGATTCTATGTTGATAATTTCGCTTCCTTCTGGACCTTCAACCTGCTCTTGCTGTTCAACATTCCCTTGCGCCTGAGCAAAATACGAACGTGTTAACAAAACCACAGTCACAATCGCCAAAACAGAAAAAAGATTCGTTCCCACTTTAAGCAACGATTCCCCCAAACCTATGGAGGCTAAATTGTTAAACAGGCGGCTAAAAAACGAACCTTGTCTTACAGGCTCTTCTTGATTGTTAGATTCTTGATTACTCATATTCATCATCATAACATGGGCAAAAAATGTCGGTCAAGTTTTGCCCATAAATACTTATTTTTCGTTAATAGGTGCATTGCCTCTACGCTGTCTAAAAAACAATCTCACTAATATCACACTTAACAAAGAAATCAAACCACCAGCCACAAGCGAAGTTTGCACACTCCATGTTTGCGCAATCCAACCAATGACGATACTCCCAAACGGAGCCACGCCTTGTAAACCCCAAAAATAAATGCTGAACACTCGTCCGCGTAATTCATTCGGCACACGGATTTGAATCATCGTGTTCATCGTAATTAATTGAGTCACCGTTCCCCAGCCGATGAATGCTAACAAAATAAACACGACGCTTAAATTTGTCACTATCCCTAACAAAGTGACAGGGATGATAAATAAAATTTGCCCCCATAACAGCATTTTGTTTTTGTTTGCCGAACTGAGATACGCCATCATAAACGCGGCAGTGACTGCGCCAACGCCTTGCGCGAGATACATATTGCTAGTGCGTGCGGCGATGATGGTTTCAGTATCAAATATAGTGGATAAGACATCTCGGGCGAGGGCTGGCGTTTGTTGTAACAATGGAATACCAAAAAAGCCTAACAAAGCCGACATCAAAATAGCAGACAATACAACAGCATTCCCGCGAATGTAACTCAAGCCTTCTCTAAATTCTCGTGCCATGCCTTGAGACGGTATATTTTCTTTTTCAACTTTATATCTTGTTCGGGCAACAAACAAACCTGCCACCACAAATACAAAACTGATTCCATTTACTAAAAAGACACTGCCTTCATTGCCCGTCCATGCGATTAAACCTGCCGCACACAAAGGTCCGATGATTCTGCCTAAGTTGAAAGCGGTGGTTTGTAATGCAATAGCACTGGGTAGGGCTTCTTTGCCGGCTAATTCAATCAGCATGGCTTGGCGAGCGGTCACTTCAACGGCGACAGCAGAACCATAAATAAATGCCAATGTGGCGATGTGCCAAATTTGCAATTGATTGGTGAAAGTAAGATACGCTAAACCAAATGCTTGCACAGACATCAAAATTTGTAAAATGATAGTGGCTTTGCGTTTATCCCAACGTTCAACTAAAACGCCAGCGGGTAATGCAAATAATAATGTGGGTAATGTGGTTGCGAAACCAATTAATCCCAAATCTAATGGGCGACCTGAAATGCGATAAGCAAGGTAAGGTAATGCAGTGGCTTGCATCCATGTGCCAATGACTGAAACAAATTGACCAATGAGAAAGAGAACATAATCTCGTGAGGATAGCGCGGGGAAGTGACTGGTTAACCAGCTTTTGATAGATGCCATGTATTTTTTCTATGTTAAGAGTTAATTGCTAAAAGCTAAATGCTAACAGCTAGATTGGAACCACACATTCAGCCACGTCGTTGCTGGGTTTGTTGACCAATGTTGAAACAGCGTGTGCAGTCATTTTGGAGGTAGAAAAAGGTTGAATGAGTGGAAGCAGGTCGCCCGAAGATTGAGGCGTTGGGTCAAGCCATTTATCATAATCTTTTGGATTCAAAATCACAGGCATTCTGTTATGCAATGAAGACATCAACTCATTTGGTTCAGTGGTGATGATAGTGCATGTGCGAATTGAACTGCCATCGGGTGAATTCCATTCATCCCACAAACCTGCAAACGCAAACGGCTCACGGTTTTTCATGTGAATGAAATACGGCGTTTTTGTTTTTTGATTTTGGTTGGCTTTCCATTCATAAAAGCCATCGGCAAGAATCAAACAACGTTTGTATTTGAGACTGCCACGAAAGGATGGTTTTTCTGCAATTGTTTCACCGCGTGCATTGATGAGTTTGTTTCCAATGCTTGGGTCTTTCGACCATGATGGAATTAAACCCCACACAAAAAAATCGGCTTTATTCTTCGCATCATTTGGAATCGCTAACACGGGTTGGGTGGGGGCGATGTTGAAACGTGGCGCAAATTTTTTTGGAAATTCAAAATCTGCAAACGCTTCTAAGTCTGACGGGTCAACTGTAAGTGTGAACCTTCCGCACATGATTTCTCCTTTTGCATTTATGCTAACGTAAAATAAAACGTTGAACCTTTGCCAAGTTCTGATTCGACCCAAATTTTACCGCCATGTACTTCTACAATTCTTTTGACAAGTGTTAAACCAATACCAGAGCCAGGTGAATCAGAATCTAATTTATTGAACAAACCAAAGATTCTATCTATAAACTGTGAGTCAATGCCGATGCCATTATCTTGAACAAAAAAAGTTATTGGTCTTTCTGCATCTACAATGGAACCAATGCGAATAACCGGGTTAGGTTGGTTGCCCATAAACTTAATTGCATTTTCTATTAAGTTTTGCAACACTTCAACCAAGCGAATTTTATCGCCAAATACTTTGTGACCTCTATCCACAAACTCAATTTTTACATTTCGGGCTTTGATATTTCCCTCGACAATGGCTAATGCCTCACGCACAATTTCTCCAAAACTCGTTTCCACAGGGTCATTCATCATTCTTCCAATGCGCGAGAGTTCTAACAAATCTTTGAGCAAGGTTTGCATTTTCTCAACGGCTTGATGAATGCGCTTCAAATCTTGATTGAATCGGTCAAAGTCTCCAGCACGGGCACTTTTTTCGAGATAGTTTAAGAATCCAGTAATTGTGACCAAAGGTGATTTTAAGTCGTGTGAAACAGTGTAAGTGAATCTTTCAAGTTCTGTATTTTTTGCTTCAAGTTCTTTAATTAATGTCTCACGTTCAAATTCGGCTTTTTTTCTTTCGGTAATTTCACGCGAAATGCCAGTTGTACCAATTACTTCACCACTTGAATTGGTAATCGGTGTTTTGATTGTCTCAGCCCAACGGATTTTTCCATTTCCTAAATCTACTTTTTCTTCAATTCTTAAGCGTTGCTTCGTTTCCATCACTTGCTTGTCACCATCGCGATAAGCATCAGCAAATTCGTAAGGGAAAATATCAAAATCGGTTTTGCCAATAATTTGATAAGCATCCAATTCTACAAATTTAATAAACTCCTCATTAACCGCAATGTAATATCCTTTTTTGTCCTTCATCCATGCCATATCTGGAATATTATTTAAGATAGCAGTTTGTTGCAGTACGGTTTCTCGTAATTTTTCTTCTGCTATTTTTTGCCGAGTGACATCTTGCACAGCACCTACAATGCCCTCTAAGCGATTTTCTTTTTTATTCCAGATTGGGTGAGCAAAGACACGTTCCCAACGAATTGAACCATCTTTAGCAAATGTGCGAATTTCAGAATTGACCACATCCCTATTTCTTAACAACTTCTGCATATCGGCTTCATCTTTTTTAATGTCATCTGGGTGCATGTGACCAGTCCAACCACCACTAGCGACATATTCTTCCATTGAATAGCCTGTCATTTTCTCAAATGCCCCGGCTACCCAAAGTAACTTTGCATTCCCTTGTTCATCTACTTCACTTTCAAAGGTGTAATCTGAACTCACTTCTGAAATCCACTTTTGTTTTTCGTCACTTTTTCTAACGCGTTCTAAAGCTTCATTCAAAGTCCGCGCAGATAAATATTGTAAAAGCGCAATCATCGGCAAAACCACTAAACTGACCAACCAAGTGAGTAATGGCGGATTGCTCTCAGAAAATTGAATCATTCCTGTTCTATCACGAATTATCATCACCAAGCCAGAGGCGACAGATAAAACAGCAACTATAAGAGAAACTTTTGGACCAAGCAAAAGCCCACTCATGATGATAGCTAACAAATACCCAAAACTATAGGCTTCACTCCTTAACCCAGAACCAGTGAATGCAACTGCAGTAAAAAAAATCCAAAATATGACAACTTGAATCACAGAAGCTTGGCGTACATATCCGCGTCGCATCATATAAAGCAAAAATGAATTAAGAGTAACAACGATAATGATTTCAATTCCAACGCGTCTGGCAATTTCAGGTTCAAGTGCAGGTACAAAGATTGTCATCAAAAGGGCGATGAAAATTAATCCCCATAAAATCATATTTAACAAATACGCCTGATGCGTATCAAACTCGTTATCAAAAACAGGAGGTTTTAGAATCTTTTTTAAAAACTCAAACATTATTTCACTTTAACTTCCGCACATCACCTGCGCGAACAGTAATATTGATTGCGTCCAAATATTCCAATACAGCCTGTGCATATTTTCGTGTCGTGCTAAATATATCACGCGCTTCTGCTAAAGTAATTTGTCCGCTTTGTTTGATGTGCGATTTTATTTTTTCTAGCATGTCATCATAATCTTTTTTACGGAAGATGACATCCTGCGAAACAGAAATCAACTCATTAGACTCAAGCAAAGCATTTAAGACTTCTTCACCGACGTCACCCTGACATTCTTTAACGCTTGGCGTGGCGTATGGATTCTCTTCAAACTTCCGCATCAGATTCTTAACCGCGGCTTGCTCTTGCTGTGTAAACAGAATCTCATGTTCAGGCATGGAGACGACATTCGTAAAACGTAATTCGTGATTCGTGATTAAAAACTCCAGAACAATGTTAAATTGTTTGCTTGAAAGTTTGATTTTGTTTTTTAATTCCTCTTTCGGCATTCCACTTCGTAAGCGATATTGTTTGTGATAATCACTGACAAGCCCTAATATTTTTTCTTTCGTTTTCTGCCATTCAGAGAATGAGACAACAAGCGACTCTGGATTTTTATTTTCTTCCAAAAGAATTATGTGCTGATTTGCAATTAATTCATCTATCGCGGTTTCAAATTGTTCAGAATCCAAACGAGATTTTGATGTAACATCTTTTATAGAAGCAATTCCTAAAGCCGATGCGGCTTCAAGTAAAACTTCGGCTGGTGAGCCATGTGAAAGTGCTTCTAAAGACTTCAATACATCTTCATCGAATCTTTTATGCCTGCCTTTGGGCTGATGGTCAACAATGATTCCGCCACCGAGCGTTTCACTGGGAGAAGGTCTGCGTAAAATATATCTATCATCACGCACTGCCAAAATAGGTTCTCGTAATTCAAGTTGAATCCAACCTGTTTCAGCGGCTTTGAGTTCTTCTGTGCCGAGTAAACGGATTGTGGCAATGCCTTCACTTGCACCCACAAAAAACTTTACTTCATCGCCATGTTTAATTGGATTGCTTATATCTTTCAATAAATTTAATTTAGCATCTATTCTTCTTGTGGCTTGATATTGATTTGGATGTACAAGCACATCTCCACGCTTGATAGATTCTGTTTCTATTCCAGAAATATTGACAGCAGTTCTTGAGCCCGGCGTTGCAGTCTCTTCTTTTTTCTTGTGGGTTTGAAGTCCGCGTATTCTGCCTTTTAGATTGTTTGGCAAAATTTCAATTTCATCACCAACATTTAATTCACCATCACTCAATGTGCCTGTAACGACTGTGCCAAATCCGCTCATGCTGAAGACGCGATCAATAGGCAGGCGGGGGCGATTCAAATTTGGGCGAATCGGTTTGTTTTCAAGCAGAGATTGGAGATTGGTAATTAATTCATCCAACCCTGTTTTATTTTTTGCAGAAACTTTGATTATTGGAGAATCTTTTAGAGTTGTATTGCTGAGAGTTTGGCGAATGTCGAGTTCGAGCAACTCAAGCCACCCTGAGTCTGAGGCGAGGTCGGTTTTTGTCAAAACAATTAAGGCGGATGAAATCTCTAGTAAATCTAAGATGGCGAGATGTTCTTTGGTTTGTGGCATGATGCCTTCATCTGCGGCGATGATTAATAAAGCCGCATCAATGCCACCGATGCCTGCTAGCATGTTTTCAATAAAATCTCTATGACCGGGCACATCGACAATGCCAACCTCTTCACCGTTTGGAAGGGTAAGCCAAGCGAAACCCAATTCAATGGTCATTTCGCGGGCTTGTTCTTCTTTGAGGCGGTCGGGGTGTGTGCCTGTGAGTGCTTGAATTAATGTCGATTTGCCGTGGTCAACATGACCAGCCGTACCGATAACTCTCATTAATAAAAATTCTTTCCACTTTCCTCTTTGCTTTTGAATGAAAGAAGAAAGAGGAAAGATTCTATTTACTGATTACTGAAAACTGATTACTTCTTACTCTTTTTCCCATGCCCCATGATTCTTTGATAAGAGGTCATCCATTCGTGTACCACGTTCATTAGTTCTTGTAGTTGTTTTTCGGTGGTGTCTGTGGTTTGATGGATTTGGTCTTGTAAGGTTTGGCTAAGGTCTTCGATGCTAGAAATTTGTTTTTGGTATTTATCAATTTCTTTGCGCATGTCACGGAATGATTCTTCAGATGAAAGGCTATAACCTGTCCAGCGTTTTTGGTCATCGGCTTTGAATGTAATCCATTCTTGTCGCAATCTATCTTCGGCGAGGCGTTGCATTTCAGTTACTTCGTTAATGCGGCGTTCGAGTTTTGTGTTGAGGTCTACATAAGTATCCTGTGCTTTTTTGGCATTGCGCAAGGCTTCATCTAATTTTTGTAATTGTGAATCCATACCTTCGGCTTCTTTGGTGAAGGCGTTAAATTTTTCTTGCCAATCTTTCCAGGCACGGTCACGTTCTATTTGCGCAAGTGACTGTGATTCGAGGAATGCGGTTTGGGCTTGCTTGCGTTCTGATTCGGAGGCAATTAATTCAGTAAAGCGATTTTCAACATTGCGAATGCTATCAGCATTGATGGTAGATTTTTCGCGTGCTTCATCAACGCGTTTGCGCATGGCGGTTAGTTCCCCTTGCATATCAGTGACTCTTTTAAGGTCATTTTTACGAGTTTCATCTAACGCACGTAAGGCGCGTTGTACATCGTCATTAGAACGTTTACCTTCTTCTACTGTCAGTTTCAAATCATTGACATTGTTTAAGATTCTTTGAATTTCATCACCACGAGCTTTAAGTTGTTTTTTTATCTCTGTTGTATCGGTTGTGGTTTTTAGATTGGCGAGTGTTTTGTTAATTTCAGTTAACTCTGTTTGTAATTTCTTGGCGGCATCTTTTTCGTCTTTGAGGCGCGCTTTTTCGTTTTCATCAATTTGCTTTAATAAATCTGTACGCTGTTTGGTCATCATAGAATCAAATTGTTCGATGCGCTTTGCGGCAGGAACTACATCAGTCATTTGTTTGCTGAATGTTTTTAATTGTTTTGAAACCACACTAACAGAAGATTCAAAAGAAGCCAAGCGTTCACTTAACGAAGCCAAAGCATCTTTATTTTCGCGTTGTTGTTTATCTAACCATTCAAGGCGTTTGACGATTTGCTCAAATTCCATATTGTTCTCCAAAATTCATCCAGCAGGATGAATCAAATTATACACTTTTACGAAAGAGGAAAGAAGAAAATTATTGACTTAGATGTTCGAATAATGTGGGTGCGTTAATGAGTAAGGATTGCAAAATTTGCGGAAATAACCCTAAGATGAAGAGCCCGCTCACGCCTACCGCCAGCATGGTGACTTGTACCCAACTTTCATTTAACTTCCAGCCTGATTCGTCTGTCATTACAAATACTGCCAAAGTGCGAAAGGCGGCGATTAACAAACCAAACATGCCTACGAATATCCAAAACAAAATTGACAAGTCGTTGGTGAGGGATTGCCAAATGGATAAACGTGATGGAAAGCCTGCTAATAAGGGAAAACCAGCAATGGATAAATGTGCAAATACTAAAGAAGCAGTTGCGACAGGGTATTTGCGTGCTACTCCTTGCAAATCACTAAATTGTAAAGAAAAGGCTTCGCGTTTGAGAATAGAAAGTGCTAATGCCCAGATTGCTAATTCAAGCCCGCGTGGGATGAGGGTAAGAAACACAAGGTTGACCATTTGTGTGGTTTGTAAACCAAAAATCAAAAGGATTAAGCCAGTTTGTGCAATAGCGGCGTAGGCGAGAATCCGCCCGAAGTGACGTTGGAGTGCGGCGAATAATCCACCACTGGCAACCATGAATAAACCTGCGAATTGAATCGCACTCATTAATTGAGTTGAATTTCTTAACCATGTGTATCTATCTAAAAAGCCTAATGCAAAAATGGTGGTAAATGTCGGCAATGCCCACAACAGGAATCCCGTAGCATATGGAGGCGTTTCTTCCATCATCATAGGAATCCAGTTATAAAGTGGGAAGACGGCGAATAAGAAGGCAAATCCTAAACCGAGCATTACGCCGGCTTGTAATGTTGTGCTTAAGTCGCTGGGGCTGGCTTCTACACCGGTCAACATCCAACCTGAAAAAAGGATGAATGGCATGGCTAAGGTTTGATAGGTTAAGAATCTCACTACGCCTTGAGCGGGCTTTTGATAAGGCGGCACTAACAATGGAATGACAAGCATGGTAGCGACTTCAAGCAATAAGGCGGCATATAAAAATGGTTCTACTGCAATAGAAGCTGTGAGTAAGGCAACAATCATTAATCCAAATGAAACGAAGCGGCTTTGTGTAGCAGAGGCTTCTGTGCCGAAAAACCATAACGATGCTAAGCCATAAATAATTGCAAGCAAAAAACCATCGGCGGTATTGAGTTCGAAACTGCGACCGAAGAATTGAATGGCTGGTGATATTTTTATTGAAATGGTGCCAAGTAGTAAGGCGACATCAATCGGAATAAACAAAGCAATCAATGCTAATATAGCGGAAATTGCTCCACCGGCAGTTGCGGAAAAGCGTTCGCTGGAGATGAGGAAAATTAAGATACCAGCAATAAAAGGAATTGCAATCCATAAAATCGGCGCGCTCATAGGTCTTCGTCACTTTCGAGTGGGGTAGAACCTGCTAGCAATAAATATGAGCCGACGATGCCCAAACCTAAATTTACAACTGCTAACAAACCTGTCACTAGAATTGCGCTTTCGATGGCGGCATATAAAATTTCAAAGCCTGCTAACATGGTGAGTAAGCCAAGAATAACTCGCAATAAATTTGTAGTAACGCCTAAGTGAATGATTCCGCCGCCGATTAATAATAAACCACCTGCAATGACTGGCAAACCTAAACCCGGAATAGCAGTTTCGATACTTGGTGCCGCGCCAGCAGTGACGAGTGCCACAATGCCCATGAGCGCAATCCGAAAGGCTTGCCCGCGTGGGAAAAATGATTCTTCATCTTCCGCATTTGTTAATCCAAGTCGTGTCATTCCTAAAATGGCGACGACCATCCAACCTGTGATTAACTTTGCTGAACCCATAGCAAACGGCAGGTGACGTGTCACCAACCAAAGCAAGGCGAGATATTGCAATGCCAATGCGCCTAAACTGATACGCCAATCTGTATTAATTAACATGACGGTTGCTGTGACGAGAATCAATGTGACAGCAATCCATGAGACAATTTCGGGGAACATGTTATGAAGCCGCCTGTGTGATTAATGCAACAAATAAAACTAAAAATAGCAACGTCCACATGATGCCGCCTTCGCCTTCGAGTGTTTTTGTGACGATTTGACTCACTCTGCCGAAAAAGCGATACAGTGACCACAAGCCTTGATATAAATTGTTTAATCGTGATTCTGTGGTTGAAACCCAGTGAGCGCGAACAGGGTTGAAGATGCGAAATCGCCGACTTGCCCAGACCAAGCCGAAAGTCAAGAGAGAGGCGATGATGGCTTGCAACCATGCGCCGATTTGCATCGCGCCGTCCCAGCCGATAAATCCTAAAAGAAATTGAATCAAAATTAATAAAATGATTCCTGATGGATACACGGCTTGCATCCAAGCGGGTTGGTTATCTAATGTGTCTCGATTGGTTGAGCGAAGTGTGTGACGAATAAAACCAGCCATCAGTAAGGCTTGAGCAATAATTGCAAATGGAATAAAAAAACTTAAGTTGCCGAGCCATGCACTGGCGGTTAAAGAAAATGGTAAAGCGGAAATACCCAATACGCCAAGTAACATGATGCGATTAAGCCGAATGTTTTGGGCTGATGCTAGAAATAATGTGCCACCGACCAAAATCAAAGCACAACCCCATGCTACTGCTCCAATTGGGTTGCCACTTAATGCTGAAAGAATGGCAAGTGATGCAATGCCAATCACCCAATGGGGGCGACCATTTAATTCATCTGGCGCGCGAAGCCAAGTCCAACCTGCGTAGATGGCGGCGATTAAAGTCAATGAGATTAAGATAGGCGTGAGACTCGATGTTAAGATACCAACTGGAATACGACCTAATAAAATTAAACTCGATGCGGCTGAAATTAATCGTAAGGCTGTTCCAAACCCACGCCTCAAATTTGATTCGGGCGCGTATGGCAAATGTAACGGAAGTACGCCCAAACGCAAACCAGAAGCAATCACAAGAAAAATACCTGCACTGGCAGACATGGATTGAAATTCAAATGTATTGGCTTCGGCAATACTGGTCATACTGCCCCATAATAAAAACCCGATTCCAAATGCCCGCGTTGAAAAAGAGATGACCACTTTCTCGTTGTTCGATGCGCCATCAACTGAACTCAAGTGAATGATTAATTCTGTTAAATCTAATGCCGCCCACAATAATAACAAAGTCAGTGGGTTGTTGGATGTCACTGCTAAAATGCCTGCACCACCCAAAGCCAAAGTCCCTGCCCAAACGGATGTATTCACATAGACAGGTTGAGTGACAGCCGTTAATAAAATAGATAAAGTTAATGCCGCAATGCTAAGCGCGAATGGAAATGAAATTCCATCAGCAGTAAAAATCAAAGATGAATTAAATGCATCTAATGTTGGTATGCCCGGCAAAGCAATATTCAAAGGTAATTGCACAAGCCATAAAAATACACTCACAAAGCCAAGCATCGCGCCACCAACTGCCACCAGCCATGTGTAACGCGCTTCAGGGCGAAAAATTCGCAAGCCAACCAAAATCAATGACGTTAGAAAAAATAAAAGACAAGAAATTAAAATGAGCATGAGATAAGTTAATTGTAACAGTTTTATTACTATGGAAATTTATCTTTTTGCCTTTGGTAAAATCCTTGCATGACCTTTCGACCTTTGAGACTATTTAGACCAATTAGACTATTCAGACCATTTAGACTACTTGGACTTTTCGGATTACTCATCATCTCTTGTACTACTCCCACCGCCTCACCACCTGACCTGATACCTGCTACTGTTCCCGCCAGCAATTTGCCTACACCCACACCATTCCAACCACAGACAATCAATTCCGTAGACCCATACCTTGCATTGACCACACCACAAGCGGTTCCTACATTTACACCATACCCAGCACAATATGTCTTGCCACAAGATATATCAACTCCTATAGAAATCATCCCATCTTTTGAAAATAATCTAACAACCTACAATCCGTTAACTGGATTAGCAGTCAGTGACCCGACGCTTTTACAACGCCGACCACTGGCAATCAAAATTGGCAACTCACCAGATTACGTCCGCCCGCAATCTGGGCTTTCAATGGCAGACGTTGCTTTTGAATATTACATCGAATGGGGCGATACAAGATTCATCGCAATTTTTTACAGTAATAATGTAGAACGTGTCGGTCCAGTCCGTTCAGGTAGATTTTTTGATGAACATGTCGCTCGCATGTATCACTCTTACTTAATGTTCAAAGGTGCCGACCCACGCGAATTAAGTTATCTTACTGATTCAGACTTAAATCCATTTTTGGTGAGCGTTGGCATTGGAGAATGTCCGCCTTATTTTATTGGACCTTACAAACGTGATTCCTATAACAACGTATTTTTCAACATGCTGAAATGGGATGCTTGTATTGAAAGAAAAGGCTTAGATAATTCTCCACAAGTAATTAGTGGTGGCTTTTTCTCTGAAGAAATGCCGCAATCTCAATTAACTGCCACCAAAATTTATTCTTATTATTCAGTTTATAACTATAGCTACTGGGAATATGACCCAATTGCCAAAAACTTTATTCGTTATCAGGAAGCAAAAGATTTAGTGCGCGGAAATGCCGAAGCGTATGCTCCGCTCACCGACGACTACACAGGCTTCCCTATTACGGCAGAGAACGTGGTTGTGATTTTCGTCCCGCATATTTTTGTAAACACATACAACTCAGAAGATGAGGTGTATCACATTGACTTGATAGATTACGGCAATGCCATCGTTTATCGTGATGGACTTGCTATCCCAGCCTATTGGATTCGTACGGAAGAAAATCAACCGCTTTTGTTAACCACTTTAACAGGCGACCCAATCTTCTTACGCCCAGGGCAAACTTTTTATCAAGTGATGGGAACGACCTCTACTTATACAAATAACGGCACTGAATGGAGATTTGAATTTAGAACGCCATAGCAAATGAGACTTCCGAAGTCTTTAAGACTTCGGAAGCCTATTATGGATTAAAATATCCCTATGACTTTTGACCCCGTTTTTCTCAGCAGTCTAACATTAGTACTCACCGCATTTGCCGGCGCATTCATCATTGCCTTGTGGGTGAGTTTAGTAATATGGACATATCGTGACATTCGCGCCCGCACACGTGACCCATTGATTCAAACTTTAGCCGCATTGCTTGTGGCAGTATTAAATTTGCCCGGCGTTTTAGTTTACTTAATTCTTCGTCCGCCGCGAACTTTAGAAGAAGAATATCAACATACATTAGAAGAAGAAGCATTACTTCAAGCGCTTGAAGATTTACCACTTTGCCCCGGCTGTGAAAGACGAGTCAAAGAAGATTGGCAAGTTTGCCCCAATTGCCACACCAAATTAAAGAAGACATGTCACAACTGTTCAAAGTTTATGGAACTCTCTTGGAACATCTGCCCATTTTGTGGCACACCTGCGCCCGGTATGCGTGTTGAATCTACAAGTATTAGCGACGCGCTCAAAAATCTAAAACTAGATGATGACCCCAGCGAAGTAAAAACAGAATAACATTAACTCAACAAGGTATATAGAATTCAATGAGTGAAAAACAACTTCAAGGATATTTTGCATTTGACGATTCAGATTTAATCGCCAACAAATTCGGAAGACTTTCTCCCAAACAACAGAAAAAATTAACCTCAAACGACAAATTCGCCCAACGCTTCATTCTTGGACTTACACTTGTTTGCATCGCGTTAGCATTGTTCTTCATTTATAAAGTCGTCGTGGATTCAACCAGCATTGGTTCATGGATTGGTGCTGTATTGGCTATGTTTTTCACCACCTTATTTGGTCGTGGATTGTTCACCAAAGTAGATTACTCCGTCCAAAAGGTGGAAGGTGAAGTGCAATTTGTGAAAGTAGAAAAACAGACAGGTTCTGTCAATGACCCATCGTACAAACGCCAAACTGTTTCTAGTTACGAAATGCACGTAGGTGGAGAATCTTTTAACAATGCCAATCCAGCTCTGATAGAAATTATGCAGGGTGATGTCTATGCTGTTTATTATGCAAAAGGCACAAAACAGATTCTTTCGGTTGAATTTATTGCAAAAGGAAAATAAATTTCTCAATCCCGAAGGGATGGCATTTTTATAGAACGCAGGCAGTCATTTTAAAAATCCCATAGGGATGACATAATTTTTAATATCTATGACACCCCTTTGGGGTTTTATACGAAACAATATCCAATCTATAATCATTTGACCCCTACGGGGTCAAAATGAAATGCGGAGCATTTTGCTAAAAAATGAAAATAGAATCCATCACTCTTTATCACATCTCCATGCCGTTGGTTTCAGCATTTGAAACCTCTTTCGGACGTGAAACGAATCGCGAATGTGTCATTATTGAAATCCAATCCGAAGGATTAACAGGTTATGGCGAATGTGTCGCCGCGCGTGACCCCGGTTATAGTTATGAAACTGCACAAACATCCATTCATGTGATTAAAGATTTTGTTTCGGGGTTAATCAAAGGCAAAGATATTAAAGATGCAAACGATTTTCAAAAAAGAGTCGAAGGCATTCGCGGACATCACTTAGCAAAAGCCGGTGTGGAGATGGCAATTTGGGATTTGCTTGGCAAACGCGAAAATAAGTCACTCAAAGTATTATTTGGCGGTGTGAGAGACAAAGTTGAAGTGGGGGTTTCGATAGGGATTCAAGAATCAAAAGAAGTATTAGTCAAAACGACACAAGATTATGTTAATCAAGGCTATGCGCGCGTAAAAATAAAAATTAAGCCAACACGAGATGTGGAAGACGCACAAGCGGTTCGTAAACATTTTCCAAATCTGCGCTTACAAGTAGATGCAAATTCTGCTTATTCAATGGATGACGCGAATACCCTCAAACCATTAGATGATTTGAATTTATTATTAATCGAACAACCCTTGTTTGAAGATGATATTTGGGATCATCATAAATTTCAGGCTCAATTCAAAACGCCAATTTGTTTGGATGAAAGTATTATTACGTCACGCCATGCCCGTTATGCAATTGAGATGAAAGCCTGCAAAATTATCAATATCAAAGCGGGAAGATTAGGCGGATTGAGTCAAGCCATTCAAACACATGATATTTGCCAACAAAATCAAATTCCTGTTTGGTGTGGTGGCATGTTAGAAACAGGAATCGGTCGCGCCTCAAACTTAGCATTGGCATCGCTTCCAAATTTTATTTTGCCTGCTGATGTGTCTGCATCGAATCGCTATTATAAAAAAGATATTACCAACGAAAGTTTTGTGTTGAATTCTGATTCAACGATTGATGTTCCAACGAATGCGGGATTAGGTATAACGATTGATAAAGATGCTTTGCAAAGTTATACAATTTCAAAAATTGAATGTTAATGAAAAAATATTTAGTAATTTTATTTTCTTTTTTCCTGCTTGCTTGTTCAACAGGGACGCCACAAGTTACAAACACCCCTGAAATAATTGTCACTGCTTCACCAACCAGCACATCCACACCATTACCACCTTCATTATGGATTAGTGATTCAGTGCCTGATAATTTGCGCGAACTGGCTCAAACATTTGATATTCCAATTGTTGATGATATTAATTCTGCGACGCAAACATTCGATATATCTGATTCAGGTTCTACATGGATTTATGCACTCGTCGCTTCTTTTCCTACGGTGACGGATGATATTGCTTCGGATGCATTAATCTCCATTTGGAAAGGCGAATCTGCTGAACGGAAGTTAATCATGGCAGAATCAACTTTGCAGGTGTTTACTGCTAAATGGGGCGAACCAAGCCGAAGTCAAGTAAGAAGCGTGGATTCAAATCAGTTATTAGATGAAGCGTGGAATGATTTATCAGTATGGGCAATCATCCCGTTTGAAGAAATTAATCCGAAATGGAAAGTGATAAGTGTAGATAATCAATCTCCAATTCGCAAAGAGTTTGATGAAAACCTTTATGAATTGAAAATTACTTTTGGTGTTGATGGTTTTGATTTACCCGAATCAAATCGCGATGAAACAAAATTAACTACAGTTGTATTAACAGGCGTAACCGCATTAGTGCGTGCGACTGCATTTACAATGGAAACCAAAGGTGTGACGCGCCCCGGCGAATTGATTTACGATTGGTTATACAACGCGGATGTCACGCACATCAGCAATGAAGTGCCGTTTGATCCAAGTTGCCCATACCCGACACCGGGTTATACAAATTTTATTTTATGTAGTGACCCGAAATATTTTGAATTACTGCAATATGTTGGCACGGATATTGTTGAATTAACAGGCGACCATTTTGCAGACCGTGGCACACAAGCCATGTTAGATACTTTGGAAATTTACAAACAAAATAATATTCCATATTATGGCGGCGGAGCAAATGAAGATGAAGCGCGTTTGCCTGTTTTGTTAGAAGTAAATGGAAATAAAATTGCATTTATGGGGTGCAATGGCAAACGCGGATATACGTTCGTGAAAGCAACGGATATAAAACCTGGTGCGGCAAATTGCGATTATGAATTTTTTACTCAGCAAATTCAAGATGTGAAGTCACAAGGTTATATGGTGATTTTTACTTTTCAACATGAAGAGTGTTATCACGTTGGTCCGTGTTATGCGCATGAAAATGATTTTCGAACTGTAGCAGATGCAGGCGCGACAATTGTGAGTGGAAGTCAAGCGCATTATCCGCACTTGATGGAATTTCGTGGTGATACATTTATCCATTATGGTTTGGGAAATTTATTCTTCGACCAAATGACTTATGAATTACCTGATGGCTCCATCATTGATGGAACTCGCCGTGAATTTATTGACCGTCATGTTTTTTATGATGGAAAATATTTTGGTGTGGAATTATTGACTGCTATGCTTGAAGATTTTTCACGTCCACGACCGATGAATGAACGTGAACGAGAACAATTTTTATCTGAATATTTTTTTTATAGCGGCTGGGCGGATTTATCCCCAACTCCAATTCCGCAACCGACTGTGACTCTTACGCCGATTGTGTTGCCAACGCCTTAAGTCTTATTGGTCTTACAGGTTGGCAGGCGTTTTTTGAATTGCACGAGTAAGGCGTTGTAAGCTTTGCGCTTAATGTTTTGAATATTCATGATTTTACCTTTTAACAAATTATCATTCATGAAGTGAGGGCAAGCTCTTTTTTATTGTCCAATTAGGTGGTTTTGGTAACAAGATGAACATAATATAGTAGAGTGGCATTCCTAAATAAGGAAACACAAAGAAGGAAAATATAGCAATAGTTCTTATAACGTCAGAAACATTATTGTTTTTGATTGTATGGAATATATAAAATCCTACCAAAACATAAATCAGGACATTTAATGAACATATTACTGGAAATCCAAAAGTAGACATGGCTTCAAAAGAATTAAAAGGGAATTTGTTGGGAGGAAAATCATTTGATGGTAAATTTGCTGCTGTTGCCATTGAAAAAAGCATATAGAACCAGAACAAAATTAAGAGAAAGGGAATAAGGAATACAAATACTGTTGCTACTCCAACAAATATTTTAACAGTCTTAGATAGATACATTTCAATTGCCCTTCTGTTGATATATAAAGGAACGACCACCGGTTTGCTTTATACTACTTCGTGGCACAAGCCTGCGCCGGGGTGGCGAAGCCGTTCAACCAGAATATTGCATAACAGCATTATACATTCGTCAATTTACAAGAGCAAGAACCCACCTCCCACTTTCCACTTTCCACTTTCTACTCCACCATTTCGAGTAAAATATCCCCGTTCTTACTTTATTTCACGAGGTTATTAATGAAAAAGAAAGTTATCCACTCCGATAAAGCCCCCAAAGCCATTGGACCCTACTCACAAGCCATCAAAACCGATTCAATGGTTTATACAGCAGGTCAAATTGGTTTTGACCCTGCCAGCATGGAAATTGTCGCAGGTGGGGTAGAAGCAGAAACCCGCCAAGCACTCACCAACCTAAAAAACATTTTAGAAGCCGCAGGTTCAGGGCTTGAACATGTCGTCAAAACCACAGTGTTTTTGCAAGATATGGCGGATTTCCCCAAAATGAACGCAATTTATACCGAATATTTTCACGAGAATCCGCCAGCCCGCAGTACTGTTCAAGTTGCCGCACTTCCCAAAGGTGCATTGGTTGAAATTGAAGCAGTTGCCTTACTTGCATAATTAGGATTATTTCAAAAAGAATCTCACCACAGAGAACACTGAGTTCACAGAGAAATACAAAACAAAAACCTCTGTGTTCTTTGTGGGCTCTGTGGTAAATTTTGAAAATGCAAAACCTTCCTTTCGTCTCTATTATCGTCCCTTGTTATAACGAAGAAAAAACCATTCAGCATTTATTGAATGGTATTTTTTCGCAAACCTATCCACGAGAAAAAATGGAAGTCGTCATTTCAGATGGTTTATCTACCGATGGAACGATTCAAGCCATTGAAGCATTTCAACAAAATCATCAAGGCTTACAAATTCGCGTGGTGATGAATCAAGCGAGGACAATTCCTTCAGGTTTGAATCAAGCCATCACTGAGTCAAGAGGCGAGATTATCATCCGCTTAGATGCACACTCCATGCCGATTCCTGAATATGTACAAAGATGTGTATTCGCGCTTCAATCAAACAAAGGGACAAATGTTGGAGGCGTCTGGGAAATTCGCTCAGGGTCAGCCACTTGGATTGCAGAATCAATTTCGTTAGCGGCGGCGCATCCGCTCGGCGTAGGTGACGCGATGTATCGCTTGAATGCAAGTGCTGGCGCAGTGGATACAGTTCCATTTGGTTCTTTTTATAAAAGTTTGATTGAAAAAATCGGTGGCTTTGATGAAACCCTATTAGCCAATGAAGATTATGAATTCAATACGCGTGTGCGCGAATCAGGTGGCATTGTTTATCTTGACCCTGAAATTCGTTCAGTATATTTTTCACGCAGTACGTTAAAACAATTAGCCATTCAATATTTTCGCTACGGCTTTTGGAAGTTAAAAATGCTCAAACGCTATCCGCACACCTTGCGATGGCGGCAAGCATTGCCGCCCGTTTTTGTGTTAAGCCTTCTCGCGTGGGTTGTGTTATCCTTGTGGTTGCCGATTGCATTTTATTTATTGGTTGTGCAATTATTTCTATATTTTTTTATTTTGGGGTTCGCAGGCTTACGGCTTGCATTTGTCAAAAAGAAAGGGTACTTCATTTTAGGAATTCCGCTTGCCATCGCGACCATGCACATTGCGTGGGGCGCAGGTTTTTTATGGAGCGGCATTTCAAGTTTGTTTAATAAAAATGGCTGATATTTATAGACCTTCATTGCGTTTGCGCCCCGGCGAACAACGTTCCATTTTGTTGCTGGGCGATTTTATTGCATCGGTTGGTGCAATGGCTGGCGCAATTTATTTTTGGTATGAATACTTACTCTACAACTTAATCGAAAGCGGTCTTCCACAAGGCAGAGCAGAACGGCTCATTCAAATTGATGTACCGTTTTGGTTTTATCTTTTACCTTTGGTTTGGTTATTGTTGATGATTGAGTCCTATGACGTACACACCGCAGGCGATTGGCGTAAAACGTTACGTGGCATTGCTGTTGCGCCAATTGTGGGCTTATTAGGTTACTCTCTGATTTTTACATTTAACACCGACCCAACCTCTCTGCCACGTATTGCAGTGGGTGCATTTCTCGTACTCGCTTCTTTCTTGACCTTGGCTTGGCGTGGTGCCTTCATCCGAATCTACACCTCATCAGGGTTAACACGCCGTGTGTTAATCGTCGGTGCTGGGAAAGCCGGGCGTTCTTTGGTAGATGCCTACCGAAAAATTTCGCCACTTCCTTTTCAATTAATCGGCTTTATTGATGATGATCCTGCCAAGAAAAAATATTCTTATCAAAATTACTTTGTTATTGGTGATAGCGAACATTTATTAGATATTGTAGAAGAGTATCGAATTTCTGATGTGGTCGTAGCGATTAATGGCGAAATTAAAGGCGAGACCTTTCAAACTATATTAGATGTGCAAGAACAAGGCATCGAAGTGATGCGAATGCCGATTCTGTACGAAGAATTAACACAACGTGTGCCTATTGAACATCTCGAATCCGATTGGGTGATTCGTTCGTTTGTTGATCAAGTACGAGTCAGCGCGATGTATGAATTATCAAAACGTTTAATGGATATCTTGGGTGGCGTTCTCGGCACAATCATTTTTGTGATTGTATTTCCATTTATATCATTAGCTATCGTATTAGAAACAGGCTTTCCTATTTTTTATTCTCAGCCACGTTTAGGAAAAGGTGCAATCTTATTTAATATTTACAAATTTCGCACAATGAAACAGAATGCTGAAGAAGATGGAATTAAGAATGCGCAAGAAAATGATCCGCGCGTAACTCGTGTAGGCAGTTTTTTGCGTAAAACTCGTTTAGATGAAATGCCTCAATTTTGGAATGTGTTACGTGGTGAAATGAGTTTAGTAGGTCCGCGTGCCGAAAGACCTGAGTTAGTAGCAGAATATCAAAAACAAATTCCGTTTTATCGTGCTAGATTATTAGTAAAGCCCGGTCTCACAGGTTGGGCGCAAATAAATTATGGTTATGTTGCTACAATTAAAGAAACTGTAGTCAAACTTGAATATGATTTGTACTACATCAAACACCGTACTTTGGGCATGGATTTTAGTATTGTGCTTCGGACAATCGGTACTGTGATCAGAAGGACAGGTAGATAAATGAAATATCTAATCACAGGCGGAGCGGGCTTCATCGGCTCACATATTGCAAATACACTTTTGAAAAGTGGAAAAGAAGTTCGCATCTTTGATAATTTTTCATCAGGGAAAAGAGAAAACTTGCAAGGCTTAGATGTCGAAATCATAGAGGGTGATTTGCGAAATGATGACGATGTAAACAAAGCAACAAAAAATATTGACATTATTTTTCATGAAGCGGCTTTTGTTTCGGTTCCAGAATCAATGGAAAAGCCACAAGAATGTTTAGATGTCAACGTGACGGGAACGTCGAAGCTGTTTGAAGCAGCTCGGAGGTCAGGGGTGAAGCGTGTGGTGGTTGCATCCAGTGCCGCAGTGTACGGCGATTCAGAAGCATATCCATTATCAGAAGATACACCTTTGAAACAATTATCGCCGTATGCGGTTTCAAAACGAATTGACGAAATGTATGCAGAGTTATTTACGAATCAATTTGGTTTGGAAGTTGTGGCGTTGAGATATTTCAATGTCTATGGTCCGCGCCAAAGACCTGACTCAATGTATGCCGCCGCCGTGCCAATTTTTATCCGCAGAATTTTAGATAACAAACCAATCACAGTTTATGGTGATGGCGGACAAACGCGCGATTTGGTAAATGTAAAAGATGTTGTGCAAGCGAATTTATTAGCATCGGAACACCCAAACGCGCCCGGACAAATCTTCAATGTTTGTACTGGTGTTGAAACAAAATTACTGGATTTGCTTGATATTCTTTACAAAATTTTTCCGAATGCTCCAAAGCATGTTCATGCCGAACCTCGAGCAGGTGATATTTATCGTTCTATTGGAACACCGAAGAAAATTATGGAAACACTTGGTTTCAAACCGCAAGTTTCTTTAGCAGATGGTTTAGCCGAAGCCGTGGAAGTAATGCGTAATTCGTAACTTAAATGTCCTCTCGCACTCACATTCGCAATCGTTTTGTCTTAATAGGTGATATCGCCCTCATCATCGTTTCGGTGTTGGGAAGTTTTGCTTTAAGACTCGATGTGAGTCAATTACCGTTTTATTTCCCAGCAGTTTTGATAATGTGTGCAGTTGCACTGATTGTAAAAATCCCAACCTATTATTTTTTTGGTTTATATCGCCGCTTGTGGATGTATGCTAGCACGAATGAATTGAGATTAATCACAATTGCTGTCACAACCGCTTCTGTCTTGACCTCTGGCTTGATGTTGTTACTAATTGCATTTGATTTAATCAAACCCGGTATGCCACGTTCTGCCTTAGGCATTGACTGGTTAATTTCCTTAATCCTTATTGGTGGTTCACGATTTGCATTAAGAATCCTTGCGGAACAAAATAATAATTTAAGCAATGGCAAAACTCGCCATGCTTTGATTCTCGGAGCAGGTGATGCTGGCGCATTAGTCGTGCGCGAATTGCAAAAATCATCACAATTAAATTTAGTTCCAATTGGGTTTTTAGATGATGACCCTGCCAAACAGAATCATCAAATTTATGGCGTTTCAGTGATCGGCAAAATTGAACAATTAGAAAAAACTTTAGATACCAAACAAGTAGATGAGGTCATCATTGCGATTCCTTCCGCACCTGGCAGAATTATTCGCTTGGTCAATGATGTATGTAGAAGAAAAGGCATCACCTCACGTATTATTCCGGGAATTTATGAATTAATTGGTGGGAAAGTCAGCGTCAATCGTTTACGTGAGGTAGATATTACCGATTTGCTTCGCCGTGAGCCCGTAAAAATTGATGACCAATTAATTGGTTCAATTCTCACGAACAAGAGAATCTTAGTCACTGGTGCAGGCGGTTCAATTGGTAGCGAAATTTGTAGACAAGTTGCGCGTTGGAATCCAAGCCAATTAATTTTATTGGGGCATGGTGAAAATAGTATCTTTGAATCGTTTATGGAGATTAAAGAAGATTTTGCTTCATTGACTATTCATCCAGTCATTGCCGATGTGCGTGATAAAAATCGTATTGAAGAAATTTTCAAAACTTATCAACCTGAAGTTGTATTTCACGCCGCCGCACATAAACATGTGCCGTTAATGGAAATCAATGTTGAGGAAGCGGTCACGAACAATGTGTTGGGTACAAGAAATGTCGTTGAAACAGCAAGCAAGCATAAAGTAGAAAGAGTCGTTTTTATATCCACAGATAAAGCCGTCAATCCAATCAGCATCATGGGTGCAACAAAACGTCTCGCTGAAATGATTGTCTTAGATAGCGCGCATAAAAATCATCTCGCGTATTCGGTTGTGCGTTTTGGAAATGTGTTGGGTTCGCGTGGAAGTGTTGTACCAATTTTTAAAAATCAAATTGCGCGTGGTGGTCCTGTTTTAGTTACGCATCCTGACATGCAAAGATATTTTATGACCATTCCTGAAGCGGTGCATTTGGTTTTGCAAGCCGCATCCATGGGTAAAGGTGGCGAAGTGTTTATGCTCAACATGGGTGAGCAAGTTCGTATTTTGGATTTGGCTGAAGATTTGATTCGTTTATCAGG
>DDVH01000052.1:67961-158922 GCA_002345215.1 Anaerolineales bacterium UBA2317
TTTACTGGTGTGCGTTCGGGTGAAAAATTAAAAGAAGAACTTTTTGAAGATGGAATGAATTTTGAAAAAACATCGCATGCTGAAATTTTTAGAATGATGGACGAAGAAAAAGTAGATAGTGACTCTTTTGCAAATGTTTTGAATCAACTTGCAGATTTTTCGCTTCATTCTCAACGGGGAGACTTGATTCAAACCCTCAACAGTTTTCTACCTTCTGGCTCGGTGGGAAAATGATGTCATTGCGAGGAGGGACGCCAAGAGTCCCGACGAAGCAATCTCATTGTTTATAATTATTTATAATGACTGAAGTTAATCTCTCTGAATGGAATCAATTTATAACAAATCATCCAAACCCGCATTTATTACAAATGGGTGAATGGGGTGAATTAAAAAAAGATTTCGGCTGGAAGCCGGTTCGTATACTTTCTGGAAGTATTGGCGTGCAAATTTTGTTTCGCAAATTGCCGTTGAGGTTTACGATTGGATATTTACCTAAAGCTTTCAGCAATCAGCAATCAGCGATCAGTTTGGAATTTTGGAATGAAGTGGATTTGATTTGTAGAAAAAATAATGCAATCTTTCTCAAACTCGAACCTGATGCTTGGATTGAAGAATTTCAACCCTTCGACTTAGCTCAGGACAAGCCTTCAAACTTTCCAACTTTCAAACCTTCAACTCATAACATCCAACCGCCGAATACAATTATTGTGTCTATTAAAGGAGATGAAGAACAAATTTTAGCCAGAATGAAACCAAAATGCAGATATAACATCCGCTTGGCTGAAAAAAAGGGAATCACTGTCCGCGCGTGGGATGATATTGAATCTCTTCATCAAATGATGTTAATCACAGGTGGAAGAGATAATTTTGGAGTGCATTCCAAAGAATATTATCAGCGTGCATATGATTTGTTTCACCCAAAAGGAATTTGTGAATTATTGGTTGCGGAGTTTGAAGGCAAACCTTTAGCATCATTGATGGTCTTTGCCAATGGAAAACGTGCTTGGTATGTGTATGGAGCATCCAATAATGAAGAACGAAACCGAATGCCGACTTATCTTTTGCAGTGGGAAGCAATTCGTTGGGCAAAGTCTAAAGGTTGTGAAGAATATGATTTATGGGGCGTGCCTGATGAAAACGAAGAAACACTTGAAGCAAATTTTGAATCTCGACATGATGGCTTGTGGGGAGTCTATCGCTTCAAACGTGGATTTGGTGGTCAACTCAGACGCGCGGCGCAAGCATTAGACAAAGTTTATAATCCGTTGTTGTATTGGGCATATTTAAAGTTTATTGGAAATAGAGAATAGTGAATAGTAATATCTGGAACGAAATTATTTCAAAACTTCCTAATCCGCATTTTTTGCAGACCTATGAATGGGGACAAGTCAAAGCGAAATATGGTTGGGAGCCGATTTATTTAATTTGGACAGAAAAGCAGTTGTCAGTTATCAGTAGTCAGTCGTTCAGTACTGAAAACTGGTCACTGATTAGTGATAACTGTCTCGCCGCTTGTTTAGTTTTGAAGCGAACCATTTTACGAAATGCTTTCGCGGCGAGAGTATCTATTTTGTATGCGCCGAAGGGACCATTATTAGATTGGTCAAATGAATCTTTGCGAAATCGTGTCTTTGATGATTTACAAACTTTTGCGAAGAAACAAGGTGCTATCTTTTTGAAAATTGATCCTGATATCGTTTTGGGGCGTGGAGTCGAATCAGGAAACAGCGACCAAGTTATAACGTCAGAGATGAAGCGTAGGGGATGGGTTGAGTCGCAGGAACAAATCCAATTTAAAAATACAGTCATCATTGATTTATCTGAATCAGAAGAAAACCTATTGGCACGCATGAAACAAAAGACGAGATATAACATCCGCTTGGCTGAGAAAAAAGGCGTTTCGATTCGTGAAGGTAAGTTAGATGATTTAGAAAATTTATATCGAATGTACGCGGAGACGTCGGTGCGCGATGGTTTTGTGATTCGGGATGAAAATTATTACATGACGGTTTGGAAAATATTTATGCAGTCAGCCGTCAGCAATCAGCCGTCAGCAGTACCTTTAATTGCTGAAGTTGATAACGAACCTGTGGCGGCGATATTTTTATTTATGTTTGCAGGGCGGGCGTATTATGTGTATGGCATGTCGCGTAATGCTCATCGTGAAAAAATGCCAACCTATCTTTTGCAATGGGAAGCCATGAAAGTTGCAAAGTCAAATAGATGTATGACTTATGATTTATGGGGCGCGCCTGATATGTTTGATGAAAGTGATTCGATGTGGGGCGTGTATCGCTTCAAGGAAGGTTTGGGTGGGGAAGTGATTCGCACATTGGGTGCTTATGATTTTGCACCGAATAAAATTTTGTATAAGTTATATGCAGATATTATGCCAAGAGTTTTAGATATCATGCGTTCAAGAGGGAAGCAGAAGACGAGACAAGGATTGAGTGCGTAATAAGTAATTGGTAAATATCCGTTGGTCGAGTAGGTTGAGGGTTGAGTAGCGAAGCGTATCGAAACCCGAAACCGTATCGAGACCAATAGTTTTTAGAAAATAAAAATCATTTATATAACTTGTGGTCTCGATACGTTGCTCGCTTTACTCGCAACTACTCGACCACCGGGATAAAATGAAAGAAAATATTTTATGAAAATATCAAGATTACATTTTGCACATCTCCCAACTCCAATAGAAGAATTAGCAACTTTATCCGCTGTTTTGGGTGGATCACGTTTATTAATCAAACGTGATGACCAAACAGGCTTAGCTTTCGGCGGAAATAAAACACGCAAGCTAGAATTCTTAATCGCCGAAGCACAAGAACAAGGCGCAGATACTTTAATTTCAGGTGGAGCGATTCAATCCAATCATTGCCGCCAGACTGCGGCGGCGGCGGCACGATATGGATTCAAATGTAAATTGGTTTTATCTGGCGAAATACCCACTCAACTTTCAGCGAATATATTATTGGATAATTTATTTGGCGCGGAAGTGATTTATGTCGAAGACCGTGCTTTTCGTGACCAAACTTTACAAGAAGCATTTGATAAAACTAAAGCAGAAGGTGGAAAGCCTTATTTAGTTCCGTATGGCGGTTCGAGTCCAACGGGTGCTTTGGGATATGCCTTTGCAGTTGAAGAATTCATGAATCAAAATATTCTTGCCGATTGGATTGTTTTTGGTACATCATCTGGTGGCACACATGCGGGTTTGGTGTTAGGTCAAAGGTTATTTAATTTCAAAGGTAAAGTATTGGGGATTAGTATTGATGAACCAGAAGAGCATTTAAAGAATCATGTTTCTCAATTAGCATCACAAGCCAGTGAAAAAATTGGAGAAAGAATCAATTTCACAAAAGATGATGTACTTGCGAATGAAAAATATTGTCAATCAGGTTATGGTGTGTTTGGAGATGGTGAACGCGAAGCGATTCATTTGTTTGCAAAACATGAAGGTTTATTACTTGACCCTGTTTATACAGGTCGCGCAGCGGCGGGAATGATTGATTTAATCCGCAGAGGATTTTTCAAAAAAGATGAAACGATTTTGTTTTGGCATACGGGTGGTCAGCCTGCTTTGTTTGCGGATAAATATTCACAAGACTTGCTTAAGACATGACATGTCTTATTTTCCACGTTTCTTAACAAAACATTTGCAAAGACAAAGGCGTTAATTAATCAGAGTTTTGCTGAGACATGTCATGTCTGCTTAAGATATTTCCTTCCCAACGTCACTACTGCAACCAAAAGCCAGGCAATATTTAATCCAGCCGATGGGTAGGCTTGCAAATACAATGTGTTGATGGTCAAAAATATTCCTGCGATTAAATTCATGCCTTGATATGACCATGAATCTGCTTCAACTTTTTTTGCAGAGACCAAGGCGTAAGCGACTAAAAATAAAATTGTGCCAATCCAGCCGATGATGTCAATGATAGTTTTTTCCATTATTCAATAATCTCCACGCTTCCACCTACGGTCAACTTGCCACTGTTTAGTGGAATGACATTCATGCCGAAGATGGCTCCGAGTTTGTGTTTGCGATATTTTCCTAAAGTTTTGAGCGGTTCTTTGTTTCGTTCTAACGTTTCTTTATCAATCGTGGTGACTTCACATCTCGCACAAGGTTTGACCAAAGCCAATTCCACATCACCGATTCGAATGCGCTTCCAAGAATCTTCTTCAAATGGCTTACAACCTTTAATCACAAGGTTGGGACGGAATCGATTCATTGGAAGTGGAGAATCAAGGTTCCCGTTAAGGTCTTGAAGCGATTCTTCAGAGATAATCAAAATCGGATAGCCATCTGCAAATCCAGTGTGGTCATCATCATTGATTGCATATTCTGCACTCACTTTTCTTTTATAACCATCCGCAATATGAACTAAACGCACCGGCGTATCAAGCCAATCCGAAAACCATTCAGCGGTTTCATCGCCTTGATCAACAGCTTGCACGCCAGTGCTTTTCCAAATTTGTGTAGGAAATGTATAACCAGATTTTTTAATTGGAAATTGAATCGAATCAAAATTCGGTGCAGAAAGTGTAATTGAATCATCTTTCAATGTGGGTGTGACCAATGCAAGCTTTGGATATTCGCGTTGCGTTAAGAATCTATTTTCAAGTGTGATGACCATCATGCGGCGGTCATGTTCAAGACCCATGCGTTCAACATTTGATTCAGTGACATCAAATCCGCGACAAGCTTTGATTGGATAATACGTTAAGTTTGAAACGGTAATCATTTAAGTCCTTCGTAAACTAATTTTGAAATTTCAGCCATGCAGTTATGTGCTTGCGACTCATCATCTTCTGGAAAGCCATTTGTAAAAAGTGTAATCGCATACGGTTTGCGATTTGATGGGAAGACAATGCCCGTATCGTGGAAAAATTCTCCAGTCCAACCAGTTTTGTGGGCGACTTTTACATCTTTTGGAAGTAATGCTGGAATACTTTCATTGAATTCTTGACCTAACATCACTTTAATCATTTCATCACTAGCTTCTTGTGAAATAACTTTTCCTTCGGCAATTAATCTCATCATGTGAGTTGTACCACGCGCACTGAAAGTATTGTTTATATTTAAGCGATAGGCTTGCTTATCTTCAATCAAACGCATGACGTTTACATTTTTGATTCCAAGTTCTTTGATGAAATCATCAATTGGTTTTGTCCCAACTTTATCCATTAAGATGTTTGTAGCTAAATTGCTAGACCAAACAATCATCAGACGATTTAATTCTCGAATCGTTTCTTTTTCACCAATACGGGAATATAAAGTTTTTTCTGAATCATCAGCGACATCTAAATCAAAATCACTGCCATCTACAATGCTTTGAAATGAATTGTAGATTTCAATTTGGTCATCTAAAGAAAAATTCCCCACTTGTGTTTGCCGAAAGACTTCCATCATCACAGGCACTTTCATCGTACTGGCAGGGTGCATCAACACATCAGCATTGATGTTGATTTCTTGATTTGTTTCCAAATCAGATACCGAGATTGAAATTGTTTTATTTTGAAATTGTGCGATGAATTTTTCTAGTTGAGACATTCCTTAATTGTATCAAACGCCTTCCACAACCACAGCCTTCGACTTGGCATATTTATTCCGTAATGCTTTTGCTTCTGCATATTCAGTTGAATCATGCCAGGCTTTAGCACGTTCACTATTTTCAAATTCCAAAATCACCAAACGATTTGGAATCCATTCACCTTCAAGGGTTTCGTTTTTGCCACCTCTGACAATATATTTTCCGCCATATTGTGTAACTGTGGGTGCGGCAAGTTTTTTGTAATCTTCATATTCTGTAGGGTTTGTTATTTCAATATCAAAAATAATATAAACACTCATAAAATCTCCTAAATCGTAAATCATCAATCTAAAATCGTAAATTGAATTACCATTTCTCCCAATGCACCACATCTTCTAACTTCGCACGTCCACCTTTTTTCGGCGGAGCAGATAACTTTTCTTCATCCAACGGATAGCCAAACGACAACGCAATTCGCAAATGCCATTCGCTAGGGTACTGCAAAATCTTGCGAGTCATGTCGAAGTCATATAAAGAAGCGGGGACGGAGCCTATGCCCAATTCCCATGCCGCCAGTTGCATAAATGCCGCGGCTTGACCTGCATCAAACATAATCTGAAATTTATTTTCGGGGTCAGGAGTTAAAATTGCAACACACAATGCCGCGCCTGCAATGTGTCCCGCCCATTCGCCACACTTCGATAAATCTCCTAAAATTTTTTTATCTTGAATGGCAATGAATTGCCAAGCCTGCGTATTTTTTGATGATTGTGACCTTCGCCCTGCATTCAAAATCGCAAGCGTCACATCTTTTGGCAAAGGCTTATCCTGAAATTTTCTTATGGCGCGTTTGAGTCGAATTGCATCAGAAACATTCATGTTATGCTCCTTAAAGATTACTTATAGAATGATAGGGTAATTGTATATTAAATAACGCGATTTTCTCATCTTTATCTAAAACTTAAGCCTTATAGTAATTCAAATGTTTGCTCGTGACCAATTCTCGAAAAGGAAAGGTGCATGAACGAATCACCTGAGATTCAAAAAACTACATGGAAAGAACAGATGGGGAAACTCGCTTCGCGCCTACGGGGAGGCTTGCCTTTTGTCGCGGGAATTTTAACTTCGCTTTTGGCATTTATTCTTTACAACTTAATCTTTATCCAACCCAATCAATTGACGATAAATGACGTCAACGAATCTGTTGCCATTGCAATGGCATCTGCTACACCCAAACCTGCCAACTCTGCTTTGGTGTATCAGGTGATTCAACCGTCATTGATTTTGATTGAGGTGGAATCAAAAAATGAGGATGCTGAATCAGATTTCGGCTTAGGAAGCGGCGTTATCGTTGATAGTTTCGGAAATATCCTCACAAGTTTGCATGTCATCGCTGGCGCAGATGTTATCAATATCACATTTGCAGATGGAACGAAGACGACTGGTGAAGTCGTTTTGGAAATGCCAGAAATGGATTTGGCTGTGCTTCAAGCGTTAGATACGCCATTGACTGTAGTTCCTGCAACATTGGCGGGTGCTGGAAATATTGGTGACGAAGCGTATGTGGTGGGTAATCCATTTGGTTTATATAGTTCGATTAGTGCAGGCGTGATTTCTGGTTTTGATAGAGTCTTTTATGTGCCGAATAGTAATTTGGCTATCCCCGGCATGATTCAATTTGATGCACCTGCTAACCCCGGTAATTCTGGTGGACCATTATTAAATCGAAATGGGCATGTGATTGGAATCGTAACTGGTCTTCTCAACCCCACAGATGAAAGTTTTTTTATCGGTATCGGATTTGCTGTTCCGATTATGACTGCAATGGGTGGCATGGGTGCGCCGCCATATTAAAAGGAGAAACATGGATAACGAAAATAAACTCCCAATGGAACGTGTTTTATATGAAGTAAAAAAAATAATAGTTGGTCAAGACCATTTGCTGGAAAGCATGATTGTCGCTTTGCTCGCTCGCGGACACATTTTGGTTGAAGGCGTGCCCGGTCTTGCAAAGACGATGGCAATTAAAACTTTGGCTGATTCTATCGGCGGTGAATTCAAGCGTATTCAGTTCACGCCAGATTTAGTACCTGCGGATTTAATTGGCACAAGAATCTATAATCAGAAAACGGGTGAATTTAATACTTCACTTGGACCAGTTTTTACAAATTTATTGCTGGCAGATGAAATCAACCGTGCGCCTGCAAAGGTACAAAGTGCTTTGCTAGAAGTAATGCAAGAAAAACAAGTGACGATTGGGCGTGAAACTTTTAAAGTGCCAAATCCATTTTTGGTGTTGGCAACTCAAAACCCAATTGAAACAGAAGGAACGTATGCACTTCCCGAAGCACAAGTTGACCGCTTCATGCTTAAAGTGTTAGTTGGTTATCCAACTTCAACAGAAGAATTTGTCATTGTAGAACGAATGACTGGCGCAATGATTGCAGTGCAGAAAATATTAACCACTGACCAATTACTCGCGTTGCAAAAGAAAGCTGATGAAGTATATGTTGACCCATCTTTGATTGAATACGCAGTTAAGTTAGTGAATGCAACCAGAAGTCCAAAATCAGTTGGTTTACCTGAAATTGAAAGATATATTACTTTTGGAGCAAGTCCGCGTGCTTCGATTAATTTAATTCTGACAGCCAAAGCCTTAGCATTTGTACGTGGACGAAGTTATGTTCTTCCACAAGATGTTTTAGATATGTCTTTAGATGTCATTCGTCACAGACTTGTGCTTTCGTATGAAGCCTTGTCTGATAATGTGAGCAGTGATGATTTGCTCACAAAAATTTTAGACCGCATTCCAATTCCAGTGGTGCCATTGAATGAACACCTTAACATCCGCTCAAACTCCTGAGCATATTCTGCACCGCCTTGATTGGAAAGTGATTCGCCGTTTGGATGGTTATCTTCAAGGCGATTATCGCAGTCTCTTTCGCGGCTTCGGTGTAGATTTTGCCGACTTGCGTGAATATCAACCCGAAGATGATATTCGTTATATTGATTGGAACGTCAGCGCGCGCATGGATACGCCCTATGTTCGTCAATATATGGAAGACCGCGAAATCATGGCTTGGTTTTTATTGGATCTGAGTCCATCAGTTGACTTTGGTGCAGTTAATAATCAAAAACGAAATGTGTTAATTGATTTTGTCGGAACACTTTCACGTTTATTAACTCGGCATGGAAATCGTGTGGGGGCGATGATGTTTGGAAATGGAATTCAACATACTGTCCCAGCCCGAAGTGGACGATTACATGTCTTGCGATTGATTAATGATTTGTTGAAACAACCACGTCTCAAACAAACGCCTATCACTGATTTATCTACTTTAATCAAAGGCGGTTTACATTCCATCAAAAAACGTTCATTAATTTTTATTGTTTCGGATTTTATTAGTGTCTCTGGTTGGGAGCGTTCGTTAACTTTGTTGAGTCAAAAACATGAAGTGATTGCGATTCAATTGTTTGACCCACGCGAAATTTCTTTACCTGACGTTGGTCCGCTTGTTTTGGAAGATGCCGAAACAGGTGAACAAATTTATGTGGATACGCATGATAAAAAATTTCGTGAACGATTTTTTCTCGCCGCCAAAAAACGTGAAAAAGACTTAAAAGATTCTTTCAAACGTGCAGGTGTGGATGTGCTTTCACTTTCTACCGAACAAGATTTAATTCACGCCATTGCAAATTTTGTTATGGCACGGCGTCAGCGGAAAAAATAGCATGTCATTTATTTGGTCACAAATGCTTTGGTCTTTGATTGCGATTCCGCTGTTGATTTTGCTTTACCTACGGATGCAAAAAAGACGCACACAACTCGCGCTTCGTTACGGAAGTTTAGGCTTGGTGCAACAATCCTCAACAGTTAATTCACGCCGACACATCCCCGCCATATTGTTTTTGCTTGGCATGATTATCTTATTCATTGCATTAGCACGTCCACAAATGGTGTTGGGATTACCTAATAGAGAAGGTATTGTCATTTTGGCATTTGATGTATCAGGTAGTATGGCGGCAGAAGATTTTGAACCCAATCGTTTAGAAGCCGCCAAACAAGTTGCGATTGATTTTGTAGAACGTCAGCCATCAACTGTACGAGTCGGTGTAGTTGCATTTAGTGAAGGTGGATTTTCTGTTCAATTACCATCCAATGACCAAGCCGCGATTGTTGAATCGATTCAAAGATTAACTCCACAACGTGGAACATCGTTAGCAAATGGCATTGTCGTTTCGTTGAACACGATTGCCAATGTCACAGGTCAAGAACCAATTATGGGGTTTGATGAAGCGAATGTTCCCGCTCCGCTTGTGCCTGTTGAACCGATAGAAAATGAATCCGCGGTCATCGTCTTATTAACAGATGGCGAAAATAATATGGAGCCAAATCCAGTGGAAGCGGCACGCTTTGCTTATGAACGTGGTGTACGAATTCATACGATTGCAGTTGGAAGTGTTGAAGGCACGACTGTGACTGTGAATGGAGTAACAGTTTTTACGCAAGTGGATGAAGCGGCGATGCAACAAATTTCTGAGTTGACGGGCGGTTTATATTTCAATGCGCAAAATGAAGAAGAATTGAGCGAAGTGTATGAAAGCATTGAGCCAAATTTTGTCTTTGACCCCGAAGAAACAGAAGTAACATCTGTATTTGCAGGTTTGAGTATTTTGATTTTATTGGTTGGTGGCATGTTATCTTTGTTATGGTTTAGTCGTGTACCATAAACAAAGGAGGTTGTAATGGAATATCTTTGGTCTTCACTTTTATATTTGTTGTTATTAATTCCTATTTTGATTCTTGTTTATATTTTTATATTACGCCGTCGTAAACCAAACGCTGTGCGTTTTTCAAGTTTATCTTTGATTCGAACTGCACTACCAAAACAGTCACAATGGAAACGTCATTTACCATTTGCGTTATTTCTATTGGCATTATCTAGTTTGATTATGGCAATGGCAAGACCTGTCTCTGAAGTAACATTACCTTCAAACAGTGCTACGATTATTTTAGCGATTGATGTTTCTCGAAGCATGTGCTCCACAGATATTGCTCCAAATCGTTTAGAAGCCGCCAAAGATGCCGCTTTGCAATTTATAGATGGTCAAGAAGCGACTACGCAAATTGGCATTGTTGCTTTTGCGGGGTTTGCAGTTCTGGTTCAACCTCCAACAACCGATAGAGATTTACTTCAAACAGCCGTACAAAATATCACCACAGCTCGGCGCACCGCGATTGGTGAAGGTATCTTAATGTCATTAGATGCCATTGCTGAGTTTGATGATTCAGTTGTCAGCCCATATTCACAAATGGAAGTGGTTCCTTTACCTGATGGTCAATATGTGCCAGCCATTGTGATTGTGTTGACAGATGGAGTCAGCACGACAGGCATTCATCCGATTGAAGCGGCAATGATGGCGGCAGATAGAGGCGTGCGTGTTTACACCATCGGATTTGGCACAACCAATAATTCTTCTCCGATGAATTGTAGCTTTTCATCCCCGTATGGTTTTGACCAATTTGGTGGTCCTCAATTTTTTGGAGGCGGTGGTGGAGGGGGAGGTCAATTCCGCAGAGAGATTGATGAAGAGACTCTCAAAACAGTTGCTGGTATGACAGGCGGAGAATATCACTTAGCAGAAAGTGCCAGCGAGTTACAACAAGTTTTTGATAATTTGCCGACTCAAATTTTTACAGTGACAGAGACAACAGAAATCAGTGTGTTCTTTGTTATCTTCGCGGCGATATTTATCCTTTTGGCTGTGATATTTTCTATTCTTTGGAATCCGTTGTTGTAAGATTATGTCATTCTGAGCCACGTTCTTGTTCTTCGTGGCGAAGAATCTCTGAGATTATCATCAAGACCCTTCGCTACCCTTCGCTCAGGGTGACATACATGAACGAGTATAATTCTCCCAATGGAAGAAAAACTCGAATTCAAATCATTCGGCATATCATCACTCGCACTAACCCTCATCGGCTTCGGCGGTTTATACTTCATCATCACCCAAACAGTTCCACTTGTCCCAGCTCGTTGGGCGTTTTTCGTTTTTATGTTTATGGGTTTAACAGGCATTGCCTTGCCCATCGTTTATTTTTTACATCAACGTTTCCCAAGTGAACCGTTAGTTGAATCAAATGTCATCATGCGCCAATCATTTTGGGTGGGCGTGTATGGCACAACATTAGCATGGCTTCAGTTGGGTAACCTTGTTACTTTAAATGTTATGCTCGTTTTAGCAGGCGGAATTATCTTAGCAGAATATTTCATCCGCTTGCGCGAAAAAGCAAATCGTAAATTACCAACTTTCTCCGATGACGACTCTTCGTAACCTTCCTTCGATTGATACGCTTTTACAAACCGAAACTGCCGCGCATCTGATTGCTCGCTTTGGCAGACCATTAACTTTAGATGCCTTTCGTTTTGTTTTAGATGAGATACGAACCCGCCTCAAAACCTCGGGGATAGTTGATTCTGTTTCATCAGAATTTATCCTCGCCCAAGCAGAATCTAAACTCACCGTATGGACGCAATCTACTTTAATTCCAATCATCAATGCTACGGGTGTGATTCTGCATACCAATCTCGGACGTGCTCCATTAAGTGATGCCACGATTCGTGCAATGGATTCAGCCTCACGCAGTTATTCCAATCTAGAATTTGATTTAGAGACAGGCAAACGTGGCTCACGTTTAATTCATGCAGAATCATTATTACAAAAATTAACAGGTGCAGAATCTGCTTTGATAGTCAATAACAATGCTTCAGCAGTGTTATTAATTCTTTCTGCTTTAGCAAATAAAAAACGCGTCATTATCGCCCGTTCACAACTTGTGGAAATTGGTGGTGGCTTCCGCGTGCCAGATGTGATGAAACAATCTGGTGCAAAATTGGTTGAAGTTGGTACAACTAACAAAGTTCATCTTTCTGATTATCAAGAAGCATTAATCGAATCCGCTGGTTTGGTGATGCGAGCACATCGTTCTAATTTCAAATTAGTTGGTTTTACAGAAGAACCTGAATTAAAAGATATTGTTCAAGTTACACATCAACACAATTCAATCCTTGTGGATGATTTAGGTTCAGGTGCTTTATATGACACAGCCAAATATGGTCTTGCACATGAACCAACAGTTCAAGAATCCATGCAAGCAGGTGCAGATATTATCTGCTTTTCAGGTGATAAATTACTAGGCGGTCCACAAGCAGGGATTATCATCGGTAAAAAAGTTTTGATAGATAAAATCAAAAAACACCCGCTAGCCAGAGCAGTGCGGGCAGATAAAGCATGTTTAGCAGGTTTGTCTGCTACACTGACTCATTATCTCAAGGACGAAGCCGAAAGAGAAATCCCTGTGGTTAAGATGATGTCTCTGACGCTGAAGCAACTACAAGGTCGGGCAGAAGCGTGGAAGAATGAGTTAGGTCAAGGAGAAATTGAATCTGGTTTATCTACTGTGGGTGGCGGCTCATTGCCTGATGAATCCGTTCCAACATTTTTATTATCATTAAATGTAAAATCACCAGATAAATTTTTGAAAGCATTGAGAAAAAATAATCCGCCGATTATTGCACGCACCGAAAACGATAAAATTTTATTAGACCCACGAACCGTTTTACCCGAACAAGAAGGCGCATTGTTAGTTGGGTTAAAAAATTTATTAAAGACTTAAAGAGAAATGACTATCCAAATCCCTGACTTAAAAAATCCGCCTATACTCCAATTTCCGAATCGTTGTGTGAATTGTGGAAAAGCAAAAGAAGAAATATTAGGTTTAAGTTTTGATATGGGTGTGCAAAAGAAAAATCAACAAGTGGTGATGAAAATTTCTGTGCCGATGTGTAAAGTTTGTGCAGAAAAAGAAAGAAGTATTGCCAAAGTTACTTTGATTCCATTCTTAATTAGTGGCGCAATTTTTGGAGCGATTGCATTTGTACCGGCATTTATGTTTTCACCCGAAGGTACAACGCCCGATACAGCCGCTTTCCCTTATACATTTGGCGGATTTGTAGGTTTGGTCGTTGGGGTAATTTTCGGCTCAATCGTTGAAGCAATTGTAAAAACATTGTCAATTCCTGTGTATGGAAAATTAGTCACCAAGAGACCATTAACAATCTTAGGTTTTTTCTCAAACACTGATGATTTAATAGGCATTTCAGCAAAATTTATAAAAGATAGGAAAATGATTGAGTTACAATTTGAAAATGAAGAAATCGCAAGTGAATTCAAAAAATTAAATCAATCTCTAATTCTCTAATTCTCTAATTACTATTTACCAAAAAGGAAACCCATGAAATCTGACCTTGACACTTTGATGCAAGCTCGTAACTTAGAAGCGTTTGTAATTTTTGGAAATGCTGAACATAATCCACCCATGTATTACATGACGGGTGGGGGGCACGTCAGCCATGCGACCATTATCAAGAAACGTGGTGAAGATGCTGTTTATTTTTATAACGACATGGAACGTGATGAAGCTGCTAAGAGCGGATTGAAATTAATCCCATACAGCAAATATGATTACAATGCAATTCTCAAAGAAGCAAATGGAAATCTTTTATTAGCCAGTGCCATGCGCTATAAATTAATGTTTGAAGAAGTGGGTGTGACAAAAGGAAATGTCGGTGTGTATGGCACATATGACGTCAGCACTGTGTTTGGGGTGTTGACTCATTTGAAGGAACAAGTACCAAGCCTAAACTTCGTCGGAGAGGCGCGCGATGATTCTCTTTTCCTCAGAGCCATGGAAACAAAAGATGAATCGGAAGTGGAGCGAATCCGCAAGATGGGAAAAATCACAACCACAGTTGTTGATAAAGTTCGAGAATATTTAACATCATGTGATGTGAATCAAGATGAAGTTTTGTTGAAAGAAGATGGCTCATTATTAACGGTGGGTGATGTTCATGCGAAAATTCGTTTATGGGTTTCGGAGCAAGGTGCTGAATTGCCATCTGGATTTATTTTTGCAATTGGGCGTGATGCAGGTGTGCCACATTCTGCTGGTAACCCAAGTGACTTGATGAAGTTGGGTCAAACGATTGTGTTTGATATTTATCCTGCCGAAGCGGGCGGTGGATATTATTATGATTTTACGCGCACATGGAGTTTGGGTTACACCACGCCGGAAGCGCAAGAATTATTTGATCAAGTAAAAGAAATTTATGATACTTTGAATGAAAATTTTGATTTGAATGTGGCTTTCAAAGATTACAACAAAATGACTTGTGATTTTTTTGACTCAAAGGGTCATCAAACGCCATTGAATACCAAAGCACCGATTGAAGGATATGTACATTCGTTGGGTCATGGTGTGGGACTTAACATCCACGAGCGACCATTTAGTTCGCCAACATCAAGCGATGACCAACGCCTCGCGCCGGGTGTAATTGTTACATCAGAACCAGGTTTGTACTACCCTGAAAAAGGCATGGGCTTCCGCATTGAAGATACGCTTTGGGTCCGCCCAGATGGTGTGATGGAAAAGTTGGTGGATTATCCGTATGATTTTGTGTTGCCGATGAAGAAGTGGAAGAAAAATAATTGATAATGGAAAATGGATAATTGTCAATTATTCTTTATCAATTATCCATTAATTCATAATGTTACATCTCCAATCCCTCACACTCCGCCCATTTCTCGAAAGCGACATCAATGATTTTCCTTTCACTGTTCCCATTGTTAAATCACTTCAAGAAATAAAATTCACATCCCCAGTTACATTTTTCGTCGGTGAAAATGGTTCAGGTAAATCCACTGTCATGGAAGCATTGGCTTGTGCAGTGGAATCTATTACTGTGGGCAGTGAAAGCGTCAAAACAGATAAAACACTTGCGCCGATTCGCAAATTAGCAAAATATTTCAAACTAGCATGGACGAAACGTACTCGCAAAGGATTCTTTTTACGCGCCGAAGATTTTTTCGGCTATGCTCGTTCTATGAGGCAAACTCGTGAAGAGATGGAAGAAGAAATTGCCAATGTTGAAAGAGATTACAAAGGTCGCTCCAAATTGGCAAAAGATTTAGCCAAGTCTGCTTATGCTGGTCAATTATCAGCAATGAAAAATCGTTACGGTAAAGACTTAGATAACTATTCACATGGCGAAGCATTCTTAACTTTATTACAAGCGCGTTTTGTACCAAGTGGTTTATATCTGCTAGATGAACCCGAAGCGGCTTTGTCACCAACTCGCCAATTGACTTTTATCTCTGCACTCAAACAAATGATTGAACAAGAATCTCAATTTATTATTGCAACTCACTCTCCAATCATTCTTGCTTTTCCAAATGCACAAATTTTACAATTCAAAGATGGTGAAATAAAAGAAGTAAAATATAATCAATTAGAACATGTAAATTTAACCAGAGATTTTTTATCCAACCCTGAAAATTATTTACGCCATTTATAGAAATATAAATTTGTTTACCTTGTAAATGCGCATAGGCAAACGCCTTTTCTAAACTTAACTACACCTCATAACATTTTTTGGAGGATAAAAAGAAATGAAGAAAAGCATTTTTTTACTTTTAACTTTTTTATTATCTGCCTGCTCTCCACAGGTGACAGTCACTTCCGAAGTGACTGTCACCTTATCATCACCTACACAAATCCCAACCTTGATTCCCACGCCGACAGAAATACCCCTTGAATCGCTTTCTATAGAAGAACTTGCTAAAAAGTACCTAGCTGGCGAAATTGATGATATTAATTTTCTCACTCGCGAACAACGCACTGTATTTAGTAGTGCATTAACGGAACAAATCAATGAGAGGGCGAAGGAAATCTCCTACAAAAATGGTGAAGCCTTCCTCCACCCAGAAACTTTGCAGATGGTAACGGGCAGTGAGAACCCCGAGGATTTGATTTTCAAGCCTGCCTATGCTCTCAAGGAAAACGCTGATGGCACCTTCTCCTACACTGACCAATGGGGTGAGACTCATACGATTGTGGGGTTGAGTAAAGATGACGAACCAATGATAATAACAGATGCACAAGAACTGGCTGAAGTGATTGATTTGCCACAGGTAGATATTATGGGAAGTGGCGACCGCGCTGGCATGCCATTTGCTCAAGCGTGGTTGGCTGAATCATATTCAGGCACAGTACCAGAGCACAAGCGTGACGGATCATACTCTAATGATCTGGTTTTCCTAAGACATATTAAGGGAGAAGCTTATTTCGACTTAAATGGAAAGCCTACGCCTCGAATTATTTTAGAGTTTGGTAAAGTTATTCGTGACGGCAGTGGTAAACCAATTTTACTCTACAAATTCCTAGCTACCCAAGAAGGCAGTGCTACGCTTTTTTACCAAGAAGGCATGAACTCAAAAATGGGAGTTAACTTTACAACCCATCAAGAGTATATGGCTAATATACCAGCTAATCAAATGGCTTGGCTTGGCACTTATGGAACTGAACTCTCAAGTGTCTTTTACTATGCTCCGCAAAATGCGGTAGACTGGTCAAGTTTGGAACTACATACTCCAGAAGCTGTTGCATTTTTGCAAGGAGGCGAGATTCCAAACTCTAAAATCCCACTGATTCAAGCCAAAGTTGTCATTTTTGAATCAGACCAGTAATAAAAAACCACTTTCAGCTTGAAATTGAACATGCTAGACTAGTATTATGCGCAGGCTTCGCTTCTATATTATTAGAAGTAAAATACAATATATGAGTATATTCAAAACTGATTACTATATAACTTATGACTGACCTCAAACCCGCCCGAATCCTCGCTATCGAAACCTCATGTGATGAAACCGCTTGTGCCATCATCGAAAATGGACGTGCCTTGCTTTCATCTGTCGTCGCTTCTCAAATGGAAATTCATGCCCGTTATGGTGGTGTATTTCCTGAAGTTGCTTCACGTCAACATGTCTTGAGCATTATCCCTGTTGTGCAACAAGCTTTATCTCAAGCACATCTCACGCTCAATGATATTGATGCCATTGCTGTCACGCAAGGTCCTGGTCTTGCAGGCTCACTTATTGTCGGCGTTAACATGGCAAAAGGTTTATCGCTTGCATTGGGCAAACCTTTAATTGGAGTGAATCATCTTGAAGGGCATATTTATTCTGCTTGGGTTTACGACAGTCCCGCACAGCGGGGCAACGCCAGTGACGAGGTCAAGCCTGAACCGCAATTTCCATTAATGGCATTGCTTGTTTCAGGTGGTCATACCGAATTAAATTTGATGACTGACCATCTCACGTATCAAAGATTGGGTTCAACATTAGATGATGCCGCAGGTGAAGCATTTGATAAAGTGGCACGCATGTTAGATTTACCTTTCCCCGGCGGACCTTCGATTCAAAAATCTGCCGAAGAAGGAAATGTTTCACGCTTCAACTTCCCTCGCGCTTGGTTAGATGGAACCTATAACTTTTCTTTCAGTGGAGTTAAGACTTCTGTTCTGTATGAACTGCAAGAATTGAAAAAGAAAAGCACAAGCGTCCCAACCGAAGATTTAGCCGCATCTTTTCAACAAGCCGTGATTGATGTTTTGTTTAAGAAAACAATCAATGCCGCGCGAGAATTTGGTGCAAAAGAAATTCTAGTTGCGGGTGGCGTTTCTGCAAACAAACATTTACGCCAAACATTCAAATCTCAAACTGAATTTCCTGTTCACATTCCACCTTTATCTTTGTGTACAGATAATGCCGCTATGATTGCATCTGCTGGTTATTTTCGCTATGCTCTTGGATATGAATCAAATTTAGAGATGGATGTTTTAGCAACCTATCCGCTCTCTTAAGAGCACCAACCCCCAACAAACTGCCCAGTTCGTCAGGGGTTGATATCAGGAGAATGCAATTTTCATTATATGCATGCAGTTAAATAAATCCTGAAACTTGCTTAAGAGTTCAATAAGAAATCATTTCAAAACAGATAACAATCGTTCTAACGAAATTGGACCTTCTCGTAAAATTATAGGTGTTTCTTTCGTACAATCCACAAGTGTAGAGGGGATACCGCCGGGCGTTTTTCCGCCATCTAAAATCAACGGAATTCTGCCATTCAATTGTTTATAAACTTCCTTAGCCGTTACAGGGCTTTCTGCACCAGAAATATTTGCCGAAGTCACAGCCATCGCGCCAGCCAGTTTAAGTAAATTTAAGGCATCCGGATGATTTGGAATTCTTACTGCCACTGTATTTGTTGATGAAATAGCAGGCGGCAAACTTGATTTTTTCGGGATGACACACGTCAGCGGACCGGGTAAAAATTTTTCTGCAAATCGCTTCGCCATTTCGGGGATACTTGATGCCACAACCTCAAAATCTTTCACATCCCCAACCAACACTGGAATCGCTTTTTCTATTGGGCGATTTTTTGCAACATAAATACTTTCAATGGCTGAATTATCAAATGCCAAAGCACCTAAGCCATAAACCGTGTCAGTGGGGAAGGCGACAATTCCGCCATTTTGTAAAACTTCTAAAGCAGTTTGAATTTCAGTTGCAGGAAGAATATCTGTTTTCATATTTTCCGATTATGTCATTCTGAGCCACGTTCTGCTTTTTGTGGCGAAGAATCTCTACGATTATCTTTGAGATCTTCGCTATTACTCATAGTGACACTATAAAATAATCTCTAACAATCTATCTTTCCCAGCCAAATCTTGATACACATTCACAATGGCATCATCAAAATTTTCATGCGCAAGATTCGTAATTGATTTCCCTTGAGTTTCTTCAAATTCGCATAGCCAAATTAGGGAGTTTATATTATATTGTGTAGCAAGTAAAAATAACTTTCTATATAAATCCAAACCATCTTCACCACCATCTAATGCTAAAGTTGGCTCTTTGCCATATACTTCTAATCCATGCAAAGTTTTGGTTGGGATGTAAGGTAAATTTGAGCAAATAAGGTCTACCGTCCACCGTCTACCGTCCGATGGCAATAAATCACATTCCACAAATTCAATTTGATTTTCAACACCATGTTTGATTGCATTTCTTTTTGCGACTTGAATTGCTTTTGGAGAAATATCTGTCGCAATAACTTTTACATCTAGAATATGTTTTGCTATGGAAATGGCGATAATCCCTGAACCTGTGCCGACGTCAATTACGTTTTTCTTATCAGGATTATTTTTCAAAAATGAAATTGCTTTTTCAACGAGCATTTCTGTCTCAGGGCGTGGAATTAAAACATGCTCATTAACTTCAAAATCTAAGCCAAAAAATTCCCAGTGACCAATGATGTAGGGAAGTGGTTCACCTGTTTTCAGGCGAGTAAAAAGTTGAGTTGCAGAATCAATTTGACCCGAAGAAAGAGGCGTATCAAGATGGCTTAGAATCCAAGTGCGTGATTGATTCATCACATGTGCAAGAAGCAGTTGAATATCTAATTCTGAATTGTCGCTTTGATATTCTGATAAAAACTTTTTGATTAATTCTCTAATGTTCATTCAGCAGAACCAAATAACATTCGTTCAAGCAATGTGTATTGGAAAATTAGGAAGATAATAATTACAGGAATAGACATGATAATGGTGAGCGAGCCGAGATAACTCCATGGCTGTGCGCCGCCTGAATATTGTGATTGGACGATGGCGTAAACTGACATGGCAAGCGTGACGTTATCGGCTTTATCTACAAACAGCCAGCCGATGGCAAATTCAGAATATGCCATTAGAAATGCAATCAAGCCTGAAATACCAATGGAAGGTATTGCTAGTGGCAATGTGATTTTTTGAAATGTTTGAAAATCACCTGCGCCATCGAGGAATGCGGCTTCTTCAATTTCTTTTGGAATAGATTGAAATGCGGCGCGCATGTTCCAAATACAAAATGGCAATGCAAACGAAGCATAGACAAGTACCAATGCAAGCAAAGTAGTGCGGATTTGCAAAATGCTCAACAAAATATAAAGTGGAGTCATAAATGCAACAGGTGGTAAAAATGCAGTTAACAAAATAGCGAACAGACCTTGCTTGCGGGCGGGAAATCGAAAGCGTGCAAATGCGTACGCTAAACTAATTCCGAGAATAATAGCAAACAATGCCGCACCGAATGAAACCAGTAAACTGTTTTTTAATAACACACTAAATTCTACCGATTGATAGGGTCTATCTAACACTTGTAGAAAAGCAGTCAGTGACCATTCTTTTGGAAACAATCGAAATTCAGTGGGTCGTCCTCGTAGTGCGCCGTCAAATGCTAAACGCAACATACCCCAAATTGGTAAGATGACGAAGAAACCAAGCAACGTTAGTAAACATTGCGTCACAATTTGCCTGAGAGTAGAAATCTTACGCATTCACTACTCCTTCTTCGGCTTTGCTCCAACGATTAAACATTGAGACGAAAATAATAAGAATCAAAACTGTGATGATATTAATCACAGCCGAAGTTGCAAATTCTCCACCGCCGAAAAAGCCTGACGGATTAAAAATATTATATGAAAGCGTAGCCAATGTGCCTTCTCGATAAAAGAACGCTTGGAAAAGATAAAATTGATTAAACGCGAAAATTCCACGCACGATGATGGCGGGTAGTAGTAACGGTAAAAGCAAAGGTAAAGTGACATAGCGAAAGGTTTGGATTGCATTCGCACCATCCATTGCGGCGGCATCATATACTGAGGCTGGGATGAGTTTTAATCCAGTGCTGGCGGCGAGCATCATAAATGGAAAGCCATACCATAAGGCTGGTATCAAAAATGAAGCGAACCATAAACTAGAACTATTTTCAAAACCTTGTACCAAAACTCCAAAAAAAGAATCAGCCCCAAATTTATCAGCGGCAAGATACAACCAGCCCCACTCGCGCTGAAAAATGTTAAACCACATCAACGCCCCAATCATTTCAGGAATTGCCCACGGCACAATAAACAAAGCCTGCCAAAATTTTGTCAGTTTCAAACCACGTTGCCATAATAACAAAGCCGCGCCAAGTCCCAATCCACTTTGTAAAATCACAGACACCACTGCCCACATGATGTTAAAAAACAAAATGCTTCTGCCGCTTCCAAAACCTGTGGCGATTGCTTCAAATACATACGGATACGTAGTGAGTCCAGTAAAACGAACTTTATTCGCACGTGAGCCGTCCCATTCTGAAATCGGAAGTTGTCCGGTAATCCCATCCCAAAACGCACGCCAAATGCCACCTTGAAATCCATCACGGATAGATGCAGTGTTGAAATCAGTCAGTGAAACAATGATTTGAAAAATCAACGGGAAGATTGTAAAGATAGCGAATGCGATTAATCCCGGCACCAACCATGGAATCGCTCTACGCGCTTCATTCTTGTTGATAGCTGTTTGCTGAACCTGACGATTTTTCCACCATTCAAGCAATTGATTCCACAGTGTTGAAATTCCCTCAGCCGCAGAAAGCGAAAGGGGAACAGTTAATATCAGAATGTATTGGGGCCATTTGGTTTGCCAGAATAATAAGAAAATTAACGCGACGCCCATCCATAAAACATAAACACGTTCACGTTTCCATAATCTTGCTACGCCAATGATTGCTAAAAATGTAATCCAAATATCAGGTGCAAACAGGAAAGCGTCTCTATGCCAAACAATTGGTGTAAAGAATAACCAATTAAATGGTTGCCAAAAAGGATAACCCGCTTGGTTTACTTCCTCTGCACTAGATGAATATTGCGCGTGATAAAAAACAGATTCTTGCAAACGTCCAATTGGATTTGTCCATAAATATGGATTTGCGATGAAGAAAATCGCAAATGCAATGAGTCCCCACATCATCGCTTGACGAAGAAATGGTTTAACTTGTTTTTTAGACTTCGCCTCAAGAAACCAATCTATTAAAATCGCAATGCCGACAACGCAATACAAATATTTAGAAGTGGCAGTTAAACCTAAAAATATTCCTGATGTAATCAGCCAATTTGTTTTTTCTTTTTTCTTGAATTGCAAATAGGCTAAAACAGTAATAAAACTTGTTAGTGCGGGCAATGCTTCTAGCATTACTTGTGAAACATATTTAATTGTGAAAGTATGTGTTGCTAATGCTAAGCCTGCCAGCGGATTCACAATTGCAAGCAGAAGAACAGTTAACCAACCTAAGATTGCATTTGTCGTTCGTGCAGGCTGTACAAGTTCTTGTGGAATATATCTATTGGGTTCTGCCGTAGTGGGGGCATCGGGAATTAAATCTTTTTCAGGGGCAGATAAAAGACTCAAGCCAATGATAATTTTTGCGAGCGGGGGATGTTCGGGGCGATAATTTGTGTCTAAGAAGCCAGACCAATTTGAAGTCCGAATCAGATGCGTGTATTCTTGTCCAGCGCGTAAATAATCATCTTCATCAAAATCAATGCCAAGTTTTTCAACTGCACGCGCACGAAGTGACCAAGCAATGAATGCTACCAATACAATGAAAAGGACGCGAATTGGAACTTCAAATCTTTTCATGTAAATGTTTACTGTTTTTTATTCATCATCATCTGCCACACCAGCAGATGCAAGTTTGCCCGCTTCATCGCGCGTGGTTAATTCATCAATGAATTGGTCAATATCGCCATCCATCACGGCGGGTAAATTGTAACTGGATACGCCAATGCGATGGTCAGTGACGCGATTTTGGGGATAATTATATGTGCGAATTTTTTCAGAGCGTTCGCCTGTGCCAACTTGTGAGCGACGGTCGGCTTCTAACTCATCACGTCTTTTTTGTTCTGCTAAATCATATAAACGTGCGCGCAAAATACTTAAGGCACGCAAACGATTTTGTAATTGTGAGCGTTCATCTTGACAGACAACCACCATGCCAGTTGGTTTATGATACAACCGCACCGCGGTAGAATTTTTTTGCACGTTCTGCCCGCCTGCACCCGATGAACGAAATACTTCAATCTCAATATCGCTATCTGGAATTTCAATTTCAACATCATCCACTTCGGCTAGCACAGCTACAGTGGCAGTAGATGTATGAATGCGACCTTGTGCTTCGGTAGCGGGCACACGTTGCACACGATGCACACCTGATTCATATTTCAAACGCGAAAACGCGCCTTTGCCTTTTACTTCAAAAATAACTTCTTTGTATCCGCCTACGCCAATGGCATTTTCAGACATGATTTCAGTTTTCCATTTTCTATCTTCGGCGTAACGAATATACATGCGGAATAAGTCTGCGGCGAAGATAGCGGCTTCGTCACCGCCTGTACCTGCGCGAATTTCAAAGATGACGTTTTTATCGTCACGCGGGTCTTTAGGCACTAATAAACCTTTGATTTCTTTTTCAAGGATTTCGATTTTCGGCGTTAGTTCATCAATATCTGCTTTTGCAAGTGATATTAATTCCGCATCATTTTCGGACGAGAGAATGGTTCTGGCTTCGTCTAAACTTTTCATTGCCTGACGATATTCTCGCGCTTTCTTAATCAAGGGTTCTAAACTGACCAACTCTTTGTTGATGTCGCCCGCGCGTTTATAGTCATTGCCTACTTCGAGCAATTCTTGATTTAACTTTTCATATTTATCTTCAACGGTTTGTAAAGTATCTAACATATTTCCTCATTATATAAAGACGAGCAGACCTCGCCCCTACAAAATTTACACAATAAAACGCGGCAAACGTGAGCCGCGCGGACGAGATTATACCATTTGGAGGTGCTAATACGTTACAAAGGCAGACAGCACCATAGAAATAATAAGGATAATCGCTAAAAAGGCGAACACATAATCTGCAATCTTTTTCCGTGTTTCTGCTTCGTTTTTTTCAAGTTTGTTTTGAATTGGTTTTTTATTTTTGCTTGCCATTTCTTCTCACTTTTTATAGCGTCCTGTGGGACGGTTTATTTATCTCTTTATATTCCTGTAAAATGCTTGCGACATTGCCTTTTCTAATTCCTCAATGAGGACAGGTTTTATCACATACGCATCTGCACCGAGTTGCATGGCTTTTTCTACCATCACATCTGCCGCTTCAGATGAAAGCATAATAATGGGCAGGTTTTTCCATTCATCTCTGCGGCGTAGAAATTCTAGCATATCTAAGCCTGTTACTTCAGGCATGTTGATGTCGAGAATTAACAAATCAGGTTTTTTGCCAGCCAATAACGCCTGAGCGGCTGGGCGTGGATTCAAAAAATGTTTTGCAGTGTAATCGAGCAATTGCAACATCAAACTAACGGCTTTTGCCATCTCTTCATCATCGTCAACGACCCAAACTTCTTTCATTCCAAATTCGCCTTTACATTTTTTGCGGCATTTTCGTTCATGCCTTTTACGCTTGCCAGTTCTTCAATACTGGCTTCTTTTATTTTATCAATAGAACCAAAATGTTTCAAAAGTGCTTTTCGGCGGGTGGGACCAATTTCAGGAATAGAATCCAGTTGAGATGCAAGCCCCAGTTTCGAGCGTTTGTTGCGATGCGCTGTTATCCCAAAGCGATGTGCCTCATCACGAATCCGTTGTACGAGATAAAGTCCTTGCGAATGACGAGGCAAAAGCAATGGGTTGCTATTATGTGGAAAGAAAATTTCTTCTTCTTGTTTTGCCAAACCCACCACTGGAACTTTATCCATCAATTCAAATTGTTCCATCACTTTGACAACGCGACTCAATTGACCTTTACCGCCATCAATGATAATTAAATCAGGGAGGAAAGAAAACGCTTCATCTTTCTTTGACCCGATATCTGCTTCTGTTTCCTGCCAGCCTTTCCAACGCCTGAAACGACGCGTGAGCATTTCTTCCATCGAAGCAAAATCATCAGGCGCGCCAATGCTTGTGGATTCGATATTAAATTTTCGATACAATCTTTTTGCTGGCACGCCTTGCTCAAACACAACCATCGCACCGACAGTTGCTACACCTTGTGTGTGACTGACGTCATAACATTCAATGCGATTCGGTGGCGCAGATAACTTTAATGATGTTTGTAAATCACTTAATGCTTGTTCTTGTTTATGAGCATCGGCTTGCCATTGCGCACGTAAAGACTTCAATGTTTCGGATGCATTCTCCGCCGCCATCTTGACCAATTCCTGCGGCTGACCTTCATTCGGCACCATCAACTCAACTTTTTTGCCACCACGTTTTGACCTTAACCATTGCGAAATAATAATTCGTTCTTCAATTTCTTGCGGAAGCATCACTTGCTCAGGGATATTCGCGGCTTCGGTATAAAACTGTTTAACGAATTCTGACACAACTTCTTTATCAGCCGTATCTTCTGTGCCTTCGAGAATAAAATATTCACGACCAATTAACTTGCCACCACGAATGAAGAAGATTTGTACACAGGCTTCACCATCTTCTCTTGCCATAGCAATCACATCTGAATCTTTATAATCTGAACCAAAGACAATTTTTTGTCGTTCAATAATAGATTGAATCGCCTTGAGTTGGTCTCGCAAGGCGGCGGCTTTTTCAAAACGCATTTCTTCGGATGCTTTTTGCATATCGTTTTGGATACGTGCGACGATATGTTCACTATGTCCACTTAGAAAATCCATTAAATCAGAAATCATTTGACGATAACCTGATTGAGAAATTGCTCCAATGCATGGAGCAGTACATAATTTAATGTCGTAATACAAACATGCACGCGGGTCATTGCCTGTGATTTCGCGGTCACAAGTGAGGTATGGAAATATTTTTCGCAAGACTTCTAACGTTTGATACACAGCCCATGCAGAAGTGTATGGTCCAAAATATCTTGAACCATCTTCTATCATATTGCGTGTTACTGTAACTTTCGGAAATGGCTCGTTCCAATGAATTTTGATATACGGATATTTTTTATCGTCTTTCAGTCGAATATTATATTTAGGGCGATGCTTCTTGATGAGATTCATTTCAAGAATCAACGCTTCCAATTCAGAGCCGACGACAATCCATTCGATATCGGTAATGTCTCTTACTAATCTACGAGTTTTATTATCGTGACCTGAATCGGCATGGAAATAAGAACGAACACGATTCTTTAAATTAATCGCTTTGCCAACATAAATAATATTCCCCTCAGCATTACGATAAATATAACAACCTGGTTTGGTTGGTAATGTGGCAAGAATGCCTTGAATCTTTTCAGAAATTTCCATTGGAAGGCAATTCTAACATGCGTAAGAGGGCTGCTTTTTACGAAAACCTATTTGCCGAACTGACCTTTTTGATGTTTTGGTGTAAAAATATTAAAAATGGTAATAAGACAACGTACAACCTCGTTTCATGAATTATTCCAAAAACTAAGATATTTAAAACTAAGCAAATAAAAATAATGAATGCTTTTAATTGTGGTTGCGAATATTGTCTTACGAAGTAGAGTAGATACCCAATACTGCCGAATATAAATAAAGAATTTGCACTATGCATTGAAATAAAGTTTTCATAGAATAAATCAAAAAGATTTTTTTCTAGGTTAAAGTGATTTCCAAGAATCATGTGCTGCTCATCTGGGAAGCCATTCGCCCGGCTAATAAAAAGAAGTTCCCGTATCAAATTTGTGTAGGCTATCCCCAAGATTAATAATATGATTCCAAGAATAAGTTCTTTTACCGATTTTAGTTGGATATTTATGCGCTTTGACTTGTTTATTTCAATATTAAATGCGTCAATGATTAAATAGATACCAATGAAAAGAGCGCTTTCTCGATTGAAGATAGAAACAAGGAAGAGAGGTATAAACAAAAGCGGAGAAACACTCCTTAAAATTCCCCAGACAAAGAACATAAACAAAACTGCGTCAATATTATCCCATGAGTAAAAACTATATTCCTGTAGAGCTATATACATAAATGAATAAATAATTAAATAGTTAATGCTGGATTGATAGGTTTCCCCGATATTTTTGAGCAGAACAACCAATGTAAAGCTTTGTACCAAAATAGATAATAAAACAAAAACCTTATATGCTGAAATATATGAAATTCCAAGCAAAGAAATTAGATATATTAAATAAGGACCAAGTAACCGGTTTTGGTATGCAAGCCATTCAGGTTTTCCTGTAATAACTCCATAGGAGATACCAGAAATTTCTTCCCAATAAGGAGCATAAAGCTGGCGAATAATTTGATATACGACTAGAGATATAAAAATAATTGAAGAGATATTAAGAAATTTATGTGCGTGCATATTTGCAAGCACCTTTAAAATAATGAGAATATTAAGCTATGTGCAGGCAGTATAGCATATCTAAGTTTTTTATGGCAATTCAATTATAAATTCACTACCTTTACCTACTTCGCTTTTTACTTCAATACTTCCCTTATGCGCTTCGATTAATTGTTTTGCAATCGCGAGTCCGAGCCCGCTGTTGATTCTTCCACTGCGAGATTTATCTCCGCGCCAGAATCGGTCGAAGATGAATGGTAAATCTTCGGATGCGATTCCCTCACCTGAATCTTTGACTATAATCCGCACGCTTCGTTCTTGACTTGTACTTGATTCTGTTTCAATCAATATTTTCCCATCTTTTGGTGTGTGACGAATCGCATTGGAAATTAAATTGGATAATACTTGATTGAGTCTGTCGTAATCCGCATTAATTTCTGAAGATGAATCTTTGATATTTGATTCAAGATGTATTCCAAGCGATTTGGCTTGCGAGGAAAAACTTGAAGTGAGGTCATGAATCAGGTCAGCGAGCAGGAAGCGGGTAGGATGAAGCGGAAGTTGATGAGACTCAGCTAAAGATAAAGTCTGCAAGTCGTTGATTAATCGAGTCAATAATTTTGTTTCATCTAATGTGTTGTTGATATGTTCATTTGTTGGTTTGTAAACGCCATCAATCACGCCTTCGAGATTTCCTTGAATGATGTGAAGCGGTGTGCGAAGTTCGTGAGCAATATCAGCCGTGAGATTGCGACGTTGCTTATCGGCACGTTCAAGTTCATCAACCATTTTGTTGAAGCGCGTGATTAATTCGCTAAACATATCGGATTTATTTTCAGGTACGCGTGCGGATAAATTTCCCTCTGATACAGCATTGATGGTGTTGAAAAGATTTTCCATCGGCTTGCCGAAACGCATGTATAAATTAAAAATTGTAAAAATGATAATAATAAAAACAACAAACGGCGCGCCACAAACGAGTAGCCAAATATTTCTTACACCAACATATTCTGAAAATAATAAATAAAAAAGCGCGGCAGTACCGCCGATAAAAAATATAGCAACTAGAAAGAATAGCGGGAAGAATGGAAAGAATCTTCTTCCACGACGAAAGCGTTTGGGTGGGCGAGGAGTTGGATGGTCAAACATTTTTATTCTATAAACCTATACCCAATTCCATACACGGTTTCAATCATATTTTTGTTTGAAGCTTGTTCAAGTTTTTTTCGAAGATTTTTAATATGCGAATCAATGCTTCTGTCAAAACTTGTTGAAACACCATGTAAATTTTCAAGGATTTGTTCACGAGTCAACGTTTGACCTGCATGACTGGCTAGCAATTGCAATAACCTAAATTCATTCGGTGTGAGTTTGATAGGATTATTTTGATATGTGACCGAATATCTTTCTGAGTCAATTTCAAGGTTTCCAATGCGAATCACGTTTGGTGTTTTTATATCACCTGTGGTTCTGCGAAGCAATGCACGCACTCGTGCTATTAGCGCGCGTGGTGAAAATGGTTTGGTGATGTAATCATCGGCACCGATTTCAAGACCTGTTACTTGGTCAATTTCTTCGGACAAAGCAGTGAGCATGATGATGGGAACATCACTTTCTTTGCGAAGGATTCTACAAATTTCACGTCCATCAATGTTTGGAAGCATTAAATCTAAGATGATGAGGTCGGGTTTTTCTTTGCGGGCTGTTGTGAGTGCAGATTGACCGTCACCGGCTGTGACGACGCGAAAATTATTTTTTTCTAAATAATCGCGTGCGAGTCGCACGATTTTTGGTTCATCATCTACGACGAGGATAAGTTGAGTCATTGTGGGTGATTATAAATGAAAGAAGAAAGAGGAAATAGGAAAGAGTAACAAGTAACGAGTTAACTTTTTCTTGTTACTCGTTACTTGTTTACTTATCTACCTGTTTACTTGTCTACTTCTTTATTTTCATCCCCATGCGCACGTTTGTGCCATTCATCAAATCTGTTTTCCCATTTGCCACCCCAATATCCGTGTCCATGCTTGCCCCAAGCCCAAGGTCGGAAGGTGAAGCGAAGTAGACCAAAGAAGAAGAATAGGAACAAAATTGAGAAGCAGAATCCAAATGGGAAAAATCCAAAATGAGGACCGAATCCAAAACCATGATGATATGGATAGCCATAACCATATCCACGATTGAACATGGGCATTGAATTGCCATTTTCAGCAGATTGTTGAATTGCTTCTGCAACTTGTGGTGCTTGCGAAATTCCTTGCGCTACACCTGCACGATATACAAATGTTCCTCCTGCTACTAACAAAGCGATGAGTAACACTGCCCCTATGATACGAAATACAAAACCGTTCTTAGACATTTTTACCTCCAGTGGTAATAATTTGTTTTACAAGTCAAATGTATCAAGTGATTATGTAAAGATTGTGGATGAGATTGATAGACATTGTGGAGAGTGTATAAGTAATGTGTTAACAGTAATCAGTTGTCAGTAATCAGTAAATTCGGTGGTCGAGTAGCCGCGTTCTTGTTCTTTGCGGCGTATCGAGACCACCTGTTATTAGAAATTTTTTGTTAACTCGTGGTCTCGATATGGCTTCGCAAAATCGCTCAGCCTACTCGACCACCGAATTACATCGTAATCACAATCTTTCCTTGCACATGACCTTGACCAAAACGTCGCATTGCGTCTGCAATTTTTTCGAATGGATACACTTTTTCAACAAATGGTTTGACTTTGCCTGTCTCTAACATTTCTTTCAGCAGGTTCATATCCTCTTTATTGAATTTTGCAATAAAGAAAGAAACTTTTTGACTTGCACGCCACGACACTACTTTGACTCGGATTACATGTGCGAGCGGACCAATAACAGGAGTTCCTTTTGGTGCACCGACAATGACAAAATTAGCATTGGGATTCAAAACACGTTTATATTCAGACCATGAGTGAGTCCCTGAAACATCAAGGATCAAATCATATTTTTTGTTGCTGAGTGTGAAATTTTCTTTGGCGTAATCAACCACATAGTCAGCACCGAATGAACGAGCAATTTCTACATTTTTTGTACTACAAACTGCTGTCACTTCTGTATCAAATGCTTTTGCAATTTGAATCGCAAAGTGACCCACTCCGCCAGAAGCACCGTTGATTAATACTTTTTGACCTGCTTGAATCTTTCCAAAATCTCGTAAGCCTTGTAATGCTGTAATCGCTGCCGTCGGCACAGACGCGGCTTCTTCAAAAGAGATATTTTTCGGTTTTGGAATAATGATATTTTTTACACAGACATATTCAGCATACGCGCCAGTTCTTGCACCGAAAACTTCATCACCGACTTTGAAATCTGTCCTATCTTTGCCAACTGCTTCAACGATACCTGAATAATCTGCACCTAGACGGGTATTTTTGGGTTTGAATAACCCTTTTCCTAGTCGTGCAATAGGCAAGCCAGTCATTCCATACCATTCTGCCGCGTTGATAGATGAAGCGCGGACCTTTATCAAAACCTCATCATCCTTTGGTGTAGGCTTTTCAATATCATGTAATTCCAGAACTTCTGGACTTCCATATTTTGTTTGAACAATCGCTTTCATGAATTGCATCTCCTCTAATTATTTTTCATAATGTATCAGCGGATTATGGAGGAAATGTGGACAAATAAGCCAGAGATTGTGGAAATGTTAAAGAAATGTAAACATTTTGCAACTTCCGAATGCCTGTATCATCTGATAAAATGCTGGGCGGTAAGTGACAGACGCGAGGAAGCGTCTTGATGTTGAGGAAAATAAAATGTCAGATAACGAGAGACACGTTAAAGTATTAATTTTAGGTTCAGGTCCTGCTGGCTTGTCTGCGGCGTTGTATGCCGCACGTGCAGAACTTGCGCCTGTGGTTCTAACTGGAATGCAATTGGGTGGTCAAGCCGCATTGACTCATACTATTGAAAACTATCCGGGCTTTCCCGAAGGTGTAGGTGGAGCTCAACTTGGTGAACTCTTCCAAAAACAAGCTGAACATTTTGGTGCCAAAGTTGAATTTGACATGGCGCATGAAGTTGATTTTTCACAACGCCCTTATAAAGTCACAACCGATAGTGGTGAATATCTAGCCGACTCAATTATCGTCACCACAGGTGCAAGCCCAAACAAATTAGAAATCCCTGGTGAATTTGAATTGACAGGTCGTGGCGTTTCATATTGTGCCACTTGTGATGGCTGGTTTTTCAAAGACAAACGAGTTGTCATTGTCGGTGGCGGTGATAGCGCGTTTGAAGAAGCCCTTTTTATTACACGTTATGCTTCATCTGTCACATTGATTCATCGGCGTGATGAATTTCGTGCGGGTGCCATTTTGCAAAATCGCGCCAAAGAGCATCCCAAAATGAATTTCATTTTGAATACCATTGTCACCGAAGTGGTTGGTACAGAAAAGTTAACCACACTCAAATTAAAAAATGTCGTCACCAATGAAGAATCAACATTTGAAACCGATGGCTTGTTTATCTTTATTGGTCACACGCCGAATTCGCAAATGTTCAAAGGCAAACTGGACATGGATGAACTCGGTTATCTTAAAGTGAATGAAAAAATGGAAACGAATGTGCCCGGCGTGTTTGCCGCAGGTGAAATCGCCGACCCAACTTTTAGACAAGTTGTCACATCTGCTGGGATGGGTGCGGCGGCGGCAATTCAAGCCACGCGATATCTTGAACATGTAGAGTCTGAATCCGCAGGTGAATCAGCAAGCCATTAAGAATGAGGCGATAAAAATCCGCCGCAAACTTAAGTGGATGCTTGAGTCTTGCACTTCAACAGAATCTTAACTTGACATATCTTCAAAACGGACTCGCATCGCCGAGTCCGTTTTGTGCGTGATAAAATAGAAACTGAAATAAAATTTTTCGGAGGAATGAACGGATGAAGAAAATTTCAATTATTGGCTCTGGGATGACGGGCTCAACTGCCGCACACTGGATTGCCGAGCGCGAACTTGCGGATGTTGTTTTGCTTGATGTTGTTGAAGGAATGCCTCAAGGCAAAGGTTTGGATTTAGCACAAGCCATGCCGATTATCGGCAAAGATTCTGAAATTATTGGCACAAATGATTATGCTGATACAAAAAATTCAGACATCATTATTATTACAGCAGGTTTACCACGCAAGCCCGGCATGAGCCGTGACGATTTGTTAAAGACCAATGCGGAAATTGTGGGAAAAGCCGCAACTGAAACATTGAAACATTCACCGAATGCAATTTATATTATTTTGACAAATCCGCTAGATACGATGGCTTACTTAGCCATGAAGAAAACCGGTTTGCCACGTGAACGTGTGATTGGTCAAGCCGGCATTTTAGATTCTGCTCGTATGCGCGCCTTTGTTGCAATGGAAACTGGTGTAAGTGTAGAAAATATTGATTGTTATGTGTTGGGTGGTCATGGTGATGAAATGGTTCCATTGACTCGTCATTCCAACATTGCAGGCATTCCATTGAAAGAATATTTACCAGCCGATAAATTAAATGCAATCGTTGAACGCACACGCAAGGGTGGTGGAGAAATTGTGAATTTATTGAAAACAGGTTCTGCTTATTACGCACCTTCGATGGCGTGCGTTCAAATGGCAGATGCGATTTTGAAAGATAAAAAATTAATTGTGCCATGTGCTACTTTGATGAAAGGTGAATACGGATTAAATGATATGTACTTTGGCGTACCAGTTATGTTAGGTGCTGGTGGCATGGAAAAAGTTATCGAATATAAATTTGATGCCGAAGAAAAAGCCATGTTTGAAAAATCCGCCGCGTCTGTCAAAGAGACACATGAGGCGTTGAAGAAGTTAGTGACACTTTAATGTCGTTGCGAGGAGTGAAGCGACGAAGCAATCTCCTTCTCCTAATGAATAATGAGATTGCTTCGGGCAAAAAACAAGTACGCCATCGCACATCGTCCCCAAAAGGGGAATGACATAACATTTTTGAAAGAGGAAAAAAATCGATGATTTTGCAAGAAAAAATTTCTGGAATATTGCCCGCTTGGCGCGAGCGAATTAAAACATTAGCAAAAGAACATGCTGATGTAGTGGTGGATACCGTTAAGATTGAAGAAGTCCTGCATGGAATGCGCGACATCAAATCTTTACATACTGATATTTCATCTGTTGACCCCGGCGAAGGAATTCGTTTTCGTGGCTTAACCATCAATGAAACTTTGAAAGCATTGCCAAAAGCCAAAGGCGGAAAATTGCCAATGGTGGGAGCATTGTATTATCTTTTATTAGTGGGTGAAGTTCCAACCAAAGATGAAGCCTTAGAAGTTGAATATGAATGGGGCAGACGTGCTACTGTTCCTGATTATGTTTATAAAATGTTGAAAACTATGCCCAAAGAAACACATCCGATGATTTTATTGTCACAGGCTGTGTTGGCTTTAGGGAATGAATCTGTTTTTGCAAAACGCTATCAAGAAGGCATGAAGAAAGATGCGTATTGGGAAGCCGCGCTTGAAGATAGTTTGAATCTCACAGCGAAACTTCCAGTCATTGCGGCGTTTATTTATCGCATGAAGTTTTTTGGTGAAACTTCAAAACCAAAATACAACCCCAAACAAGATTTCGGCGCAAACTTTGCCCGCATGATGAAAGTTTCTGATAAAAAAGGCTATGCTGATTTAGCTAGACTGTACTTCATCATCCACTCTGACCATGAATCTGGAAATGCTTCGGCTCATGCTATGCACCTAGCTGGTTCTACACTTTCAGATGCTTTCTTCGCCTTTTCAGCCTCTTTGAATGCGCTGGCTGGTCCGTTACATGGGTTAGCCAATCAAGAAAGTTTGGCATGGCTGTTGGATGTCAAAAAACAATTTAATGGCGTGCCATCTCGTGATGATTTATATAAATTCGCATGGGATACATTGAACAGCGGAAAAGTTATCCCCGGTTATGGGCATGGAATTTTACGCGTCATTGACCCACGCTTCATTACTCAACTTGAGTTTGCAAAGAAGCACTTCCCTGATGATGAATTGTTGAAACTTGCTCAACTCACATTAGATGTTGTACCTTCTGTATTAAAAGAACAAGGCAAAGCCAAAAGCCCAGCCCCAAATGTGGATGCGATTTCAGGTACGCTTCAATATTATTATGGCGTACGAGAATTTGACTTTTACACCGTATTGTTTGGTGTTGGTCGTGCACTTGGCGTCACTGCCAATTACGTTTGGGCACGCGCTTTAGGAATGCCAATTGAACGTCCGAAGTCATTGACGACTGCCATGCTCGAAGCAGAAGTTGCGAAAGCGAAACAAACTGCTTAATAAAAAAATTCCCGAATGGAAATTCGGGAGTTTTTGATTAATAATTGATAAACTACTAAATGACCACTTCCACTTTAATAACTGTTAGTTAATAATCTTAAATTAAATACTCACCAACTTTCCTCGCAATTAAATATAAAAACCATAAATTGTTTATTAAGCTCATTGTCACAAAAATAAAAATACTCCATTGTGCCCATTTCTTTTTAAATAGGTATCGTAAGTTTATAGCCACAAATAAAATAACTGCATATGTCCAACCTGCGGTATATAGAAATATCTCAGGACCATACCCAACTTGTAAAGCAAAATTAAAGAAAATACAAGCGATAAGAGATAATGAAACAAAAAAAACTTTTTCTTTCTTAGAAAAATTCTGAAAGAAATATATAACTGCAATCACAAGAAGTACTTCCCAAATTACAACTGCAATATTACCTATCCAGGTAAATTGAAAAATAGAACCGTTTAAGAAACCAAAGCGGGGCATATCATTTCTGATGCTCATGTAAGGCTCTGGAGCAATCACGTTGTATAAGAAAAGATTTTCAATCATCAAACCGATTCTTTTAAACGAAACTTCTTGTACAAATCGTTTTTCTACTGTAAAGCTTTCAGGTTGTGTAAGTAATTCTGTGACGGGGTATATCAATTCAGAAAGAAAATTAAAAAGAATGCCAAATATAACAATGATGCTAAATATTATTATGGTGTGTTTGAAATCTTTTTTTATCAACAGGTTCATTAACCCTTGTTGGGCAATATTGGTAAAAGTGATACCAAATGTAAACAGTCCAGTGAGTACTAGAATAAAGTTGGGTTTGTTTTTTAATGTTAACCATAGAAAAAAAAGTAGAAAGAAGGTTGAGAAAATATAACTTTCAACAATACTTGCAAAAATTAAATGGCAACTGGAGATCCCAAGTAGACTTGCAAATAATATTGAAAATACTTGGTGGTTGGTGATTTCTTCCAAAATATTCTTTGCAAGGACAACACAAGCCCCACCTGTTAATGAAATTAAAAAAAGAAGAGAGTAAAATCGATTATCAATAGTAACACTAGATAATAAAGCAACAATAGGTCGAAAAATTAAATAGGGATATGGATGAATAGCACGCGTGCCTACAGACCATCCACTTTCTTCTGCCATGCGCAAAAACCAAGACCAGCTATCTGAGGCAAAATAAATATTGTTACTGTTAATTTCCGATGTGTTAAGCGTAATTGCCAAAACAAAATAAGCACTTACAAAACAAGCTAAGAGGATACACCCCGATAATCTTTCCATTTGTCCTAAATGTTTGTAGATAATTGCTATAATAATTAACGCTCCGAAGAATACAAAGAGAATTACCGCATTATTTGTAATTTCAGAAATTTGAAAAATAGAAGGGTTTCTTAGCCCAATAAATAATGCTCCAAATGGAAAGAGAATTGCAGGGAGATACGAAGACCAGAAGAAAAATTTTTCCATTAAGTTAACCTGTCAATCAAAAAGGCAAAATCTAAAGCATTCTCTTTCAAAAAGTCATAACGCCCACTCGCGCCTGCATGACCTGCACTGAAATTCGTTTGCAGCAATGCTACATTATTTCCTTTTTTCTTATCACGAATGCGGGCTAAAAATTTTGCAGGTTCCCAATACGCCACACGTGGGTCATTGAAGCCAGTTGTCAACAACAAGTTTGGATATTCCACTTCCTGCAAATTATCATACGGCGAATAAGAAAGCATGTAATCAAACGCTTGCTTGCTTTCTTCCGGATGACCCCATTGATCATATTCCAAAGTTGTTAATGGAATGGTTGGGTCACTCATGCTGGTTACCACATCTAAAAACGGAACTTTGCAAATCACTGTATTAAATAAATCAGGTCGCATCACCATGCTTGCGCCCACTAACAAGCCGCCTGCCGAACTACCGATAATAGAAAGTTTTTCAGGCGATGTAAATTTTTCATTTATCAAATATTCAGAACAAGCAATTAAATCTGTAAAAGAATTTTTCTTGTTGAACATTTTGCCTTCGTCGTACCAAGCGCGTCCCATCTCAGAGCCGCCGCGCACATGCGCAATTGCAAACACAAAACCTCTATCCAAAATGCTGATGATGTTTGAATTAAAATGCGCCTCACTGGATGCTCCATACGCGCCATAACCATAAATCAGGGTTGGATTTTTCCCGCCGCTTTCTTGACCTTTTTTATAAGCAATGGACATCGGAATTTTTTTTCCATCCGACGCATTTGCAAACACAAACTCGCAGACATAATTGCTTTTGTCAAAGCCTGCAATTTCATCTTCTTTGAGTATTGTCCATGCACCTGTGTCTAGATTGATATTTGCAATCGTTGTTGGTGTAACCAAAGACGAATAGCGAATCCGAAATTCATTTGTCTTAAATTCAAGATTGTATTCAACAGATACTTCATACGTTGGGTCTGGGAATTGGACATACATGGCTTTATTCACATCGCCAATTGGGCTGAGGCGCAGAAGTTTGAGTCCGCCTTTGCGTTCGTGCAAAACCAAACGATTTTCAAAGACATCCAAATGCTCAACTAAAACATCTTCACGATGTGGAATGACATCTTTCCAATTTTCTGTGCTTGGATTTGAAACAGGTGCTTTTACTAATTTATAGTTGTAAGCATCTTTATTCGTAATGATATAAAACGAATCGCCATGATGGGTAGCATAGTATTCAAGTCCATGCTGACGGGGTTGCAAAACTTGAAGTGCAGAATCAGGTTGACCCGTAGGAATGAAGCGCATTTCTTGACTCAATGTACTGGCATGATACGTCATAATAAATTCTTCACTGCGCGTCTTGAACAATGAAAGAGAAAACGTATCATCGGTTTCGTGAAAGATTAATATATCTTCTTTGGGGTCCGTTCCAATTTTGTGACGATACAACTTGCTGGCGCGGTGAATTTCATCCAGTGTGATGTAAAAAATTGTTTGACTATCTTTTGCCCATTCAACACCCATTGAATAATAAACACTTCCATTTACATTTTCAATTGTTTCTGGATAAAGTTTTCCAGTATTTAAATCTTTGATGTAAATTGTATAAACCTCAGAACCTTCCACATCTAATGAATATGCTAGTTTATTTTGGTCAGGGCTAATACTAAACGCGCTGACGCTACAAAATTCATGACCCTGTGCTAATTTGTTTTGGTCAAGCAAAATTTCTTCAGTTGCATTCGGTTCATTTTTTTTGCGACAATAAATTGGATATTGTTTATCCGCTTCGGTTCTTGTGTAATAAAGATAATCTCGATATTTTTCAGGGACAGAACTATCTTCTTCTTTAATTCTGCTTTTCATTTCTTGAAATAAAGTTTCTTGTAATGGCTTGATGTGACTTAATACTTTATCAAGATATTCATTTTCGGCTTGTAAATATTTAATAACTTCTGGGTCTTCGCGTTCGCGCATCCAATAGTATTCATCGTTACGCGTAACACCGTGTTGGGTGATTAAAAACTCCTGTTTTGGTGGGACTGGATAATGTGTCATTATGCTCCTTAAGCAAACGGTAAATATTTTTCATGCAAACTTGCCATGTGATGTTCAACATGACCGACCAAAATATAAATCAAAGCACGCACGCTGATGGGTGAATTGCTAGCAGTGCCAATGCGTTGGGTCATTTCTTCACTCATGCCTTTAACTGCCAAAATATTGGCGCGGCGTAAAAATTCAAATTCATTTAATAAATCTTCCAACGGAAGTTCATCCGCACCCGATTCTTTGACGTAATCATTTTGTTCAAAGCCTGGCAATGCTGTTTTGTCATTACGAGAAATTCTTAATATGCGATACGAAAACACACGTTCACCATCTGTCAAATGGCTGATGATTTCTTTGATAGACCATTCTTCAGGTCCGTTACGGAAGCGGGCTTGTTTATCTGATAATTTTCCGAGCGCCGATTTCATTTCATCCAGTTGTTGAGACATAACGGCGAATACATCTCCACGTTTTGTGGCAAATTCTATATAGCCTGCATAAAATGGATTGAATTCTTCTAGAGTAGGTGGAGTAATTTTTGTCATCTTAATTCCTTTGCAATTCAAAATTATTTAACTTCCATTGATTAATCCCACCTTCGGCTTGCAAAATATTTTTATAGCCTTGTCTTTTCAATACAGAAATTGCAACCATCGAACGATTTCCGCTGGCACATTGAATCACCAAAGGTTTATCTTGCGGAAAATGAAAATCTTCCCACGCTAATCTTCCACCCTCAACGTGTGTTGCATTTGGAATGTGTCCATCATTCCATTCAGAAAGTCGGCGCACATCAATCACGTTGACTTCATTCAATCGTTCGCGCAAATCTTTGGCATTGATGTTTTGCACACTTTCAACAGGATATTCTCTCGCCCACGCTTCGATGCCACCATCAAGATAACCGACTAAATTATCATAACCAATGCGGATGAGTTGACGCGTCGCATCTACCCTTTGGTCTGTTGACTCAGCCACTAAAATTATCTTCGCCTCAAACGGAATCACCCAACCTGCCCACACCACAAGCGGCGCATTGACAAAGATTCCATACGAATTAGGAATATGACCTGCACCAAATTGTTTGAAGTGACGAACATCTAAAACAACCACATCATTATCCATTTGTGCTTTGACTTCACTGGCAGATAATGGTTTCAAAACAGGTACACCGCCTAAAATTTTCGCGCCTTGTTGATTTAATCCACGCATGTATTTGTAATAAGTGGGATATGCAGGCAAACCTGTCAATGACCGTTTTATAAATTCTTCTTCTGTTTGTGGTTGTGCTAAATGATTATTTTTTCTTTCGTTACCAATCGTCGTTGTTCTTTCAGACGACGCAGGTGCGATACAAAATGAACCTGCGCCATGTGTGGGGAAGACGTTTACTTCATCAGGCAGTTTCAATAATTTGTGATGAATCGTTTCGTACAAGTCATGTGCTAAAGAATGGGTATGTTCGTGACCTAATAAATCAGTCCGTGCGGCACCACCGACGATTAATGCCCCGCCGCTAAATAATGCTGATGGATTTTTGTTTTCATCTGTAATCAAAAATGAAATATGTTCTGGAGAATGTCCGGGCGTGGTCATCACGCGGATTTGAAACGCACCTAAATCAATAATTGAATCTTCGGTTAAGGGTTGATGCTCAAAGAAAATTTCAGCAGTGGCACTTGCTCCAATGACAGCATTCGTTTGTTGAGCAATTTCACGATTGCCAGAAATAAAATCGGCGTGTAGGTGGGTGTCAAGAACATGCGTCAGCGTAAGACCAAGTTGACTAGCAGTATGCAGGTATCGGTCAACGTCTCGAAGCGGGTCTATCAGAATCGCTTTTTTGCTTTCATGTGACCCAATCAAATAAGCAGAGTTGCCTAAGCCTGTATCTACAAATGGATGAACAAAATATTTTGGATTCATTGTTTCTGTGCAAATGCACGAAATGGAAAGGCACACAAAAAGTAAACTGCCGCGCCAACCCAACCACCTAATGTAAATGAATCTGGAAAATAAAATCCGATACCTGTGCCAAATGCTACCAAAGCGACTGCTACAATTAAAAATTGCCACATGCCATATAAGAAAATAAATGGCATGTAATGCGCACCAACCACAACCAAAAAGGCTGGAAAAAACCAGTTGATGTTATTACTTGCGGCGGCGGCGATTAATGGATAGGTGGCAGGGATGGTAAATGCAATTTGCATGGCTAACATGCTAAATGGATTTTCTTTTCTGAGTGTGGTGGGCTTGCCCATGATTTTTAATAACAGTTGTGTTAATGGAAAAATAAAAGTGCCACCTAATATCAACGCCATAATGGATAAATTTTTTGAATTCCATGTGCCTAACGCGGCAGAAATTGCCCAAATGACCCCTGTAACGATAAACCCTACAAATGCCCCCATGTAAACCGTGCGAACTTCTTTTTGTGCCTCACTGATTTGCATAGTTTTCTCCTATTGATAAATGAATATTGTTAAGTATAGCATTTATTTTAAGCCGTTTTATTCACTGTATAATAGGCATGGATTAGGAGTATTTTTATGAACGTGACAATTTCCGCTTCAACCACTGACCTTCAACCTGCTCACTCAACCCGAGCCCCGATTCTTCCCTTAGACTTGGCTTCTGTTGAAGATGTCAAAGTGAATCGTTCGGCGGTAGAACGACGAGCCGCCACCATGAACACGCGCCGTACTGTGAAAAAAGAATGGCAAGCCGCTTGGTTATTACAAGCCGTTCGTACAATAGATTTAACAACTTTATCTGGTGATGACACTCCTGGCACTGTCAAACGACTCTGTGCAAAAGCGCGTCAACCCATACGGTCTGACCTGCTCGAAAAACTTGGAGTGAATCATTCGCTGACAACTGGTGCAGTATGTGTGTATCACGGCATGGTAGAAACTGCAGTTGAAGCATTACAAGGCACGAATATTCCAGTTGCGGCAGTATCAACTGGTTTTCCCGCTGGACTTAATCCATTCAAACAAAAGATTCAAGAAATTGAAGCGTCTGTCAAAGCTGGTGCCAGTGAAATTGACATTGTGATTTCACGTCAACATGTCTTGACTCAAAATTGGCAGGCTTTATATGATGAAGTGAAAGCATTCCGTGAAGCCTGCGGACCTGCTCACATGAAGTCAATTTTAGCAACGGGTGAGTTAGGTACATTGAAAAATGTGATGCGAGCCAGTTATGTTTGTATGCAAGCGGGTTCGGATTTTATAAAAACATCCACAGGCAAAGAACCTGTCAATGCGACATTACAAGTCAGTTTGGTAATGGTACGTGCTATCAGAGATTATTTTGAACAAACTGGTTATAAAGTTGGCTTCAAACCTGCGGGTGGAATCCGCACGGCGAAACAATCTATTGACTGGTTGATTTTGATGAAAGAAGAACTTGGTGAAGAATGGATGCAACCGCATTTGTTTAGACTTGGTGCTTCAGCTTTGTTAAACGACATTGAACGTCAATTAGAACATTTTGCTTATGGACGTTATGCTTCGATGCAATATCAGGCGTTAGGTTAGTTTTTTACCACAAAGTGTCGAAGATGAAGGTATTCAAAGATTAAAGAAAGAATAATTTAATGTCTTCAAAACGAAGTCGCAATCGGAAATCTGCAAATGTGCATGAAGCATATTTTGAAGCAATGAATGCTATGTTTGAACAAGCAAAAGCATATTTTGGTTCGGCGGTTAAATCGTTTTGGTTTCATGAAGGTGTGATATGCCCAGCCTGCCTAAAAAACGAGATTGGTAATGTTAACTTCAAAGGTAAAGAAGCATTAGGCTTGAATGCTTTTATGTATCGCAAACGTGGCGTATTGATTGGTTATTTTTTGTGTGATATTTGTACCAACTACATTCACGCCCAATCTCAAGTAAATCCATATAAGCAAACTGCTTTACATACCGATATTGAAAGAAATTTAGAGGAAGCATATCTTAAGCATTTGTCATCACTGAATTAGAATTGGTTAAAAAAATCATTATGAAAATTCCTAATGCTGACCGCGCCATAATAGACATTGAAAAACTCAGGGATTATTGCTTGAGTGAATCTCATCCACGCGGAAAACATAAAGCCAGAGTTTTTGTATCGGCATTAGGTTTAACGACAGAAAATGCAATAGAATTACAAGAATCGCTTTTATCTGCCGTTATTAGTGAAGATGCTGAACTTAGCGAGAATGATGAATATGGTCAAAGGTATATTTTAGATTTTGTAATGAGATATAAAAATAAAGAAGCAACGATTAGAAGCACATGGATTGTTCGAAGAGGTGAAGAAACCCCACGCCTCACCAGTTGTTATGTGTTGTAGGAGATGAAAATGAAACAAAAAATTAAATTACTTGACGTTGTCGCATTGACTCAAGAATTACCTGAACGTGATTTATCTCTTGGGCAGGTAGGTACTGTAGTAGAAATTCTTGAACCGAATGTATTTGAAGTTGAATTTTCCGATAGTGATGGTCGCACGTTTGCTGAATTGGCATTACGTGCGGAACAATTACTTGTTTTACATTACGAGCCTGTGATGTGATTACAAAACCCGACCTTCCAACACTCACCTTCGCATCCCAATCCAAATGGGCAGACTGGCTTGCCAAGAATCATGAAAAATCAAATGGATTGTGGTTGAAGATAGCAAAAAAAGATTCAGGCATTGCATCTGTGACATATATGGAAGCAATAGATATTGCCTTGTGTTACGGTTGGATTGACGGACAAAGTAAGAAATTTGACGAAAAATATTATCTACAAAAATTTACACCGCGCCGACCGAAAAGTATTTGGTCAAAGATTAATGTTGAGAAAGTAGAACGATTAATCAAAAGCGGACAAATGCAACCCGCAGGACTGAAAGCCATCGAAGCCGCCAAAGCGGATGGACGTTGGGCAAATGCATACGATGGCCAGAAGAATATGGCTGTGCCAGAGGATTTTCAAAAGGCTTTGAATAAAAATAAAAAAGCCAAAGCGAAATTTGAATCACTAAAAAGTTCGGAAAGATATTCGTTTTTGTTTCAAATTCATAATGCTAAGAAAGCGGAAACACGCGAGAGAAGAATTAAGCAGTTTGTTGAGATGTTGGAAAATAAATAAGAAGTTTGGTAATGTGATTTCTGCTAAAAAATAATATAAGTAATAAACTTTATGTCAGAAAAACGTTCTACCCCAAAGATGATGCATCGTGCAGGAGAATTGAGAAAGAAGTTAACTCCTGCTGAATCCAAATTATGGACTCGTTTGCGTGCTCATCGTTTGAATGGAATTGGTTTTCGCCGTCAACACGCGATTGGAAATTACATTACAGATTTTTGTTCACCAAGCAAGATGCTTATAATTGAGCTAGATGGAAGTCAACACTTAGAGCAAAAAGAATATGATGACGAGCGGACTGAGTTCTTAAAATCAAAAGGTTATCGTGTTTTGCGATTTTATAATAACGATGTGATGAACAATATTGAGAAAGTGTTGGAAGTGATTTTGGAGAATCTTTAAGCCCCTCAGCCCCTCCCGCCGCTAACACGGCACCCTCCCCAAGTCCGAATGTTACATTTGATAATTATTCAGACTTTTTATTTCGGACTTGGGGAGGGCTGGGGTGGGGCAGATTTTCCAAGCAGTTTGTTGAGATGCTTGAAAAGAATGAGAAGTTTGGCAGTGTGATTTCTACTAAGAAATAATTTAAGTAATAAACCTTATAGCAGAAAAAAGTTCAGTTTTTCGTAATTAAAGATATTAAGGTTCGTATTTTATGATATTTATCCCATCGCTATAATTTACTGCGTAAATATAAATTAAATCGTTCTCTCTTATTATTGCGCTTGGATATCCCAGACTGCTGTAGGTGCCACTTATATAACCTAGTTCAATAGGTCTCTTTGGGTCTGAGAAATCCATAAGGTGAAAGCTTTCGCCATATGGATTTCTAGATGAATCATAAAAACAGATGATTTCATTAGAAACTGTAAATGGATAGTGATCATATGTTGTTATGAAGGCGGGCTTGTAAGGGTTGCTGATATCTAAAAGTAAAATATGACTTTGTTCATCTCCAAATACATCCCAGTACACTCCGTGAACCCATGCGGTTTCATTTGAAATAACCATGTTGTCAAAGTAGTCTACTCCAAGTGGTAGCCCATAAAAGCCTATTTGAACAGGATTTGTTGGGGTTGAAATATCAAAAATGTATAATCCTTCGCCAGCTACAAACAAAAGATTTCCCTTCACTGTTGCGTGTTCCATAATATTATGATTGTTGAAGTTTTTTATAGTCTTTGCTAACTTAATAGATTTGGGATTTGCTATATCTATAATATACAAATCTCTTACACCTACCAAAAACAAATAATTTCCAAATGGAACGATACTTTTTATTGAACCATCTATATTAAATTCCCAAATTGCTACTGGTTTTTGGGGATCTGTTACGTCAAGAATTGTAAAAACCTCGGCATCAAGATATAAATAATTCCCATGGGCTTTCATATTCAAGATGGCAAAATCTTTTGGATAATAATATGTGTTTTCAATTATAGGTTCATCTGGAGATGAAATATCAAGTATGTCGATACTTGTTTCTACATCTATACTAGCTAAGGATTGATCTAGAATATAAGCTCTAGTTCCTTCGATTATGATTTCGTCTGCATAATCAACATCTTCATCACTTTGATAGACAATCATTAATCCAAATGATGAGTTGGAATGAATGTTTTCCGTGATTTGGAGTTTTTTTTCTGGGGGACCAAAGAGAAAAATTCGTGAAACATAAAAGAGAATAGAACAAAAACTAAAAGCTAAACTTGCTATAACTAATCTGACTAGAAATTTATGTTTTTTATTATCAAGAGGTTTTGATTCCATCACTTTTCCTTTTTTTGATTTTAACTTAACCTTTAAGGCTTTATAATAATACTACGTGTAGACTCAAAACTTAAAGTTGATATATCAATTGCTTTGCAATACTTATTGAGGAATCTCCTATGACAATCCCTGAAATTCTAGACACCCTCGAATACGGACTCGCTCCGGAAGCTGCGAAGCCAGCCGAAGAATGGCTGAAAGAACACAACAACAAATTCGGGTTATTTATCAACAACGAATGGCGTGAACCATCTCCAAAAGAATATTTCGATTCGATAAACCCTGCCAACACGAAGAAATTGGCTGAGGTCGCGCAAGCAAGTGAAAGCGACGTCCATGAAGCGGTGAAGGCGGCGCGAAAAGCGTATCCAAAATGGAGTCAGTTATCAGGTCACGCACGAGCGCGATATTTGTATGCCATCGCGCGTCAAATCCAAAAACATTCGCGTCTCTTCGCCGTGCTCGAAACCATGGATAACGGCAAGCCCATCCGCGAAACGCGCGATATTGATATTCCGTTGGTCGCGCGACATTTTTATCATCATGCAGGTTGGGCGCAACTCATGTCCACTGAAATGAAAGGCTATGAATCGCTTGGCGTGGTTGGGCAGATCATCCCGTGGAATTTTCCGTTGCTGATGCTTTCGTGGAAAATCGCGCCCGCGCTTGCAATGGGCAACACCGTTGTTTTGAAGCCCGCTGAATTTACTTCACTGACTGCGTTGTTGTTTGCAGAAATTTGTGAAAAGATTCTTCCCGCTGGTGTTGTAAATATTATTACAGGCGATGGAAGAACTGGCGCGGCGTTGGTCAATGCAGATGTGGATAAGATTGCGTTTACTGGTTCGACAGATGTCGGACGCATCATTCGCAAGGCGACAGCTGGTACAGCAAAGAAGCTTTCTCTTGAGTTAGGCGGAAAATCTCCATTCATCGTCTTCGACGATGCAGATTTAGATTCCGCTGTTGAAGGCGTCGTAGATGCGATTTGGTTTAATCAAGGTCAAGTCTGCTGTGCGGGGTCGCGTTTGTTGGTGCAAGAAGGCGTTGCTGAAAAAATGTATAAGAAGTTAAAAGCACGCATGGAAAAATTACGCGTCGGCGACCCATTGGATAAAGCCGTTGATATTGGTGCAATCGTCGCACCTGTTCAATTACAACGCATTGAAGAACTTGTAAAGCAAGGTCAAGATGAAGGTGCGGACATGTGGCAACCATCCTGGTCTTGCCCGACAGATGGATATTTTTATCCGCCGACTTTATTTACTAACGTTGCGCCTGCATCCACAATTGCACAAGTTGAAATTTTTGGTCCTGTACTCGCTGCGATGACTTTCAGAACTCCCGAAGAAGCAGTCAAGTTAGCTAATAACACCCGCTTTGGTCTCGCGGCTTGTATTTGGAGTGAAGATATCAACTTGGCTTTAGATATTGCTACTCAAATCAAAGCAGGTACCATTTGGATTAACTCCACCAATCTATTTGATGCTGCTTCTGGATTCGGTGGTTATCGTGAATCAGGATTCGGGAGAGAGGGTGGGAAAGAAGGATTGTTTGAGTATGTAAAGAAGACCGTAGACGGTGGACGGAAGACGGTAAAAACGAAAGCCGCGAAATCAAATGGTCACAAACGGTCAACGGTCAACGGTCTATCGTCGATCTCGATAGATCGCACCGCAAAACTCTTTATCAACGGCAAACAAGCCCGCCCTGATAGTGGATATTCACTTGAAGTGAAAGATGCCAACGGAAATTTAATCGCCGAAGTTGGATCAGGCAACCGCAAAGATATTCGTAACGCCGTTGAAGCCGCGCGTGGTGTTGCAGAAAAATGGTTTAAGACCACGGGGCACAACAAAGCACAGATTCTCTATTACCTCGGTGAAAATCTCGCCGCGCGTGCCGATGAATTCGCCAAACGAATTTCTCAACAAACAGGCGTTGACTCTGACTCCGCAAATCAAGAAGTGGAAGGATCCATTGAAGCCTTGTTCACTGCTGCCGCTTGGGCAGATAAATACGATGGCGCGATTCACAACACCCCGATTCGCAATGTCACACTTGCAGTCCCCGAAGCAATTGGTGTAATGGCAATTTTATTACCCGATGACAAACCATTATTAGCATTGTGTCAATTAGCAGGTTCAGCACTTGCTATGGGAAACGCTTTGGTAATTGTCCCATCACCAATTTCCCCATTAAGTGCTACAGATTTTTATCAAGTCCTCGAAACATCCGATGTGCCTGCTGGGACGTTTAACATCGTCACAGGGAATCGGGATGAATTAGCAAAGACATTATCCGAACACGATGATGTCGATGTGATTTGGTATGCAGGTTCCAAGGAAGGTGCCAAAGCGATTCAATCCGCATCCGCTGGAAATATGAAGCAGACTTGGGTGATGAAAGAAAGTGGTGAATTACCTGAAATGGATGAAATTTTGAGACACGCAACTCAAGTGAAAAATATCTGGGTTCCATATGGGGCGTGACACCTTGCACACATCTAAAATAAAAAAGAGAAGATATGACTGAGAGATTTTATGCTCCAGAAATAAAAACAAGGTTTACTGCCGAAGATGCTGAACAAGCGAACGTCAGTGTTAAGAACCAAATGAGATTTATGTTGATTGTCGGAGTGATGGCGTGTATATTCTTTGGCTTCATGTGTTATAACGCAACTTCAATAACAGGTTTTCTTATTTATACTGCTGTGGCAGGATTATTTTTATACAGTTTGTGGAGATTTAATCAGCGAGTTGAAAAAAATGAAGAAATCAAAAATACTCAAAAACAAAGTTTGCCCGCTGAAGAATTGTTTTTAAGTGAAAATGATATTGTTTGGGAAATTAAGAAACTTAACCCAGAAAAAACTATAATTGCATGGGAAACCATAGTTACCTACGGCGGTGGTTTTATTGAATATGATGTTTCTGGGAGAAAAGAAAAAGTAGTGACCCCGCGCGTGATATTGGAAAATAACTCCAAAGTTACAGAATATATTGAAAAATATACAAAATTGAAAAAAATAATAAAAGAAAAATATATAGGAAATGAAATAGAGACATTTGTTTATTATGAGAAAGAGGTCAACCGTGTCTGAGAGGTTTAATAAATATTCAAGTTTTAATTCTAATAATGCTTCTCAATCCCGCCAAAACCAATCATCTTATTCTTCTCTGTCATCTCAATAAAATATCTTAACCGCTTCTTGAATTCTTCTGGACGTTTCCTTGCCCCATCAATGAAAGCAATACGAATTCTTTTATAAGAATCTGAAAACTTCTGATAATTCTCCCACGCTTCTTTATTGGCTTGGATGGATTTCATAATATCAGATGGAAATATAAACTCTCTTTCTAGAATATCCCCAAGCGTTTCTGTCACTTCTTTGACAACTTTTTTCTTAGCAACCAAATTCCGCAATCGTTCAATATTGGCTTGCGAATAACTTGATTTTGGTTTTCGCAGCGAAAACCTTTGCACAGTTCTCTCATCATCTAACTTTTTGATGACGCTATCAATCCAGCCGAAGCACAAAGCTTCTTCCACGGCATCGTTATATTCAATGCGCGGCTTGCCAGTCCCTTTTTTGTAATAGACCAGCCAAATTTCTTTTTCAGTTTTGTAATTAGCTTTTAGCCACTTGCGCCAATCTTTTGGATTTGAGACGTATAAAGTTTTTGTGATTTGCATGGTAACTATAAAACTTTATATTTATTTTGCACAAAACTATTTTTGAAAGACTGAGATTGTAGTAATTTTAATTTAATATCTTTTGCCAATTCACCAAACAATGGTAAACCTTCACCAATTAATACCGGAATGGTTGTAATAGTCATTTCATCTACTAGACCTTCCCGCAAAAAACGTTGAATCGTCACGCCGCCATCAAGATAAATATGTTTTGCTTTTCGTTTTTCAATTTCTTTAACTAATTTCTTTGGTCCTAAATTTAACACCTCCACTTTATCTTTTAGTTTGTCTTTAATTTTTATCTTTTTACTTGAAAGCACAATCACTTTTTTATCATAACCCCAGCCGCCAAACGTTAAGACTTTTTCGTACGTGTTCCGACCCATAACCACATAATCAATCGTAGACATAAAATCCGCATACCCATAATCTCCACCGCTTTCTCCACCTGTTAACCAGTCAATATCGCCGTTTTTGCGGGCGATGAAACCATCGAGACTAGTTGCGATATATACAGATACTTTTAGAGCCATAATTCTCTCCTTATGTGTAGATTTTTATATTAAAATTTATTATATAATATTTTTATGTCACTGTATCTTGGTTGCCCTGTGTGGTCGTTCAAAGGTTGGGTGGGGAATTTTTATCCCAAAGGCACGAAGTCGAATCAATTTTTATTTGAATATGCAAAGCGATTAAATACAATTGAAGGCAATACAACTTTTTATGCCATTCCTGCCGTCAAAACCATTGCCAATTGGATTGAGCAAACGCCTGAAACATTTAAATTTTGTGCCAAGATTCCGAAGGCGATTAGTCACAACGGAAAACTTGTAGATTACATTGACCGTGCGATTGAATTTACAAATGTGATGAAACCCCTCGCTTCACGCCTTGGACCGATGTTCCTGCAACTGCCTCCGAGTTATTCGCCTAAGCTGATAGATGACCTTGCTAAGTTTCTAGAATCATTTCCAAAGGATGTGCGTTTGGGCGTAGAAGTTCGTCATTTAGATTGGTTTGATGACCCAAATCGAAAAATGTTAAATGCTTTACTGACAGAAAATAAAATGGCGCGCGTTGTGATTGATACTCGTCCAATACGAAATATGGCTGGCGATGAATCTATCAAAGATAGTGCTTATGAAAGTTTGTTAGAAGCAAGAGAACGAAAACCAGATGTTCCCGTCTTTGAAGAACAGACCACAGACTTTACATTTCTTCGTTATATTGGGCATCCTGAAATGAGTCAAAACACTGTTTGGGTGGAAGAATGGGTTGAACGAATAGTGAATCAACTTTCCACAAAGAGTGAGGCGTATGTCTTTTGTCACACGCCAGATAATTATCTAGCACCATATCTGTGTAAAGAAATTTATGGACGAGTAGCGAGTCAAGTAAAAATAAATTCGTTGCCGTGGAATGATATTGAATCAGATATTCCGAAACAAGCAAATTTGTTTTAATCGTATCGGTTATAATTGTTTGATGTTGAAGGAAAAACTATGAACATTGCAATTGCACTCGTCCTCGGTTTATTAATTGGCTGGTTAGTAGAGTGGGTGATTGATTGGTTTTATTGGCGCAGACCGCGCGAAGATAAAAATAATATTTCAGCCAGCACACCAGTGAAGACTCAAAAAGTAAGATATAAAACTGCGCCTGCTCATGCCGATGATTTGAAAAAAATTAAAGGCATTGGACCCGTGATTGCCAAACGCTTGAACACAGCCGGCATTTATACCTATGAACAACTTGCAGATTTAACGCTCGATGAATTTGAAGAAGCACTTGGCGATTTGTTACAACGCTTTATTAACGAACGCGCCATATTACGCCACGCCCGTGAATTAGCCGAACAAAAATCACGGGGGAATTGAAGTGAACTCTCGCTTTGTACCATGGTACGACCTTTTCAAATTAATCGTTGCCATCATCTTGACGATTATTTTGATTTTTCTTTTATTGGAAGAACGCGATAGAAGAAATGCGGCGTTAGATGTATCACCCGTGCCGACTGTTACCGCACATGTAATTTTATCTACCGCGACACAATCGCCTCTTGACCCTACGCCCAGCCCGACTCAACAACCTCCGACATTATCTCCAACCGAAACGCCTATACCCGAAGCCACTGCTACAGATATAACTGCACCTGAACCTCCACCAACTGAAACGGCTGTTGTTGAGACTCAACCTGAACCAGTTAAGTCTGCTCAAACTTCTGACCCAAATGAATGTCCGTCAAACCCAACACGTATTCAAGCAGGCATGAATGTTAAAGTATTAGATTGGTTAAATTTCCGTACTGGACCTGGTTTGCATTACGAAATTCAACGCACCAATCGCCCCGGCACTGAAATGGAAGTGATCGGCGGACCTGTTTGCACAGTGAGAGGTGATAATCCACCAACTGCTTATTTATGGTGGAATGTGCGCATGGAAAGTGGTCAAGAAGGTTGGAGCGCCGAAGCACCGTTAAATTTCCCCAATTACTTTTTAGAACCAACTGAATAATGAATTAACCACGAAGGAGACAAAGGGTCACAAAGAAAACTTTTAAAGTCTTTGTGCAACTTTGTGACCCTTTGTGGTGACGGTATTAAATCTTTTCAACCCATTTTGCACGCCATTCGGGTGCATCAAATGCTTGGGGCCAGAATTCAATTTGTTTCCAAATCTTTCCATCCTTGATGGTTGAAAAGGTGATGACTCTGTCATGTACTTTTCCATCCGAAACATTAACATCACTCACAACCACATCACCATCTGCGACGATGTGATTAATGTGAAATGTCCATTTTCCTTCGGTTGGATAATACGTATTAATCGCGGCGAAGTTATCTCGTCCACGAATGCGTTCACCAGATTGGTGCCATTCTAAAATATAGTCATCATGTAGTAATTTAGCAACGGCGTAAAAGTCATTTGTCTCCATGGTCGTCCAAAAATTTTCGATGATTTGTTTGTTGTTCATTTTGGTTTCACCTTGCTCATCGCATATTCTGCCAAAGCAGTAATTGTCAACGATGGATTCACGCCAGGATTTGCAGGCATCACCGAACCATCAATAATATACAAACCTTCGTAATTATGAATTTGAAAATTTTCATCAATCACACCTTCATCAGCATTTTGTCCCATGGGCGCGCCGCCCAAAATGTGAGCAGTGGTTGGCAAGCCTAATAAATTTTCTCCAAGCGAACCCAATGCCACACCGTTCACTCGTTTTGCAAATTCACGCGTCACTTCATGCGAGCCTTTCACTTGCGCGTTAATTTCATAGCCAGGTTCTTCGTCTGCAATCATGCCTGTTCTAAAAAATGTAAATAAGCTTCGCCCAATTTTGAATCGCATTCTGTTATCCGCATGTTGCATCACCAACAAAATTGTCACATTGTGCGCCCACTTTGGTAAGAACATGGCTTTTGCAAAATCAATTGGATGTGTCATCATCCACCATAAAAATTTCAAAATACGAATCGGAATGCTGACATTTGTATCAATCAACGGTGCGGCGAGGAAGCGCATCAAGGATGAACCATCAGGATAACGCACAGGCTCAATGCGTGTCATTTCATCTTGATTATAAATAGATGAAATTGCGACTCCTTGCGAATAATTGATATCTGATTTACGTGCCACGCTTCCTAACAAACCCTCAGAGTTGGTTCTCACCATCGTGCCTAATCTTCGGGACACATTTGGCAATGACTCCTTCACATCACGCAAGTTCAAAAGTAATTTCATCGTCCCCATCACACCCGCAGAAAAAATCACATTCTTTGCATAAACAGTTTTTGTTTGCTTGAATAATTTTGTTGAATCTTTATAACTTACTTCATATTTCACACCATTCACTGATAACTGATTACTGTTTACTTCTTTTACATCCACCACTTCAACTTCAGCAACAACCTTCACCCCATTCTTCTCTGCAAAATACAAATAATTTTTAGGCAAAGTATTTTTTGCATTATGCCTACATCCCACCATACATCCGCCACAATGTTGACATCCCGCTCTATCTGGACCTTCTCCACCAAAATATGGGTCAGGAACAGTCACACCTGCTTCCCCGAAGTATGAACCGACATCTGTCGCGCGGAAAGTATGCCCCATTCCAATTTCTTCCGCCATTTGTTTCAGAATTAAGTCTGCTTTCCATAGTTTGGGATTTCTTGCAACGCCTAACATTTTTTTAGCAGTTGCATAATGAGTCTTTAGTACTTCACCCCATTTGATGTTTTGATTCCAAGCAGGTGTAGCAAATGTTTCGTCACTTGGAACTTCTAATACATTTGCATATCCCAAACTCCCACCGCCGACTCCTGCTCCGTGCAAAACCATCACACCTTTGAGAATGCTGATTTGTAAAATTCCATGCGCGCGAATGGCAGGCATCCATAAATATTTCCAATATTGCCAATTTGTTTTTGCGAAATCTTTATCTTCGTATCGCTTCCCCTTTTCTAAAACTAAAACAGAATAACCTTTTTCGGTTAATCGCATGGCGGAGACAGAGCCACCGAAGCCTGAACCGATGATTACATAGTCAAAGCAGTCAGCCATCAGCGGTCAGCTCTCAGTGTTTTGAGGAATGAAGCCAGCATTCGCTTTACTTCTTCAACATTCGCGTGAAGTTCGTCGTAAGATTCTTTTGAAAGAAATTCTAAATCGTATGCGAGAATAAGTTGATATTCTGTTTCACTAGCGGAACCCATTGCAATTTGCAAAAATCGTGCAAAATCCGCGTCTGTATTTCTTCCACAACCTTTGGCAATATTTGTTGGAATTGACATACTTGCACGCCGAATTTGAGTGGTTAATCCATATAGTTCTTCTTTAGGAAAAGATTTTGTAACCTTGTAAACAGCTAAAGCCAACTGATGAGACTTTTCCCAAACTTTGAGTTGACGGAAATCTTTCATACGTAAATTATAATCTTAGCCATCAGCAATTAGCAATCAGCTTTTCGCTCTTGCTGATAGCTGACCGCTGAAAGCAAAAAGGAATCAACATGATCAACCCAAACTTCAACTCACGCCGTTCATCTGTTTATAGCAAACGTGGGATCGTAGCGACTTCGCAACCATTGGCAACTGCCGCTGGAATTGAGATTCTTTCCAAAGGTGGCAATGCGGCGGATGCGGCTGTTGCGGCAGCGGCGGCGTTGAATGTGACCGAGCCAACATCCACTGGAATTGGTGGTGACATGTTTGCTTTGTATTATGACTCAAAGACGAAACAAGTGACCGCATTAAATGGTTCAGGTCGCGCTCCTGCCTTGCTGACACTTGAGAGGCTAAAGAAAGAAAATTTACTAGCCGACTCATTGCCTCCATTTCATCCACATACAATTACTGTCCCTGGTGCGTGTGCAGGTTGGTGTGACTTAATCGAAAAGCATGGTTCGCTTTCGTTATCTGAAATTTTGTCGCCAGCGATTCGACTTGCGGATGAAGGTTTTCCTGTTGCTCCAATCACGTCATATTTTTGGGGACGAGGTGCGGAGCGACAATTAAAGTCTGCGTTGAATGGACATGAACTAACCATTGATGGTCGTGCGCCGAATGCAGGTGAAATTTTTTATAACAAAGGTTTGGCAAAAACATTTCGGGAGATTGCCGAGAAAAAAGCTGAAGGGTTTTATCAAGGTCGAATTGCAGAATCAATTATCAGCGTGATTAAAGAGGCGGGTGGAGTTATGTCACATGCTGATTTAGCAGAACATGTATCCACTTGGGAAAATCCGATTTCAGTTAATTATCATGGATTGAAAGTGTATGAATGTCCGCCAAATGGACAAGGCATCACGGCGTTAATCGCATTAAATATTTTAGAAGGCTTTGACTTAGCATTATTGGATTTGTTATCGCCAGAAAAAATGCATTTGATGATCGAAGCCATGCGACTCGCATTTGCGGACGCGAGTTGGTATGTGGCTGACCCTGCCTTTGCGAAAATTCCGATGAATGAATTGTTATCGAAAGAATATGCGGATGAAAGAAGAAAATTAATTAATTTGAAACATGCAACGATTGACCAAAAACGCGGCACGCCAGTGTCTTCATCGAACACGGTGTATTTGAGTGTTGTGGATGGATTTGGAAATGCATGTTCGTTTATCAATAGCAATTACATGGGTTTTGGCACGGGCATTGTGCCGAAAGGTTGGGGATTTACGTTACAAAATCGCGGACATAACTTTAGCCTTGACGCGAATCATCCGAATGTGCTTGCGCCGAAGAAACGCCCATATCATACGATTATCCCTGCCATGGTGACTCGTGAAGCGGATAATTCTTTGTATGCATCGTATGGCGTAATGGGCGGATTTATGCAACCACAAGGTCATGTACAAGTGTTATCTGCATTGAAAGATGGGAATCTTGATTCACAATCTGCTTTGGATTTGCCAAGATTTTGTATTGATGTGGATGAAGCAGGCGGCAGGGTTGCGATTGAAGAAGGCATGCCAAAAGAAACACTCGATGCTTTACAAAAAATGGGACATCCGATTTATGAAGTGAGTGGTTATAACCGTGCTTTGTTTGGACGAGGACAAGTGATTACACGAGATAATGAATCTGGTGTGTTGTGTGGTGGAAGTGATCCAAGAGCGGATGGGTATGCGGGGAGTTTGTAGACTTCAGACATTAGACGTTAGACTTTTTTGCATTGAATTGAACTGTTTTCTCAAAACCGTTGAGCATTCTCTTAATCTCGTTTATAGATTTGTTTAATTCTGGATAAATGCTTGATTCGATGTAGCCAAGGTCATGTGCAAGAATAAGATGATATTCAAGTTCGCTGGCAGAGCCGCCTGCAATATGAATAAAACGTGCAAGTTCAGTTTGCGTGTTTCGACCGCATCCTTCTGCAATGTTAGCAGGGATTGAACCAGCCGCTCTCCGAATTTGACTTGTCAATCCATATAGTTCATCTTTTGGAAATGATGATGTTATTTTATAAAGTTGCAAAGTTAATTTATGAGATTTTTCCCAAACTAGAATTTTCCTAAAATCTCTCATGTTCTCTCCTTCATTCTTTATCCTTAATGTCTAACGTCTAAAATCTAACGTCTAATATTGATAAAACCCTCTCCCACTCTTTCTTCCCAAATACCCTGCATCCACCATCTTCCTTAACAACGGAGCAGGGCGATATTTATCTTCACCCAAATCACGTTGTAACACTTCCATAATGAACAACACCACATCCAAGCCGATTAAATCTGCCAATGCCAGCGGACCCATCGGATGATTCATCCCTAATTTCATCACCGCATCAATTGCTTCAGGCGTGCCTACGTTTTCTTGCAAAGCAAAAATTGCTTCGTTAATCATCGGGCATAAAATTCGGTTGGAGATAAACCCAGGCGAATCATTCGCTTCCCATGCTTCTTTGTTCATCGCTTTGCATAACTCAAGCGTGGTTGCTAACGTTTCGTCACTGGTCGCCAAGCCTTTGATCACTTCCACCAATTTCATCAGAGGCACTGGATTCATAAAATGCATCCCAATCACTTTATCAGGTCGTTTAGTTTGTGATGCAATTTTTGTAATTGAAATCGATGATGTATTGCTGGCTAATATCACACCTTCGCGTGCTACTCTATCTAACTCTTTGAAAATTTTGAATTTCAATTCTGGGTTTTCAGTTGCGGCTTCGATGATGAAATCCGCTTCAACTACGCTGTCGTATGATGACGCATATTTGATATTGTCCGCGCTGGATTTTTGTTCTTGATTAATCGTCCCCTTCGACAAAAGTTTTTCAGTCGATTTATTAATCGCCGCTTTTGCTTTTTCCAACGCCTCTGGATTCACGTCCATGCATGTTACTTGATACCCAGCAGTCGCGGCCACTTGAGCAATTCCATTACCCATAGTCCCTGCACCGATGACGAAAATATGTTTTACCATTCAATCTCCTAATCTTATAAGTCTAACAAGTCTGACTAGTCTGACCTGTTAGACTTGTTAGACCAATTAGACCTATCCGACCGTACTTTTCCAAATTTTATAATTATTTTTGATTTGCTCAATATGACCTGGAATATGTCCTGAATAAATATTCAACCATTTCTCAAAAGTATAAGGTTCATCATATTCAGGATGTTTAACTGAATTTGTAAATACTTCATCAGGTTGTCCCTTTAGTAATTTGTAAGTTGTTTTACGAACAAACTTTACAGTTTCTAAAGCATCTTCCCAACTTTGGTCATGATAATTTAATTCGATTGCCCATTTATCTTGGTCATAGCCCATTAATAACCCACCGGGTTCAACGATTAATTTTCTCGCCCGCAACGCCGCATTGGATTCTGAATCCGCAAGGTGGACGAGAATCTCATGTACGCTCCACTCTTTTGGCTCAGGCTTAAACTTCCACATCCCTTGCGGAATATCTTTGAGCATTTGCATGAGTAGGTCATATCCATTGCCATACAACTCAATTTTTTCATCGCGTTCTTTTTTATCCATCGTTAATCCTTCAACTAGTAACTTTCAAACCTTCAAACTTTTCAACCTTCCAACTCAATCGCCATCGCCACCGCTTCACCGCCACCTAAACACAACGAAGCGATTCCTTTTTTCAATCCGCGATTCTTCAATGCATAAATCAAAGTCGTCAATACGCGCGCACCACTTGCACCAAGCGGATGTCCCAATGCAATTGCACCGCCGTTTACATTCACTTTATTCCAATCCCAACCTTGCTCTGCCAATGCATATCCATCCGCTAATACTTGCGCGGCGAATGCTTCGTTCAATTCAATCAAATCAACATCTTTCAATGTCCAATTGATTTTCTTCAACAATTTCGGAATCGCATGTGCGGGTGCGGCAAATAAATATTTTGGTTCTAATGCGGCTTGTGCATAGCCTACTACTTTTGCAATCGGTTTGATGTTATTTTTTTCAGCATACGCGCGTGATGAAATCACAACAGCCGCCGCACCATCATTCATTGGTGATGAATTTCCAGCGGTCACTTTGCCATCAGATTTAAATGCGGGCTTCAATTTGGATAATGATTCTAAACTCGCATCTTTTCGCGGACCTTCATCCTGTTTCACCAGCGTTGACTCACCTTTACGCCCGGCAATTTCGACGGGCACAATTTCATCGGCGAAATATCCTGCTTCCGAAGCAGTAACAGCTTTGAGGTGAGATTGAAGCGCAAATTCATCCATTGCTTGGCGAGTTACCTCATATTCATCTCCGATAAATTCAGCCGCCATGCCCATGCCCCAATTTTCAAACGGATCCCACAAGCCATCACTTAATAAAGCATCGGTCATTTGGGTGTTACCGAATTTCAATTCACCCATGCGACCATTGACGAGGTATGGCGCACGACTCATTGACTCAAATCCGCCAGCGATAAATAAATCCGCATCGCCTGCGCGCACGGCTTGAGATGCCATCATTGCGGCTTTGAGACCTGAACCACATACTTTATTGATTGTCGTCGCACTGACAGTTTCTGGAACGTTTGCGTAAATTCCAGATTGACGCGCAGGGGCTTGACCCAAACCCGCCGAAACGACATTGCCCATAATCACTTCTTCAATTTCTTGTGGATTGATGCCCGCGCGTTTGACTGCTTCTTGTACAGCAATTGCGCCAAGTTTTGTAGCAGGCACACTGCTTAATGTGCCTTGAAATTTTCCAATCGGTGTGCGCGCGGCACTTAATATAACTGCTTCATTTTCTTTGCTCATTAGTTCTCCTTGATGTGGGTATTATACCTGCGTAGGGGCGAGGCATGCCTCGCCTCTACATAATAAGGTAAAATTTCATTTATGGATGAAACAAAATCTCTTTACGAATTAATGGGCGAAGAAGCGGGGATAAAAAAACTTATCACCCGCTTTTACGATTTAATGGAAACCGCTCCCGAAGCCAAAGATGTGCTTGCAGTGCACCCGAAAAACTTGAAGCAATCACGCGAAAAGTTTTTTCTGTTTTTGGTAGGTTGGACTGGCGGACCGCAAACCTACATCGAAACACGCGGACATCCCGCTTTGAAAAGGCGTCATCAACCATTTGCCATTGGACCCAAAGAACGTGACCAATGGTATTGGTGTATGGATAAAGCTTTGGATGAAAGCGGATATGACCCTGAAGTAATTGCTTACCTCAAAAATCATTTCAAAGATGCGACAGAGTTCTTGAGAAATAGAGAATAAGACGATGGACAATAGACCGTAGACCGTTTTACCGTCTATGGTCTATTGTCAAATCCTAATTTCATTAAACATTACTTTTAACTCACGGGTAGATATGAATTCAATTCAACTAACTTTACATCAAAAGGCAATTTTGATTTCAATTTTCGTTTTCATTTTATTGTTAGCCACCGCATCAAACATCGGTTTAACATGGGATGAACCCGCTTACATCGCCGCTTCTGAATCTTATATCAATTGGTATGGAGAAGTTTTCACGAATCCATCTGAAGCGTTTACAGATGAATCAATCGCAAATGCGTGGACGATAAACAAAGAACATCCGCCATTAAATAAAGTTTGGTCTGGATTAATTTGGTCTATCACGAAAAACTTTGCTGATGATTTACTCGCGCATCGTTTGGGGAATATGATTTTAGTTGCTATCTTGGCTGGGCTTTTATATTTTTGGATTCAAGAATCTTATGGTCAAGTGGCAGGCTTTGCATCTGTCGCGGCATTATTAACCATGCCGCGTTTTTTCTTTCACGCCCATCTTTCAGCGTTAGATGTCCCCGCCGCGTTTTCAGCATTTGTGGTCACATTTTTATTTTGGAAAACACTCAATCAAAAACATTGGGCTTGGGGTTTATTACTTGGCGTAGTATGGGGCTTGGCATTAGCTACAAAAATCAATTCAGTTTTTATCCCTATTACATTTGTTTTATGGCTGTTAATTTTTCATCGTAAGTTATATTTGTTTATTCGTTTATTCATTATGGGCGTTACAGCCATTCTAATATTTTTTATTGCATGGCCCTGGCTTTATCATCACACCATTGAAAGAATTACTGAGTATATTCTCTTTGTCACTGTTAATCATTGGCCCATCGGGCAATATTATCTCGGTCAATTTTTTATGCCGCCCCCATGGCATTTTGGATTTGTAAAGCTGTGGGCAGTTTTACCAATCACTTTGACGATTCTTTATTTTACAGGAATTATCTCTGCTGGAATTGCGCGTCAAGATAAAGGGTTGAGTTGGTTGCTGTTTCTTTCAGCATTGACTCCCATTTTAGCTATTTCAACCGGCAAGAGCATGGTCTATGACAATGAACGTTTAATCATGGTGTCATTTCCGTTTTTGGCTGGGTTGTGCGGAATTGGATTTGCATATCTTGCTTCAGGCATAGAAAAAATTTCAGGTCAATGGAACAAGCCGACCGTAACCCGAAGCGGAATCATTGTGTTGGCGCTAATCTCATTTGCTCCACAAATCATTTCGATGATTCGTTTATATCCACATTTATTATCTTATTATGGTGAAAGCGTTGGCGGAATACGTGGCGCAAATGATTTAGGTTTGGAAACGACTTATTGGTGTGAAACGTATCAACTTGCTTTACCGATTTTGAATGAACAAGCCCAGCCCGGTGATTTGGTTTGGGTTGACCCGTGGAGCCATGATGTGATGATTTATTATCAAACGCATGGATATTTGCGCGATGATATTTTGATATTGGCTCCAGCCAGTGTACCGAGCGTGTTAGGTGCAGATGCACCTCAACCAGTTTCACGAATTATGAATGAAGCTGATTGGTTTGTAGTGCAAAGCCGCCAAACAACTTTAGGTGAAGCGGTGGATAAGAATCCGATGTTGCAAATTTTTGCGAATCAAGAAGTTGTATACGAATATCAATTTGATGGCGTGACGATTTTTGCGTTATATCGATAATTTCATTCACCAATATTTTTCAATGCTTCTCTGCGACTTAACGAATTTAATTCTTTTGTTGCTTTCACAAATTTTTTCACTGGTGTAGGGTTTGTGTGAGCATATTGTCTCAACGCCCAGCCAATTGCCTTATTGATAAAAAATTCATCTGACCCCAAATTTTCTTTGATAATTTCACATAACAAATCAAAATCTGTTTCTTTTTTGTAGCCTAACTGAAACAATAAAGTTGTGCGTCTTAACCAAATGTTTTCAGACTTACGCCATTTCTTTAAATATTTCTCTTTGACTTTTGGATATTTCTTAAACATCATTCCAATGGGATGACCCGCTAATAAATCGACAGTGTCCCACCAAGATTTTGTTGTAATTAAATATTCTAACGTTTCAATAAATTCAGATTCGAGTTTCTTTTCGTATTTTTCGATTAAATTCATAGCAATATATTGAAATTCACGTTGGGACAAACTCCATAGTTCGCGTGAAATCAAGTCAAGTTGTTCAAAGGGTGGTAAGTCATTTGATTTAATAAATTCTCTTAGCAATGAAGTCACTTGCGGCGATTTGATTCCCAAATACTCAAATTGGTCACGCATATATTTTTTCATCGGCGCGGCATTGAGTGGGTTGGTGTGTTGTTCAAAAAACAATTTGAGTGATTTTGTATATGTGTGCATTATATTTTATCTCTTGAACTGCGTGTAGGCAAACAGGCTAAACTGAACCAACACTAGCTAACTAGTCAACTAGCAAACTAAAAGACTACTTCGCTCCTTCGGGTTGTACAAATTCTAAAAACCACTCACCTGCACGTATTTCTTCAACAGAAGTTTTCGGTGTAACCACCAAAATCCAAGTGCGGCCAGGCTTAAGAGGAAACAAAGTAGTTTCATCGTTTGAAATAAATTTTATCGGCTTTTGATAACTGTTTCTTTCTTCACTATTCAAATGCGTTGTCCATTTAATATCATAAACCAGACCATCCCGAAACAATAAAGCATCGCCTATTAATCCATCTTCTAAATGAATATCCAAATTTGTGGGTGAGACAACATCATGCTTTGTAAATAATACAATCACATTTTCAAACTGCAACTGACGATTTGTTAAACGATCAATTTCAGGATGCAATATCCCTGCTGTTTCAAAATTTGCATCATCTACATAGCGCCAATAACTTTGTGATGCAGAATCATACTCCCATGCTGATTGATTTAAATATGAAATATATACATGCAATTGATTTGCAGTTAGCCCATCACTTGGTGGCGTTTCAGAAAAAACATTAATACTGTAATCAATGTCACCAGTTTTGTTTTTTTCAGCCAAACGCGGCAATTCATCAATATCTAACATGTAACCGCCACCATCAATGTCATGCGTCACAAAAAAGCATTGAGGTAATTCCTCTAACACTTCTGGCGAAGCAAATGCATAAATCAAACACGAATCTTTGAAGAAAGCATGAATATCAGCATAGATTAAACGCCCTGAACGAATCGGTCCTACTTTTGGGAGGACAATTGGAGGAGAAATTAAATAATCAGGATTCAGAAACAAGCCGACATCAAGGTCAAGAAGCGAAGAAGATACAGTCAACGCCTCAGTCTGACCTGCAACTTGGTCAACATCGCTATCATTTGATTCATCCCCGACATTTTTTTGCACAAATTCCATGCCAAGTGGTTTTTCAAATTGAAGAATGTAATTTCCCGCATCTACATTGAAAGCATAATATCCATTGCTATCAGTCGAAGTTGATTGAATAAAATTTCCAGTGGCATCAAACAAATTAACACAGACACCACCCATGCCACGTTCCCAATCGTCTTGCATATGATTTTGATTTTCATCTAACCAAACACGATTGCCGATAATGTTTGCTGTTTGTTGAAATGGCTGATTGCGTATTTGGCAACTGCCATTGATAGTCGGCTCAGGTTTTGGAAATGCGCCATAAAAGACAGAGAGAAATCTTGTTGCACCTTCAGTGATATAAATTTCAAAAACCCACGGCGCAAACGATAAACCCGCTTGCGGACGCGCCGTGACAGGAAAATGTGAAATTGAAACCAACAATGCTGGCAATTCCAACAAATTCGGTTCTTCCACTTTTTTATTTGTTAACGGGTTTATTGTGAGAATAGGTTTTGGTTCAGGGGTTGATGTTGCAGTTGGTTCAAGACTAACTACAACACCTGTTGAGATTATATTGTTGTTTGTTCCGCACGAGGTGATGATAGAAACGAAAAGTAATGACGCAAAAAATACTTTAATTGAAGAAGATTTCATTTTTATTTTTGAAAGGCTTGGCAGATTTTTTTATAAGTATCTTCCAAAGATTCTGGCAACACACGCGTCTCCCCAACTGTGGACATAAAATTTGTATCGCCAGCCCAACGCGGCACAATATGAATGTGAACATGACCTAACACGCCTGCTCCAGCCGCTTCACCGATGTTAATGCCAACATTGAATGATTCGGTTTTGTAAATATTTTTCAAAATCGTTGTGCATTGACTTGTTAATTCCATCATTTCAGCGCGCGTTTCAGAATCTAAACTTTCTAAATTAGGAACATGCACAAATGGAATGACCATTAAATGTCCGCTGGTGTAAGGGTAGCGATTCAAAATCACATACGAAAATTTGCCACGAAAGGCGATAAGATTTTCGGCACTATCAGTTTTGGCTTGCGCATTACAAAACACACAGCCTTCTTCGTTTTTTGCATTTTCAATATATGTCATACGCCACGGTGACCAAAGGTGATTCATAATAATTTTTTCAATTATAGGCGATTAAACAAAAAACCATAATTTGTTAACCACTTTCTACTTTCCACTTTCTATTTTATACTTCCCTGAATGCAACCCAATCTTTTTTCTTCCACACTCACAGTTTCCCAACTGACTTTTCACATCCGCAAACTTTTAGAAGGCGATCCTGAATTGCAAGATGTGTGGGTAAGCGGAGAAATTTCTAATTTATCAAAACCAAATTCTGGTCATATCTATTTTACGCTCAAAGACAAAAATGCGTCGCTTCGTTGTGTAATGTGGAAAACAGATGCCGCAAGATTACGAGTCAACGTGCAAGATGGCATGGCACTCGAAGCGCATGGCAAAATTGCAGTCTATGAACCATCTGGGCAATATCAATTGGTTACGAATCAAATTCAAGCCAAAGGTGAAGGCGCGTTGTATCAAGAATTTTTACGCCTCAAAGCCATGCTTGAAGCTGAGGGTTTATTTAATCCAGAAAATAAAAAAGAAATTCCACAACTTCCAAAAACAATCGGAATTGTCACATCGCAAACTGGTGCGGCACTGCGTGATATGTTAAATACAATTCGTCGACGTTTGCCGATTGCAAATGTGATTCTCGCGCCAACTCTTGTACAAGGCGTGGATGCTCCGCCTGCAATTGTCAAAGCAATTGAATCATTAAATAAAAAATCACCCGATGTCATTATCATCGCGCGTGGTGGCGGTTCGATTGAAGATTTATGGGCTTTCAATGATGAGCAAGTTGTGCGTGCCGTTGCAAATTCTAAAACACCAATTATTTCTGGCGTGGGTCACGAAACAGATTTCACACTTGCAGATTTTGCCGCCGATTTACGTGCGCCGACTCCGACAGCCGCGGCTGAACTTGCAACTCAGATTACAGTACAACATCTTCACGATTCACTTTTCACGATTCAATCCCGCCTCACTGACCTAACCTTCAACCTGCTCGCTGAACATAAAACATTTATCTCCGCCTTAGCATCGCGACTCAAATATAGTTCACCTGAAAGAAGAATCGAATCTGAATATCAAAATATAGATGAACTTTCTCGCCGAGCGTTTTCTGCCTTGACTCATCGCATCCAATTGCACAAATCAAACGTAAATGGAATATCAAAACGCTTGCAATCACTGAACCCTGAAGGCGTTTTGTCGCGTGGATATGCTATTATCACCCGAAAATCAGATAACATGGTTGTTTCTAAAGTGTCACAAGCCAAAGGCGATTTGAAGGTTAGAGTAAGTGACGGAGAATTCGAAGTTAAAAAATAATATTATGTCATTCTGAGCCACGCCCTTGTTCTTTGTGGCGAAGAATCTCTTCTCTTATCTAAGAGACTCTTCGCTATACTCAGAGTAACATGTTTTAGGAGCCAAAATGCCGAAACAAAAATCAACAACACAAAAACCTGTCGAAGAATTGACATACGAAGAAGCAGTGGCTGAATTGGAGTCAATTGTTGAGGTTTTAGAATCAGAACAAAATCCACTTGAAGAGGCGATGAAGTTATTCGAACGTGGGCAAGAATTAATCAAAAAGTGTGGTGCATCCCTTGAATCTGCTCAATTGAAAATCCAAAAATTAGCAGGTGACTCATTGATTTCATTTGAGGAAGATTCTGAATGAATATTTTAGATGTTTTTCAGAATAAGGTTTTTATTGCTTGTATGTTGGGTTGGTTTGTGGCACAAGCCTTGAAAATACCAACGGAATACTTACGTTCACGCCGTTGGTTATGGACAATGTTTTTTGCACCCGGCGGGATGCCATCATCACATTCTGCGATGATGGTTGCGGGAACTTTAGCAGTTGGGTTGTATCACGGCTTTGATAATCCATTATTTGGCATTGCTGTAGCGATTACGATGATTGTGACGTATGATGCGGCAGGTGTGCGCCGACAAGCAGGCATGCATGCGGAGCGAATCAATTTATTGTTTGAAGAATTGCTGAAAGGTCATATGTGGGATGAGAACGAGTTGAAAGAAGTCATTGGTCACACGCCGCTGGAAGTGATTGGCGGAATACTTTTGGGGTTATTGGTTGGAATTGCTCAGTTTATGATTTGGAAATAACTTTGACGATTTATCGCCTGCGTAATCTTCTTCTCACCCCATTGAATATATAACTTAATTCTGGTACGCGCAAAATAAATAGTATTGCAAAATAAACAACTCCGCCAATGATAACTCCCGCAGGGACAAGAATCCACACGCTCAGGTTTTCTCTAAAAGAAAGTAGAGCAAACAAAGCCAAAGACATGCCGATTGCTGAAATGAATGAGGGGATTGCTCCACGCAGAATATGATTTCTTTCAATTCCATTTAATCTTTTTTGCATAACAACAAATAATACAACTGCTTCAATTGCAGTTGCTAATGAATTAGCAAGGGCAAGTCCACCAAGCGGAAGCCAGCCGATGGATTCAAACCATCTCGAAAATAAAATGCTGAATAAAACATTCAATCCCATTGCAATAACGCCGATGATTACAGGAGTTTTTGTATCCTGTTGAGCATAAAAGGCGCGAGTCAAAACTTCCATAATGGAGTGACCGACGAGTCCAGCCGCATACCAAAGCAAAGCCCATGAAACGAGTTGTACAGAATTTGAGTCAAACTCACCACGTTGATATAACAAAGAAATAATTGGTTCGCGTAAAAGAATCAAGCCGACGCTGGCGGGCAGTGCTAATAAAATAATTCCACGTAATGATGAAGCCAGTGATGAACGCATTTCATCTTGCTTACCTAATGCGTGTTGCGCAGAAAAAGTTGGCATGGCGGCAATCGCAACCGATTGTGCAATCACAGCTTGCGCCATGAGCATTAAAGAAAAACCGTAATACAAACCAGTCACACTTCCACTTTGCATTTGAGATGCAAGCCAAGTATTGACCCAAAAATTTAATTGCACAACCGCTACGCCAAGTAATCTTGGTCCCATTAATAAAATGACTTGTTTGAAGTTCGAATCACGAAAGTCGAATAAAGATTGAAGTGTAATGCGAGATGCATTTTTCGTGAAAACCTTAAGTAACAAAGGTATTTGAATCACTACATATAAAACTGCACCAAGTACAACGCCCCACGCCAAACCATAAATCCCCATTGATGGTGCCAGAAATAAAACGCCGAATATAATGCCGAGTTGATATAACGCGGGAGTTAATGCTGGAATTAAAAAGATTTGATGTGTGTTTAATATTCCACCAATGAATCCACCTAAGCCGAATAGCACAGCAGAAATTAATTGAATGCGTAACAATGTAATGGTTATAGAAAAAAGTTGAGGGTCAGTGGACAAGCCGGGCGCAAGTGCGAAGCGAATCACTTGCGGTGCAAAAATCGCAATCAATATGGCAAGCAATGTCAAAGTTAATGTGACTGCATTAGCAATCGAAGTTGCGAGTTTCCATGCTGAATCTTTTTCATCTTTCGCGAGCAAACTCGTGAACGTTGGAATGAATGCTGAACCCAACGCGCCGCCTGCTATTAATAAAAATAAAGTTTCGCTAACGCGATTTGCCGCAAAAAAAGAATCGAGTTCAGGCGATGCGCCAAAAGTTTGTGCCACCAATACGCCACGAATCAAACCTGCAATTTGCCCCAATAAAATAGCGAACATCACTGTGCCAGCCGCGCGTGCGATTTGTTGATTTGAGTTTGTCATAAAGCCTTGCGATTATAATCACTTTATGAAAAATTTTTTAACACTGATTTCTTTGATTTTATTAACCGCATGTGATGTAAACCCCGCGCCTCCCGCTACGGTGACACCTGATTCAGCAACTCAGCATTCATTTACATTGACAGAGATTCCCATCCCTGCGGGTTATGGTTATACAAGCGATTGGTTTGAATTGTATTTTACGAATCCAAATAGTTCATTGTCTTCGCAAGAAACAGGCGGTATTGACCTTCCACTTGCCAATGCAATTGATTCAGCTAAATTAAGTGTGGATGTTGCGATTTATAGTTTTAGTTTGCCAAGCATTCGAGATGCTTTAATCCGTGCTTATGAACGTGGTGTGCAAGTACGTATGGTAATGGAAAGCGATAACATTGAGCGTTCTGCTCCGCAAAGATTGAAAGATGCGGGTATTCCAATGTTAGGGGATAGGCGTGAAGGCTTGATGCACAACAAATTTGTCATCATTGATAAATCGGAGGTGTGGTTAGGTTCAATGAATTTCACCATTTCTGGTGCGTATGAAGATAATAACGTGCTGATGCGGATTCGGTCAGTGCGAATTGTAGAAAATTTCTTAAAAGAATTTGAAGAAATGTATCTTGAAGATTCTTTTGGAGATTACATCCGCGCTGAAACACCAAACCCGCAAGCAACAGTCAATGACATACAAATTGATACATATTTCTCACCTGATGACGTGGTGCAACCGATTTTGGTAGATATTATCAATACAGCAAATGAAAGTATTTATTTCATGGCATTTTCATTTACATCTGACCCGATTGGTGATGCGGTGCGTGAACGGGCACAAGATGGGGTGACTGTTGCAGGCGTAATGGATGTTGAACAAATAGAATCAAATATCGGCACGGAGTTTGATGCGTTTCGTCAAGCAGGTTTGGATGTGTATCGTGATGGCAATGCGGGGCAAATGCATCATAAGACAATCATCATAGATGAAAGTATAGTGATTACGGGGTCATATAATTTTACGAACAGCGCTGAGGTGCGGAATGATGAATATGTGCTGGTGATTTATAACGAAGAAATTGCGAAGTTATTTATTGCTGAGTTTCAAAGAATTTATAATGATGCAAAATAATTCTTAAAATCGGTTGCGTTTTGACATAAAATCGATTAAATTTAGACATCTAGCACGCCCGTTCTAATAGAATACAGACCTGACAGATTTTCAAAACCTGTCAGGTCTTAAACAGAAATTTTAGGAGACCTTCATGGCAGACTCTAACTTTTATCTCGGACGTTTATTTGACCCCAAAACTTCAACGCTAACCAACAAGCCACTTGAATATGACCCATCTGATTTAACCACTCACGCCGTCGTAACAGGTATGACAGGTTCCGGCAAAACAGGTTTATGTATTGCCATGTTAGAAGAAGCCGCATTGAATGGTGTGCCGGCTATCATCATTGACCCAAAGGGTGACTTAACCAATTTGCTGTTACATTTTCCAGAATTGCTTCCATCCGATTTTCAACCATGGATTGACCCCGAAGTTGTGCGCCGTGCAGGTACAACACCAGAAAAAGCCGCTGAAGAAGCCGCCGATGCTTGGGGAAAAGGAATTGAAGAATGGGGCATGGACAAAAGCCGTATTCTTGACTTAAAAAAGTCTGTACAGTTTACGGTTTATACACCGGGATCTAAATCCGGCGAATTGGTTCGTATTCTTTCTTCACTTGAAGCACCAAAATTAGATTGGGAAGAAAATAGTGAAGTAATTCTTGAACGCATCAACAGTACTGTGACAGCTTTATTAGGATTAGTTGGATTACGTGATGTAGACCCTATTAGTTCTAGAGAACATATTTTGATTTCTAAAATTTTTGAGGAATTCTGGAAAAATCAACAAGACATAGATTTTGAAGAATTAATTAGACAAACACAAAATCCAAGCTTTACAAGTCTTGGAGCATTTTCTGTGGATGAAATTTTCCCTCCTAAAGAGAGGACAACTTTAGCAATAACTTTAAATAATATTTTGGCGTCACCATCGTTTCAAGCATGGCGTGAAGGCGAATCACTAGATATCGAAAATTTTCTTTATACTGCTGACCGTAGACCACGTCATAGCATTTTTTATCTCGCCCATCTTTCAGATGGCGAAAGAATGTTTTTTACCACATTACTTTTATCTGCTATAGAAACTTGGATGCGCACACAAAAAGGTTCGACCTCATTACGCGCGTTGTTATACATGGATGAAATTTATGGTTATCTTCCACCAACCGCAAATCCGCCATCCAAGCAACCTTTGCTTCGCATGTTAAAGCAAGCGCGTGCATTTGGTTTGGGTCTTTTGCTTGCCACGCAAAATCCAGTGGATATGGATTACAAAGCCCTCTCCAATACAGGCACATGGTTCATCGGCAAACTGCAAACCGAGCGTGATAAGAATCGTTTACTCGATGGTCTCGAAAGTTTAGCAGGTGGCATCTCACGCGCGCAAATGGATAAATTAATTTCATCGCTTGGCAAACGTGTTTTTGTGATGAACAACGTCAATGAAAAAGCACCGATGTTATTCCAAACACGTTGGGTGATGAATTTCTTAGCAGGACCTTTAACCCGTCAACAGATTCCTGATTTGAATGATTTGGTTGGAGCAAAATCTGCGCCTCAATACAAGGGGAAATCTGTTTCTAAACCTGTAACAGATTCTCTGCCCAAACAAAAACCTCCTCTTGACCAAGTGCAACCAGTTGTAGTTCCCGTTGCAGAAACTCGTAGTGCGCAACCTACAACTCGTAATTCAACAAATGGAACATCCACAAAACCGCCTGTACCAAACGGTGTAAGAGAATACTATCTGCCACAAAATTACAGCTTATCTGAATCATTACAAGCAACCAAACGTTCACAATCCTTTGGTGGCTCAATTCAAGGCGTTATGTATTATCCTGTTCTACTTGCCTCTGCTCAAATCCGCATACTAGATAGAAAATACAATGTGGATGTAGAAATCACAAAATCCGTCTTGGTTGAAAACTTAGATCGTCGCGGTATTGTGCGTTGGGAAGAATTTCCATACGCAGGACCATCCTTAGACAAAATTGAAACCATGCCCGCTGATTCTGCTCGTTTCTCATCCATTGAACCGCCATTGAGTGATGCTAAATTAATGAATGCTTTGCTCAAAGATTTTACTGATTGGATTTTCCGCAATTCAGCAGTCAAAGCCCGTGAAAACAAAGCCCTCAAAGTGTTTGCGGGACCGGACGTCACTGCTGCGGATTTTATGAAACAATGTGCCGACAAAGCCCGCGAAGCCTGTGATGCGGAAATTGTAAAGAAAACTTCGGCATTAGATAAAAAGATTCGCTCTTTAGAAGATAAACTTGGTAGAGAAGAACGTGAATTGCGTGAAGATGAAGCTGAATTACAAAACCGCAATATTGAATCTGCGGCGAATTTAGCAGAACTTGGCGCAAGTTTGTTTGGTCTTACACGTAAGAAAAGTGTTACCACTCAATTTACAAAACACCGACTTGCTCAAAATGCTAAGGCTCAGGTGCAAGAATCAAAAGAGGCGATTGCTCAATTCACCAAAGAGTTAGAGGCGTTATATCGAGAACGTGACTCAATTGAAGAAGAAATCAATAACCGCTGGGGTAGTGTTGTATCAGAGTTTACTGAAATTGAAGTGCGCCCCAAAAAGACGGATATTTATGTCAATATTTTTGGTGTGGCATGGAAGCCGAATTACATTGTGCAAGCGGCTGGTGAAACGATTGAACTGCCAGCCTTTGGTGCGGAATAATGTTGTAGGGATACGGTGTTGCGTGTCCCTACAAAAATCTTGACATCAATTACCAAAAATGATAATCTTGCACTTGCGTGCCCGATTCGCCTTTGAAAGCGTGAAGGTGGACGGGCATTAAATTTTTTCTGTAGGAGAAATAAAACATGTCCGAACGTATTGTTGGAACCGTCAAGTGGTTCAATGCGACCAAAGGCTACGGCTTCATTGGTCATGAAGGTGGCGAAGATGTCTTTGTACACTTCTCTGCCATTCAAAGCGATGGCTACCGCAAGTTGGAAGCCGAGCAAAAAGTGGAGTTTTCCATTGAAGAAGGACCCAAAGGCAAGCAAGCCGCCAATGTGGTACCAGTTTCATAAAATAAAAGTACACATTTTGCAAACCAAACAGGGTTGTCGTGAGACAACTCTGTTTTTATTTTTTCTTTATGGTTTCAATTTCTCTTGGCTCTATCATTCCCCAACGTCCGGCGGCGAGATATAAAATATCTAATATCAAATCTTCATATTTTATGCCTTCAGCTTTGGCTTGCAGACATAAATCACTATACTCAGGCGTTAGACCCGGTAAAGTATTGATTTCGATTAATCTTGGATTGCCTTCTTCATCCAAACGGATGTCAGTGCGAGAAATATCAAGCGCGTAAATGAATTGATGTGCCCGTAAGGCGAGTTGCCGTAATTTTTTTTCTAAATCCGGTTCAACCTCTGCTGGGCAAAAATATCCTAATGAGCCTTCTTCTGGAACTTCTTTTGATTTGGCTTCGTTTGTATAAATCCATGTCTCTGTAGAGCCAGATGTATCTAATTCAAGAATGGGGAAGCGATGAAAGCCATCTTTTTCGTACCAATCTGGATTGCGAGAATACAATTTTGCATCGGGTCTTCCTAAAATGCCGACGGTAAATTCACGCCCGGGTAAAAATTTTTCAACAAGTGCAGGTTGTTGATAGATATTGATAATATATGCAACCCGTTCACGCAATTCGTTTTCGTTATTGAGAATGGCTTTGGCATCTACTCCCATCCCTGTGCCTTCTCGTGCAGGCTTAACAAACAATGGAAATTTTAGTTCTGCGCGCAATACTTCATCACCAACATTAAATTCTTGAAACGGTGCCACAGGTAATCTTCTATCACGCCAGATTCTTTTGGTCATTGTTTTGTCTAATGAAATTCCATTGGCTAAAACGCGCGATGCAGTATAAGGAATATTGAGCATTTCTAACAAGGCAGGCACTTGGGCTTCACGTGCATCACCACCCAAACCTTCAGACATGTTAAAACAAATATCAGGTTTATATTTTTTTAAGTTATAAGGTAATTCTCTATCGGCATGGATAAAAGTTGTTGTATGCCCATCTGTTTCAAGTGCAGCACGAATCGCATCCATCGTTTCGATAGAGTCATAATCTGCAAAAGCATCCGGTGGTACACCTTCAGGTTTTGGTTCATTTTGATTTTTTATGTTGCCTAATACTGCAATTTTCCATTTTTTCTTCATCAAACGAACTCCTTGATGTAATCATAGCGCATTGATGTATCAATATTGAATTTCTTAAGGTAATTTTTTGATAACTAGACATTGATACACCTTTCAGGTATCATTCATCCGATTTGCTGGCGGTTATTTATGACTAGCAATTTTATGAAATGAAATTGGAGAAATAAAATCTAGTGGCAATGTTTTCGAAAGACCTAGGCGTAGACTTAGGCACCATGTTTACCCGCATCGCTGATGGTAATCAAGTATTGGTAGAAGAACCAACCATTGTTGCCATTGAAGTGGAAGAACAAAAAATGGTCGCGGCTGGTGTCGAAGCACGTGATATGTACGGCAAAGTACCGGATAACATTGAAGTAGCGCGCCCATTGAAAAATGGTGTGATTGCTGATTATGAAATTACGGAGACGTTACTTCAATATTTATTACAGCGTGTGAGCGGTTCAATGCGCATCTTTCGCCCGCGCGTGATGATTTCTGTCCCATACGGAGTCACCAGCGTAGAACGGCGTGCTGTGTACGAAGCCGTCATGGAAGCAGGAAGCCGCGAAGCCTATTTGATTCAACAACCATTAGCCGCCGCCATTGGTATTGATTTACCGATTAATTCCCCATCAGGCAATATGATTATATGTTTAGGTGGTGGCTGTACCGAAGCGGCTGTGATGGCAATGTATGGCATTGTCGCCGCGGATACACTCCGCGCTGGTGGCATGGATTTAGACGAAGCGATTGTTAACTATGTACGTCGAAAATATGGCGTGGTGATTGGGCAAATCACGGCTGAACAATTAAAGATTCGTATCGGTGCGGCTGTTCCACAAGATGTTGAAAACAGTATGGAAGTGCAAGGTCAAGACCAAGTGACTGGTTTGCCAAGACCTGTCACTTTAACAACTGGTGAAATTGTAGAAGCCTTGCAAGACCCGTTGCGCCAAATTGTAGAAACAGGCAGAAAAGTTTTGGAAAAAACTCCGCCAGAATTAGTATCCGATATTATTGATAGAGGCGTAGCGTTATGCGGCGGGGGAGCATTGTTACGCGGTATTGATAAATTGCTGACCAAATCTTTAGGCATCCCTGCTTATTTGGTAGATAATCCGCTGACGTGTGTGGTGCAAGGTTCTGTCAAAGGATTTGGTATGTTGAATCTGATTCGCAGAAATCTGCCGCAGGTGTAGAAAGTAAAAGGCTTCCAATAAGGAAGCCTTTTTATATGCAGAATCATGTGTCCCGAAGAATGAAGCGGTTCGTTATCTTATAAATAATAAGTCATTCTTTGTAAATTCGTAGCGGGGTCAGAATATTGTACTTTTACACTGTTTGGCACAGTCACATTCACAGGTGCGTAATTCAAAATTGATTTTATTCCCGCTTGTACCAATTTATCTGCAACATCTTGTGCGGCAGAAGCAGGCACAGTCATCATCGCAATTTTCACACCGAGTGATTTTATTTTTTCATTCATCGTAGCAGTATCTTCTACAACAAAATCCCCAATTTTTTGCCCGACTTTATTTTTATCATTATCAAAAATTGCCACCACACGAAACCCACGATTTTGAAAACCATTATAGTTTGCAAGCGCATGACCCAAATCACCTGCACCAACCACCACCACATCCCAAATGCGGTCAACTTTTAAAATTTCACGTAATTTATCAATCAAAAATTCAATCGAATATCCCGTACCTTGTTTGCCAAACTCGCCAAATTGCGAAATATCTTTACGAATTTGCGCTGCAGAAATGCCCACATGTTCACCAAGTTCTTGCGAAGAAGTGGTCTTCAAACCATTATCTGCCATGCGTTGTAATGCTCGCAAATAAACTGGCAACCGCCCAATGATAATATCTGGAATTTTTTTGGCATTCATATAAATATAAATATACCAGATTTTGTACAATTTGACACAATCACTTAAAGAAAAAATGCAGGTTTTGTAGATATAAACCCGCATCTCTCTTAAGGGGAAACTTGATTCTGCTTTTTTACAGTTTCCACTCCTGAACTTTTTCACTTTCTTTCGCGCCTTTTTTCCCAATCACTTTGTAGACATTAACTGCTTGCGTTTTGCCTTTAACAGTGACTGCATCTGCAAACTCAACATCATATTCATCTTTCACTTCTTGGTATGTGCTTTCGCTTATCAAAATGGGCCATGAATATGTTTTGGTCAAATCTTGTAGACGTGAAGCAAGGTTGGCGTTATCACCAATGACTGTGTAATTAATTCTTTGCTCCGAACCTACTAAGCCTACAAACACTTCGCCAGAATTTAATCCGATTCCCATTTCAATTTGACTTGGCTTGCCTTCTTTTGCCCATTTCTCTCGCATTTCATATAAAGCTTTTCGCATGTCTAGTGACGCATTCAATGCTCGTAAAGCATGGTCTTCGTAGGGAACAGGCTCACCAAAAAATGCAATGATGGCATCGCCCTCGTATTTATCCACAGTGCCACCATGTTTATAAATGACTTTAGACATGGCTTCGAGATATGGATTCAACAAAGCCACCACATCTTCGGGCGACATTTTTTCAGATAACGTTGTAAACCCGCGAATATCTGAAAATAAAATGGTGATATTGGAGCGTTTATTCAACGAATCTAAATCTTGGGTGGCTACCATTTGGTCAACCATTTCAGGTGAGATGAATCGGCTAAATAAATTGCGGATGCGTCTTTTTTCTAATTCTTGTGAAACGGCTTGTTCTAAGGTTGGGAGAACAACACCTAAAAACAACATAATTTCTGGCATGACCACTGGCAGAACATATCTTTGTTGTGTAAAAATAATGAAGGCTGTTACAAAATATCCAATCATGCCGACAAGTAGCAAAGTAATCGTCACCGTAGGGCGTTTTGATAACGTAATCAAATAAGCGATTAATGCCATGCCTAAAATAATTAACATGCTCATCCACGGCGGAGCAATGCTGATGTATTTTCCGTTGATGATTGTGTCAATGGCGTTGGCGACAATCTCCACACCAGAAGTTGGGATTTGCGTTGAAAATGGAGTCGGGTAAATATCTTGTAATGTGACTGTCGTTGCGCCAATCAAAACAATTTTGTCTTTGAAAGCATCTGGGTTTTGTTCTAAGACATCACCCAATGCCACACTTGCGGCGGAATAGGTTAAGTATGTTTCAGCAGGTCCGGCATAGTTGACAATTAATTGTCCGCCGTATAATGGTACGCTTTCATTATTAAATTGCACGCTATTATTGGTTGGGTCAGATGGTGAATCTACACCGAGGTAAAGTTTTGCAGTTTCAAAAGCCCAGTTGTAATAAAGTAAATTATTGTATTCATCAAAGGCTTGTAAACTTCTCACCACTGCATCTTCATCACGGATAAATGATGTGATGCCGATTCCATCTAACACTTCACGATAAGGTGAAAGTGGTTGCGAAAGTGTAGATGTGCTAAACCCTTCCTCGCGCCTTTCGGTGATTTGCAAAATGTTGACTGCAGTTGTGCTTTCACCTAAGGCTGTTGCAAAGGCTTCATCACCATTCTCTTCATCTGGTTCAAACAGAATAATATCCACGCCGACGACTTTTGCGCCACTTGCGTTGATTTGATGCACAATCTCAGCCAAATAGGAACGGGGCCAGGGCCAGCGATAGCCCGTGTAATTGAATGAAAAATCATCAATGGCGACAATGACAATATCACTAGAAGGTGTTTCGTCACCACGCAAACGCATGAGCGAATCACGCGCGGAATATTCCATCGTTTCAAGTGGCGTTGTCACTTGTGGTAATAATCCTACGGCTTGAATCAAAATTAAGAGGATTGCAGTTCCTAAAATTAATCCAAGCCGTAGGTTGAAGGGCTTATTTTTCATACTATTATTCTTTTATTCGCCATAACAAACGTAATAGTATTCATCCCAACCAACAAAACAACTACTAAATTCATTACAAGGATCACACTCCTCTTCTGTTGGCGGTAATTCTGGGTCTGGCTCACGAGATGGGCGCGGAGTTGGGTCACCTGCTGGTTTGGAGAAAGAGTTTGAGGTAGTGGAGCAGATTTCCACGTTGTCCGAGCCGTAGGCTGTCACAAACCATGAGTATTGTCCACCGTTGGGGAAAATCTCAATGTAATACGATGGATTGGTTTCTGTCGTTTCAATGGTGGCTCTGTTGCCATTTGCGTCAACAAATGTGATGACGTAATATTGCGCACCTTCTTGTTCTGTCCATTCAAAATTAACTTGACCTTGCTTTGGCAAACTTGTACCAGCGGGTGGGTTTACAACTTGGAAACAAGCATTGCTGGCTTCGGTGGGTGGAAGTGCTTGCTCAAGTGTAGGTGTTGCAGTTGGTGTTTCTGAAGGTTGTGCCAATGCAGTGACTGTGGACATGGCTTGATCGAATAATTCTTTTGTTTCGGGGTTTTCATTTAGCCATTCTTCAAAATCTTCTTGAGTCATCGGCAAAACGCCGGGCGCAGTCCAAGTGCCAGTGGTTTCATCAAATGCAAACAGAATCACTTGTTGACCATTTGTAAAATTAACAGTACCTGCCGGGTTGGTAGCAGAACAATTACCGGTTAAACAAGTGATGTAAATATCTTTTGTAATTGGGTCAACTTCTACTTTCATGTGCGAGCCGCGTACCGAAGCAACACCAGAGGGCGTTTCAACATCGGCTTGACCACCGTTTAGGATGATGAAAATTTTTCCAATTTCTAATTTGATTTTCGTAATTAAACCACCATCAGTTTCTTCATTGGATGTTAAAGTAAATAAAGAAGATGGTGCGATACGAATAATTGTGCCTGACGATAAATCCAAACGCACGCGTCCATCGTCGCCAGTTTGAACTTGCCCATTCACCTCAAGTGTAGTTTCAGGGTTGGCAGGTGCAAAATCATTTTGCCCGCTTTGTTTAATATCTACTTTGCCTGTCAATTCACTTAATGCCGCAGAAAGTGGCGAAGAGGCAGGCTCGGCTTGACAGCCAATTAACGAAATAATGATGACGGCGATGATAAAAGGTAAAGCGAATTTCTTTTTCATTCTTTTCTCCAGTTTGCTAATCAAAGGCTTTCATACTTAATCTGTAATTTGTATAATTATTTTCAGTTGTATTTGTTTGAAATATTCTCAAAGTATAACTTTCATTTGATAAAAGATTCAAGAAAGTTTTGTTACTGCAAGGTGACGAAAAACTTTCAATGGCAGTGCCTGCTTGCCAAACTTCTATGCTTAAGTCGTTTCCAGCACAATTCAATTCAATCAACATATCAGATGTGACTGACGAAAACGCAACCCAATCTTCAACATCACCTTGCGGAGATGACAAATCATTTGTGATTTGCAAAGCTTTATTTTCTGTTAAAACGATTTTCGCCAAAGGTGTTTGAATTGTGTCATTATCTTGTAAAGCAATTTTATTCAAAGCACTCGGCGTTTCATTAATCACAGGTGAAGTTGGTGTACTCTCTATTACTGCAATCACAGGCACTTCTTCAATATTTTCGATTTGCAAAAACTCCGAAGCCACCCAACCAATTTCACCAATAAATCGGATTTGCATCCACGAGCCACTTTCGCTTTTGCCAGTTACTAACACTACATCGTTTTGAGTTAAGACTCCAATAGACTCAAATTGTGTACCAGCACCACCGCGGACATTGATGCCGCTCGTCACAACCCCGCTTCTTCCTACGGGTTGACCAGATTCTAAACCTACAATTTGAATCTCAATCGAAGCATCCACTTGCACAAATTCGGCACGTACCCAACCAGCATTATTTTCATAAATGATTTGCATCCAATTGCCAGTTGATTCTTTGCCGAGAATTTGAATCGGTGCAAATGCTGGAATGACTCCTAACGTTTCACTGGCGGTATTTGTCTCTGCTCGCACATTGACTTGTGTTGTCGTTGTGCCTTGCACTGGAGCATTGGTCGGAATGAGTGTTGGTGGAAGTGAAGTTTGGGTTGCTTGTGGGGCAGAAGTAGCAGGTAATGTAGCAGTCACAAAACTCGGTGTATTTGTCGCCGGGGGTGCTAATTCTACAGAGCCACAACTGACACACAATAAAGTAATCAAAGCAATTAATCTTTTTCTATGCACAGACACAATTGTATCTAAAAATCAGTTGCTGAAAATGAGACAAATGGGTTGAGAAATAAAAAGTACCCCCATGCAGACTCGAACTGCACTCTTCAGCTCCGGAGGCTGACGCTCTATCCACTGAGCTATGGGGGCGATGGCGAAAATTTTATCACAGGCAAAGAAAAAGGCTGGGGAACAAGTCACCAGCCTGAAATTAAGGAAGAAGCGTTTATGTCAATTATTTTGCTTGTGGTGCTAATATCGCTGCTTCTTTGCGGAGTGTATCAATAATGGCGAGGTTGCCACTTTCATCACCATGTTTGGCAACTTGTTCTTTTTTGTGAGCGAGTTCACCAAGCACTTGATAAAAACGGGAAGTGGCACGTCCGCTAAAGCCAGCAGTGGTTAGCGTGAGAGGTGATAACGATTTTTGATATTGCGCTTGTGAAATTAAACCTGTTGAAACTTCTTCGGCTAAATGCTTTTTAAGTACGTTGCGTTCATGCACAATCACCCAAATAATAATGCCGACCATAATGCTGTAACCGACCATATCAGCGAGGATGGTTAAACCTAATGAGTCTAAACCTCCAGAGCCGACTACACTTCCAAACGTATTGTGGAAGGCATGTACGCCGATTGCAATTGCCAAACCTAGAATGGGGGCAATGAATTTCACTACCATATTTTTACTTAAGCGAGCAAGTGCAAACCCAATGCCGATAAATGCAGTAAAGAAGGCGTGCATCCAACCGACGAGAACAACGCGAATGATGGTAAGAATGAACAAACCTTCCCAGCCACCTTCGAGATAACCATTGCGATAAATATATAAAGTATTTTCAATGGCAGAAAAACCTAAACCCACCATACTACCGTAAATGATTCCATCTAAAACAGAATCAAATTCTTTACGGAACATAAAAAATACAACTGCCACTGCCAAGCCTTTGAGTGTTTCTTCAACAATAGGTGCAATAATAGATGCAGTTGCAAAACTTGTGGCGGCTTCTGATTCAGTCAACACATACACACCAATTCCTAAAACGGTATTGATGATGAATGCTCCACCGCCAGCAATCACCACGCCCCAAACAAACGCGCCACCTAATAAAGCCTTAGGTTCTTTTTCATAGCGGTCTAGCCAATAGACAAACAGTCCGTACAAAAACATTGGCACAAAACCAAAAAAAATGGAAATAAGTAATGCCATGAGATTCTCTCCTCAAAAATTTTTTGTCACTATAAAATGACGTTTCTTATAGTTTAATGGTTATTCCTTAAAAATCAAGCGCGTTCTTTCAACCAGTGCAGTTTCGGGTTCAATTTGCAAGGCTAATAACACTTCTTCGGGTCGTCCCGTTGCGCCTTCACGTGCCGCCAGCGTCATCTTCAACCATGCTATTCCATTGGCTTCTGTAACCAAACTTATCATTTCGATTAATGGGCGCAAGTCATACGATTTTCCACGCCGTTCTCTGATGAGTGACTCAGCCATCATCACGGATTCAACCCTACGCTTCAAATCTACGGGGTCAACTGCTTCTGTCAATTTGACATCATACGTCGCCGACAGCACTTGAGTCTGCAAGGCGGGTAATTTTTCATCCACTTCTTCTACGCTCAAAATTTTTATATCAGCAGGTAAATTTTCTGCAAGTTGATTTTTAATTTTTTCAATTTCAAGATTTTCTTTGAATCTTACGTCTAACACTTCGCCGCGAGATGAAAACCCCAGTGGCAAAGCAGCGGCGAGACTAATCTTCGGTTGTGGATGAAAGCCTTGTGAATAAGCAAGAGGCAAATCAGCCCGACGCATGGAGCGTTCCCACAGTTGATGCAAATCCAAATGACCGATATATCTCAGTGCATTTTGTTTTGTGAACGTAATTCTAACCCGCATTAGGATTTCTTATTTTTGGCTGTGTATTTTTTCAACCAAGTTTTAATGGCTTTGGTATATTCGTGATAATGATGATAGGTATTATTTGCAACGCGCTCAAGCACGTTATGTTCTTTGATTAAATAATCAGGCATTAATTCAACCATAGAAACAATCAAAGCGTATGCTTGAATTTCTTGCGCCACAATATCATCAAGTGCTACATTTTTATATTTTTCATACACCCACGCATTGGCTTCATCATCATCCAATAGGGGTGAGCCAAAATCAGGATAGCCAAATTCATCTATAAAAGCATCCAAAGCGTTATATTTTTTACAGGGATAATATACATCTCCCTGTTTGATTTCATTCAAACGGTCAGCGATGTATTGCTCATACGCCCAAATGTGAGCAATAATGTCTTTGATAGACCAATTTCCCGATACGCCTTTAATCGTCATGGTGCGTGTGAATCCAACGCGGTTGAGTAGTAACTCAAATTTATCGCGTTCTCTTTGTAATTTATCTAAGAATTGAGATTTGTTCATTTTATTAAATCGTGAGGCGACGCAAAGTGCCACGAAGTGGTATGCGTCGCCCTTACTGTTAAATTAATCACCAACCACTGGTAACTGATTACTGTTTACTGTTTCACTAATCACTTTTCTCGCAGGTGACTTTACTTCTGGGCATTTCCATTCTTCACCTGGGTTTTCACGGCGTAAATTTGCAAACGTGGGCAAAATGCCACACGCAAAACAATTTAGGCGGCAATCCACTCGAATTTCACCTTCGAGCGACATGCGAAAATCTTGGAATAAAAAGTTTTTGCGTAATGCCGCGCCGATATGTTCCCACGGGAAAACTTCATCCGTGCGGCGTTGGCGATGTGTATAAAAAGCATGGTCTAAATTATGTTCTTCAAATGCTTTCATCCACACATCGTATTTTCTTCCTTCTTTCCACGCATCAAACTTAGAACCATTTTTCCAAGCTGTGTAAACCACATCAGCCATGCGTCTATCGCCACGTGAGAGCCATGCTTCTAAAATTGCATCTTCGGGTTCAGTCAAACTTAATTTAATACTTTTATCTTTATAAAGTTCACGCTTCAATAATGCTTGTTTTTCTAAAACACTTTCGCGCGTGTCACACGCAACCCATTGAAATGGTGTTTGTGGTTTTGGCACAAACGTGCTGACACCTGCATTGAGTTTAACTTTCCAACCTGCAACTTTTCGTCCTTCGGCAATCACGCGTTTGCATAAATCTGCAATCGCCTGCACATCTTCAAGCGTTTCGCTGGGATGACCAATCATGAAGTACAACTTAATCGTTGTCCAACCGCGTGCATAAATATCGCGGGTTGTGTTAATAATGTCTTCGTCTGAAATATATTTATTGATAATGCGGCGCATTTTTTCTGTCGCTGCTTCTGGTGCGAGTGTGAATCCGCCCGAGCGATGTTGTTTTAATTTTTCCATCAAATCAACAGATACAGATTCAATTCTCAATGATGGCAATGAAACTGTTAATTTTCTTCCTTCAAATCTTTTGCTGATGGCATCTACCAAATCTTTTACATACGTGTAATCAGATGAAGATAAAGATAACAATGCCAATTCTTCAAAACCTGATGACCTAATTGCCGCATCTGCCGCTTCGACAACTTCTTCCACGCTTCTTTCTCTTACGGGACGCGTGATCATGCCCGCCTGACAGAATCTACATCCACGCGTGCATCCACGCATAATTTCTACCGAGACGCGATTATGCACAACATCAATATTTGGTACAAGAAATTTAATCGGTGGCGGAGGTAACTTTCCAACGATTCTTTTATTCACTAATTTTGGTGCTTCTGGAATAGTCGGTTCAGTATAGGCGACAGTTCCATCTTCCATATAACTTGTTTGATAAAAACGTGGCACATACACGCCGTCAATTTTGGCAAATGCGCGTAAAGTTTCTTGGCGTGATTTTCCTTTGGTAGCTTGAATGGCATTGACAACATCGTGAATCACTTCTTCGCCCTCGCCAATCACAAACGCATCAATGAATTTGTACATTGGTTCGGGGTTTGTAGCGGCATGTCCACCAGCGATGATGAATGGGTGAGATTCATCTCTATCAATTGAGTGAAGCGGAATGCCTGCTAAATCTAAAATGTTGAGCGTGTTGGTGTACAAAGTCTCATAAGGGAGAGAAAAGCCGAGGAGGTCGAAACAGGCTAAAGGTCGTTTTGATTCGAGCGCGTAGAGCGGAATCTGATGTTGGCGCATCAAATCTTCCATATCAAACCACGGGGAATAAGCACGTTCAGCCAGCGCATCATCTCTTTGGTTGATTTGGTCGTATAAAACTTTTAATCCCACATTTGAAACGCCGATGTCATAAATATCAGGGAAGACGAATGCGACTCTGGTTTTTACACTGTCCCAATCTTTGACGACAGAATTTAACTCGCCACCCACATAGCGACCAGGTTTTTGCACTCTTAATAAAATTCGGTTGAGTTTGTTCTCAATTTGTTCAGCAGATAACATTTTTTCATTATAACACCTTGAATATTTTGTGGAACAAAGCCATTAATCATACGGTTTTTTCTCTTAGTTAACAGAATTGATAAGCAAAACCCGACGAAATAGCCCCAAAGGGTTAACCTATTAAATAGAAGAACGCATAAAATGACCCATAAATACAAAGAGGAGACACATCGTGAAAAAGATTCTATTAATAACTATGTCCATTTTGTTGGCGGCTTGCGGAGTTGTGCAACCCGTTCAACAAGAACAACCAACGCCGGTCATCCAAACCGTTGTTGTAACTGTCATCCCCCCGACAGAAATTGTCCCGCCGACTGCTGTGCCAACAGAAATACCCCCAACAGCAGTTCCGACTGAAACCTTAGTTCCAACTTTGCCACCGCAACCAACCGAAGCCTTACCAACTGTTGACCCCGCAACTAGTAACAACGGTTTAGTACCAGTAAATGTAGGCAATGACCTTGGCAAAGGCGTATTTATCAACATCACTTTCTCAAGTGATACCGTTTCTTTGAGATGTTTCCCACGTGAAATGCAAATTACCATCACGCCAAACTTACAAGATATTAGAGAAGCCGTAATGTATTACCGTATTGTAGATAAGCCCGCAGGTTTGTATCCATCTGAATGGCAAAACTTAGGTGAAATGCAAGAAGATAGCAATGGCAATTTCATCTTTACCTTCAAAGGCGAAACCATTCACCCAAATTTCAGAGTTCTCGAAGAAGCATGGATTGACTTCCAATTCATTGGTATCAATCGCGGAGGCGGTGTAGTGGATAGAACCCAAAAGATTGAACGACTTGTAACATATTACAAAGATTGTCCATAAGAATCAAAAGGGTGAGACGGAAACGCCTCACCCTTAATTTTGCCTGTTTCAACAACCTCGGCATTTATTCCATCCGATACATCTTTGCTTCTTCTCCCCAATACATCTTCAAGATTTCGACAAACCAATAACAAAATTTTGATTCATCCTCTTTAAGCATTTGTTTTAACTCATCCATACTCAAGTAAAAAATTGATTCAATTTCTACAGAATCAAACTTTACATCACTTGGTTCTACAATCCCTTCATATAATTCGCTAATTTCATTGTCATTAATTCCGTAATTCATTCGGAATTTTGCTATTTTTTTGATTTGGATATTTTCCACGCCTATTTCTTCTTTCAAACCACGAATTGCGGCTTCCAAATAATTCTCCCCCGATTGCACATGCTCAGAGACTGAGCAATCAAGCCGAAGTGGGTTAGAGGCGCGGTCGGCACTTCTTTTTTGAATCAATAAATTCCCATCTTCATCAAATAAAAATACATGCACACCACGATGCCATAATCCAACTTCATGGACTTTTTTTCGCGTTTCTTTTCCAATTAAATTATCTTGCTCGTCAACAACATCTAAAATTTCTTCACTCATAGGAAATATTTTACTTGATAAAAGACCTCCCAATTTGGGAGGTCTTTTTTATCCAAACAACTCCATCAATTGCTTAGCATATACAACACCATCAAAGTTTGGAATATCACCTTTGCGCATTTTGGCTTTTTCACCGTCTGGGTCACCTAAACAAGAGACAATCACGTCACCTGCTTCTACATCTTCTTTTTCGGTATAACCATTAGTGGTGACAATGACTTTCATGCCGGCGGCTTTCGCGGCTTTCACTCCGTTTTTTGAATCTTCGACCACAAACGCTTCATCAGGTTTGAGACCAAGAGTTGATAAACCGAGGTTATAAATTTCTGGGTCTGGCTTTTTGTTTTTGACAACGTCGCCTGCTAAAACAACATCAAACTTAATATCTTTCAAAACGCCTTCGGTAATTGCTTTGGCGGCTTGTTCATTGGATGTAGTACACACGCCGATTTTGATTCCTGCATCCATGAGTTCTTTCATAAAGCGATGTAAGCCTGGGCGCAAGGCAAGTTTTCCGCTTTCAATTAATTCAACAAACAAAGCGGTTTTGCGTTTATGCATTTCTTTGACGAGGTTATCAATTTCTTCTTCACTCATCGGTTTTGAAAAACCTTTTGTTTTCCAATGATGTTTCATGCGTTCTTTACCGCCTGCAATTTGGAGCAACTCATGATAATACTCAACGCTCCACTCGTCGGTGAAACCAAATTCTTTGAAAGTCATATTGAATGAAACACGATGACCATCACGTTCGGTATCAATAATCACACCATCTTGGTCGAAGAATACTGCTTTTATTTTGGACATGTTTCCTCTTTATTTCTTCACACCAAAAAACTCAAGAATTGTATTCACAAACAATTCGTTTTCTTCTTTGGAACCAATCGTCACGCGGAACCAGCCATCACTTCCATATTTCTTGCTTTCACCACGTAAGATGATGCCTTTGGTCTCTGCATATTCCAAAACTTCTTTACCAGTTTTGCCTGTCTCACCACAATCAAAGAGAATGTAATTGGCTTTGGATGGCATCACATGAAAACCAGGAATCACGCTCAAAGATTCAGAGATGTAATCCACAGCATCATTATTAAACTTAACTCGTTCAGCCAAACCTTCTTGGTCTTCAAATGCTGCCAATGCCGCCCACATCGGAATCGTGCCGACGTTCCAAGGAAGAAGCGAACCAGCAATCTGCTTGATGACATCCTCATGCCCAATCGTATATCCAAAACGCATACCTGCTAAACCATAAGCTTTTGATAATGTACGAGTAATCAAAACGTTTTTATATTTTTTTGTTAATTGGACTTGTGATTTACCCAAACCAGCATATTCGACATACGCTTCATCAACAATTAAGGGGATGCCTGTTTCTGCAAATGGGATAAAGTGTTCTGGGTCCATATAATTGCCGCTTGGATTATTCGGATTCGGGATCACAATAATCTTGGTCTTATCAGTAATCGCATTCATTAGACCTTTGTGGTCAAATTTTAGTAAATGGTCTTCATAAATCATCGGCACGGATACCATCTTCGCGCCTAACAAAGTTCCACGTAAACCATAAATCCCAAAGCATGGCGTGTGCTGAATGACTTCATCACCGGGTGTGATGAACATGCGGAAAATGTTGTCATACACTTCACTTGACCCATTACCAATCATCACGTTTTGTGGACCATCTACATTGTTCAATTCAGCAATTTTTTGACGAACAACCAAACCTTGGTCTGGATAGCGATTCGTCATCTTGGCATATTTGAACATCGCTTCCAACACTTTGTCAGATGGTGGCAATGGATTTTCATTCGACATCATGCGATGTAATTCAGGTCTGCGCCATGCCAATTCAATATGTTCTGAAACATACATCGGAATCCCTTTTACCCATGGGGCATAATAATCTTCAATATTTTTTGTCATTTGTTATCTCCTAATTTTTAAGGTGGTCGAGTAGCCGCGTCTTTGTTCTTTGCGGCGTATCGAGACCACGTGTTTTATGGTTAACTTTATATTTTCTGCTTAACTGTTGGTCTCGATACGACCTCATTTCATTCGGGCTACTCGACCAACGGCTTCACTGAAAACTGAAACTGATTACTAATTACTGATTACTGCTCTTCTACGCCTTACCAACCGAACCTAACTTTTGCATCCAACCAATCACGGCTTTGCGGGTTGCATCACGGACGAAGACATCTAACTTGCCAGGGTCATATTCATCACGATGAGCATTGATATATTCCCATTTGGCATCAATCAATGTATGTTTCAATTCAGTCGAAACGTTGAATTTTGCGCCACCCGCTTCCAAGAGTTTGACAATGTAATCATCGGGCAACCCTGTTCCCCCGTGGACGACAAGAGGCGTTTTGATTCCATTGCTATTTAACATTTTATGAATCGTTGCCATGCGTTCAAAATCAATTTTTGGATTTTTGGTTTTGTAAACGCCATGAGCAGTTCCGATGGCGGGAGCAAAAATATCCACACCAGTTCGTTCGACAAATTCAACCGACTGTTGCGGATTTGCTAATTGCGCTTCATCTTCCGCGACTACAATTTGGTCTTCGACACCGCCAACAGTTCCCAACTCTCCTTCAACTGAGATATTTCCAACACTATGAGCATAGTCAACAACTTCTTTTGTTTGACGAATATTTTCTTCAAACGAATGTTTGGAAGCATCAATCATAATGTTGGTATAACCGGCATCGGAACATTTTTTGCAATAATCAATATCGGTGCAGTGGTCGAGGTGCAAACACACAGGCACAGGCGCAGACTCAGCCAACGTGCGATAAATATTGACCATCAATTGTGTGCCGATAAATTGCGATGGTTTGACAGAGGTTTGCACAATCACTGGTGACTTGGTTTCAATTGCCGCTTCAACCACTGCTTTAAATTGCAACAAGTCAGTGACGTTAAACGCCCCAACAGCATATTTGTTTTTTGCGGCTTCAATCATAATTTCTTTTGCGTTTACGATAGACATAATTTTCTCCTTTTACTAAATAACTGATAACTGTTTACTGAACACTGTTCACTAATAACTATTTCTTCTTTGCTACATCTTTCAACCATTGCTCCCATCTAAAATCAGTCACATGCTGACGGAATCTTCCAAACCACAAATCAGCATAGCCTTGAAAATCTTCTTCTAATTTTGAAATACCAGTTTGAGTCGTGCCCCACATCGCTTCATGCAATTCAGACATGGGCCACATCAAACGTAATCTTGCATATTGTTTGTCTGTCACTTCACCAAAATATTCATACAAGAAATCTTCAACTTGCTCTTCATTCAAACGATGATGATGTGAAAAATTTGCAAGGTCAAAGAAAATATCACCCATGCCTGCATATTCCCAATCCAACAAACGGATTTCACCAATATCACCAGCCACTTCTTCATCTAGCCAATTCAAATTCAACAAATCATTGTGACAGGGAGTTGGCGTGTATGGGTCTTTCTCCAAAGCCTTTTTCACTTCATTTGTCTTTTGCATAATCCAATCCCAATCGTGCGGGAAATTTGCATTATTACTTTTTGAAATCTTCGTCAGCATTTCAACACGTTTGAACACATTGAACTCGCCTTTTAATTTTGGTCCACGTTGATGAAATAATCTCAACTTCTTTGCAATGCGTGCCAAATAATCTGGCTTGACAATATCTTCAGGCATGATGCGCTTACCATTCACAAAACGCGTCACAATATAACCTTCGGGCTCAATAAAATAAACAACTTCAGGCGCAATCCCTAATTCACCTGCGGCTTTATTTGCGGCAAATTCCAAATCGCGTTTAATACCAAGTTGGTCAGTCCCTTCACCTGCCAAACGAATCACATAAGCGCGTCCATCCGCTTCAATCTTAAAATTTAAATTTGTAATTCCACCACTCAACGGAATCTTTTTGATATTTTTTGAATCCGCCAAAAAGGGGACTTTCGCTATCGCCTTATCAATCAACAATGTTGTCATCATGTACATTCTCCTATTTTGTACCTAAGAACATCGCTTCATTCGTGACTTCAACTTGATTCTGCTTCCTAAACTTTTTCTTTCACTTCGACTTTCGTAACCCGTATCTTGTAAATTGTTACTTCTTAATTCTCTCGCCTTTCGGGTCCCACAAAACTGCTTGAGCAACTTCCGCGTTCACTTGTTCACCAAAACATTCGATTTCTAATTTCGTACCAGCCTTTGCATATTCCATTGGCAAGTACGCATACGCCATAGATTTTTTAACTGAATATCCATATCCGCCCGAAGCCACCCAACTGATGGTCTTTCCATTCGCACGGATTGGTTCTTTGCCAAGCACAATGGTTCTATCGTCACTTAATGTAATCGTACAAAGTTTTTTCTGAATACCTTCCGCTTTTTGCTTTACCAATGCTTCTTTGCCGATAAAGTTATCTTTATCTAATTTCACTGCAAAACCTAAACCTGCTTCGTAGGGTGTGTAATCTGGTGTAATTTCTCCACTCCAATAACGATAACCTTTTTCTAAACGAAGCGATTCAATTGCTTTATATCCAGCGGCGACCATACCTTCAGGTTTGCCAGCTTCCCATAAAGTATCCCAAAGCCTTAAACCATATTCCATGGGGCAATAAAATTCCCAGCCTAGCTCTCCTACATACGTCACGCGCGAAGCGAGGACTGGCACATCACCAACCGTGATTCGTTTGGATGTCATGTAAGGAAAGCCTTCATTCGTTACATCATCCATAGTGACTTTTTCAAGAATTGTTCTGGCTTTTGGTCCCCACATGCCGATAACAGCATACATTGACCCAACATCTTCAATTGTCACGCTTCCATCTTCGGGCATGTTGAGTGATAACCACGACATATCATGTTGACCAAACGCAGTTCCTGTGACGATAAAGAATCTATCCTCTGCCAAGCGATTAACGGTGAAATCACATTCAATGCCACCGCGTTTGTTTACGCATTGTGTATAAACCAAATGACCCACTGGCACATCAATTTGATTTGCACATACAGAATTCAGAAATTTCAAAGCACCCGCTCCACGCACTTCAAATTTATTGAACGAAGTTTCATCAAATAAACCCGCATGTTCGCGCGTCATCAAATGTTCGTGACCAATCGCCCGCGACCAATTATTTCTTGCCCAACCATTTGGTTCGTGACCATGTGTTGCTAATTCTTCATACGGCTTGAACCAATTCGGTCTTTCCCAACCAAATTTTTCACCGAAGTGACATCCCAAATCGCGCAAGCGATAATAAGTGGGGGAGACGCGTTGATTCCGCCGTGACATTCTTTCTTCGCCGGGATAGTGAATATCATAATATTGTGTGTATGTTTCAATCGTGCGCGCGGCGGCATAATCGAGACTGTTATAGTTTGGACCAAATCTTCTTACATCCAATCGCCACACATCCCATTCAGGTGAGCCGTTTGCAATCCATTCCGCCATCACTTTGCCCATACCGCCGGAGCCAGCGAGTCCATGTGCACAAAATGCACATGCGACCCAAAATCCTTTGACCGATGTTGGACCCAATAAAAATTCACCATCCGGTGTAAAACCTTCGGGTCCATTCAATAACTTTTTAACTTCTGCTTTTTCCATGGCAGGCACACGCTTGATTGAATTTTCCATTAATGGCGTAAAGCGTTCCCAATCAGGTGGCAGTAATTGAAATTTAAATTCTTTTGGCAAACCATTTAAACCAAATGTGGCAGGCTGACGTTCATATCCTCCCATCACAAATCCACCCACTTCTTCACGCCAATACACCAATAAATCAGGGTCGCGTAATGTCGGAGTGGTTTTATCTACACCTTCAATCGGTTGCGTCATCAAATACAAATGCGCCATTGGAATCACTGGCAAACTCAAACCAACCATCTTTCCAATTTCGCGTCCCCATAAACCAGCCGCATTGACTACATTTTCAGTTTTGATTGTGCCTTTATTCGTCACAACTTCATGCACGCGACCATTTTGTACATTAATTTTTTCTACAATTGTATTTAAGAAAAATTTTGCCCCACCATTTTTTGCGCCTGTGGCTAAGGCATTCGTTAAACCACTTGGGTCAATGATTCCATCACTGGGTGTAAATGCCGCACCAACGACTCCATCTAAAGACATCAACGGAAATTTTTTCTGCGCCTCTTTCGGAGAAATCAATTCCATATCCACGCCGAAAGAACGAGCCATTCCCACTAGACGTTTCAACTCTTCCATTCTTTCATAAGATGAAGCCAAACGCACGCCTCCCACTTCGCGCCAGCCTGTATCTTGACCTGTTTCTTTTTTCAACTCCCGATACA